>NZ_CP083608.1:734775-1469550 GCF_020097135.1 Macrococcus armenti | reverse complement strand
AAACTAATTGCAGAACATCATCCTGTAGATGTATGTTTCGTACCTATTGGTGATAATTTCACGATGGGAACAAGTGATGCAGCTTATGCGGTGAATGCGCTGATTAAACCGAAAATTGCGGTTCCAATACACTATAATACATTTCCGTATATAGAAGTCGATGTTAATGACTTCGTAACTCAAGTGAACACTCAGGTTGAAGTATTAGAGAGCGGTCAATCTGTTTCATTTTAGCTCAATATAGTAGAAACTAGGTGGCACATTGACGAAGCATGAACAAATAATAGAACATATTAATAATTTACCGATTGGTTCAAAAATATCTGTCAGACAAATCGCGAAAGTATTACGTGTATCAGAAGGTACTGCTTATCGTGCAATTAAAGAAGCGGAGAATAATGGTATCGTTTCAACGATTGAGCGTGTCGGGACGATTCGAATCGAGAAGAAAAAACGTAACACAATTGATAATTTAACATTTGCTGAAATTGTAAATATTATTGACGGGCATGTTATCGGTGGTCGTGAAGGACTGCATAAGTCACTTACGAAGTTTGCAATCGGAGCGATGGAGCTGCACGATGTAGAGAAGTATATCGGTGAAAACACTTTACTGATTGTCGGTAATAGAAGTGAAGTGCAGAAACTAGCACTTTCGAAAGGCTCTGCTGTACTTGTTACCGGTGGATTTGATGTAACAGATGAAGTAAAACAGATGGCAGACAGACTTGAACTACCAATCATTTCATCAAATTTTGATACATTTGCAGTCGCAAACATGATCAATCGTGCGATTTATGATCAGTTAATTAAAAAGGAAGTTTTAACAGCGCAAGATATATTGATTAAACCGGATGATACAATTTATTTAAGAGAAAATGATACTGTAAGCGATTGGCATCATATATCAGAGTCTTCAAAGCATACGCGTTTTCCGGTGCTGGATGATAACAATAAACTTAGTGGTATCGTGACGAGTAAAGATGTACTCGGTCAGAGCATGAATGAAAAAATTAAAAAAGTAATGACGAAAAACCCGGTTTCTGTTAACTTAAACTCAACGGTAGCGAGTTGTGCACACATTATGATATGGGAGAGTATCGAGTTGTTACCAGTCGTTTCACGCTATAACAACTTGTTAGGTATCGTCTCAAGAGAAGATGTATTAAAGGCGATGCAGATTGTTGACCGTCAGCCGCATATGGGAGATACGATTAACGACCAGGTATTAAAGAAGATGACGTTTGAAGATGATTTCATCAACGTAAAAATTTCACCTCAAATGTCGAATCAATTCGGTATGTTAAGCAAATCTGTATATTTAGCGATTATTGAAGAGACGATTAACTACGAAATGAAAAAACATATAAAAGGCGATATATTAATTGATAACATTGATATATTTTTCATTAAAACAGTACAGATGGATAGTGAAGTGACGGTTACTTTCAGCTTGTTGGACCTTGGACGTAAAGCGGCGAAAGTTGAAGTGACACTAAGCGTTCAGAATCAACCGGTCGCAAAATCTTTATGTACGGTACAGGTGATAGAGCACTTTTATTAATAAAGTACGTTTTCTACATGAAGCATTAAGGGGATAAGACAATTTGTCCCATCCCCTTTTTCATGTAGTTTTCTTATTTTAACGTACCTTTTGCTGCTGCTTTTTCTTTAATGCATCCCAAGCTGCATCTTCTTCATCAAAGTGTGATTCAAAGTAACGTTTCGCTCGAATTGCATACTGGTAGTTTGCAATTGCGAAGATAATTAAAATTGCGCAGATGACATACGTATACCAGTAATTAAATAGCATCATCTGATTGATTGCAAATGCAAACATGACGATTGCAAAGTATTGACGTGCACGTGCACGGTACCAGGCGCGACGAACTTCTTTCACCGTTCTGAAATACATTGCAATATTATAAATCGTAAACATAAATGAAAACAGCATTATTGTAACGGTTGCTGAAATAATAATCGGAAAAATATACTCCATATAATAACCTCCAGTCTTTCCGATTATATCAACGAATTGAAAATTAGTAAATAAAGGAGTTATTATGAATAAACAACAAATCGATATACTTATTAACGAGATTAACAGTTTTGACACAATTATTATATTCAGACACGTAAGACCGGATCCTGATGCATTAGGTTCACAAATCGGACTGCAGCAAGCTATAAAAAAAATGCACCCAAATAAATCTGTTTTTGTTGTAGGTACAACAATCGATAATTTAAAATTTATCGGTGAAATGGATCAGCTCACTGATGACAGATTTAAAGGTGCGCTCGCACTCGTTCTTGATACTGCAAATGCACCGAGAATAGATGATGCGCGTTATTCATTATGTGATAAAGTCATTAAAATTGATCACCATCCACCTGTAGATCAATATGGTACATTAAATATTGTAGATACTCATGCATCTTCGACAAGTGAAATGATTTACGAAATCCTCACCTTTGCAGGATACGGTAAGGATTATATTGATGCATCGGTCGCACGATGCTTATTTATCGGGATTGTCGGTGATACAGGACGTTTCTTATTCAGCAATACATCACCGAGAACAATGGAAATCGCAGCATCTTTACTAGCTTATGATATTGATCATACAGCAATGATTAATAAAATGCAGGAACGTGATGCGAAAGGCATGCAGTTTCAAGGATTTGTACTGCAGAACTTTAAACTTGAAGATGGTGTAGGTCATATATTCATAACAAAAGAGATATTACAGCAGTTCGATATTTCCGCAAGTGACGCATCACTTTTTGTAAATGCATTTGCAGATGCTAAAGATATGAGTGCGTGGGCATTTGCAGTAGATGAAGATAAAGAGATTCGTGTAAGGTTAAGAAGTAAAGGTCCTGTAATCAATGAACTTGCTGCGAAATATAATGGTGGGGGGCATCCACTCGCAAGCGGTGCATCAGTATACAGCGAAGCGGAATTAAAGCAGTTATTAATTGATCTGAAAAAAATCGTAAACGAGTAGGTGAAATAAATGGTTGTTCATTTAAATGTACATTCAGCATATGATTTATTACATTCAACGGTCGAAATTGATGCGCTTGTTCAACGAGTGAAAAAAGAGCAGCAAAGTGCAGTTGCAATTACAGACTTTAATGTATTATTTGGTGTGCAATCATTTTATAAAGCATGTGTTCTTAATGAGATAAAGCCGATTATCGGTATGGAAATATCTGTTACGGACGGTTTGCATGAAGTGCGTGCGGTTTGTCTTGCAAAAGATAATACAGGATTACTCAATCTTTTTAAGTTATCATCACGTATTCAGTTAAAAGGTGTTGTACATACGCCACTGAACTGGCTGAAGCAATATGAGACGGGTATGATTTTCATATTCAAAGCTGTGCAGGAAGGTCAGCAACATTTCGTCGAAGCTGTTCAAGATGTATATGTATGCCATGAAAGCATTAATTGTGGCAAACAAGTCTATATCGCAGATGTGTTATATTTAAATGCTGAAGACGTACAGCATTTAGAAGTTTTAAATGCGATTGAAGAGAACAGAAAACTCCCGCTTGAAACATTACGTATTCAGGCTGGTACAGCAAACTTTAAAGAAGAAGCACAGATTCTTGATATTGGCGTAGATCCAACGTTTATCGCAGCAACCCATGAAATCGCATCACGATGCAATGTGGATTTATCATCATTGCGTGCAACAATGCCGAAATATCCAATTGACAATATGACGAGTGATGAATATTTACTGGAATTATTGCAACAGAAGAAGACGCAGTTGCCTCATTTTGATGACACGTATGAAAAGCGACTGCGTTATGAGTATGAAGTGATAAAAAACATGGGTTATTCAGATTATTTCCTAATTGTCGGAGATCTTATTCAATATGCTAAATCAAATGGCATATTAGTAGGACCTGGACGTGGTTCATCGAGTGGCTCACTTATTAGTTACGTATTAGGCATAACAGAAGTCGATCCGATTCAGTATAATTTGCTATTTGAGCGCTTTTTAAATCCTGACCGTGTGACGATGCCGGATATTGATATTGACTTTGAAGATACGAAGCGAGATCAAGTCATCCAGTATGTTGTTGATAAATACGGAGGATATAATGTCAGTGGTATCGTAACGTTTGGTCATTTGAATGCACGAGCGGTTATGCGCGATACGGGACGTATTCTTCAGTTTTCGGAAGATGATTTAAAAGCAGTAAGCGCGCTCATTCCAAAAAGAGTCGGCATAACGCTCGATGATGTGATGGAAAACGAACAGTTTATGTCGTTTATTGAAGCGGATGAGCGACGTAGGAAATGGTTTGAAATCGCTTATGCATTAGAAGGGCTCCCAAGAAATACTTCGACGCATGCAGCAGGTGTGATTATTCATGATCAGCTGCTGACGGATTACGTACCACTTATTCAAGGTGATGGGACTATACTTACGCAATGGACGATGACTGAAGTTGAAGCAATCGGACTACTTAAAATCGACTTTCTTGGATTAAAGAATTTATCAATTATTCATAATGTACAAAATCAAGTTGCAGCACAGTTTAATCAACAAGTTAATTTAAATGATATACCTTTAGATGATGAAAAAGTGTATGCCTTACTTTCTGAAGGTGATACGACAGGAATATTCCAGCTTGAATCAGACGGAATCAGAAATGTACTGAAACGTCTGAAACCGAATAATTTTAATGATATCGTTGCAGTACTCGCATTATATCGTCCAGGCCCAATGGAACAAATACCGGTATATATTGATAGAAGGCATGGGTATACAACAGTTGAATATATTCACGATGATCTGGCATTTATTCTGAAAGATACATACGGTGTTATTATATATCAGGAACAGATTATGCAGATCGCTAATCAGTTTGCCGGATTTAGTTACGGTGAAGCAGATATATTACGACGTGCAATGAGTAAGAAAGATATGTCTGTTCTGTTAACTGAGAAATCACACTTTATCGAAGGTAGTATCCGAAACGGATATGATGCACAAACTGCTGAGGCAATTTATGATTTAATCTTAAAGTTTGCAAACTATGGCTTTCCGAAAGCGCACGCAGTTGCATATGCGAAAATTGCTTACTGGATGATGTACTTAAAGGTGCACTATTCTAATATTTTTTATGCGGCCATATTAAGTAATCAAATTGGCAGTGAGCTAAAAACGAAAGAAATCATCGATGAAGTAAAAAAGCGCAGTATTTCGATTTATCCTTCTGATATTAATAAGGCGCACTGGTATTACAGAACGTATAAGGACGGCATTTTAAATTCGCTTGGTATGATTAAAGGAATCGGATATAAAAGTGTTCAGGAAATCATTGAAGCGCGTAAACAAGGACCTTTTAAAGATATATATGATTTTTGTGCACGAATACCGTCACGAATTGCCACGAAAGCTTTAATGGAGTCACTCATACATGCCGGAAGCTTTGATTCGTTCGGACATACACGAGCAACGTTACTTGCGACCCTTGATATGGTACTCGATGTTGAACGTACGGGTGATGGAGAAGATAGTTTTCTGCAGTCGCTTGGCCTGAGCAAGAAGAAAGACTATATCATACATGAAGAAATGTCAGATATGAAAAAAGCAGAATACGAAAAAGAAGTGCTTGGATTTTATTTAACGTATCATCCAGTTGAAACGAAGTTTAACAGTCTGCAATATTTGCCGCTATTTAAAGTGGCACAGCAATTAGATCATCATTATATGCTCATTTTTATAGATGGTGTGCGCAGAATACGAACAAAAAAAGGTCAACCGATGGCGTTTATTAGTGGTTTTGACGGTATGGACGTTATTGATATCGTATGTTTCCCTGAAGTGTTCAAAAAATATGAATCACTCATTCAGGATCACGCAATGATCGTTGTAAAAGGAAAGTTTGATAAACGTAATGGGAAAGAAAACTATATAGCAGATACAATACTGGAAATAGAGGCATTTAAGGCATTTATATTTGAGCATGCGCAGCACATTTATATTAGAAAGCCCCTTAAAGATAACATGTTACTAGACGGTGGGCCGATAAGTGTCATTCATTTTGATGGAACACAAACTATACTCGGTACTGTTTCAAAAGAGATGATACACACGTTTGTAGAAAATTACAATTCTGAAGATATTCGAATCATATAAACTTTCTAAAAATTTAACATTATGATATATTTATCCTTAGTGGTCAGACCACTAAGGATTTTTTGTTAGGAGGAAATGTATGTGAACACGCCCCATAAAGGGTTCAATAACGTTTTAGAAGAAATTGACCGCATGATAAAAAATGATGGATTAAAGTCTGGTGATAAACTTCCTTCAGAACGTCATTTAAGTGACTTGCTGAACATTAGTCGCTCAAGTATACGTGAAGCATTACGTGCACTTGAAATATTAGGTGTCATTGAAACGAGGCGCGGTGAAGGTACGTTTTTATCAGATATGGACAATAACCAGTTTTTTGAATTAATTAGTGGTTATTTAATTACTTCAAGAGCACAAAAAGGTGAAATTAAAGATTTTATACATATGATTGAACAGAGCATTCCACAAGACGATTCAAAAACAATCGAAGAACGATTGAATAATCGCAATACAATAATGTATAGAGTATGGCGATTACTGAAGCATTATGAAGCAACGTATAAGGAAGAGGTGTAAGTGATTTGTTTAAAGATATCTTCAAAAAAAGCAAAAAGAAAAAGTATGTGACAGTCAAACATATGAAAGATAATGATGTACCTGAAGGGATAATGGTGAAATGCCCGAAATGTGAAAAAATCATGTACACGAAAGAATTACAGGAAAATTTAAATGTATGTTTTCATTGTGATCACCATATGGCAATTAACGCATATGAACGTATTGATGCACTTATGGATAAGGGCTCATTTGTAGAATTGGATGCGCACGTTGAAACTGTAAATCCGTTAAATTTTCCAAACTATGAAGAGAAAGTTGAGAAAGATAAGGCGAAAACAGATCTGAACGAAGCGGTTGTTACTGGTAGCGGAACGATTAACGGGTATAAAACAGGCATTGCGGTTATGGACTCGCGATTTCGAATGGGTTCAATGGGTACAGTCGTTGGTGAGAAGATTACGCGTGCAATTGAGCATGCAACACGTAACAATATGCCGTTTATTATTTTTACGGCAAGTGGTGGTGCCAGAATGCAGGAAGGTATACTTTCTTTAATGCAGATGGCAAAAGTTAGCGTGGCGCTTAATCGCCATAGTGAAGCGGGATTACTCTATATCGCTTATATGACACATCCGACTACAGGCGGTGTATCTGCAAGTTTCGCATCAGTTGGAGATATTAATTTAGCAGAACCTGAAAGCTTAATCGGTTTTGCAGGTAGACGTATTATAGAGCAGACGATTAATGAAAAACTGCCCGACGATTTTCAGACTGCAGAATTTTTACTTGAGCATGGACAGCTGGATAAAGTCGTACACCGCAATGAAATGAAAGAAGTATTAACAACAATTCTTAAGTTACATAACAGAGGTGAAGCATAATGCCATTAGATTTTGAACAACCGATACGAGATATAGAAACGAAAATTAATGATATTGAACAATATATGAAAGCATCTCAAGTCGATTTATCGCAGGAACTGGAAATGTTAAAAGCAAAAAAGGAAGAGCGATTTACTGAGATTCATAAAAACTTAACACCGTGGCAGCGCGTGCAGATTGCCCGTCTAACAGAACGTCCGACGACACTCGATTATATTCAATATATATTTGATGATTTTATTGAGTTACACGGCGATCGTAATTTTAGGGATGATCCGGCGATAATAGGAGGCATTGCTACATTTAATGGTCAGCCTGTAACAGTTATCGGTCATCAACGTGGGAAGGAAACGAAAGATAATATATACCGTAACTTTGGAATGGCCCATCCTGAAGGCTATCGTAAAGCGATGCGCCTTATGAAACAGGCAGATAAGTTTAATCGTCCGATTATTTGTTTTATCGATACGAAAGGTGCGTATCCTGGTAAAGCGGCAGAAGAGCGTGGACAAAGTGAGTCTATTGCCCGCAACTTAGTCGAGATGTCTGCATTGCGTGTACCGGTCATTTCAATCGTTATCGGAGAAGGGGGTAGTGGAGGTGCACTCGGATTAGGTGTGAGTAATGTACTGCTCATGCTCGAAAACGCAACGTATTCAGTTATTTCCCCAGAAGGTGCAGCAGCATTGTTGTGGAAAGACAGTTCGCTCGCACAACTTTCAGCTGAGACGATGAAAATTACAGCACCTGACTTACTTGAACTCGGTATTGTTGAAGAAGTAATAGAAGAAGTTCTTGGTGGGGCACATCGTGATGTTGAAACACAAAGTAAGCGTATCGATTCTTCAATTGAAACTTACTTAAAACAGTTAAAAACGATGTCAGATAAAGAAATTATAGCTCAGCGTTACGATAAGTATCGTGCAATTGGAACGCTTTAAACTGCGTGATAAAAATCAATCTTTAAAACTTATGAAAACGTTGTCAAATCAATACTTTGGCAACGTTTTTCAATTATTGCAATTTAAAACGTTTTCATTGTTACGAACATGTGATATTAATGGATAATGTCATAGTAATGTGTTAATTTAAAGATAAAGAATACGCAAAGTGAGGAATACATATGAAAAAGATAGCTGTATTAACTAGTGGTGGCGATGCACCAGGAATGAACGCTGCAGTACGTGCAGTTGTACGTAAAGGGATGTTCCACGATATGGAAGTATATGGTGTTTATCAAGGTTACCAAGGGTTAATTAATAACAACATAAAAAAAATGGAACGCGGTACTGTTGGGGATAAAATTCAACGCGGTGGAACGTTCCTGCAATCGGCACGTTGCCCAGAATTTAAGGACCCTGAAGTACGTAAAGTAGCGATTGAAAACTTAAAACAACTCGGTATTGAAGGTTTAGTCGTTATCGGTGGAGATGGTAGCTACCGTGGAGCACAACGCTTAAACGAAGAAGGCATTAAAACAATCGGTATTCCGGGTACGATTGATAATGATATTAATGGTACGGACTTTACGATAGGCTTTGATACTGCATTTAACACTATTGTAGAAGCAATCGATAAAATTCGTGATACTGCTTCAAGTCATGAACGTACATTTATCGTAGAAGTAATGGGACGTGATGCAGGTGATTTAGCATTATGGTCAGGTCTTGCAGGAGGCGCTGAAACAGTATTATGTCCAGAACACCGTAAAGACGTTAAGGTGATTGCGGATAAAATTCAGCAAGGTATTGAACGTGGAAAGAAACACTCAATCATCGTTGTTGCAGAAGGTGTTATGTCGGGTGAAGAATGTGGTAACGAACTGAAAAAATATATTAATGTAGATACGCGTATATCTGTACTTGGCCATATGCAGCGTGGAGGATCACCTTCAGGACTGGATAGAGTACTCGCAAGCCGACTTGGTGGATTTGCAGTTGAATTATTAATGGAAGGTGAATCAGGCCTTGCAGTAGGGATTCAGAACAACCAGTTATCTAAAACGAAATTTGATGATATCTTCTCAGCAGTTCATCATTTAGATGATAAGATGTATCACTTATCTAATGAATTATCAATTTAAAGCTATGTAACAATGATTTACAATGTATTAAACAAATGATGTAACAAAAAATGGAGGCTCATATAATATGAGAAAAACTAAAATAGTATGTACGATTGGACCAGCTTCTGAATCACCAGAAATGCTGGAGAAATTAATGAATGCAGGAATGAACGTTGCGCGTTTGAACTTCTCTCATGGTTCTCATGAAGAACATCAGGCACGTATCGAAACAATTCGTTCAGTAGCTCAAAAATTAAATAAGACAGTTGCGATTTTATTAGATACGAAAGGTCCTGAAATTAGAACGCATAATATGGAAAATGACAAGATTGAACTTGTAAAAGAGTCAACAGTGTCTATTAACATGCAGGAAGTTGTAGGTACACCAGCTGAGTTTTCAGTAACATATTCAGATCTAATTAACGATATTCATGTCGGTTCTACAATTTTATTAGATGACGGTTTAATCGAACTTAAAGTAAAGGACATTCTGCATAATGAAGGTAAAATTGTATGTGACGTTATCAATGCAGGGGAACTAAAGAATAAAAAAGGTGTTAACTTACCAGGTGTTAAAGTAAACTTACCTGGTATTACAGATAAAGACGCTGCTGATATTAAGTTTGGTATCGAGCAACGTGTTGACTTTATCGCGGCTTCTTTCGTACGTCGTGCAAGTGATGTACTTGAAATTCGTGAAATATTAGAAGCGCATAACTGTGATTATATTAATATCATTCCGAAGATTGAAAATGAAGAAGGTATTAAAAACATTGACCAAATTCTTGAAGTATCAGACGGATTAATGATTGCGCGTGGGGATATGGGTGTTGAAATTCCAGCTGAGCAAGTACCGTTAGTACAAAAAGAACTCATTCAAAAGTGTAATATATTAGGGAAACCGGTAATTACAGCAACGCAAATGTTAGATTCTATGCAGCGTAATCCACGTTGTACGAGAGCGGAAGCAAGTGACGTTGCAAATGCAATTTATGATGGCAGTGATGCGGTAATGTTATCTGGAGAAACTGCTGCAGGTTTATATCCGGAAGAATCGGTGAAAACGATGCATAACATCGCGTTTGCAGCTGAAGAAGCACAAGATTATAAACGTATGCTTTCAGATCGTACGAAATTAAACCAACCTTCAATGGTGAATGCAATCGGTGTTTCTGTTGCACATACAGCATTAAACTTAAACGTTCAGACGATAGTTGCTGCAACAGAAAGTGGTACGACTGCGCAAACTATTTCTAAATATCGTCCGCACGCACATATTATTGCGGTTACACCTTATGAAGAAACTGCAAGACATTTAGCGCTCGTATGGGGTGTAATTCCAGTTGTTAAAACAGGTAAATCTACAACGGATGAATTATTAGATAAGTCTGTTCAAGCTGCAATTGAAGTGGGTACTGTAGAAAATGGAGATCTAATCATCATAACAGCTGGTATCCCAACAGGTGAAGCGGGAACTACGAACTTAATGAAGATTCACTTAATTGGAGATGTTATTGCCGCAGGTACGGGTATCGGCAGAACAGCTGCACATGGTAAAGTTATTAAAGCGGAGAGTGCAGAGGCTTTACATGGCATTGATATGTCAGATAAAGTTGTCGTAGCACCACAAACTGATGCAGACATGGTACCATACCTTGAGCAGGCAGTTGCAATCGTAACTGAAGAAGGTGGCTTAACGTCACATGCCGCTGTTGTTGGACTTAATTTAGGTAAACCTACAATAGTAGGTGTACAGGACGTTATGAATACGTTAGAAAATGGTGCATTAGTTACAGTTGATGCACAACAGAATAAAGTATATATCGGACATGCAAAAGTAAACTAAAAAGAAGATAGAGACATAAGTCTCTATCTTCTTTTTTATCTATAATTATGTTTTTCAAAATTATCTTTTTTAAATCCACCTTGAACGTAGTACATAATTGCAAGCAGCACAAACCATAATGGTGATACTAATAGTCCCATACGTGTATCTTCTGCCATGAACAATAACAGGAACACAAATCCGAAAAACGCAATTACGATATATGCTGATAATTTTCCACCAGGCATTTTGTAAATGCTGTTTTTGTGTAACTCAGGACGTGTTTTTAAGTACTTTAAGTACGCAATCATTATAATTGACCAGACTACGATAAAGAAAACCGTTGCGACTGTTGTCACAAGCGTGAATACAGCATTTGCATTCGGGATAAAGTAGTTCAGTAAAACTGAGATTAAAAGTAATACGCTTGAGAATACAACGGCATTCGCTGGTACACCTGCTTTATTCGTACGCTGGAAGAAGCTGTCATTACCTTTAGAGAAGTTTTTACTTAAACCGAATAACATACGGCTGTTTGAGAATATTCCACTGTTACAAGATGAAGATGCAGAAGTTATTACGACAAAGTTGATTAAACTTGCTGCAATCCCTATACCGATAAGTCCGAAGAACTTAACGAATGGACTTTCATTTGGGTCTATCTTATCCCACGGTGTTATACTCATTAATACGATAAGTGATCCGATATAAAACAATACGATACGAATTGGTACACTGTTAATCGCACGTGGTAATGTTTTTTTAGGGTCCTGTGCCTCGCCGGCAGTTACACCGATCAACTCAATTCCTACGAAACTGAAAATCGCCATCTGGAAGCTCAGTAAAAATCCGTTCATACCATTCGGAAAAATCCCGTTATGTGACCATATATTCGAAATAGATGCGTGGCCAAATTTCGTTTCAAATCCGATGATGATTAATACAATACCTACTAAAATTAATGCTACAATTGTAATTACTTTTATAATCGCAAACCAGAATTCAAGTTCACCGAATAATTTAGCAGTTAATAAGTTCAGGCCCATCAAAATGATGATACAAATAAATGATGATGCCCATGTCGGGAAGTCCGGCCACCAGAACTGTACGTATTTTGCTACAGCTGTAACTTCGGCCATCCCAGTTACAACCCAGCAGAACCAATATGTCCAGCCAGTTATGTAACCCATAAAGTCACCTAAATAATCTCGTGCTATATCTGTAAAGGAATGATAGTTTGTATTTGATAACAGTAATTCACCAAGCCCTCTCATAAATAGAAATAAGAAAAGTCCGATGATTAAATACGTCAGTAATATAGACGGTCCGGCAAAGCTGATAGATTTACCTGCTCCTAAAAATAATCCAGTTCCGATAGCCCACCAATTGCAATAAGCTGTATATGGCGATTTGATAATGAACGTTGTAAATCATTAGAAGCATTATTATTTAATTTTTTTTCCACAAATATTCCTTCTTTCATTAGTATTTGTCTATTATGTATCGAATTATCAAAAAACTCAAACTATTTTTTGGGTTTTATTATAATTAAAACTTATCACTTTCAATAAAAAACTAATATAATTCATAATCATTCACAAAATAGTGACGATTAGATATAATTGTAAGTGTGAAAGCCGTTACATTGGGCGTAGCAAAATCTTGTTGTAAAGGGGAAATAAGAATGGCGGAATTAGTTAAAGGTCTTGAAGGAATTGTCGCATCGAATACAAAAGTTAGTTCTATCGTTGGCGACCAGTTGACATATGCTGGTTACGATATTGATGATTTAACTGAAAATGCTTCGTTTGAAGAGGTTATTTTTTTATTATGGAACTTTAGATTACCAACTAAGGTAGAACTAGAAGATTTAAAATCACAATTATTTGAATTTATGAATTTACATCCTAGAATGTACAGTCATTTTGAAGATTATACAGCTGATGAAGTTCATCCAATGACAGGACTACGTACTTCACTTTCTTATTTAGCACATTTCGATCCACGTGCTGATGAGTTTGACGAAGATGCTCATATGAATAAAGCGATGCGCATTCAGGCTAAAGTTGCTTCTCTTGTTGCAGCATTTGCACGTGTACGTCAAGGTAAGGAAGTAGTTAAACCGAAAAAAGATTTAAGTTATGCAGCGAACTTCTTATATATGTTATTCGGCGAGGAGCCTACGAAAGTTCAGGAAGAAGGTTTCAATAAGGCATTAATCCTTCATGCAGATCATGAATTAAATGCGTCAACATTTACAGCACGTGTTGCAGTGTCAACATTATCTGATATGTATTCAGGTGTTGTTGCAGCAGCAGGCGCATTAAAAGGACCATTACATGGTGGTGCTAATGAACAAGTAATGAAGATGTTAACTGAAATCGGTTCAATTGAAAATGTTGAATCTTATATTAATGAGAAGATTGAAAACAAAGAGAAAATTATGGGATTCGGTCACCGCGTTTACAAAAATGGTGATCCACGTGCGAAGTATTTAAAGGAAATGTCACGTAAAATTACTGATGAAACAGGTCAGAAAGAATTATTCGATATGTCAGTTAAAATTGCAGACATCTTAAAAGAGAAAAAAGGATTATTACCAAACGTAGATTTCTATTCAGCAACTGTATATCATTCAATGGGAATTGAGCATGATTTATTTACGCCTATCTTTGCAGTGAGCCGTACGTCTGGATGGATTGCACATATTTTAGAACAATATAGCGACAATCGCATTATTCGTCCACGTGCGAACTATGTCGGTGAAGTAGGCAGAAAATACGTACCAATCGAAGAAAGATAATAATATAACTGGAGGAATTAATAATGGCTGAGAAAATTACAAATTCAAACGGAGTATTAAACGTACCGAACAATCCTGTAGTACCATTTATTATTGGAGACGGTACTGGTCCTGATATTTGGAATGCTGCAAGTCGTGTTTTAGATGCAGCAGTTGAAAAAGCATATAATAGTGATAAGAAAATTGAATGGAAAGAAGTTTTAGCTGGTCAAAAAGCATTCGATTCGACAGGTGAGTGGTTACCACAGGAAACATTAGATGTTATCGATGAATATTTAATTGCAATAAAAGGACCTTTAACAACACCAATCGGTGGTGGAATTCGTTCATTAAACGTTGCATTACGTCAACAGTTAGATTTGTTTACTTGTCTGCGTCCAGTTCGTTACTTTGAAGGTGTACCATCACCAGTAAAACGTCCAGAAGATACAGATATGGTCATTTTCCGTGAGAACACTGAAGATATTTATGCAGGTATTGAATTTAAAGAAGGTACTGAAGAAGTTAAGAAAGTTATCGCATTTCTTCAGGATGAAATGGGTGCTAAAAATATTCGTTTCCCTGAAACGTCAGGTATCGGTATTAAACCAGTTTCTAAAGAGGGAACTGAGCGTTTAGTCCGTGCAGCGATTAACTATGCAATTACAGAAGGTCGTAAGTCAGTAACATTAGTGCATAAAGGTAATATTATGAAATTTACTGAAGGTGCATTTAAGCAATGGGGCTACGATTTAGCTGAACGTGAATTTGGCGATAAAGTATTTACTTGGGCTGAATACGATAAGATTAAAGAAGCAGAAGGTACTGAAGCTGCAGATAAAGCGCAAGATGAAGCATTAGCTGCTGGTAAAATTTTAATTAAAGATTCAATTGCTGATATTTTCTTACAGCAAATCTTAACACGTCCTGCAGAATTTGATGTTGTTGCGACAATGAACTTAAATGGAGATTATATTTCTGATGCATTAGCAGCACAAGTAGGTGGTATTGGTATCGCTCCAGGTGCAAACATTAACTACGAGACAGGTCATGCAATTTTCGAAGCGACACATGGTACAGCTCCGAAATATGCTGGATTAGATAAAGTAAACCCATCATCAGTTATTTTAAGTGGTGTGTTATTATTAGAACATCTTGGCTGGAAAGAAGCAGCGGATTTAATTACGAAATCAATGGAAAAAACGATTGCATCTAAAGTTGTAACATATGACTTTGCACGTTTAATGGATGGTGCTACAGAAGTTAAATGTAGCGAATTTGCAGATAAGTTAATTAAAAATATGTAATATTAATGAGCAGTTATTTGAATTTTATTCATTTAACTGCTTTTTTTAAAGGGAGGCAACAATTGTGAATAAGAAAATTAGTATTATCGGTAGTGGATTTACAGGTGCGACGGCTGCATTTATCGCGGCTCAAAAAGGGCTTGCTGACATCGTACTCGTAGATTTAGAACGTAACCTTGAAAAAGGAAAAGGGAAAGCATTAGACATGCTGCAGTCAATGGCTGTGTTTAATAACAGTGTGCACATCCACGCAACGAGTCAGTACGAAGATATTGCAAATTCTGATATCGTTATGATTACTGCAGGTGCTGCACGTAAGCCAGGTATGACGAGAGATGATCTCGTACAGATTAATCAGCAAGTAATGATTGACGTAAGTGAGCAAATTAAAGAACATGCCCCAGCATGCAAAATTATCGTATTAACAAATCCCGTTGATGCTATGACATATACAGTTCAAAAAGTAACAGGTTTCCCGCATTCGAGAGTAATGGGGCAATCTGGTGTACTGGATACAGCGCGTTTCAGAACATTTATTTCTGAAGCTTTAAATGTATCTGTTAAGGACGTTCATGGTGTCGTTCTTGGTGGGCATGGTGATACGATGGTACCATTAATCCGTCATTCACATGTTGGTGGGGTGCCGATTAATGAAATAATGGAGCAGCAGATGATTGATCAAATTATTGAACGCACACGTAAAGGTGGGGCGGAGATTGTTAAATTATTAGGAGATGGTTCTGCGTATTACGCGCCTGCTGCAGCGATGGTCGAAATGGCGGAAGCAATTCTATACGACCAAAAACGTATACTACCGGTTATCGCACATTTAGACGGCGATTATGATGAGAAGGATCTCTATATTGGAGTGCCGGCATCACTTGGTAGTGATGGTGTTGAGCGTATTATTGAATTTTCATTAACTGATGAAGAAAAGGATGCATTCAGTAAATCTGCAGCTGCAGTTCGAGATGTTATGAAAGCATTAAAATAGTTTGTTAATTTTATGTAAACATTAATACGAGTTTGTGAAGATTGTTGATTAGGTGTAGCCATATATATTTATTGTAATATATAATGAGTTTGTATATATGGTTTTGGAGGGATTGGATGAGTCAGAAAGTATTAGTTGTAGATGATGAACAATCGATTGTTACGTTATTACAATATAATCTTGAACAATCGGGGTTTGAAGTGGTAACAGCATTCGATGGTGAAGATGGTTTGAATAAAATATTTTCTGAAGATCCGGATATTGTCGTTCTTGATCTGATGCTACCGAAGATGGATGGTGTTGAAGTTTGTAAAGCTGTTCGAAGTGAGAAGAACCAGGTACCGATTTTAATGCTTACAGCAAAGGATGATGAATTTGACAAAGTTCTAGGATTAGAACTTGGAGCGGATGATTATATGACAAAACCTTTCTCGCCTAGAGAAGTAACGGCGAGACTTAAAGCGATTTTAAGGCGTTCACAATCAATAAAACAATCAGATACTTCGAAAGAAAATAAAGAAATCATTATTGGTAAGTTAAAGATTTTACCTGAACACTTTGAAGCTTACCGAAATGATGAACTGATTGATTTAACTCCGAAAGAATTTGAGTTACTTATTTACTTAATTGAACGTCAGGGACGTGTCATTACGCGTGAACATATGTTAAATTCTGTATGGAATTATGAATTTGCAGGAGACTCGCGTATTGTTGACGTACATATCAGTCATTTGAGAGAGAAAATTGAAGAAAATCCAAAGCAGCCACAATATATTAAAACCGTACGTGGTTTAGGATATAAGCTGGATTACCCGAAACGTAATGATTAGTTTCCAGCGAAAGCTTTTAATTATGCTTACAACATTATTTGTTGTGAGCTTTCTTTTAGTCGGGATGTTTATTACAGCATCCATCTCAAATGATATGAAAGTTTCAATTAAGCGAACGATGGCTCAAGATGCAAAAGTAATAAACGCCTATCGTAAAAATGCAGATTTTAATGCATTGATGAAAGTTTATGAACGTGAACATGCATATAAAATTTTAGTTGAGAAAAACAATAAGACGCTGTTTGTATCTGATGGGCTCAAGCCACAGGATTTTGAAAAAATGTTATCTAAATATACGACAGGACTGTCTGATGATAATGATTTCAGATATGATACTGAAGAGCGTATAGGAATATATAAAGTATCATATGGAGATTCAGTTATTTATTTACTTCATGAGTCTAATATGTTATCGATATTAAATACGACTTCATGGAAATATATCACACTCATACTCGTTACAATTATGCCGATTTTATACTTTATTGTCAGATATATTAATAAAAGTTATATACAGCCGATTAAAGAAGTGACATACGCTTCTAAACTTCTGGCGAGCGGAAATTATAAAGTAAGAGTGCCTGAAAGTAATGTTACTGAAACGAAAGACTTATTTATCAGTACGAACATTCTTGCAAGAACGCTACAGGACTTTATGAATGAACAGAAGCTACAGCGTAATCGACTTGAAACGATATTGCAGAACATACCTTCAGCAACGATGCTCGTCAATAATTATGGTGAAGTGTTAATTGCGAACGAAACGTATTTAAAGCAATTTAATCGTGGTAATCCGATTGCACGTGATCATTATGACAATGTAGTTGAAAGTACGGATGTTAAACGGATGATTAAAGAAGCAATCGCTACAGAGAAACCGGTTAGTGAAGCGCTTGAAATGAAAGTAAATGTCCATAAAAAGTTCTTCGATGTTTCTGTCGTACCTGTACTTTCTAAAAAACGTAAGCGCATTGAAGGAATCGTTATCGTACTTCACGATATTACACAACTAAAGACACTTGAACAAATGCGTAAAGATTTTGTCGCAAACGTATCTCATGAATTAAAAACACCGATTACAAGTATTAAAGGATTTGCAGAAACATTACTGGACGGCGCGAAAGAAGAACCAGAAACACTTGAAATGTTCTTAAATATTATATTGAAAGAATCGAACAGAATACAGGTGCTCGTAAGTGAACTGCTCGAGTTATCTAAAATCGAACAGGCAAATCATTTCAAAATGTCTAAAGTTAACGTGCCACAGAAAGTCTTTAATAGTGTTGAAGTGGTGCATCCGTTAGCTGAGAAGAAAAATATTAAATTTAATCTGCAGCTGGAAAAAGATTTATATGTGTTAGCTGAGCCGAGTAAACTGAAGCAAGTAATGATTAACCTATTATCGAATGCAGTAAACTATTCTCCGGAAAACGCACAAATAACCGTTAAAACATTTTTGATGGACGGTGAATGTATCGTTGAAATTATAGATGAAGGTATCGGAATCGCACCAGATGAGACAGAACGAATATTTGAACGTTTTTATCGTGTGGATAAAGCGAGAAGTAGAGATTCAGGTGGTACTGGACTTGGACTTGCAATCGTTAAGCATATTATTGAAGTGTTTAATGGAGAAATTGAAGTCGAAAGTGAACTTGGTAAAGGTTCGACGTTTAGAATTAAACTGAAACAATTTCTTTATTAATATTTAATTTACGTAAGATTTACTATAAATTAATATTTCTCATTTATAATAAATAAAGACCCTTTCATTTTGAAGCTTGAACGCCTGACGTAACCACGTCAGGCGTTTTTGTGTTTAATTTATGGTAAACTATGAGTACTACAGTTCAGGAGGAAATTATGGCTGATAAACTAATATTAATTGATGGTAATAGTATTGCATTCCGTGCATTCTATGCATTACCACTTCTAAAAAATCAATCTAATTTACACACAAATGCAATATACGGATTTACACTTATGCTTGAAAAATTAATTAAAGAAGAACAACCGACACACTTTTTAATTGCATTTGATGCCGGGAAAACAACGTTCCGTCATGAAACATATAAAGATTACAAAGGTGGTCGTCAAAAGACACCTTCAGAGTTAAGTGAACAGTTTCCGTACATTAGAAAGCTTGCTGAAGCTTATCAGATTAAACATTATGAACAGGATATGTATGAAGCGGATGATATTATCGGTACGCTAGCGAAAGAAGCAACAAAGAAGCAACTTGAAACGATTATCGTTACTGGTGACCGAGATTTAACACAACTTGCGAGTGACTATGTAACCATTTATTACACGAAAAAAGGTGTAACGGAAATTGACAAATATACACCACAATTCATTCAAGATTTATATGGATTTGAACCGAAAAAAATTATAGATCTGAAAGGATTGATGGGAGATAAATCAGATAATATTCCGGGAGTGCCTGGTGTTGGTGAGAAAACTGCACTTAAACTGCTGCATGAATATGGAACTGTCGAAGCTGTCCTTGAAAATCTCGAACATATTAAAGGTAAAAAGTTAAATGAAAATTTAACGAATCATAAAGAAGATGCATTAATGAGTAAACAGCTTGCGACGATTAACATAGACGCACCGATAAATGTCACGTTAGCAGATACGTTGCTACCTGAAAAAGATGAGAGTAGAAAAATTGCACTGTTCCAGGAACTGGACTTTAAACAAATGTTAGAGCAGCTCGATTCCACGACACAAGTTAAGGAAGAGAAGGAAATTATCATTAATGAGGCATTCAATTCGTTTGATTTCTCTAGTGTACAGTCGATGGATATACGCATTCGCTGTTTTCAGGATAATTACTTAAAAAATGAAATTATAGGTGTTGGAATATGCGTTCAAGGTGAGACATTTGTCGTTGAACCTGATGCATTAGTGCACAACACTTCATTTATAGAAGCTTTGAAAAGCAGCGATGTTAATAAATTTGTTTATGATGCGAAGGAAACGAAAGTACTGTTCAATAGACTGAACATTGAAATTCAAGGTATTGCGCACTGTATGATGCTTGCTACTTACTTACTAGATCCTGCGCTTAAAATTATCGATGTTGCACAAAGCGCCCAATTGCATAACGTGCATTATGTTGAATCTGACGAAATGATATTTGGTAAAGGTGCAAAGATGCATGTGCCAGAACAGCACATATTATTCAAACATATCGCAGCAGAAGTAAATGCGATTCATGAAGTAACACCGATTCAGATAGAAAAGTTAAAAGAACTGGAACAGCTTGAATTATTAACCGAACTTGAACTTCCGCTTGCTTTAGTACTTGCTGAAATGGAAATGCAAGGTATTAAAGTGAACAAAGAGACGTTAAAGGATATGCAGAATGAAATACAAGTGCGTCTTGATGAACTTGTTACACGTATTCACAATCATGCTGGTAGCACATTTAATATTAATTCTCCGAAACAGCTTGGAGTTGTGTTATTTGAAGATTTAGCGCTCGATTCACCGAAAAAGAAGAAAACGAAAACAGGTTATTCAACAGCGGTAGATGTACTGGAATCGTTAATAGGTAAACATCCGATAATCGAAGATATATTACTTTACAGAACATTATCTAAGTTACAGTCAACATATGTTGAAGGTTTGCAGAAACTAATCGGAGAAGATGGAAAAATTCATACGCGATTCAATCAAGTTATTGCACAGACAGGACGACTGTCATCAATTGATCCGAACTTACAGAACATACCAGTCAGACTGGATGAAGGTAGAAAGATAAGAAAAGCATTTGTGCCAAGCGAACCAGATTCTGTTATATTTGCAGCGGATTATTCACAAATTGAACTTCGCGTTCTCGCACATATTACTGGTGATAAAGGAATGCTTGACGCTTTTAATCAAGGCATTGATATTCATACGAAAACAGCGATGAAAGTCTTCGATGTCAGTAAAGAGGATGTTACAAGCAATATGCGTCGTCAGGCAAAGGCTGTAAACTTCGGTATTGTATACGGAATCAGTGATTATGGATTAAGTCAGAGTTTAGGAATAACGCGAAAAGCGGCACAGGAATTTATCGATAATTATCTGGAAAGTTTCCCAAATGTAAAAGCGTATATGAACGATATCATTCAGGAAGCGAAACAAAACGGTTATGTGACGACGTTGCTTAATAGACGCCGTTATATTCCTGATATTACGAGTCGTAACTTCAACTTAAGAGGATTTGCGGAACGTACAGCAATGAATACACCGATTCAAGGTAGTGCAGCAGATATTATTAAACTTGCGATGGTGCATTACAATGAACAAGTTAAAGCAACAGACTTTAAAGCGCGATTATTATTACAAGTACATGATGAATTAATCTTTGAAGTGCCTAAAGCAGAACTTGAAGCATTTAGTTTGTTCGTAAAAAATATTATGGAAAACGCAATGGATTTAGACGTACCACTCGAAGTTGAATATAATTCAGGGGAGAGTTGGTACGAGGCGAAGTAGGAGGAATTATGCCTGAATTACCTGAAGTAGAACATGTGAAGCGTGGTATAGAACCGCGCATTACGAATTTAATCATAAATGATGTGCAGTTTTCAGATGCAGTACATTCTGGTAAAGCAAATAATAAAGCAACAATTATTAAAGGAACAACGATTGAACAATTTACTGATATGTGTGTAAATTACCGAATTGACAGTGTTTTTAGACGCAGCAAATATATTATCTTTAAATTAATAAACAGAGAAAATATTCAGTATATGGTCGGTCATCTCGGGATGACCGGCGCATATTTTGTTGTATCATCAATCGAATCGATTCCAGTTTTAAATTATAGAAAACATTGGCATGCTGCATTTTCTTTAAACGATGGTAATAAACTCATCTATTCAGATATCAGAAGGTTCGGTGAACTCAGAATGATGGATGAAGCAATGTTTGAAACATTCAATGCACAAATTGCACCTGAACCATTTAGCGCAGAAGGTCAGGCACATTATTTATCCCAATTATTATTACAGAAGTATCAGAATAAACCGATCAAACAAGTCATTATGCTGCACTCAGTAGTAAGTGGCTGTGGGAATATTTATGCGTGTGAGGCGTTACACCTTGCCCGTATTAATCCGAATACTAAAGTAAAAGCATTAAGTAAGAAACAAAAGTTATTACTATATGAAAAAATTGTGTTTGTGCTGGAAGAAGGTATACGTTACGGAGGATCTACGATTTCGGATTATCGTAATGCCGAAGGTGAGAGCGGTACGATGCAGAACAGATTTAATGTATATGGCAAAAAAGTGTGCGGTACTTGTGGACATGCAATTACGACAAAAGTCATTGCTACGAGAAATACACATTACTGTACGCATTGTCAAAAGTAGGGGGCACTATGACAGTCATTGGTTTAACAGGTGGAATTGCAAGCGGTAAAACGACGGTAGCAAATTATTTAAGTGAACATGGGTTTGCAGTAATAGATGCTGATATTGCAGCACGTAAAGCTGTTGAGAAAGGGTCAAACGGGTTACAGCAAATTTCTGAAGCATTTCCCGGTACCTTAAATGAAGATGGCACATTGAATCGTAAGCTACTCGGTTCAATTATATTTAACGACAAAGAAAAGCGTGAAATACTGAATCAGATTGTTCATCCGATCGTTCGAAATATTATGGACGAAGAAAAAGACGCAGCATTGAAACGAGGAAAAGCTGTTATTATGGATATTCCGTTACTATATGAGAATCATCTTGAACATACTGTTGATGAAGTATGGGTCGTATATGTGCCATACTATATACAGAAGTCAAGATTAATGGAACGTAACAATTTAAGTGAGTCAGAAGCAGATGCACGTATTAATAGTCAGATGCCGATGGAAGATAAACGAAAAAAGGCAGATGTCGTAATTGATAATAGTGATGATTTATGCGCGTTATATCAACAACTGGACAGTTTAATCAGGAAGTATACATCAATATAAATTTTCGAAAAATTAAAATTATTTATTTTGTAAAAATTGCTCTTCACAAGCGCTTTCATTGTGATATACTAATGCTAAGTATTAGTATAACACTTTGAAGGGGAGATTATTTAATGAAGACAAGAGTAGCAATTAATGGGCTAGGAAGAATCGGAAGAATGGTATTTCGTGCAGCATTATTAGATGATAATTTAGAGGTTGTAGCAATTAATGCAAGCTACCCACCTGAAACATTAGCTCATTTAACGAAATATGATACTACTCATGGTAAGTTTGAACTTAATATTGAACCAACTGAGAATGGTTTACTTGTAGATGGCAAGAAAATTGAATTAGTATCTGAACGTAATCCTGAATTATTACCTTGGAAAGAAATGAACATCGATATCGTAATTGAAGCGACAGGTAAATTTAATGATGCTGAAAAAGCAGCAGCACATATTAAAGCAGGTGCTAAAAAAGTACTATTAACTGCTCCAGGTAAAGGAAATGTTCAAACAATCGTTCGCGGTGTTAACTGTGCACAATTAGATGTTGAGAAATATGACGTTATTTCAAATGCATCTTGTACGACAAACTGTTTAGCGCCTGTTGCGAAAGTATTAAACGATAAATTCGGTATTAAGAATGGTTTAATGACAACGGTTCATGCTTATACAAACGATCAGAAGAATTTAGATAATCCACATAAAGATTTACGTCGTGCGCGTGCATGTGCACAAAGTATTATCCCGACATCAACAGGTGCAGCTAAAGCATTAGCACTTGTTTTACCTGAATTACAAGGTAAACTGCACGGTATGGCTTTACGTGTACCGACAACAAACGTTTCATTAGTTGACTTAGTTGTAGATTTAGAAAAAGAAGTAACTGTTGAAGAATTAAATGATGCGCTTAAAGCTTCTGCAGATAATGAATTAAAAGGTATTTTAGATGTAACATATGAGCCACTTGTATCTGTAGACTTTAACACAAATCCACATAGCTCAATCGTTGATGGTTTATCAACAATTGTGATGGAAGGTACGAAAGTTAAAGTATTATCTTGGTACGATAATGAGTGGGGTTACTCAACACGTGTCGTTGAACTTGCGGCATTAATGGGTGAACAATTAAAGAAATAAGTATAAACGCCGTCCAATTTATTTGGACGGCCTTTTATGTTATTCTTTATAAGTATGACATAGGAGGTAATGATGAACTGGATTAAACTTATTCTTGCTGCACTGTTTGAAACTGGGTGGGTTATCGGGTTAGCGCATGCTGATAGCGCAGTCGAATGGTTGATCACTTTAGTGAGTGTGACGTGCAGTTTTTATTTATTATTAAATGCGACAAAGTATTTACCTGTCGGAACAGCTTATTCAATATTTGTAGGACTCGGGGCAACACTCGTAACGGTTGTTGATGTAGCAGTTTATGAAGTGCCACTCGGATGGCAGAAAGTATTATTAATTACAATTCTTATATTAGGCGTTATCGGACTTAAGCTTGCGACAGAGGAGGAGACAGTATGATTTTCTGGATATATCTTGTCGTTGCAGGTTTATGCGAAATGCTGGGTGTATTATGGATGAATATGTATGCGAAGCATAATCAGCGTATTTATATTGTATACTTAATAATTACGTTTGGGTTTAGTCTATTTTTCTTATCGCTGTCCTTACAAGGCATTACGATGAGTACAGCATATGCTATCTGGACCGGAATCGGTGCTGTAGGTGGAACACTAATTGGTATTGTGTTTTATAAGGAATCTAAAAACCCGATGCGTTTACTTTGTATTGCAGTCATTCTCGGAGCAACAATAGGATTAAAATTATTAAGTTAAATGAGACATTCAATTGTCTCTTTTTTTATGTAATAATCCTCTGTTTTAATAACTTCGAATAATAGCCGGTGTAAACTTAAAGGTTTAGTTAATATATATGATAATGTATAATTGAGAGATAATCATATAGTATTTGAGCGTGAAAAAATTAAATTTTAATGTATATAAATTATAGAATTATAAAATGAGGTGATTGTCTTGAAATGTCCGAAATGCAGTTATAATCAATCGAAAGTAGTAGATTCAAGACACGCAGATGATGTAAATGCAATTAGAAGGCGTCGTGAATGTGAACAATGTGGTACGCGCTTTACGACATTTGAACGTATAGAATTACAACCGCTCATCGTCGTTAAAAAAGATGGTACGAGACAGGCGTTTAATCGCGATAAAATTGTGCATGGTTTAGTACGTGCATGTGAAAAACGTCCCGTTCCATATGAGTCGCTTGAGCAGATTACAGATGCTGTTGAAAATGCATTAAGAGAAAAGGGTGAAACTGAAATTTCATCTGTAGATATAGGTGAGATTGTCATGGATCATTTAATGCATCTGGACCAAGTTTCATATGTACGATTCGCTTCAGTATATAAAGAGTTTAAAGATGTCGATCAACTGCTCCGTACGATGACGGATATATTAAATGATAAGAACAAAAAGTAGGTGCCTTAATGGAACGTTATTTTACTGAACTTAATGGAACGGATGAATTTATTGTTATAAGTAATTATGTCGCAACACAAGTTACTGAAGATGTATTGTCGACTTTATATACGCCACTGATTGGTGTTGAATGTATCGGTGTATATCAATTTCTACGTCAGTTTCTGACAGGATATGAGCAGACGAGCGGTGTACTTAATCATTACATTATATTAAGTGAGCTGAAGATGAATTTAGCGCACTTTGAAGTTGTTCGTAAACGATTAGAAGCAATTGGATTGCTTAAAACATATATGCGTATTGAGGATAATCAGAAGTTTGTTTATAAATTGATAGCACCTGTAATGCCAACACAGTTTTTTAATGATCCGATGTTGTCGGTGTTTTTGTTCCAGCAAGTTGGTAAACCGCGATACCAGCAACTGAAGGCAAGATTTTGTAATGAAATGTTTAATTTAGATGGTTACCAGGATGTATCGGTTAAGTACATGGATGTATTCGGTACACCGAAAACACCTGATAAAGTCGTTTTTGAAGGTAATGAACATATTGTGAAACAAAATGAATCATACGGGATTCCTGTACATCAGCATACATTTGACTTCGATTTACTTGAAATGCTTCTCGCACAGAACTTAATTACGAAAAGTCAGCTCCCTAAAGCGACACGTCATTTAATTGTGCAGCTGGCGACATTGTATGATATTGCAGCTCATGATATGCGCGGGATTATATTGAAATCACTAACAAGTGATCAGAAAATATCCCATGAAGACTTGCGCAAAAATGCAAGAGATTTTTATCAGATTGAACACGACGGGAAACTTCCGCAACTTACACTGCAAAAAACGCAGCATGAAGAACCAGAAACGAAACTTACGTGGTTCGAGCTGATGGATACGACGAGCCCGATTGATATGCTGACATCATTCAGTAAATCGGAGCCGACGATTAAGCAAAAACGTATGATTGAATCCATTCTTGAACGTGAGCAGCTACCATTTGGCGTCATGAATATACTCCTTCAGTATGTCATGTTTACAAATGATATGAAACTCCCGCAAAGCTATATTGAAGAAATCGCGTCAAACTGGAAAAAGCAGAAATTAACAAGTAGTGAAGCAGCATATAATTATGTAAAATCTTTTGAACAGAAGAAAAAAGAAAAATCGAATAAACGAACAAATACTTTTAATAAACAAAATACAGTTCAAAAAGAAATGACACCGAAGTGGCTGCTGGAAGAAGATAATCATAAGACAGAAACACGAGAACAAGATAATGTTGATTTAGAAAAAGAACGACAGAAATTAATGGAAGAACTGAAACAATCATGGGAGGAGGATAAGTAATGAAGCATATGGGGTCGATATTAAATGCGAACAGTGATATCTTTAAACGAATTGAAAGCATTAAATTAGAAACGATAAATGAACCGGAAATAAAAGCGTTCATTGAAGCGAATGACGTAACAGATAAGATGATTGATAATGATTTAACTGTCCTTCAGGAATTCAAAGATTCATCTAAAATGTGCAGTGAATGTGAGTCTTTCGGTCAATGTAAAAACTTTGTGCCGGGTCATACACCTGAACTTTATATTGAAAACAATAGAATAAAAATCAGACACTTACCATGTCCATCTAAACTTGCCTATGATGAAGCACAGAAGATGAAACAGTTTATTACAGCAATACATATGCCTAAAGATGTGCTAAATGCAAAACTTTCGAATATTCATCTTGATAATAAAGGTCGTATAGATATCGTGCGTCAAGCGAATAAAGTCTGTATCGATATCGCAAAAGGCAATGATACGAAAGGGATGTATATTCATGGACCATTCGGTACAGGGAAATCGTTTATATTAGGTGCGATTGCCAATGAATTAAAAGAGCGATATATTTATACGACGCTACTTTACTTTCCTGAATTTATACGTGAACTTAAAAATGGGTTTAAAGATGGTACATATAATGAACGGTTAAATCGTGTGAAAAATACACCGGTGTTAATGTTAGATGATATCGGTGCTGAAGATTTAACGCCATGGGTGCGTGACGAAGTGCTTGGGCCGATTTTAAATCATCGTATGATGAATAATATGCCGACGTTTTTCAGTTCAAACTTTGACTTTAAAGAACTGTCGCATCATTTATCGATGACGAAACAAGGATCTGAACTAACGAAAGCACGCCGTATAATGGAACGCATCGAAACGTTAAGTGATGCTTATATGTTAGACGGAAAAAATTACAGAAGAGAAAAATAAAATTTGAAAATTGCAACGAAATGTGTATAATAATATATATCAAACAACAAATACATTCGTTTATATAAAAACATCTTAAGGATATGACAGTGACACATTAATTTATAGAGAGCTGATGGTGGTGTGAATCAGTAATTAATATCACATGTTACTCCCTTATTTGAATGGTAGTTAATCACTATCCGGCTCAAGACCGTTATCTTATGCAGAGTTGCTGAGTAATCAGTAATTAGGGTGGTACCGCGAATAGACTTCGTCCCTTTTTGGGATGGGGTCTTTTTTGTTGTTAAATAAATAAAAAGTGAGGCGTATACAATGAGTGAAATTAATGTTAAGTTTCCAGATGGTAATGTAAAACAATTTGAGCGTGGTATTACGACTGAAGCGATAGCTGCTTCAATCAGTCCAGGTTTAAAGAAAAAAGCGTTAGCTGGTAAATTCAACGGTAAGATGGTTGATTTATCTACAGCGCTTGAAGTTGATGGTGATATCGAAATTATCACACCTGAATCTAAAGAAGGTATTGAAGTATTACGTCACTCAACAGCGCATTTAATGGCGCAAGCTTTAAAGCGCATGTACGGTAACGTTCACTTCGGTGTAGGACCGGTCATTGAAGAAGGTTTCTATTATGATGTAGACACTGACCACAAAATTTCAAGCGAAGATTTATCTGAAATCGAAAAAACGATGCGTCAAATCGTTGGTGAAAATATTGCGATTGAGCGTCGTGTCGTAAGTCGCGATGAAGCAAAGAAAATTTTCGCTGATGATCCATATAAGCAAGAGTTAATCGATGCAATTCCAGAAGATGAAAACGTAACGATTTATTCTCAAGGTGAGTTCACGGATCTTTGCCGTGGTGTACATGTCCCTTCAACTGCTAAGATTAAAGAATTTAAACTATTATCAGTTGCTGGTGCTTACTGGAGAGGTGACAGCGATAACAAAATGTTACAGCGTGTGTACGGAACTGCATTTTTCGATAAGAAAGCGTTAAAAGCGCATTTACAAATGTTAGAAGAGCGTAAAGAGCGTGACCACCGTAAGATTGGTAAAGAATTAGAATTATTTACTACGAATCAACTCGTAGGTGCTGGTTTACCGTTATGGTTACCTAACGGTGCAACGATTCGTCGTGAGTTAGAGCGATACATCGTTGATAAAGAAGTAGCATTAGGTTATGACCACGTATATACACCTGTAATGGGTTCAGTTGATCTGTACAAAACATCAGGTCACTGGGATCACTATCAGGAAGATATGTTCCCATTAATGGATATGGAAAACGAACAGCTTGTACTACGCCCGATGAACTGTCCACACCATATGATGGTTTATAAAAACAAACCACATTCATATCGTGAATTGCCGATTCGAATTGCTGAACTTGGTACGATGCACCGTTATGAAGCAAGTGGGGCTGTGAGTGGGTTACAGCGTGTTCGTGGTATGACTTTAAACGATGCACACATTTTTGTACGTCCCGATCAGATTAAAGAAGAGTTTATCCGCGTTGTTCAACTTGTAATCGATGTTTATAAAGACTTTAAATTTAAAGACTATAAATTCCGTTTAAGCTATCGTGATCCAGAAGATACTGAGAAGTACTTCCAGGATGATGAAATGTGGGAACGCGCACAAGCAATGCTGAAAGAAGCAGTTGATGAAATGGGACTTGATTATGAAGAAGCGCCGGGTGAAGCGGCATTCTACGGTCCTAAGCTGGATGTACAGGTTAAAACTGCATTAGGTAAAGAGGAAACATTATCTACTGTTCAGCTTGACTTCCTGTTACCTGAACGTTTCGATTTAGAATATATCGGTAGCGATGGTGAAAAACATCGTCCAGTAGTCATTCACCGCGGAGTAATTTCTACGATGGAACGTTTCGTTGCATTCTTAACAGAAGAGTACAAAGGTGCATACCCATTATGGTTAGCGCCAAATCAAATTGAAATTATCCCGGTATCTAATGAAGTACACTATGACTATGCGAGAAGTTTATATGACGAATTAAAGTCACACGGTGTGCGTTGTCATATTGATGACCGCGAAGAGAAGATGGGCTATAAAATCCGAGAAGCACAAATGCACAAAGTTCCTTATCAAATCGTTGTAGGGGATAAAGAAATTGAAAACAAAGAAGTAAATGTACGTCAATACGGTAAGAAAGAGTCAAAAACGATGGAGCGCGATGAATTTATCTGGTCAATCGTTGATGAAATTCGTCTGAAAAAATAATGAATACTACTAGAAGTAATAGGGTAAAGATAAGTGTGTATGACAAAAAAATTTAATCGCATAAAATTTATGCTTGTATTATCAAATTATTTCATGTATATTTATCAATAACTTAATATTCCTCGTTGAGGTAGAGGTCGCGTTATTTAAGAGTAGCCAAGTGGATACGTCATACACGTATATGAAACTAGGTAAAAGGAAATGACGCCGAAGAAGATAAGTGTATGAGCTTAAATTCTGGGCTGTTGCATAATATGTAACAGACTGTCACAATTTGTGATGCGCTACTAAATTATGAACAATAATTTTCTGGATGCACACAATTGTGCATCCAGTTTTTTTATTTTTAAATGAGAAGGGAAGTATTATTATGTCGAGTGCAAATGAAGTACAAAGGAAATTGAAACAAAGACATATATCCATGATTGCAATCGGTGGATGTATCGGTACTGGATTATTTATGACAAGTGGTGGCGCGATTCGCGATGCCGGGCCAGGTGGTGCGTTACTCGCATTCACGATTATCGGTATAATGGTATTTTTCTTAATGACATCACTCGGAGAGATGGCAACATATTTACCGATATCAGGAAGTTTCTCAACGTATGCAACACGATTTGTAGATCCTTCACTAGGATTTGCACTGGGCTGGAACTATTGGTTTAACTGGGTTATCACCGTTGCTGCTGACGTAAGTATTGCAGCAAGTGTTATTAAATACTGGGAACCGATGAATTTCTTACCGGGTTGGGCGTGGAGTTTAATCTTTTTAGCGATTATATTATTTTTAAATACGTTATCAGTTCGCGTTTATGGTGAAAGTGAGTATTGGTTTGCAATCATTAAAGTTGCAACAGTTTTATTATTTTTAGCAATCGGTTTACTGACAATCTTCGGGATTCTCGGAGGAGAATATTTAGGATTTAAAAACTTTACAGCTGGTGATGCACCGTTTGTAGGTCACGGATTAACGGGAAGTTTCTTAACGATACTTGGTGTATTCCTAGTTGCAGGATTTAGTTTCCAGGGAACAGAGCTTGTAGGAATTACAGCTGGTGAGTCTGAAGAACCGGAAAAAACAATTCCAAAAGCAATTAAACAAGTATTCTGGAGAATTTTAATCTTTTATATTTTATCGATATTAGTCATCGGTTTAATCATTCCTTATACAAATCCTAATTTAATGGGCGGCGATAGTGTTGCGAAGTCACCGTTCACATTAGTTTTTGAAAATGCAGGACTTGCCTTTGCAGCATCGTTTATGAATGCAGTAATTTTGACGTCTATATTATCAGCAGGTAACTCTGGAATGTACGCTTCAACACGTATGTTATATGCGATGGGGAAAGATGGATTAGCATCACGTAAATTCTCAGAAACAAATCATAAAGGTGTGCCGATTCCGAGTTTACTCGCAACATTTGTAGTTGTACTGATTATCTTCTTAGTTGAACGTGTAGCGAGTGGAGCGTATGAATATATCGTAGCAGCAAGTGGATTGACTGGATTTATCGCATGGCTTGGTATCGCAATCAGTCATTACAGATTCCGTCGTGCATTTTATGCTCAGAATAAAGATTTATCGGTATTGAAGTATAAAGCAATGTGGTTCCCATTCGGTCCGATCTTTGCATTTGTATTATGCCTGTTTGTTATTATCGGTCAGGATACGGATCTGATATTAAATGGTAACTTTGATATTAACGGCTTTATGATTACGTATATGGGAATTCCAATCTTCTTAGCATTTTTCTTCTATCATAAGTTAAGATATAAAACGAAAAAGATACCTTTAAATAAAGTTGATTTATCACAAAATCACGATATGAGCGAATATGAAAAAATAGATGTTGACATTGATGCATAACCCTGTTATTATTAAGTCTGTTGAATACGAAACGGACAAGTAGAAGCATCCCGCTTCTCGCCCTGAAGACGCATAAGCAGTTACGGGGTTTTAAATAACATGGTTAGACATGTCTATTTTATAGCGGGTGCATAATGCATTCGCTTTTTTGTTTGTCTTCGTAAATCATATAGGAGGTGTCAACCATAGCTAAAGATCAAACTCAAATCAATGACAGAATTCGCGCGAAAGAATTACGTTTAATTGGACATGATGGTGAACAACTTGGTGTTAAAACTAAGTTTGAAGCAATCGAAATTGCTGAACGCGTAAATCTTGATGTTGTTCTTGTTGCACCAAACGCTAAACCACCCGTTGCTAAAATTATGGACTACGGTAAGTTTAAGTTTGAACAGCAGAAGAAAGAAAAAGAAGCTCGTAAAAAGCAAAAAGTTGTTACGATTAAAGAAATTCGTTTAAGTCCTACAATCGAAGATCATGACTTTAATACGAAACTTAAGAATGCACGTAAATTCTTAGAGAAAGAAGATAAAGTTAAAGTATCTATTCGTTTCCGTGGACGTGCAATTACGCACAAAGAATTCGGTCAACGCGTATTAGAGAAATTTGCAGAAGAATGTAAAGATCTTGCGACTGTTGAACAAAAACCAAAGATGGATGGCCGCTCAATGTTCTTAATGTTAGCGCCAATCGTCGAAAAAAAACAAAACTAGGAGGACAAAAACATGCCTAAAATGAAAACTCACCGTGGTGGAGCGAAACGTGTTAAAAGAACTGGTTCAGGGAAATTAAAACGTTCTAGAGCTTACACTTCACACTTATTTGCAAACAAATCAACAAAACAAAAACGCGGTTTACGTAAAGCAGCTTTAGTTTCTAAAGGTGATCAAAAACGCGTAGCACAAATGTTAACGTACGTAAAATAATAATAGGATATTTCTAAGGAGGAATTATAATGCCACGAGTTAAAGGTGGAACAGTAACACGCGCCCGTCGTAAGAAGGTTATTAAATTAGCTAAAGGTTACTTTGGTTCTAAACATACATTATATAAAGTAGCAAAACAACAAGTAATGAAATCAGGTCAATACGCATACCGTGACCGTCGTCAAAAGAAACGTGAATTCCGTAAATTATGGATCGCACGTATCAATGCGGCAGCACGTAAGCACGATATCAGCTACAGCCGTTTAATGAACGGATTAAAAGTTGCTGGTATCGATATTAACCGTAAAATGTTATCAGAGATCGCTATCTCTGACGAAAAAGCATTTGCTGAGTTAGTAAACCAAGCGAAAGCTGCTTTAAAATAATAACAAATATAACCGTTCAATGATGATTTTCATCATTGAACGGTTTTTTTGTTTTTTCTTGCAAAATAAATTATATAGGGAAATCCCTATTCATCGCTCAATGTGAACATATTCACAACATATTAAGTTATAATGTAGATGTATCTTTATTAAAGGGGGGAATGCACATGAAAGGAATCATCTATATCGCACATGGCTCAAAGATGCCGGATAAGAATGAGCGGTTTCGGGCGTTCGTACAACATATAATTGAACAACGGCCTGAACCAATCCAGCATGTTGCATTTTTAGAAAAAGATGACGAAAATGTGCCGATTGTGTTACGGCGCATGGTTGCCGAAGGAATGACGGAACTTATTGTCGTACCAATGCTTCTGTTTCCAGCAATGCATGCGGTAGAAGATATACCAGCACAATTGGAATCAGTGTTGTCATCTACGAATATTCCGTATGTTATTGCCGATTGCTTCGGTGATACGGCATTTGTATATGAAGTAGCAGAACGCATTATCGCACAGTATAAAAATGAAACGATATTGATTACTGCACACGGTAATAAACGTTTTACAGAACCCGACGTACGACTGACACAAATGGTTAATCAGATGAGCGTTCGAACAGGCCAAAACTTAATACCTGCAATGCTATATGGTAATTTAAGTTTTGAAGAGATGCTGAAGAAGATGGATAAAGAAACACCGATTGTTTTGATGCCATACTTTTTATTTGATGGGCATCTCGTCAGAAAAATTAAGCGATTAAGTAAGCCTTTTATAGAGGCAGGTTACAACATTACCTTTACAAATACGCTCGACTTACATTTCGATATGACACGCGGTGTGTTACAGAAAATTCAAGAGGTGGCGTAACATGTATCCAGTAATGCTAGATATAAATGAGAAGAATATACTTATCGTCGGCGGTGGACGAGTCGCAACACGTAAAGTCCAGGGCTTAATGAACGAAGGTGCAAACGTGACGGTCATTGCACCTGAAGTTACAGACGTTATACAACAAAGTGATGTGACAATTGTGCAACAGCCGTTTAAACATCAGGACATTAGCGCGTTTGATATCGTATTTATTGCTACTAATGACAAAGCAGTGAACGATGCCGTAATGGAACGTATAGAAAAACATCAGCTCGTTAATGATTGTACGAACCAGCAACGCTCAAACTTTTTTAATATGGCATCGTTAATATATGGAGAGATGCGTATCATGATTTCAACAGAAGGTAGTAACCCGGTTAAGAGTAAAAACTTTAAAAATAAACTAAAAGAAATTTTAAATAAGGAGCAAATCAAATGAAACAGAAATTAGTTATGGTCGGAAATGGTATGGCAGGAATTCGTACGATAGAAGAAATTATTGAACGTGAACCCGATATGTTTGATATTACAGTTATAGGTGAGGAACCATATCCGAACTATAACCGTATTATGCTTTCTAATATTTTACAGAAAAAGATGACTGTAGAAGAAACAATTTTAAATGATTATGATTGGTATAAAGAACAAGGTATCACATTAATTAATGATGATAAAGTTGAAATTATTAATAAAGAAGAGAAGTTTGTTGAAACGAAAAAAGGGATTAAGGTTGATTATGATAAATTAATAATCGCAACTGGATCTACAGCATTTATGCTACCGATTGATGGTGTGAAGCTTGATGGTGTTATCGGATGGCGCACAATTAAAGATACGGAATATATTATTGAACAGGCGAAAACACATAGAAAAGCTGTCGTTATCGGTGGTGGATTACTCGGTTTAGAATGTGCACGTGGTTTAATCGATCAAGGTATGGAAGTTACAGTCGTTCATTTAGGTGAGTGGTTAATGGACATGCAGTTAGACCGTAAAGCAGGCGAAATGTTAAAAGCTGATTTAGAAAAACAAGGCATGAAGTTTAAACTTCAGGGGAATACTCAGGAAATATTAGGTAAAGACCGAGTTGAAGCGATTCGTTTAAGCGATGGTACTGTTATTGAAACTGATTTAGTTGTTATGGCTGTAGGTATTCGTCCAGTAACTAAGCAGGCGCGTGCAGCAGGACTGGAAATCGGGCGAGGCATTGTTGTTGATGACTATATGATGACGAGTGACCCTGATGTATATGCAGTAGGTGAGTGTTGTGAACATAACTCTAAAGTTTATGGGCTCGTTGCGCCACTTTATGAACAAGGTAAAGTGTTAGCTGACCATATTACAGGTCGAGAAACAGATGGTTATCATGGTTCTACTACATTTACATCACTTAAAGTTTCTGGTTGTGATTTATTCTCAGCAGGTAAAATATACGAAGGTGAAAACATCCGTGGTATAGAAGTTTTTAACGGTGTTGACAATGTATACAAAAAAGTATTCGTAGAAAACAGTAAAGTTGTAGGTGCTGTATTGTATGGAGATACTGAAGAAGGCAACCGTTTCTACAATATGATGAAGAAAAACGATGATATAGAAGAATTCACATTAGTATCGTTATTACACAAAGCAGGGGAAGTTGATGCAATAAGTGTTGAAACGATGAGTGATGATGAAACGATTTGTGGATGTAACGGAATCTCAAAAGGACAAATTGTTAAAGCAGTACACGAAAAAGGATTAACGACTGTAGCTGAAGTTACAGCGCATACGAAAGCCGGCGGTTCATGTGGTAAATGTAAAGGACAAATCGCAGATTTACTCGTTCATACATTAGGTGATAAATTTGAAGCGGGCGGACCGACTGGAATTTGTGGCTGTACCGACCTTTCACGTGACCAGATTGTAACGCAAATTCGTGCTAAAGGATTAAAAACGTCTAAAGAAGTACGTCACGTATTAGGATTTAAAAACTTAGGTGGATGTCCGAAATGTCGTCCGGCAGTCAACTACTACTTAAATATGTGCTGGCCACATGAGCATGAAGATGAAAAAGATTCACGTTATGCAAATGAACGTTTCCATGCAAACATTCAAAATGATGGTACTTTCTCTGTTATTCCACAGATGCAAGGTGGGGTTACAAATCCTGATCAGTTAATTAAGTTAGGTGAAGTTGCAAAGAAATATGATGTACCGTTAGTGAAAATCACTGGGGCACAGCGTATCGGTTTATATGGTATTAAAAAAGAAGAATTACCTCAAGTGTGGGAAGATTTAGGCATGCGTTCAGCATCTGCTTACGGAAAAAAACTACGTTCTGTTAAATCATGTGTCGGTAAAGAATTCTGTCGATTTGGTACGCAGTTAACGACACAACTTGCAATTCGACTTGAATCAACATTTGAATATATCGATACACCTCATAAATTTAAAATCGGGGTATCAGGTTGTCCACGTAGCTGTGTAGAATCTGGTGTCAAAGATTTCGGTGTCATCGGTGTTGAGAATGGCTTCCAGATCTTTGTTGGTGGTAACGGTGGTACGGAAGTTAAAGCTGCAACATTACTTACAACTGTAGCAACTGAAGACGATGTGATTCAATTATGTGGTGCGATGATGCAATACTACCGTGAAACAGGTATTTATGCTGAACGTACTGCACCATGGATGGAACGTCTAGGATTCGACCAGGTAAAAGATGTATTGCTTGATGAAGCGAAACAAAAGGAATTATTTGAACGTTTAATGGATGCCAATAAAGCACGTCAGGAAGAGCCATGGAAGGCAATTGCATCAGACGAAGAGAAACGAAAAATGTATGAAGTGGAGCGCGTATAGTCATGGAAAAAATCAAATTATTCAATGTATCTGAACTAGAACCTCAAATCGGTAAGAAAGTATTTGTTGAAGACGAAGAAATCGTTATTTTCTTATTAGAATCTGGTGATATTAAAGCAATCAGTAACCGTTGTCCACATAAAAATGGACCTTTATCTGAAGGGACAGTAAGTGAACATTATGTATTCTGTCCGTTACATGACAGAAAAATTGATTTAAATGATGGCCAGGTTCAGGCACCAGATGAAGCGGATGGCTGTGTTAAAACATATAAAACAGAAGTTGAAGATGGTGTACTTTATATATGGATTTAGGTAAAGTTTACTTTATCGGTGCAGGACCAGGTGACCCTGGTCTTGTTACTTATAAGGCGATGCGTAAAATTGAACAGGCAGATGTTATTATATATGACCGGCTCGTTAATCCAGTTTTACTGAAGTTGAGTAAACCTGAATGTAAACTTATATATGTAGGAAAAAATCCTGATGTAAAGTATAAGAAACAAGATGAAATTAATGCGATTATAAACGAATGTGCAGAGCAATATGAGACAGTAGTCCGTTTAAAAGGAGGCGACCCGGGAATATTTGGCCGTCTGACCGAAGAAGTTGAAAGTATTACGAATATCCCGTACGAAATTATCCCTGGTATTACGAGTGCTTCAGCGGCTGCACTCTATGCAGGGTTCCCATTAACAGATCGCGCGTATTCACCGCATGTAACATTTTCAACAGGACATCTACAAAAAGACAGTGTAAGAGAAATTGACTTTGAAGCACTTGCGAAAGGTGGAACGCTTGCACTTTATATGGGGATGAAAGCTTTACCTGAAATTGTTGAAGTATTATCAAGAAATGACGCACATATAAAGATTGCTGTCATCGGACATGCAAGTTATGGTTTCCAGAAGACAGTAACCGGAGATTTAACGAATATTATTTCACGTGTACAAAAAGCACAAGTGACGCATCCTGCAATGATTATTATCGGAGATGTTGTAAACTGCAGAAAAGGTGCATCATGGTTTGAAACACTTCCTGAATTTCAACAATCTCATCTGTACATCAGTGAAGAGAAAATTGATACACACGACTTAATAGAACAGTATGAACGTGGCGGATTTTATTATGCGATAGATGAAATCAATGATTCACAAGTTCAGAATAAATTTAGAGACGTGCATGAAGATATATTAAGAGATAGAATGTTTACGCACGTGCATGCATCAAGTCAAGAAGCATTACAATCATTTGAAGCAACTTACAATATAAAATTTGATCGTAATATCATTACAATAAAAGACTGAATTTTTTCAGTCTTTTTATACATAGGAGAAGCATATGAAGATTACTACAGAAAGAGTGCAGAAAGTCATTCCATTATTGAATGAAACAGAACATTTATATTTATCACTACTTGCTGCAAATGGAAATACCATTAATAAAGATAGTATTCAAACAGAATATATATTACCAAATTTAGTCGAAGCGGGTCTCGTTGAGGCAAGTAACGGCAAAATTTTTGAGGTTGAAACTGAATTAATAAATCTTTATAACACAATACATTTAAAAGGGGCATATGAATTAATAAAAGCGCCGACAGAAGATGAAATTGCATATGAAAGTGATATGTTAAAACAGAATCTGAATCAATATGAAACACAACTTGAGATTGAAACAAAGATTAATGAAATGATTGAAACTTGGTCGAATCAAAAGTTGGTATCACATTTACAGACGTTGCGTGATGAAGATATTATCGGTATCATTCGTTTTTATCAACTTGAAGATCAAGGAGATAAGTTATCCAATATAAATGTAATAAACGACGCTTTCTTCAAAGATTTTACGATGATTCAGAAGATGCAAAAGTTTATGGACTTTGAATTACAGTTAAATATTGAAAATGCACTGCAGTTTAACTATGATAACTTTACATATATGAAAGGTGCAACACGAGAAATATTTGCTTTTAGTCATGAATTCAATGAAATACTGTTCATACCGAAAGATGTGCTGGAACACTTCAAAAAGTTAAAAGCATCGGGCATAATGAATCCTGAAATTGAGAAGATTAAGTTTTACCGCGGGATGATGAATTTATATGGCTTTGTACGTCTTGATTTCATACAGAAAGTATATAAAAAAGTTTATCGAAAAGAAATAACAGTTGATACAATTAAACAGGACATTTCAACGTACTTTCCTAACTTAGTACCAAATGTAAAAGGAAATTGGGTAAAACATGAAATTTATTCTCATCAGCAGATGGATCTTGACGTTATGTTCAGTAATATGGAATATTATATGCCAATAAATGCACAGCAGATTTATAAATACGTTCAGAATTCATATGTAGAAAATATGAAGTCAAAGGAAGAAGTAAAAGTTGAACTCAAACGTAATATGAAAGGTGAAAAAATATATTCGCAACAAGTGGAAGCACTGTTCAATGAAATTGTTGAAACTTTTCGTGTGACAGACAGTTTTGAAACGGCATTTGAATTTGTTGCCGATTTAGGTGCAAGACAAATGGTATCGATAGTCCCGACTGAAAGGTTAACGCAACTACTTAAAACTTTGTATACAGAAGTTAGGTTATGGCGTATTGGTGGATATAAAGTGATTGAAATGCCTGAATATAAACACCAGAAGAAGTCACGTGTAGTGTCATATAAAAAGCGTAAGAAGAAATAAAATTTGATTAAAACGAAACATAAAACATTTATGTTTCGTTTTTTATATTGACCACAACATGAACGAAGCGTATATTGAAAGTGAAATGGGGTGGTCAAATGATTCAAGTAAATCAAGTAACGAAAGCATTCAAGCACAACAAAGGTGTATTTAATATTAATTTCACAATTAAAAAAGGAGAAGTATTTGGATTTCTTGGTCCGAATGGAGCAGGGAAATCGACGACAATCCGCATGTTAATGGGATTTATAAAGCCAGATATAGGTACGATTACAATCAATCATTTGAATGCATTTAAAGACCGCGCACAAATACAATCTAATGTGGGCTACATATCAGGTGAAATTAGTTTAATGAATGATATGACCGGAAAAGCGTATTTAAACTTTATGTTAAAAGCACGTGGTATACATGACCATAGTAGAAAGGACGAGCTTATACGTCGTATACAGCTTGATGATTCGATTAAAATCGGAAAGATGAGTAAAGGGATGAAACAGAAAGTCGCAATTATTCAGAGCTTAATGCATCATCCTGAAATATTAATTCTGGATGAGCCAACGTAAGGGCTTGATCCCCTCGTACAGCAAATATTTCTGCAGCTTATTCAGGAGGAAAAAGCGAATGGTACTACGATATTAATGAGTTCTCATAGTTTTACGGAAGTGGCACGTACTTGTGATACGATATGTATTATAAAAGATGGACATATTGTAGATATCGATGACATGAATAATGTTCAGACAAATGCACGTCAGCATTACAGTATTACGTTTGAAACAGAAGAAGATGCACAAATGTTTCATACTTTATATAAAGAGCGTAAAATTGATGGAACAATTGTAAGAGTGACATTAAATGGATGAAGTACGGTACAATATTCAGTTTATATGATAGCGCAAAAATTGCGAGTGGAGATGCGAACGTTTCGCTCAGTTACGGAATATGCATAATTTTCATTATTTGTTTATTTATTATTAATCTCGTATTGTTTAACCGAAAAAACTTAAGTTTGTAGTAAACATTCAATAATCGAAATAAATACCTTCTAATTCAAAGAAAATTCTGATAAATTAAAATGAGAATGAAATTTGAGTGAGGAGGTATTTTTATGCATGCGTTAATTTCAGGAGAAGATATATTAACATTATGGGCGATTATTGTTATCTTCAGTAGTTTGAGTATTTTTTTAGAATTAAAGTACAAGTGGGCATCTAAATTATCTGGTGCAATTATTGCATTAATATTTGCACTAATGCTTTCCAATTTCAAAATTATACCTACAGAATCTGTCGTTTATGATCAAATATGGACATATATTATTCCGCTCGCATTACCACTCCTGCTATTCCAAATAGATATTAAAGGTATATGGAAAGAAAGCGGGCGATTACTCGGAATATTTTTAATTAGTTCAGTAGGAACGATAGCAGGAACGATAGTTGCATTTTTTCTATTAAAAGATCATATCCCACATCTTGATAAACTGAGCGGTATGATGAGTGCTAGTTATATCGGTGGGGGTGTTAATTTTGCGGCGATGACATTGAAATTTAATCCACCAAAAGATGTTGTATCTGCTGCAGTCGTTGCAGATAATTTAATGACAGCATTATTTATATTAATGCTAATGCTTATACCGACTATTCAGTTTTTCAGAAAAAGTTTTAAAACACCGCATATCGAAGCTGTTGAAAGTAATCATAATGATGGGCAGAAAGATTATTTCGGTAGAAAGGAAATATCGTTACTTGATATCGCACTTAATTTCGGAGCAGCATTTTTTATTGTAGCTGTTTCATTTAAACTATCAGAATGGTTGGCGACATTATTTCCGAAGCGCGATAGTAATATAGCATATGATATGTTAACGGGGCTCGTAACGGATAAGTATTTAATTTTAACGACACTCACGTTTTTATTGATATTAACATTTCCGAACTTCTTTAAACGAATGAACGGTAGTAGTGAATTTGGAACATATTTAATATATTTATTTTTCTTTGTATTAGGTATCCCTGCATCAATCCCATTAATTATCCAGAATGCACCATTGCTATTACTCTTCGTATTTATAATTGCAGTTATAAATTTAGTTATCAGTTTAGTCGTGGGTAAATGGATCAGTGCAGATTTAGAAGAGATATTACTCGCGAGCAATGCAAACATCGGTGGTCCAACAACTGCCGCTGCATTAGCTATTGCAAAAGGTTGGCATAAGTTAATAGGACCGATACTAGTTGTAGGGACGCTAGGATACATTATTGGGAATTATGTTGGTACGATAATTGGTATAATGTTAAGTAAGTTTATATAAATAAAGGGGATAAGATAATGGATCAGCAATTACAATTATTAAAAGAAATGACAGATGTAAACGCGCCGGCAGGATTTGAACAGCCGATGACGCAGTTTATGAAAAGATTATTTGAGAATGACGGTATTAAAACAATTCAGGATAATACCGGTAGTATATTTGGTGTTAAAGAAGCGGCATCAAATCATTCGATAATGCTACTTGGACATCTTGATGAAATCGGATTTATGGTAACTGAGATAACTGAAAAAGGATTTATTAAATTTACGAATTTAGGCAGCTGGTCTGGTACAGTAATGACAAGCCAGAAAGTAACGATATTAACACGTAAAGGTGAAGTACGAGGCGTAATTGGTAGTAAGCCACCGCATGTACTACCAGCTGATGAACGAAATAAAGTAAATCCGGACGCGATGTTTATAGATATCGGAACAGCGAATAGAGAAGAAACATTAAATGCAGGTGTAAGTGTAGGAGATGCGATAACACCGTATTCTGAGTTTGAAGTAATGGCAAACCTGAATTATCTGCTGGCTAAAGCATTTGATAATCGATTTGGATGCGCTGCAGCATATGAAGTGATGAAAGACATTAAGCATAACATCACATTATATTCAGGAGCAGTGACACAAGAAGAGACATTATCTCGAGGCGCGATTACTGCTGCGAATTTACTGAAACCAAGTTTAGCAATAGCAATTGATGTATGTATTTGTTCAAATACGCCAGGCATGGAACAATCTGGACAAGCGAAGATGGGAGAAGGACCAGTCATTTTGTTATCAGATGCATGGAATATCGGACATGTTTCATTCAGACGCTATGTTGAACAAATTGCGCAGGAAAATGAAATTAAAGTACAGCATGATCATCTGACAGGTGGATATACAGATGCAGGACATGTAGCCGTAAGCAACAATGGCGTACCAGCGATTACAATTTCTGTACCAACACGCTACATTCACAGCAATGTATCGATGATGCATCGTGAAGATTATAACGGAGCAGTAATGTTATTAAAGAAAGTAGTAGAAAGCCTGGATGATGCAACGGTTGAGCGTATTATTAAACAAGAGATATAGAAAGTTGGATTTGATTTAAGAGAAGGAGATTGCTGATAGTTTAAGTGGTGAATTATGGTGAAGTTCGTCACTTAGTACGAGTTAGAAGGTGTGACTGAGGACATAGGTGCCGAACTTAGTTGAAGTTCGCCACTTAGGGTGAGGTTGAAACAGTAACTGAGTACGTAGGTGTCGAACAATGGAGAAGTTCGGCACTTAGAGTGCATTTGAAGGAGTAACTGAGGACGTAGGTGTCGAACTTAGTTGAAGTTCGGCACCTAGAGAGCGGTTGAAGGTGTAACTGAGTACGTAGGTGTCGAACTTAGTTGAAGTTCGGCACCTAGAGAGCGGTTGAAGGTGTAACTAAGTACGTAGGTGTCGAACAATGAAGAAGTTCGCCACTTAGGGTGCAGCTGAAGCAGTAAATGAGGCTATATGTGTCGAACTTAGTTGAAGTTCACCACTTAACACAAGGTAGAAGCAGTATCCAAGGCTATAAGTACCGAACTATGAAGAAGTTCGTAATTAAAAAATGTATGTTTATTAAAAAAACGAGCTGATTGAAGCTCGTTTTTGTTTTTAAATATTATGTCAAAAGTATTTGACATTTTTATGTTCTAAACATAAAATTAAAATGTAAAAAGAATTTGACATTTGAGGTGATAAAATAGTTTAGAATTATTATTAGGGTTTATAGCAATCGTAACATTATCTATTTTTTTATTAAGTTTCTAAATTTTGATTCAAATAGCTCTGTTTATGATGAAAGAGGGGCTAGGATTGGTGTAGAAGTTTTTTCAAATACTTTTTTTATTTGCTCTTCTTATGGTCTGTAGTTTTTATCATTAAACTAATGGTATTCAAGCATTTAGATTTAGATTTTTATTCTAGAAATACTGAAGTTTTTAACTTTTCATGTACGCTTATTTTATTGTTATTAAATTATTTCATTGTTAAACGTAAATATTCTTAGTGGGGGGAAATTATGTTTGGTTATTTATTAGTGTTTTTATTTGCATGTATCTGGGGGTTTGTGACTAAAATTTATTTACCAAAAGAAATTAATGATTCTACTAATGAAAATTTTGATGAAAGACAATCTAAAATACTGTTAGAAGTTTTTTCTAACACTTTAGTTTGGACTGTCTACGCATTAATTCTAGCGATATTGCTAAGACTGACAGGTCTTTCGGATAATAGAAAATTATGGTTTAGCGACTATCCTGAAGTAGGGTATATATTAATTATTATTGTATTATTTGTTATTAATTTGTTTTATATTAGAAATAAGTATAGTTTCAGGGAATGATATCATTGAAGAATAAAATTAGAGAATTAAGAAAAAAGAAAAATATCTCACAAGCGGAACTTAGTAAAAGTGTGGGTGTATCGCGCCAGACAATAAATGCAATCGAGAATGACAAATATGATCCGACATTGTCATTAGCTTTTAAACTGGCAAAGCAATTTGATGTTACAGTAGATGAATTGTTTTCGTAACCCATAATCACTCAAGGAGAATCCATATGCACAACATTTATGATAATGATGATTTCTTTAAATCTTACAAAGAGGTCAGATTAAATCCAGCGAGCTACAATGATATGATTGAAATGCCGAGAATTAAAGAGCTGCTCCCAAATTTGTATAATAAGACTGTTCTTGATATAGGTTGTGGTTTGGGTCAGCTTGTACAGTATATGATGGAGCAGTCGCCGATTCAGATTACGGGGATTGATATTTCGGATAATATGATTCAGGCTGCTAAAGATAATATACAGGATCAACATGTTACTTTCTTAAATGCTGATTTCATGGAATTTGATTCTATTGCGGATTATGATGTGATCGTTTCATCACTTGCATTTCATTATATTAAAGATTATAAAGGTGCGGTTCAAAAAGTTTATAATCATTTGAAGCAAGATGGTGTGTTCATTTTCTCATGTGAACATCCTATTGCAACTGCAACGCGTTCTGATGATTTGTGGTCTCATGTTCCGGATATGTATGATCATTATAAAATGGATCATTATTTTGAAAGTGGTGAACGTACGATAAGATGGTTACAGCAGGATGTAACTAAATATCACAGAACGATGGAAGAGTTGCTCAACACGTTACTTGATACAGGTTTTAAACTTGAGCGTATCGTTGAAACAGGGAATACTGACCTTTCTCGTGAACAAATGAGCCATGTTGATATTGAGAAAATTAATCATCGTCCGTCATTTGTCATCTTTAAAGTTGTGAAGCAATAATAAAACGCCTTGTCTATTTGACAGGGCGTTCTTTTTTCGCTTTTAATTTTGCAAGTTCTTTCTGAATGCTTAAGTGCAGTTTCTTGCTTGCGATAATATATAGTATATCGTTCGTCTGAATTTCAAAATTACCATCAGGCACGTACAACTTGTCGTCTCTCACTACCGCATTAATATTTGACTGTCGAGGAAGACCAAGTTCGTGAATTTTTTTCTTTGACCAAGGTGATCCAGACTTAACAAGATATTCACGTATATCTACTTCAGTAATTTCACTTGCAACCATATCAAAGCGATACGGGCTAGTATGTGCTTCGCCTTGATTGAGGCCGAGTTTATTGGCGAGTGGAACAAGTGTCATCCCCTGCAGTAATGCACTCAGTAGTACGACGAAGAATACAACGTTAAAGATGATATCTGAGTTTTCTACTTCAGCAAGTAGTGCGTACGTTGCAAGGATAATGGGTACTGCGCCTCTTAATCCTGCCCAGGAAATAAATGTAAGTTCTCTTTTTGTTAAGTCTGTCCAGAAAAGTGTTAACCATACACTGATTGGTCTCGCAACAAACATGAGAATAATTGCAATAAGTAAGCCCTGAATCATTATACTTGGTAGTTGATTCGGGAATACAAGTAATCCTAAAAGGATAAACATTGTCATTTGTGCCATCCAGGCAAAGCTTTCACCGAATCTGATGATGTTTGCGCGATAACTGAGTGGATGATTGCCTAAATATAAAGCAAATACATAAACTGCAAGCAGCCCGCTTACTTTAAGTGGTGAAGACAAACCATACGTTAAAAATGCTAAAGTTAATGCAAGTATCGGGTATAATCCTGTCGCTTCAAGTTCAACAAAGTTAATGAGTTTCACTGCAACGTATCCGATTAATAGTCCTAACATTGCACCACCGATCATCTGCCATATAAAGAGCAGTACACTTGTCAGTATTGATGCATCTGGCATCGTAAGTAAGTTTATCATCGTAATCGTTAAAAATAACGCCATCGGATCATTTGTACCAGATTCTACTTCTAAGATGCTTTTAATTTTTTGTTTAATGCGTTTATTACCTAATATACTAAATACTGCTGCAGCATCAGTAGAACCGACGATTGCACCGAATAACAGTCCTTGCTTCCATGATAAGTCTAATATGTATACAGTTGCTGCACCTACGATACCACTTGTAATCAATACGCCGATTGTCGCTAGTATTGATGCGTATGAAATTGCATTCTTTACTGTTACTTTCGTCGTTTGTATACCACCATCGAATAATATAATAACGAGCGCAATCGTTCCGATAAGTTGTGCTAAAAATGCATTATCGAACATAATGAATGAATTGAGTGCCATACCTACAGCAAGAAAGACGATTAAAGAGGGGAGGCCAAGTTTACTTGATAATGTTGTGGTCATGACTGCGATAAAGAGCAGTAAGCCGAGAACTAAAATAATAAGTTCAGTATTAATGAGATCACTCCTTAAAGATTTTTATATAATAATTATATCAAAATTTCATTTTGTACTGAAATATTATTCACTATGAAAATTGCCCGGAACTACTATTCCGGGCAATGTGCTATATTATTTGTTTGCATCTGAAAATGCTTTTGCGATATCTATTAATTTCTTCGGTGCATCTTCAACTGCCATATGTACTTCAACAAAATGCATATGGTGTGTATCTGCATCGATTTTATCCATAACAGATTTCAGTTCATTAGAAGTTTTAACATCATGCACAGCCACTTTATCTTTACCGCCGAATACTTCTGGAAGTTTCTTATAATCCCACATCTGAATATCGTTATATGTTTCTTCCATTCCGTGAATTAACCTTTCAACAGTATAACCGTCATTATTAATAACGAAGATGACAGGTTTAATATCTTTTCTTATCATCGTTGATAATGCCTGAACTGTTAAATGCAATGAACCATCTCCGATTAACAGTACGTTACGACGGTTCGTATCTGCTAATGATGAGCCGAGTAATGCAGGGAACGTGTAACCGATTGATCCCCATAATGGCTGACCGATAAACTGATTGCCTTTATACAGTGATAAGTCATACGCACCGAAGAATGATGTACCTTGTTCTGCAAGAATGATATCATCTTTCTTTAAAAATGCATTCATCACTTTAAAATAATTACTTTGAGTAAGTGGTGCATCACTTAATTCATACTGCATGTCAGAGCGTTTATACGTCGGGTATTGTGTTTCGTTTTTGTAATCGATATTTGCTAAACTATTTAAGAGATCGACGATTGAAATATCGTTGGTTACAATATCTCCTGCTTTAAAATCATTCTGGTTAATATAAATAATATTATCTGTATCAAATTTATAAGAGAAACCTGCTGTAGCTGAGTCTGTCAGTTTTGCGCCGATATTTAATATAACGTCGGCGTTATCGACATATGTTCTTACATTTTCTTCAGCAATCTTTCCGTCGTATATGCCTAAATAGCGTTCATTCTCTTCATTGAATGCTGATTTACCGAGCGATAACTGCGCAACTGGAATGTTCGTTTTATTAACGAATGCTTCTAGTTGTTCGTGTAGTTTATAGCTGTTAATTTCGTGACCGGTAATAATGACAGGCTGCTTAGCAGTTTTTAATTTTTCTTCTACTGCTTGAATGAATTTTTCTATGTTTTGCGGCGTATGTTCATATGCTTTAGGACGTGATGCAACTTCGATTTCTGTTAAGGCAACGTCAATCGGCAGATGAATATGAACTGGACGTTTTTCCTTTAATGCTGTATGAATTACGCGATCAATTTCCTCAATTGCATTGTCAGCAGTTAATGTTGTCGTTGCTGCTGTAATATGTTCATACATCTTACTATAAGCATCAAATACACCTTCTCCTAATGAGTGGTGTACATAACGTCCTTCTTGTTGAGCGATAGATGATGGACCACCTGAAATTTTAACGACAGGTACTCGTTCTGCATAACTACCTGCAATGCCATTGACAGCACTTAATTCACCAACTCCAAATGTAGTGCTAACAGCAGCTAACCCATTAACACGTGCATAACCATCAGCAGCATATGCCGCATTAAGTTCATTCGTATTACCAATCCATTCAAGTCCTTCGTGACGAATAATGTCATCTAAAAACGCAAGTGTAAAGTCACCTGGAACACCAAATACTTTATTTACGCCGTTTACATGTAAACTATCTAATAAATATTGACCAATTCTTTGTTTCATTAACCTCATCCTCCCTTTATTAATAAATATAAACGTATCATTTTATTAAGTCAATATGATTGACCTATTTGTTGTATTCTCAGTTTTTCCTAGTATAATGAAATTAATATATTGAAGGGACTTTAGACGATGAACAAAGATTATGAACATATGTTATTTTATTTTGCATATAAAACCTTTATCGGTGCTGCAGACGAAATAATTGAACAATACGGTATGCAACGCCAGCATCATCGTTTTTTATTCTTTATATGTAAGAAGCCTGGTATTACTGTAAAGGAACTACTGACAGTACTAGAAATATCAAAACAAGGATCACAGAGCACATTAAAAGTATTGAAAGAGAAAGCATTGATAACAGAACGATATGCGCCGCAGGATAAAAGATTGAAAGAATTATATCCGACAGATAAAGGAATTGAACTCATTGATACGTTAAATAAAGCACAGCGCAATTTATTTGAACGAACATTTAATGAAGCAGGGGAAAACTGGATAGCTGTAATGGAGTCATTGGCGCATGAACGCCCAGGATTCACTTTAATAAAAGAAGAAGAGGTATAGAGATGGAAATAATTGAATCAGTACAAAATCAGAAAATTAAACAGATTGCAAAACTGCATAACCGTAAAGATAGAAAGAAAATGAATCAGTTTTTAATCGAAGGTGAACATCTCGTTGAAGAAGCGGTAAACAGTAATGTAGATATTGAAATGATTTTAACAGTGAATGCTGATAAATTAACAGAAGCGATGGTTGCACGTAGTAAACAGCAATATGAAATTACATTTAAAGTTGCTGAAAAATTATCACAGACAGAATCACCACAAGGTATATATGCAGTATGTAATATGAAGGATATGAATGAGATTGTAATGAATCGTGTCATTTATCTCGACCGAATACAAGATCCTGGTAATGTTGGTACGATTATTCGTACGGCAGATGCAGCAGGGCTTGATGCTGTAATGATGGCAAAAGGAACAGTTGATATTTATAACGATAAAGTATTACGATCGTCTCAAGGAAGTGTGTTTCATATACCTGTAGTTGAGATGGATTTTGCAGAAGTTAAGAAAAAGTTTGAAGGTACAATTTATGGTACAAGTCTTGAATCAGCGCGAGACTACAAAGAAATTACACCTGCTGATAAATTTATGATTGTTTTAGGTAATGAAGGACAAGGTGTGAGTAATGATATTCTTTCGGCAACTGATGAAAACTTATACGTTCCGATACATGGTAGAGCAGAAAGTTTAAATGTAGCGGTTTGTGCAGGAATATTAATGTATCACTTTGTGAAATAGAACCATTTAATATATTTTTATATCAATACTTTTATACAGATAACGATTTATTATTTCCGGTTTACATTTGTATGAGTTCATTATGTACGACAGTTTATAACCGTTATAAAACGCCTGATGAAGATGTATTAATTTAAAATAAAAATTTTATATACCTAATTTAATAAAATGTATATAATGTTTATAAGTTAATACATTATATATAGAGAGAAGTGAAGGGGATGGCTTATTTACATTTATTAGCATCGTGGCGAAACCAGGATTACGAAGCGGTTGAAGAAATTATTGACGATGAAATGATTGCTACGTTTGTAAAAGATGATGGCTCTATTGTACGGTTAAACAAACAGGAATTACTCGCAATTTTTAAAGAAAGATTCGAAATGGATCAAGATTGGAATTTTGAAGTGATTTATAAGGGGAAGAAGCGTCAAAGTGAGATTGTCATTGTTACAGTCTCCAGGGAAGATGAAGACTTTAATTTAATTGAGGATAAATCAATATGTACGCTTGTGTTCAGAAAGAAAGATGACGTTCAGAAGCTTAAACGTATGACGTTTGAGATGGGGATTATTGAGTAATAAAATAGCTCACGCACGAAAGTGTGTGAGCATTTTTTTGTGGATTTTTGGAGGTGATAAATGCAATTCACTATTTCTTACGTGAACGCATTAGTATGAGTCCACCGATAATAAGGATGATTACGGCAGCAATCATCAGCGGTTTATTTTGCGCTTCTCCTAATTCAGGCAATGTCTTAGTTGATGTACTCGTAGGTTGAACGTTTTTACTTTCTGTTTTTACTGGTGTTGATAGATTTGATATAAATCCTTCAGCCAGATTATCTTTCACTTGATGTTCACTTAATTTATTGTTAACGTGAACTATTTTTTCGTTATCGTTCTGTAAGTGTTCATGCAGGATGTCAAAAACTTTATGATTATATGTTTCGTTTGATATTTTGCCGTCTAACTTTAATTTTTCAAGGTCGCTTAATAATTTTTTATGATAAGAAGAGAGTACACTTTTATCAAATCACTGTAACTTCAGCGCTTCGAAATCAAATTGATTTTTGTCATGGCTTGATAAATATTGTGATAGCGTCTTATTTACGATTTTTAATACTTCAGTTTTATACTCGAGTTCACTTAATTCCTGTTTTTCCTTTAATGTTTGCAGCTGAATGTACGTATCGAGCTTCTGTTCAGGAATAGGCTGATTTTCAACTTGATTATCTTTAATTTTTGTTGTTACATCCTGTGGTAATTGTTCGACTTTCTTTTCAATTTTTTCTACTGTTTCCTTTTTGTTGTCTATATTTTCTTTAACAGTATTCACTTCAGTTTTAATATTTTCATGATGTGTTTCCAGATTCGTCTTTACCGTTTGTAGTGACTGTGTATTTACCGTTTGTGCATTTGCCTGAACAGTGTAGATTAATGTGAAAGTACAGATGGATGTAATAATTTTTTTCTTAATCATCGTATAACCTCCATTAAAGTTTATTGGTATAATAATTAATGATAATACAATAGTTAAATGTTCGCTATAATTTAGCATAATATTTTTCTGATATATTTAATGGTTTGTTGTTTCAGATTTGCTACACACTTGAATAAACATCGTGTATTCTATATAATATACGTAATGAAATAAATTGCCGATGACCAGTCGGGGTGTTAATACATTGTTCAGAGAGTTTCACATTTGGTGCGAGTGAAATCGATTTGTTAATATCTTTTCAACTGAGAGGCTGTCTAATAAGAAGTTAGACCGGTAGTTCCGTTATCACTTAATGAGTTGTGTGCATGATGCACAAATTTGGGTGGTACCGCGGAGTCTTTCGTCCCTTGTATAAGGAATGAGGGCTTTTTTTATTGGTTAAATTTAAGGAGGAAAATCATGGAACTTAAAGAAAGATTGCAGGCATTAAAGGCTGAAGCGGTTGAGAAAGTATCACAAATTACAGATAAGAAAGCACTACAGGATATTAAAGTATCTTATATCGGTAAAAAAGGTGTAATCACAGGTTTAATGAAAGAGATGAAATCTTTACCGAATGAAGAGAAACCGAAGTTCGGGCAACTTGTTAACGATGCGAAACAAACTGTAGAAAGTGCAATTGCAGAAGTGGAAGCGCGTATTGAGGCGGAACTTGTGAATAAGCGTTTAGAAAGTGAAACGATTGATATTACTTTGCCAGGTAAAAAATTAACGTCAGGCAGCAGTCATCCTATAGACCGTATCGTTGAAGATATTGAAGATTTATTTATCGGTTTAGGTTACGAAATTGTTGAAGGTTTTGAAGTTGAAAGTGATCACTATAACTTTGAAGCATTAAATTTACCGAAGTCACATCCAGCACGTGATATGCAGGATAGTTTCTATATTTCTGAGGAAGTGTTAATGCGTACACATACGTCACCAGTACAGGCACGTACATTAGAAGCGCGTAAAGGTGAAGGGCCGGTAAAAATCATCTGTCCTGGTAAAGTTTATCGCCGTGATTCTGATGATGCGACGCATTCACATCAATTTACACAAATTGAAGGTTTAGTCGTAGATGAAAATATTAAAATGAGCGACTTAAAAGGTACGCTTGAATACTTTGCGAAAAAGATGTTTGGTGAGGACCGTGAAATTCGTTTGCGTCCAAGTTTCTTCCCGTTTACAGAACCATCTGTTGAAGTTGATATTTCATGTTTTAAGTGCAAAGGTAAAGGATGTAACGTATGTAAAGGTACCGGATGGATTGAGATTTTAGGAGCAGGTATGGTACATCCGAACGTTCTTGAGATGGCAGGTTTTGATTCAAGTAAATATTCAGGTTTCGCTTTCGGTATGGGACCAGATCGTATTGCAATGTTAAAGTATGGTATTGAAGATATACGTCATTTCTATACAAATGATTTAAGATTTATTCGTCAGTTTTTACGTTTAGAAGATGGAGGAGAACCTAATGTTAGTAAGTAAAGAATGGTTAGATGACTATGTTAAAGTGGATGTTCCGGTAGAAACGCTCGCTGAGAAAATTACGAGAAGCGGGATTGAGATTGAAGAAATCATCGACTTTACGAAAGATATAAAAAATTTAGTAATCGGATATGTTGAGTCAATTGAAAAACATCCGGACGCTGATAAGCTAAATGTATGTCAGGTGAATGTTGGTGATGAAGTTAAGCAGATCGTCTGTGGTGCTCCGAATGTAGCTACTGGCCAGACTGTTATCGTTTGTTTACCAGGAGGTAGATTACCTGGTGGCATTAAAATTAAAAAAGCGAAACTTCGTGGTGTTGAATCAAATGGTATGATCTGTTCATTAAGTGAACTTGGTATTGCATCTAACTTAATACCTGAAGTATACGAAAATGGCATATACGTATTTGAAGAACGTATTACGCCAGGTAGCGATGCGTTAACTGAACTTTCTCTAAATGATGCAGTTATGGAATTTGGTTTAACGCCAAACCGCAGTGATTGTATGAGTATGGTAGGTTCTGCATTCGAAACGAGCGCTTTATATGAATCACCTTTAAAACTACCAGAAACGCATCTTAATGAAACTGATGAAAAGGCACAAAACTTCATCGATATTCATATCGATAATGCTGAACTTGCCCCATATTATGCAGCACGTATCGTTAAAAATGTAAAGATAGGTCCATCGCCAGCTCATATTCAAGGTCGATTAATTAAAGCGGGTATTCGTCCGATTAATAACGTAGTAGACGTTTCAAATTATGTCATGCTTGAATACGGTCAGCCATTACATATGTTTGACTATGACAAGATAGGCAGCACTACAATTAAAGTTCGCGCTGCAGCTGACGGGGAAACGATGACGACTTTAGATGATAAATCACGTACATTAACAAATGAAGACATCGTTATTACTAATGGTTCAGAACCGATTGCACTTGCTGGTGTAATGGGTGGTGATTTTTCAGAAGTAACAGACAGTACAGTGAATGTATTAATTGAATCTGCAATGTTTGCACCACTGAACATTCGTAAAACTGCTAACCGACTGAATTTACGCTCAGAGTCATCAAGTCGTTTTGAAAAAGGTATTGCGGCAGAATTTGTATTAGATGCACTTGATCGTGCAGCGTATTTATTACAGGAAAATGCGCAAGGCGAAGTTATGAGTGGTGTCGTATCTGCGGGGGCATTACCAGATTTCACAACTAGTATCGAAATTTCGACGGATGATATTAACCAGCTGATCGGCTTTAATATTTCAAACACAGAAATTAAAAACATATTCGAACGTCTTGGATTTGAGACGAAAGTAGATGGCGATGCGTTTAATGTTATCGTCCCATCACGTCGTGGAGATATAACGATCAAAGAAGATTTAGTTGAAGAAGTTGCACGTATTTACGGTTATGATGCATTACCTGCGACATTACCAGAAACGATGACGAATAAGCAAGTTGGTTTGACTGACTACCAGACGAAACGTCGCGCTGTGAAAGCTTTACTTCAAGGATTAGGGTTGAATCAGGCAATCACATATGCACTCGTATCAGCAGAAAAATCAACACAATTTGCACTGAAATCAGCTGATACAACAGCGCTGTTAATGCCGATGAGTGAAGATCATGCAGTGTTACGTCAGTCTTTACTTCCTCATTTAATCGATGTTGTAAGCTACAATAATGCACGTCAAATGAAAGACGTTGCATTTTACGAAATTGGTAATACATTCTTTAAGCAGGATGGATTACTACCTTCTGAAGAAGAACATGTCGCAGGTATCATTACCGGACTTGTTACGCCAAGTATGCATCAAGGTAAGAAAGAACAAGTAGACTTCTTCCATGTTAAAGGAATAGTAGAAGCAATTAGTGCGCGACTTGGTCTGACTTTTAATTATGTAAGAAGTAGTGAAAGCTTATTACACCCAGGGCGTAGTGCGGATATTTTCGTAAATGAAATGAAAGTCGGTATTATCGGACAACTGCACCCAACTGTTGAAAAAGTTAATGATTTAAAAGAAACATATGTGTTTGAATTAGATTTAAAAGCGTTGCTTTCAGAACATCAAGGACAAATCATTTACAATATGATTCCGAAGTTCCCGGGAACAAGCCGTGATATTGCATTAGAAGTAGAACGTAAACTTGACACTGGTGCGCTAATTGATGAAATTATGACAGTTGATTCTAAATATTTAAAATCAGCTGAAGTGTTTGATGTGTATGAAGGTGAGCATATCGCTGAAGATAAGAAATCAGTTGCGATTCGTATGGAATTCTTAAATCCGGAACAAACGTTAACAGATGAAGAAATTAAACCGATTTATGAAGCAGTCATTGAAAAGCTACAGGCAAATGGTGCGAAATTAAGAGGATAAAAAATAAGCTGACGGTGTCAGCTTATTTTTTTATGAGCTTTATTGCTTTTTCACGATTTTTAAAATCTTTTTTAGTAATGGAATCTAAATAATCGATACCTTTTAGCTTTATGATTTTAGCAGCCTCAACATCTACTTTTGCACCTGCACCTTTTGTAATCGAAATGTCGGTTTTTTTAATGATTTGTTCGAAGTATTTCACAAATGCATAGCGTGCAATAATTGAACTTGCCGCAATAGCAATCGATTTAGATTCACCTTTCGTTTCGAACTTTGTTTTATTACGCTCAGGTATAGTACCGATTGCATAATTTTCATATACACCTTGTACTGCAAACTGGTCAATCACGATGTAATCAAGCGGTTCATTTATTTTTTTCAGAACATTTTTTATTGCTTCGTTATGAAGTACAGCTTTCATTTTTACTTGTGACCAGCCGAGCTGTTTTCGCTCATTATATTTAGGATTGTCAAGTACGAGCAGTGAGTGAGGGATGATTGGAATTATTTGTTCGGCAAGTTCTATAATTTGATTGTCCTTCAAGTTTTTAGAATCCATGACACCGAGCACTTTTAAAATTTCAGCGTTTTTCTTCGATACGTAACTGGCAACTACAGTCATCGGGCCGAAGTAATCACCGGAACCGGCTTCATCGCTGCCAATACAATTAAACTTGTCGTATTGAATTGAATGTGTTTTTATTGCAGCGGATTTATTTTGTGATGATTGTGCATGATTAATGCCTGCTTTTGTAAGAATTGACGCGCCAATTGCTTCACTGTTTGCACCTTGTATCATCAGCTTATTTGAATGATACAGTGTTACAGTATGACCTGAAATTTTTGTGCGATATTTTGTACCTTGAGGTAATGGCGTATTATCAGCAGGTGGCAGTGATTGCGCAATCAATTTTGCCTCTTTTTCAGTCAATATATATACTTTATTGCTCATTTTTGCCTACTTTCTAACATTTAAGTATGTTTTTATTGTTATTCATTATGTAAAAATGGTAACATAAACTAAAATAAATAACGATGACGGAGTGTTAATATGGGAGAATTTAAGAATAGAATTACTGTAAATATATATGATCAGTTCTATACAATTCTCGGTGAAGATGAACCGAGCCATATTCGTCACGTTGCAAGTTTAGTCGATGAACGTATTCGTGAGATTGCAAAGTATAATGCAGGGCTAGATACGTCACGCAAAGCAGTACTCGCTGCAGTCAACGTGATGGATGATTATGTGAAATTAAAGGAAGAACACGATTTGCTACTTCAAAAGCTCAGTCGTTTAGAGGGAAACAACGATAATGATTAACTTAATTTTAATTTTCTTTTTATGTTTAGGTACGGTAATAGGTTTACGCAGAGGATTAATTTTACAATCACTGCATTTAATAGGTACGCTCGGATCTTTCATTATCGCAAAGCTCTTTTATGCGGACCTTGCTCAGAAGATGACGTTAATGATTCCATTTCCATCTACTGAAGGGAACTACGAGTCGAAATTTTTAAACATGATTACGAATGAAATGACATTTTATAACGTTGTCAGCTTCATCATTATATTTATACTATGTAAAGTAATACTGCAGTTTATTGCAACGATTTTTGATTATATAGCACAGCTTCCACTGTTAAATCAGATGAATCGTATTTTCGGAGCAGTACTCGGCTTTATAGAATCTCATTTATTATTATTTATCGTCATATTTTTATTATCAATGGTACCTGTTACGAGTGTACAGGCAAAGTTAGAAGAAAGCTTCATCGCAAATTTAATTGCAAATCATACACCGATTTTAAGTCAACTGGCAAAACATTGGTTTGAATATGTAGGTATTATTATTACATAAAGTCATAGGCACATCGTCTATGGCTTTTATTTTGGAGGGTATTATGGATATTACGAAGAAAGATTATATTAAACAGCTTGAACGAGTTGCGACGCTGCTTGAACTTTCAGGTGAGAATCCGTTCAAAATATCAGCTTACCGTAAAGCAGCAGCAAATCTTGAGACTTTTCAGGGTGACATTAATGCACTTTCTGACTTTACAGAAATTAAAGGTGTCGGAAAAGGCGTAGCAGAAGTTCTTGAAGACATTAGATTACATCAAGAATCATCGTTACTTAAGTCATTAAAGGAACAAATTCCTGAAGGGCTTATTCATATGCTTAAAATTCGAAATCTTGGTGCGAAAAAAATCGTTAAAATAAATGATGCGCTTGGCATTACAACGATTGATGAACTTAAAAATGCGTGTATCAATAACGAAATTAGCGCACTACCTGGTTTTGGTAAGAAGTCAGAGGAGAATATTCTGATTAGTATAGATGAAATGCTGACAATGACTGAAAAGTTAAGCATTTATCAAGTACATCAGTTTACTGAAATGATTAATAACGCGCTAGAAGAAATTGAAGCAATCAATCGTTATTCTGTTACAGGCAGTTTTAGACGACGTAATGAATATTCTAAAGATATCGATTATATTGTAGAAACAAATCAACGTGATATTGTAAAAGCACAATTGACGGCACTACCATTTATTAAAAAAGTAGAACTTGCTGGAGACGAAAAAGTTACCATTCAAGTTGCTAAAGATGATGTCGTAACGACTGTTGATTTCAGATTTACAGATGGGTCAAACTATGCGCATATGCTGCAGCATTTCACTGGTAGTAAAGAGCATAATATTAGAATTCGTCAGCTTGCAAAGGAAAGAAATGAGAAAGTCAGTGAATATGGCATTACAACTAGTGATGGTAACATCATACAACTGAAGCGTGAAGCAGATATTTACAATCATTTTAACCGACCATATATTCCACCTGAAATGCGTCATGACGGCTCAGAATTTGATTTTGACAACTTTAATGAAATTATTAAACACGATGATATTCGTGGTGATATTCATATGCATACAACATATAGTGACGGGGCTCATACAATTGAACAGATGATAGAAGCTTGTATTGCTAAAGGTTATGAATATATGATGATTACGGATCATTCCAAAAGTTTGTTCGTTGCAAATGGACTGAGTGAGGAAAGATTATTAGAACAGAATGAGCGCATTAAAGAACTAAACCGCCAATATAAAGAAATTGATATATATTCAGGAGTTGAAATGGATATATTAGCTGATGGTGAGATGGATTACAGCAACGAAGTACTTTCGCAGTTAGACTATTGTATCGGTGCAATTCATCAGTCGCTGAATCAAAGTGAAGCAGAAATTATGAAGCGATTAATCAATGCATGTGAAAATCCTTACGTCAGACATATTGCACATCCGACAGGACGATTGATTGGTCGTCGCCATGGGTACAATGTGAATATGGCTCAGCTTATTGAAATCGCACAAAAGACGAACACAGTACTTGAAATTAATGCGCATCCGATGCGACTTGATTTATCGAGTGAAATCTTAAAACAATATCCAGACTTAAAACTTGTTATCAATACTGATGCACACGCCGTTCAGCAGCTTGATTTAATGAAATATGGCGTCAGCACCGCGATTAAAGGTTATGTTAAAAAGGAACAGGTGATAAACACACTGTCACGTGAAGCCTTCAAATCTTGGATACAGAATGGGAAGTAATGTTATGAATAAAAAAGCTTTAAATGTATTAGAATATAATAAAATCATTGAGCGTGTAGATGCATTCACACAAAATGAATTATCAAGCAGAAAAGTAATGATGACGGCACCAACGCGTGATAAAGCACAAATAATCGAAATGCTGTCACAACTGGAAGAGGCACGTCGAATCGAAATGACCCAGACAGAACCAGGTATGAGTATGCTAAGTGATATTCAGTTGCTCGTGCGTCGGGCAGTCATCGGCTCGGTGCTGTCAGTTACTGAACTCAATAAAATTAAAAATAATATAAAAGTTGTAAATCGCTATAAAACATATATTGCAAACTTGTTTGAAGAACGCGAACTTGAAATTCCGATGATGTATGAAACGTTTAAACGTTTACCTCAAGTTACAGAACTTGCAGAAAGCATTCAGTCGAAGTGTGATGAAACGACTTTATTTGATCATGCTTCGCCTAAATTAGCAGAGATTCGTCAGGAAATGAATCGTATTAATCGCCGTATTAAAGAGCGACTTGAAAATATTGTGCGCAGTTCAAATAATCAGAAAAAATTATCAGATGCAATTGTCACGATCCGTAATGGCCGTCAAGTAATTCCGGTACGTAGTGAATATAAGCAGGATTTTCCAGGTATCGTACATGATACTTCAAGTAGTGGGCAGACGTTTTATATTGAACCGAACAGTATCGTACAGCTTTCAACTGAGCTGAGTGCAGTGACACATCGTGAACAAGAGGAAGTTGAAAGGATTTTATACGAACTGACGAACGAAGTAGCCGTTCATGATAACGCACTGACATATTCTACTGAAGTGTTATCGGATTTAGACGTGTTAATGGCGAAAGCGAAATATGGTAATCGTAATAAGATGGTTATGCCGAATGTTGTAGACACAAGGACAGTTGATTTACCAGGTGCATGGCATCCGTTATTACCTTCAGACACTGTCGTTAAAAATAATATAAGTTTTATTGGGGACACACAAACTGTTATAATCACCGGTCCGAATACAGGTGGTAAAACTGTTACGTTAAAGACGACTGGCCTGATTATTTTAATGACGCAAAGCGGGATGATGATTCCTGCTCGTGAAGGTGCAGCAATCAGTATCTTTGATGAGGTGTTCTGTGATATCGGTGATGAACAGTCGATTGAGCAGTCACTTTCAACGTTCTCAAGTCATATGACAAATATCGTATCGATTTTAAATGAAATGACAAGTGATAGCTTCGTTATGTTTGACGAACTAGGAGCTGGTACAGATCCTAGTGAAGGTGCGGCACTTGCGATGAGTATACTGGATACGTGTCTTGAACAAAATGTAATGACGATGGCAACAACGCACTATCCTGAACTAAAAGCATACAGTTATAATCGAGACCGCGTCATGAATGCAAGTGTTGAATTTGATGTCGAAACTTTAAGTCCGACATACCGATTACTAATGGGTGTACCGGGTAAAAGTAATGCATTTGATATCGCGAAGAAGTTAGGCTTGAGTTTATCGATTATTAAACATGCACGCCAGATGATTCATATGGACGATGCAGAAATTGATAATATGATCAAAAGTTTAGAAAGAAACGCTAAACAGATGGAAGATGACCGTATATACACAGAACAGCTGAAGCTGGAAGTACAGTCACTGCATAATGATCTGAAGAAAAACTTTGAAAGCTATTTAACGCAGAAAGAAAACTTGATAGAACGCGCGAAACAGGATGCAAATAAAATTGTTAAAAATGCAGAAAAAGAAGCTGATGCATTGCTCAAAACATTGCGTAACTTAAAATCTAATGCTGATATTAAAGAGAACGAACTGATTGAAAAGCGTTCTAAGTTAGGTAAAATGTATCATGAAACGAAAATAAAAGCGGATAAGAAATCGACTAAAAATGAAGTTATAGCTAAAGGTGATCACGTTAAAGTACTCAGTTATGGGCAAAAAGGTGTGATTCTTGATGTCGATGGAGATGAAGCTGTTGTTCAGATGGGTATCATTAAGATGAAGCTGCCGTTAAATGAACTGGAAAAAGAAGCACCACCAAAAGAAGATAAAATTCGCGTCGTTCCTAGAAGCAATCGCCAGACGATTAAAATGGAACTAGACCTGCGTGGTGAACGTTATGAGGATGCACTTATTAAACTTGAGCAGTATTTAGATCAGGCACTTTTGAGCAACTATGAACAAGTAACGATTATTCACGGAAAAGGTACGGGTGCACTACAAAAAGGTGTGCAGCAATATTTACGTCGATCAAAAGCTGTATCGAGCTTCCGTGGAGGTATGCCGGCGGAAGGTGGATTCGGTGTTACAGTTGTTGAACTGAAATAAGGAGGCAGTATGGATAACTTTGATATGTATAAACTCGCAAAAGTATTGATTGTTGTATCGGTCTTAATGCTTTTAGGCGGAATCATTTATTTATTCATTGCATAATATGTGAGCAAAAGTAATGACCCCATGATTTTTATTTGATATACTCCATTTATAAACTTAATTGACATGGAGGAATTAATTATGGCTTTAATAAATGCAACAGATAGTAACTTTGAAGAAAATATTAAAGAAGGTGTAACATTAGTTGACTTCTGGGCACCTTGGTGTGGACCTTGTAAAATGATTGCACCTGTATTAGAAGACTTAGCAAAAGATGTTGAAGGTAAAGCGAACATCGTGAAAGTAGATGTTGATGAGAACCAGGCAACAGCTGCTAAGTTTGAAGTAATGAGTATTCCAACTTTAATCGTATTTAAAGATGGTCAGGCAGTGGATAAAATTGTTGGTTTCCAACCGAAAGAACAATTACAAGCAGTGCTTGCAAAACATTACTAATATTTGAAGTGCAGGCAGAGACAATTGTCTCTGTCTATTTTTTATGAATGGAATGTGTGGTGAATGATGTGGAACAGTATGAATTAAATATTAAACATAAATTATCAGTTTTACCGACAGAACCGGGCTGTTATTTAATGAAAGATAGAAATGATCAAGTCATATATGTCGGAAAGGCGAAAAACTTAAGAAACCGTGTACGTAGTTACTTTACGGGGAGTCATGATGAGAAAACAACGCGACTCGTAATGGAAATTCGTAATTTTGAATATATTGTTACGAGTACGGAAATAGAGTCGCTGCTGCTTGAACTGACGTTAATAAAGAAACACTATCCGAGATATAACATATTGCTGAAAGACGATAAAAGTTATCCGTTTATTAAGATTACGAACGAAAAGCATCCAAGGTTGATCGTTACGCGTACAGTAAAGAAAAACAGCGGGAAATATTTCGGTCCATATCCTAATGCATACGCAGCCCATGAAACGAAGAAGTTATTAGATCGTATTATTCCTTTCCGTAAGTGTACGCATATGCCGGATAAGTTATGTCTTTATTATCATATTGGACAATGTCTCGGCCCATGTGTATATGATGTTGATCAGCAGGAATATCAGCATTATATTCAAATCGTCTCTAATTTTTTAAGCGGCCATGACACAACAATCGTGGAAGATTTAAAAGCGAAGATGAGCGCTAAAGCTCAGAACCTGGAATTTGAAGAAGCGAAAGAATATCGTGACCTTATACAGCATATTGAATCATTAATGTTTAAACAGAAAATGATGACAAGTGATATGACGACGCGTGATATATTTGGCTTTAGCGTCGATAAAGGCTGGATGTGCATTCAAGTTTTCTTCATTCGACAAGGTAACTTAATTGAACGTAAAGTGCAGATGATTCCTTTAATTGATGATGCGAAAAGTCATTTTTATAACTTTATCGGCCAATTTTATAGACTAGAAGAAAATTTACTGCCTGGTGAAGTGCACATTCCACTCGGGCTTGATATGGAAATGGTACGTTCTGTTGTAGATACGAAAGTGCTACAGCCGATACGTGGTAAAAAACGTGAAATGGTTGATTTAGCAGTTAAAAATGCACAAATTGCGCTAAGTAATAAATTTGATATTATTGAGCGTGATGAATCAAGAACAGTTAAAGCTATTGAAGAATTGGGTAATGCGATGGGAATTGAAACACCAATTCGAATTGAAGCATTTGATAATTCTAATATACAGGGAGTAGATCCTGTTGCTGCGATGGTAACGTTTATAGACGGTAAACCAAGTAAACGTGATTACAGAAAGTATAAGATTAAGACGGTTACAGGACCGGATGACTATGCGAGTATGCGTGAAGTGGTGCGCCGACGTTATACACGTGTACTGAAAGAAGGATTGCCGTTACCTGACTTGATTATAGTCGATGGTGGTAAAGGGCATATGACAAGCGTCATTGACGTATTGGTGAATGAACTTGCGCTTGATATACCGGTTGCGGGTTTAAAGAAAAACGATAAACATATGACGAGCGAACTCATATATGGAGAAAATTACGACATCATTCCTTTGAACAAAAAGAGTCAGAGTTTTTATTTACTGCAACGCATTCAGGATGAAGTGCATCGATTCGCAATTAGCTTCCACCGTAATACACGTCGTAAAACAGGCCTGTCATCTCAACTTGATAATATTAGTGGCATGGGTCCGAAAAGAAAAACAATGCTAATGAAGCACTTCGGTTCGGTTAAACGAATTAAAGAAGCTTCAATCGAAGAGATTCGTGCCATTGGTATTCCACAAAAGTTGGCGGTTGAAATTCATAATGCATTAAAAACAGAATAAAAACATAATAATTGTTTGTGAAATTCATTAATTGAGAATCATTTTCATGCCCAAATTTATACTAATAAATGATACAATAAGAGCAACAATGAATTTCACAAACTTTTTTTAATATAAAATGTAATCGGTTTCTTGATTTCATTACTTAAGAGGCGTATTATTAAATTTGTGAAATTATTAATAGTTTATAGGGGGGACCTCACTTGGCAAGTTCAGACAAATCTTTTGCATTACGCAGGCTACATTCATTACTTGGTGTAATTCCGCTAGGTGTCTTTTTAATTCAGCATTTAGTTATTAACCACTTTGCAGTAGCAGGGCCAGAAAGCTTTAATAAAGCATCTGATTTTATGTGGAATTTACCATTTAAGATTGCTTTAGAAACTTTAGTTATTTATTTGCCGATTTTATTCCATGCAATTTATGGTATCTTTATTGCATTTACGGCGAAAAACAATGTACAACGTTATTCAACATTCCGTAACTGGATGTTCTTATTACAACGTATTACTGGCGTGATTGCATTTATCTTTATTGCAGTGCACGTATGGCAAACACGTGTACAGGCAGCGCTTGGGCACCATATCAATTATGATATGATGGCGGATTTATTCAGTAATCCAATTACGTTAATTTTATACGTAGTCGGTATTGTGAGCGTAATCTTCCACTTCGCGAATGGTTTATGGTCGTTTGCAGTGAGCTGGGGTATTACACAATCACAGAAATCTCAAAATGCAATGGCTTACGTGTCATTAGTTGTATTTATCGTCGTTACATTTATTGGTTTAAGAGCATTATTCGCATTTGTATAATTTATAGATATTTAGGGGAGTGACATATCAATGGCAAAAAGTAACGTTATCGTTGTCGGTGGGGGACTAGCCGGTCTTATGGCAACAATTAAAGTGGCAGAATCAGGTACACCAGTTGATTTATTCTCACTTGTACCAGTGAAACGTTCACACTCTGTTTGTGCGCAAGGTGGTATTAACGGGGCAGTTAACACGAAAGGTGAAGGTGACTCACCTTATATTCACTTTGATGATACAGTTTACGGTGGAGATTTCTTAGCGAACCAACCACCTGTAAAGGCAATGACAGAGGCAGCACCTGGTATTATCCATTTATTAGACCGTATGGGTGTAATGTTCAACAGAACACCAGAAGGTTTACTTGATTTCCGACGTTTCGGTGGAACATTACATCACCGTACTGCATATGCAGGTGCAACGACAGGTCAGCAATTATTATATGCTTTAGATGAACAAGTACGTAAATTTGAAGTTGAAGGATTAGTTACGAAGTATGAAGGATGGGAATTTCTTGGTACTGTAATTGATGATGAAGGTAAAGCGCGTGGTATCGTAGCTCAGAACTTAACGACATCTGAAATTCAATCTTTTAAATCTGACGCAGTAATCATGGCTACAGGTGGACCAGGAATTATTTTCGGTAAATCTACAAACTCTATGATCAATACAGGATCAGCTGCATCGGTTGTTTATCAGCAAGGTGCAATTTATGCGAACGGTGAGTTTATTCAAATCCACCCTACAGCAATTCCTGGTGATGATAAATTGCGTTTAATGAGTGAATCGGCACGTGGTGAAGGTGGACGTGTCTGGACATATAAAGACGGTAAGCCTTGGTATTTCTTAGAGGAGAAGTATCCTGATTACGGTAACTTAGTACCACGTGATATCGCGACACGTGAAATCTTTGACGTATGTGTGAATCAAAAACTAGGTATTAACGGTGAAAACATGGTTTACCTTGATCTATCACATAAAGATGCGCATGAGCTGGATGTTAAACTTGGTGGTATCATCGAAATTTATGAGAAGTTTACGGGAGATGACCCACGTAAAGTACCAATGAAAATCTTCCCGGCAGTGCATTACTCAATGGGTGGATTATGGGTAGATTATGATCAGATGACGAATATCCCTGGATTATTTGCGGCTGGTGAATGTGATTACTCACAACACGGTGGTAACCGTTTAGGTGCAAACTCATTATTATCAGCAATTTATGGTGGTATGGTTGCAGGACCGAATGCAATTAAATATATTAAAGGTTTAGAAAAATCATACGAAGATGTTCCTGAATCGATTTATCAGGAATCAGTAGAAAGAGAACAAAAACGTTTCGATGCATTACTGAACATGAAAGGTACAGAAAATGCATATAAACTTCATAAAGAACTTGGTGAAATTATGACTGCGAACGTAACAGTTGTACGTCATAATGACAGACTTCTTGAAACAGACAAGAAGATTGTTGAACTTATGGAACGCTACCATGATATCGATATGGAAGATACAGCATTATGGAGTAACCAGGCTGTATTCTTTACACGTCAATTATGGAACATGTTAGTGTTAGCACGTGTAATGACGATCGGTGCATATAACCGTAACGAGTCACGTGGTGCACACTATAAGCCTGAATTCCCTGAGCGTAACGATGAAGAGTGGTTAAAAACAACGATGGCAAAATTCAAAGGTCCAAAAGAAGCACCAGAATTTTCTTATGCGCCAGTTGATGTAAGTTTAATTCCACCACGTGTACGTGATTACTCTAAGAAGTCTAAAGGGGGTAAATAGTAATGGCAGAAAAAACAATTAAATTAAATATTAAACGTCAAAAAGATGCAACAAGTGCACCTTATGATGAAACTTTCGTCATTCCTTACCGTCCAAACATGAACGTTATCGCAGCTTTAATGGAGATACAGCGTAATCCAATTAATGATCGTGGTGAAAAAACGACACCTGTTACTTGGGATATGAACTGTTTAGAAGAAGTATGTGGTGCATGTTCAATGGTAATTAACGGTAAAGCCCGTCAATCATGTTCTGCGATTATTGATACGTTAGAACAACCGATTCGTTTAGAACCGATGGCGACATTCCCGGTCATCCGTGACTTACAGGTAGATCGTTCGAAAATGTTCGATAACTTAAAGCGTGTTAAAGCGTGGGTTCCGATTGATGGAACATACGATTTAGGCGCAGGTCCTCGTATGCCTGAGAAGAAACGTCAGACAGCTTACGAATTATCTAAATGTATGACGTGTGGTGTATGTTTAGAAGTTTGTCCGAACGTTAACAAAAATTCTAAATTTATGGGTGCACAACCAATTTCACAAGTACGTTTATTTAACTTACATCCAACAGGAAGTATGAATAAAGACGAACGTATACATGCATTAATGGGTGAAGGTGGACTTGCTGAATGTGGTAACTCACAAAACTGTGTAACTGCATGTCCGAAAGGCATTCCTTTAACGACATCAATTGCAGCGATGAATAGAGAAGCAACATTCCAGATGTTCAAATCATTCTTCGGATCTGACTACCAAGTACATTAATATGAAAGTATTATTCAGGAATGAGACAATGTCTCATTCCTTTTTTATATCAAATTGCGATATAAATATTAATAATTAGGGTATTTATTTGATATGATAGTTTTATATACAAAAGGAGAAGGTTATGGATCAACAAATTATTGCTTTAGAATATGAATTGAGAAGATTAGCGGATATTATTAAAAATGAAGGGCGTCAGGAACTGATTGCCTATAATATTACGGATATTCAATTTATGGCAGTACAATGGATTAAAGAAACAGACGCAATGACAATTGGCGCGTTATCCAAACATTTAAATTTAGCTATTTCGTCCACTTCAGAACTCGTGGATCAACTCGTACAGAAAGACTTTGCAGTTAGAAAAAAAGACGATGAAGATAAACGAAAAGTAAACATTCATTTAACGAAAAAAGGGCAAAAGTTAATCGATGATGTTATTATAAAACGTCAGAAGTATTTACAATCACTCGTAAATTGTTCTGAATTTGATGCGCCAGATTATTATGCACATACGCATGCGCTTTACCGAAAAACAGAAGAAGGTGAACAAATTGAATCAACCGATAGGGGTCATTGATTCAGGGGTAGGAGGTCTGACAGTCGCTAAAGAAATTATGCGACAGCTTCCGAATGAAACGATTTATTATTTAGGTGATGAAGCGCGCTGTCCATATGGACCACGTTCACAGGAAGAAGTATTGAATTATACGATTCAACTGGCAGAATTTTTAATTGAACAAAATATAAAGATGCTTGTTATTGCTTGCAACACAGCGACTGCTGCAGCATTAGAGACGTTACGTAATATGTTCACTATTCCCATATTAGGCGTTATTGAACCCGGTGCAAGAACTGCAATTATGACAACAAACAATAATCATGTCCTTGTACTTGGAACTGAAGGGACAATTCGTTCTCACGCATATAAACAAAAAATACATATGATTAATCCAAAAATAAATGTAGATGGAATAAGCTGTCCTGATTTTGTGCCGTTAGTTGAAAGCAGACGTTATAAAGATCCGGTCGAAAGTATGCGTGTTATCGATAATACTTTATCATATTATAAAAAGCATAAAAGTGATACTGTTATATTAGGATGTACACATTATCCATTATTACAGCATTATATTCAGGAATACTTTAATGGAGAAAAGAAAGTAATTTCTTCGGGACTTGAAACTGCGAGAGAAGTGAGTGCCATTTTAACGTTCAGAAATGAACATGTGACGACACCACAATATACGAAACATCAATTTTTTGTAAATGGTGATGCAACGCATTTTAAAGAAATTGCACAAGAATGGTTGAAACAACCTGAACTACAAGTCGAATCTATACATTTGGAGGACATATGAAAGAAATCGTAATCGCTACAGGAAATAAAGGAAAGATTAATGACTTTAAGCACATATTTAAAAATCATAAAGTCATTGGCATAAAAGAACTGATTGAAGATTTTGATGTTGAAGAAACAGGTACAACATTTGAAGCAAATGCAGCATTAAAGTCTGAGCATGCTTGTAAATTGTTAAATAAAATTGTAATTAGCGATGATTCAGGACTTGAAGTTGACGAATTAAATAATGCACCAGGTGTATACTCGGCACGTTATTCAGGAGCAGATGCAACAGATGAATCAAATCTTGACCTTGTACTTCAGCAAATGGAAGGACAGACAGACCGTAAAGCGCGTTTTGTATGTGTAATTGCAGTCAGCATTCCAGGAGAAGTAACAAAAACTTTCAGAGGTGAAGTAGAAGGCGAGCTTTTAACAGAACGTCGTGGTAATAATGGATTTGGATATGATCCAATCTTCTATGTACCAAGTCTCGGGAAAACAACTGCTGAATTAACAGGCGAAGAAAAAGCACAAATTTCACATCGTGGGAAAGCGATTGAAAAGTTATTGCAATCACAAATTTTATAAGGGGTGTTCTTATGAAGTGGGTAATCGTTAGTGACAATCATAATATGAAAAATATATTAACGGATATCGTATCTGTTCATGAAGATGCTGATTTGTTTATACATCTTGGAGATTCAGAGTTTGATTATCATGACCCAGAACTAAAATGCTATATAAAAGTGGCTGGCAATTGTGATTTTGGAAGTCAGTTTGAGTCTTCAAAAAAAATACAGATGCAGCATATTAATGCATTTATTACGCACGGACATCTCTATCAAGTAGGAAGAAATCGTGAACGCATTGCTGAAGCAGCAGCATTAGAGAACTGTAATATAGCATTTTATGGTCATACGCACATAAAACGTGTTGAAACGATTGAAGGGGTTGTGTGTATCAATCCAGGCTCTATCGCTCAGTCGAGAAGTGCTGACACTGAAACATATGCAGTATTCACAGTCGAAGAGGAAAATCAGATGATTACATTCTATAATCAACAACATGAGATTGTTGATAAAGAAATCGTTTTGTTATAGAAAAGAAATAGAGACATAAGTCTCTATCTTCTTTCGATTAACATACGAAACAACAGAACACCTTTGTTCCAGTCGCTTAACAATGTATTAATCCTATTATTGTGTAATTCGCAATCATTGATGTTATTATTAGTTATTTTATTTTCTAAATGTTGTTGACTTTACGACTTAAAGTTGATTATAATTAATCTTGTGTTAAATATTTGTCCTGGTAGCTCAGCTGGATAGAGCAACGGCCTTCTAAGCCGTCGGTCGGGGGTTCGAATCCCTCCCAGGACGCTAAAACCTAGCGTGGTTACGCTATTTCAAGAGTGCAGGTGTCAAATAAGTGTCAAGAGAATAATTCTCTCACTTTTTGACCCTGTATTTTTTTATGTTCATCAAGTAAATGTGTGTAAATATCTAAAGTGATTGATATGTTAGCATGTCCTAATCTTTTACTAATATATTCGATTGGTATCTGTTTACTAATGAGGTATGACGCATGTGTATGCCTTAAAGCATAAGGTGTAATTTCGTCTGATATGCCGATATGTGTTTTTAGCTTTTTAAATACCTTATTTACAGCAGTGTGCGATAACATGAAGATTTTATCATCAGAACGTTTAGCGTGCCTTAAAAGGTGCTTATTAATTAAAATAACGTCATTCTTTGATATTTCCACAATTCTGTCTGCATTTTCTGTTTTAGTGCCATGTAAATGAATGGTGCTATCCTTAATACTGATGTCAGAATAACTTAAGTTATTTACTTCCGAAAAACGTGCGCCTGTGATAGCTAGGATATAAAGTAATATAGAACTACGTTCGTGTTTGTCTTTTAAATAGTCTATAACAGCTTCGTACTGTTCAATAGTCATATACTTCGCTTGTTCCTTCTTTGCTTCCACAGTACCTTTAAATTTGATATTATGTGTAGGGTCTTTTTTGAGGTAGCCATCATATACTGCATCTTTTAAACATGCTTTAAGTAAATTATTCACTTTACGTACTGTTTCAGTAACGTGCCCCTTTGAATAATTCGTAATAAAACTTTGATATTCTGTACGTGTAATGTTTTTAACGAGTATATTTTCTCCGAAATGATCTAAAAATAAAGTTAAAGCTCGTTTATACCAGTAGACTTGCTTATCAGATAACTCGAGTTTGCCATTGATTTCAAGCCAGTTATTATAATAGTCTTTAAATCGTTTATCGTCTTGAATATGATTACCCTCATCAATCTGCTTAATCAATTCAAGTGCAGCATTCGTTGCATCAGCTTTTGTTTTGAAGCCTGACTTACGTTTCTTGCCGTTTTTAAATGATGGGTCCTTAACGTCATACTGCCACGAATAACCGCTTTTTTTTATGCGTTTATATACTGTAAATGTAGCCATATTATAGCTCCTTTCATAAAAAAGTGTATAAAAAATAAGGGCACGCCAAAACACACCCTTATTATTCGATTTTTACTTCGATAAATTATCTACAGCGTATTGCGCTTCTTCTTGAGTAAAACCTTCAATTTCAGAAGTTAACTGTGTAAGAATAGCATCGGCACTCATGTTTTGGTCTTTTTGATATGATTCAGCTTTCTTTAAAGCGTTCTCTTTGTAATCAGCTTTTAAGTTGTCTACTGCGTATTGAGCATCTTCAGGCTTAAATTTATCAGCTTCAGACGTTAATTGATTGTAGATACCTTTTTTACTCATGTGCATCATATCGCTATAAGTTTCAGCTTTAGCTAATGCTGCTTTCTGTTGTGCTGTTGCATTATCTTTCTTTTCTTCTGTTGTTGCTTCTTTTTTATCTGTCGTAGTCGTTGTTGTCTTTGTATCTTTTGTTGCATCATCATTATTACCGCCTAAAGCAGCAGTGCAGGCACCTAAAAGAATTAATAATAACAACAACCCTCCACATCCAATTAAAAATGGATTACGTTTCTTTTTGACTTGAACAGGATTACCATTCGCATCATAATAAGTTTCTTTCTTAGCCATTCTTACATCTCCTTTATATTAATTTATATTTATGATAAAGATTGAGAGGGAGGGAACCCTCTTCAATCGAATATCTGATAGTTATATATCACTTTTCCTACAACTTCAATTGTGTCTTCTGAGTCGATGTCGAATGTGTTTGTTTTAAATTCATCTGAAAACGATACAGGATCTAAATGGATTTTAGTTTCTGTTTTTCTCACGCGCTTCACTGTATATTCATTACCAACTCGCAAAACTAAAATATCGTTCGTATTTAAAGTATAATTAGCGGTTCTTCTATAATCTACTACTACTATATAACTGCCATTTGCTAAAACTTTATTCATCGAATCGCCATTAACTTGAAGACCTATGCATTCTTCAGGTTTATAACTCCTAAATATTGAAGATGGCACTTTCAATGTTCCTTCATCAATAGAAACATTCTCGAAATTACCAGCAGATACTTTACCGAAATAATCGATGTCAGTCTCTTCAGTTGATAATTCAATACTTTGAACTTCGTTCTCGAAATCTAATAATTCACTTAGTGGTACATTCAGTATTTCAGAAATATTTTGAATTCTACCCATTCGCGGCTCATTCGTACCTTTTTCCCAGTGATGAATCATCGCATCGCTCACGCCTAGTAATTTAGCAAACTGCGTTTTATTCATCTTTTTTTCTAATCGTATTCTTTTGATAGTTGTAGCAAAACTCATTATTAACACCTCCTATACTTATTATTATACTTAAATTAATTTAAGTTTCAATAAGAAAATAAAAATAAATTTAATAAAACTAAAATATTTTTATTGACATCTAAGTTTTACTTAGGGTAATATAGAGTTAACTTCAAAAAAGGAGGGGAGAAAATGAAGAAAACAATAAAAGCGTGGCGTGCTGATTTAGGGTTGACGCAGAAACAAGTAGCTGAAAAGCTAGGTGTTTCAGAAGTTACTTATAACTCATGGGAACAAGATAATTCTATGTTCAGGGTTAAGTCAGTCATTCAACTAAGTATTATTTTTGGTTGTGAACCCGACGAAATTATTTTTTTTGCGAACAAATCTAAGTTTAACTTAGAGTTTGAAGAAGTGAGTTAGAAAGGAGAATAGAAAATGAACGAATTACAAGTATTTAATTTTGATGAATTACCAGTAAGGACTTTAGAAATCGATAACGAACCATATTTTGTAGGTAAAGATGTAGCTCAAATTTTAGGATACAAAAACGGCAGTCGAGATATCAATCGTCACGTAGATGAAGAAGATAGAATGGTGCAAGTTTTACCGCAGTACCAAAACGGTACTTTGGTATCAAAAACTATATTAATCAATGAATCAGGATTATATTCGATGATTTTTGGAAGCAAATTAGAATCGGCTAAACGATTTAAACGCTGGGTGACATCAGAAGTGTTACCACAAATCAGAAACAAAGGAATGTACATCACTAAAGCAACAGCAACTGAGATGATTAACAATCCTGAAATATTAACGATGTTAGTTGAACAAATTGCGAAAGTAAGTAATTTACAACTTGATTACAATACGCAGACATCAAACGAACTAAAAGAAATCAAGCAAACACTTACAGGAGAGTACGTAACGCCACAGGATATTACAGCAATTAAATACATGGTAAAAGATAAAGCTGAAAAATATGTGGATGCAAATGGAACGCAACTAACACTAGAAGATGTCGCAACTACAGATATTTACGAATTAGCACAACACAACAAACGCTTAAAAGAACAACGTCGTTATGACATCGGTAAAGCTAAATCAAAAATATTAGTTGCTACTAAAAAGTATTTAGGAATGAAAGGTAATGCTCCTAATAATCACATTAAACGACGTGATGTAGACAGAGCAATTCAATTTATTAAAGATATGCGCAATTAAGAAATCGCTTAAAGGAAGGTGACTTAAATGCTAACTATCGATTTATCAGATGTTAAAGCTGAACTCGTTGCAGCTATTCAGAATGCACTGCCAAAAGCTGAGAAAGTAGAATATGCAGATTTTGCAGACGCAAAACATGAATTCCCTCGAATTTGCGGAATATCATTTGCTGATCTCGAGAAGAAAGTCTACTCACATCAGGAATTTAAGCAGTACATCAGACGTTTTGAAGGCAGTAATAAACGTTACATCGAAGTTGAGCCAGCGAGAGTATTTGTTCGAAATTTAATGATAAAGGAGTGCGACAGATGAAGTTATTCACAGCAACTGCAACTGTTTTACTAGCTGTTAGTTACATTGTTACTCAATTAAGTATTCATCTCACGTCACTCGAAACTTCAGGCTTATTCATCACGTTATCATGTTTATCACTACTATTCGTAATCAATAGCGACTTTGTCGAAACCGATAAATAAGATTAGTCACATTATCGTTCTAACTTACACGAAAGGTCAGATAAAGCGATATAAACGTGATTTGAAATATTATACGAAGCACGAAGATATACGAGTAGTGCATAGTAGATTTGATGATACAGGTGGAGTGATTAAGTTTCAGTATGTTCGATAAAGGATGTGAGCGAGTATGAATTACACATGTGGTGGTGGCGGTAGCTTTTTGAAAGGTGGCGATGAAGATGATTCACGACAACGAAAGTTGGCGGCAGTTGATGGAAGAAGAGTTTAGTAAAACTGTTGAAGATGAGAGTTATATCGTAGTTGAGAAAGAAGAAGAGGACAAATAAAAAAACACATACAGTTAAGTATGTGCCACAAGTAAATTAGACACTTACATTGTAGCACATTTCACGACTGTAGGAAATGGAGAAAATATGAATGAAATAACTGATTTACCAAATTTATTCTTCATATTAGAAGAATTGATTAAAGAAAGATGCTACACAGATGAAAAAATAGAAGTTGTATTCAATAAAAATATTGAAGATTTAGCGAATATAAAAGTATGGCATCACGACGATAGATATAGATGTAAATGCAAATGTCTAAACATAACTGAAGGCGAAAGTATAGAAGATGCATACAGTAAGTACGAAAAGATTAAGCATGTAATGAAAAATGGAGGTCTTTTAAATGAGTAATTTATTCGGAATTAGCAGTGATCTGGAACAAGTAAAAGCAATGATGATTGACCCTGAATATAGCGAAGTTGATTTAAAAGATACATTAGATAGTTTAGAACTCGAATTCGAGAAAAAAGCAGAAGGTATTAAATATGTAATGTTAGAGAAAAAAGCACATATTGATGCACTAAAAGAACGTAAGAAAGTCATTGATGCACGTATCAAACAGGAAGAACGTGGCATCGAAAGTTTAAATCGTTACTTATACGATGCAATGCTATTTACAGGTAAAACGAAGTTTAAAACAAGTGAATTCACTTTCTACATTAAGAATAACGCTCCACAAATCGATAGAGAAAAATTAGATGTATCTAAAGTGCCTAGCGAGTATTTTATCGAACAAGAGCCGAAGTTAGACAGTAAGAAACTACTGAACGACCTTAAAGCAGGAAAAGAGATTGAAACTGCAGAATTAAAGGTTACAGAAAGTTTGGTGATTAGATAATGACTGAATCATTATTCGAGCAATTAAATAAAGTCAACGTTAATGATCATGTAGAACAAAAGAACGGATTAAGCTACCTTTCGTGGAGTTGGGCGCACGGATATCTAAAGAAGATTGACCCTGATTTCAAAGTTGAAATTACAGAATTTCCTCATCCTGATGTACCTATTGATAACTTTTTTGTGCCTTATTTAAAAACGAGCGAAGGTTATTTTGTTCAAGTATCAGTAACGATAAAAGGTAAGAAAGAAACTGAACTATTACCAGTATTAGATTTTCGCAATAAACCAGTTGCGCCAAATACAGTTGCAGCATTCGATATTAATAAAGCACATAAGCGCTGTTTCGTTAAAGCAGCAGCTTTACACGGGCTAGGTTTATATATTTATAACGGCGAGAAAGAGCCTGAACAAGTGAAAACACCTGCAGATGATAAAGACATCAAAGAATTACAAACGAAATTAGATGAAGCTGTAAAAGTTGGTGGAGATGACGCTACGGAAAGTAAGTTACTTCATTGGTTAAAGATTGAAGATAAAACGAAAGTATTTAAAGAAGATTTACCTGCATATATCAAGAAGTTAGAAGTATTAATCAACTCTAAAAAGAAACAGGAGTGATTAAATGAGTGGCTGGATTAAGTTACACAGAAAGATTACAGACAGCGCAGTATTTGATAACGAAAAAATACTTAAAGTTTTCATCTACTGCCTAACGTCTGCCAGTCATAAAGACCACGATCAATTAGTTGGAAATCAGATTGTACACCTCAAACCAGGTCAATTTATATTCGGTAGAAAGGTATGGTCAGAGCGTTTAAAGATAAAAGAAAGAACGTTATACGACTACATGAAGACGTTAGAAAGTCTGCAAATTATCAACATCAATTCCAACAACAAATTTAGTGTTGTAACCATTGTTAATTGGGGAGTTTACCAATTGCAAGACGATGATAACCAACAACAAACCAACAACAAACCAACAACAAACCAACAACAAACCAACACAAACAAGAATGTAAAGAATGAGAAGAATGAAAAGAATAAAGATATAGTCGCGTATCTCAACCTGAAAGCAGGGAAAGAATTCAAGCACACTACTAAGAAAACTCAATCATTTATAAATGCAAGATTAGAAGAAGGATTTACTATAGATGATTTTAAGAAAGTTATAGACATCAAATGTAGTGAATGGAAAAACAGTGATATGAATAAATATCTAAGACCTGAAACATTATTCTCAACTAAGTTTGAAAGTTATCTTAATCAAGATATTAGTTATAAAAAAGAACAGACATCTAACGATGAATTTAATTTAGATGAATGGGGTGTCTAAGTGAATAAAAAAGAAGTATCAGAATTATTGAAGTTAGTTAAAGAGTTATATCCTAAATTCAATATTAATCAAACAGTAGCTGATGCCTGGTTGTACGTATTACAGAATGCAGATTATGAACTTACTAAAGCAAAGCTATACGAACATTACGGAACGAGTAAATTTGAGCCTAAAGTTTCAGAAATAAAGATGATTAAAGGTGTAAATCATGCATTGCTGCAATACGAGGAGATACAGAAAGAAATCGAGATTAATAAGAATACTCCTATTGATCCAGAGAAGCAGAAACTCATCGAAGCTAATCTTAAGAGATTGAGAGGTGCTTTAGATGATTAATGAAACGAATGCTGAATATTTAGTTGTAGGTGCATTACTTCGTAACCCTGAACTATTTGGAGAACTAGCGTTAAAACAAGAAATGTTCTCAGACCCTTACAGTTTCAATTTTGTTAAATATGCGAATCAACAAAACAAAATAGATTTAGCAGACATATACGCTCAATCACAAAAATATGGCAACAGTTTCTTCCCCGAAAAATTAATGGAGAAGTTATTAAATGACAAGTTGATAATGAAGTCACACTTTACTCAGTATCAAATTGACGTACTTGAATTATATAAAAAACGAAAGATACGTGAAGCGACTGAAAATTATTCAAAACAGCCTACTCGTGACAATCAACTATTTTTAGAAAGTACATTGAAGTATCTCAACGAAATTGAGATAAAGCGTAAGGATACGAAAGCTGAAACCTTAAGCACGATTAAAGAAGAATTATTACAAGAGGTTAAACCGAAATTACTAAAGACAGGTTATAAGAATTTAGATTCTTTAATTAGTGGTTTCGAGCCTGGACAACTCGTAATCGTTGCAGCACGTCCATCGATGGGTAAAACAGCCTTTGCATTAAATATAGGATGCGAATTAGAAAGTAATAATTGCAATGTTGCAGTGTTTTCATTAGAAACGACTGCGAAGAAGATAACACAACGTGTAATCGCATCAAGAACATTAGTAAATCTAAGTAAGTTTAAATATCCAGAGTCGATTAATCAGGATGAAATGTTAAAGATTACTGAATTCATGGATAGATTCCAAAAAATGAACTTCACGATCAACGATGGAAGTAAGGTAACTCCTAAAGATATTCAGAATCAAGCAGCACGAATGATGAACGAATCAGATAATAACGTAATTATTATCGACTATCTAACGTTGATGAAATCAGATGAAAACATCAAAGACAGACGACTTGAAGTAGAGGATATATCGAGAAAGCTAAAGATTATCGCTAAAGAGTATAAATGCGTAATTATCGCACTCTCACAATTAAGTCGTGGTGTTGAAGGTAGAAACGATAAACGTCCAGTAATGAGCGATTTACGTGAAGCTGGCGGAGTAGAGCAAGATGCAGACATGATATTTATGTTATACAGACCTGATTACTACAACAAAGAGCAAGAAGATGCGCAACATTCGAAGTCAGATGTTGAGTGTATTGTTGCCAAAAATAAAGATGGTGCAACAGGTACTGCGAATTTCGAATTCTACAAAAAGATACAGAGGTTTTACTGATGAACGTAAATGAAACGATGCAATTCTTTAGAGAACTTTGCAAGGAATTCAAGCAAGACGGAGACGGAGAAACGTATAACTATATCGTTTCTTTAGGTCTTGCCTGCAAGCAGATGATCGATAACAAAGAAGTAATTCCAATTCAGGAATTTACGGATGAAATGCTAGAAAAAATACTAATTAAAAGTGAGGAAAATGAATATGTTAAATAGAACAATTTTAGTAGGACGCATGACCAAAGACCCAGAAATGAGAGTGACACCAAGTGGAGTGACTGTAACGACTTTCACATTAGCAGTAAATAGAACATTTAAGAACGCTAACGGAGAAACAGAAGCCGATTTTATTAATATCGTGACGTTCAGAAAGACAGCTGAAAACGTCAATACTTTTTGTAGTAAAGGCTCATTAGTAGGAGTAGACGGACGTATTCAGTCACGCAGTTATGATAATCAAGAAGGACGCAGAGTATACGTAACAGAAGTAGTAGCAGATAGTGTTCAATTCCTAGAAACGAGAGGGAAGAACGAGAACGCTCAACAGAAAACGACACAACAAAAAAATGCAGCAGCGCCTCCTCAAAATGCGAATAATAACAATCCGTTTGCGAACGCTACAGGACCAATAGATATCAGCGATGATGATTTACCATTCTAATTAATAAGGAGGAGAAGTTAATGAATAAATTAGATGAAAGATTTAAAAACATGAAAACATTAGAAAAATACAATGAATTATTTAGAAGCGCTGCTACATCTGGCGGAGAAGGGATAGTGCATATATGTAGTAGATTTGATGAATTAAATAGAGATGAAATTGAAACGCTTGTAACTTTAAAAGAAATAAATAAGGAAACGTATATTAATCATGTTCAACATGAATACTTTGGTTGCAACGCTATTTTTTACACAATTAGCGAATGTATTCAAGATGATATAAAACTCATAAGAATCATATATTATTGCGAACTGAATGATACATGGATGGTTATTTTAATCGAGGTGTAGATATGCCACGAATACTGAAATATAAGAATGGTCAAGCATTAGTCGAAGGTGTCGAAATGACACCTGAAGCTATGCTATTAATCGACAACGAAATAGCAGTAGACGTAAATTTAGAGATTATCGACAGTAAGAAGATAACAGTTAAGCAACGAAGAAAGATATTTGCGCTATGCAACGACATAGAGCAATTTACAGGGCAACCCCGAGAATACATGAGAGAAATGTTCAAAGATTATCTTTCGTTTATGAATGGCTATCTAAACGTGTCATTAAGTGATTGCAGCAGAAAGATAGCGAGCGAATTAATAGACTTAATTATTATGTGGGTGTTCGAGAATGATATACCACTGAATTATAAGACGAGTGACATGTTAAAAAACGACAGAACATTCTTATACATGAGTACGATAAAACGAACGTGTGTGATTTGTGGAAAACAAAATTCTGACCTTGCACATCGTTATGCAGTTGGTGTAGGACGTAACAGGAACGATATAGATCATTACGGAAATGAAGTCCTCGCATTATGCAGAGAACACCACTATTCCCAACATCAGATGGGTGTAGAAAGTTTCGACAAACTATATCATCTCGAAAATTCTTGGGTGAAAGTGGATGAACGTTTAAATAATATGTTGAAGGGGCGAAGTTAATGGAGGAGATTTGGAAACCTGCGAATGGATATGAAGGATACTACGAAGTTAGTAATAAAGGAAGACTTAGAAGTGTCGAACGAAAAGTAACTTACAAAGATGGTAGAACTTTTAAATATAAAAGTAGGTTAATTAAAGGTCGTTTAGATCAAAAGGGCTATGTTTTATACGGATTAAACGTGAGTGGCAAAAAGTCATCAAAGAGAATCCATAGAATAGTAGCTGAAGCCTTTATCCCGAATCCATACAATAAAGAGACTGTTAATCATATAGATGGAAATAAAGAAAATAATCACGTGGATAATTTGGAGTGGGCTACTTATTCGGAAAATACACGTAAAGCTTACGAAATTGGTTTATTTGAACAAAGCAAAAAAATCTCTAGAGATAGATTTTTAGGTAATGAGTATAGGGCTAAGCCGGTGATTTTAGAAATAAAAGAAACAAACGAAATTCTTGTTTTTAATTCTGCTAGAGAAGCTTCCAGATATATCGGCAAATGCAAAAATTATTTCACACAATTATTAAGAGTTGGTGGAGAAAATAAGGAGTATAAAGTTTCGCTTTTAAATTAAACGCTATGTTGAAAGGACAGAAATATGAGTAAATATAACGCTAAAAAAGTCGAGTATGACGGACATATATTCGATTCGATAGTAGAACGTGACTATTACGTTTATTTAAAACGTAACACATTAATCGAACATATCGAGTTACAACCTAGATATGAATTAATACCAGCATTTAAAAAGCAACGAAAAATGGAGTACATCGCAGATTTCGAAGTTACTTATACAGACGGGACTGTCGAAGTAATCGACATCAAAGGAATGGCGACAGAAACCGCAAAAGTAAAAGCGAAATTATTCAGATATTTATATCAAGATAAAACATTAATTTGGATATGCAGAGCGCCGAAATACTATCAACAAGAACACAATACAGAATGGATAGATTATGAAGAGTTGAAGAAGGTGCGAAGAAAACGAAAGAAAGGATAGATCAGGATGAAACCTAGAACGGCAGTACGAATTTATTATGATGAGAATAAACATAGAGCAGCTGTTTCGCTTGATACTTATAAAGTGAGAATTTCAAGAGACGGCATGACTTTTGAAGAGGCGCTTACGACACCACCTAAACGCACGAATAATGTTTCTGATGAATATAAGAGGTGGAGTAATATCGCAGTCGAGAATGGAATTAATAAAGCATACTTCTGGCAGAGAGTTAGAGAGTATGGTTGGTCATACGAACGTGCAGCAACAGAAAAAGTGAAGCGATACAAGAAAGAAACAGAAAAAAATATGGTTATCGAAAAAGATTCAGATAAAGACGTTAAGAAGATGATTATCAGTTTATTAAATGCTGGAGAGCCAGTGCCTAAGAAATATGTGAAGAGATTTCCAGAGTTATTTGAAAACAGAATATAAGGAGTGGTTGAGATGACATATCAACATAGACGTGTCAACAGACACGTACACGCACGTAAGCCGGTGCATAGCGAGTTTGAGGAGCGAATGAAACCTAGCATAATCAGAAACATTGTTAAACCACGCACACGTTATCCTGGTGGCGAAGTAGGAAGACTATTTAATCAGCATATATGGAAGTCAGCGAAATATTAATTAGGGGGAGAAAGATGAATCTATTAAATTGCGAAACAGCATACAGTGTTTACACGACAGATAACTATGATTTATTCAAGTTTATCGAGAGTAACAGAGCAGTAAGTTTGAAACATGTCAGTAAACTAGCGCAACAGATTGCAGATGGTTACGAAATGCCACCGATTATCGTAAAGCCTAATGGAGAAATATTAGACGGTCAGCATAGATTTGAAGCACTAAAAATATTAGGACGTCCTATTGAGTTTATTATCAAGAATGAAATTAAACAGGATACGTTGCAGAAGTCAAATACATTAGTCAGCAAGTGGACGACTAAAGACCATATCAATTTTCATATGAGAGAAGGTAACGAACATTATAAGGAATTGAAAGCATTCATGGAGTATAGCGAACTTGGAGCAGTTGCAGCAGCAAGAACATTAGGTACGGTGGATGGAAGAAGTACGGGACAGGGAATTGTTGATGGCAAGTTTAGAGTTACGAATAAAGAAGACGCTTATACATTCATTGATGATGTACTGATTAAGGTTAGAGCAAGTAGACCAACCGATAAAATCGTATATGCGATACGTAAAGTATATAACGTTGGTATTGATAACAAACGCTTAGTAAGTTGTGTAAACGCACTATACGAAGAGTTAGAGCTTATCAATAAAATACCATTGATGGCAGAACGTATTGCAACGTTGTATAACAAAGATTTACCGAAATCTGAACGAATCAAGATTAGTAAGCAGACAAATGGCGACATTAAGTTGTCGTAAGGAGTGGTAATCATGTACGGACTATTACATCGTATAAAGCTACTTGATCAGGAGAGTAATTTCGCAACTACAGTCATTCCTATGCAGAACGGTAAGTATAGAGTGTTAGAACGTACTGAATTTGGTCGTATTCGCTATCCTGGAACGATAACGAACGGAGAAGGACTTATAGCATACTGTGAAGAAAACGGACTGCATAGGGCGGATATGGAACAAGCAACGATATTTGATTATTAGGATGTGGAGATATGGCTACAGAGAAACAAATAAATTATGTATTAGGACTTCAAGAAGACCTAGAGCTCGTTATCGAACTCGATGAAAAGTACTCAAAGAAAAAACTTGAGAAAATGTCGTATCATGAAATTTCGCCAATTATTGATATATTGAAAGATTTATTTGATGAAAATAGAAGCGAGATTATCGATGTCAAAACAGACTTCATAGGTATGGTACATGACGCCAGAGGATACTAGAGGTGCTACATGGATAAATACAGAAATTTATCAGTTGAGTATGGCACCGGTTTAAGAAAGCAGTTTGCATGTCGAGACTTTAAAGGTTCAGTAAATGAATTTTTGGAAAGTATTAAAAAATATGACTGTAAGTACATTCAGGTATTCGAGCGAGTAGATGATGATTTTATATTACTTTGGTCAAAAGATAAAAAAGGTATTTTACAGCAGGTTGATCAGATGGAGTTATTTTAACGTCCTTTAATCGTCTGTTCAATCGGACGATAAAATAAAAGTTTTATTGAGGAGGATATAAAAATGATAACAAATGCACAAATTTATATGAATACAGCAGAACCATTTATTAAACAAGGTTTAGGTGTAACCTTCTTTGAAGGGGATTATAAAGGAAATCCTACAATGGAAATAGCAGTAAGAGAAACATTTTGGGTAACTTTTGTACTAAATAACAGCGGTGCTATTATTCAAACACACGCTAGTGACTACAAGAAAAATAAATACGAAAAATTATTAATTGGTGACTTATATACAATAATTAATGAATTTGTTAAAAAAGAATGGAATTGAAATAAAATTAAACTTTTATCACTTGAATAACCACTTGAATAAATCCAGTTATATCAACAGTTTGTAGAGAAATCCTCTAGCAAACCTCTAGAAAAACAGAGTAGAACGGAGTGATGAAGAGTAACTAGAAAGCTACTAGAAACGTGTGCTAAACACTTTGTGAGTGACATCAATGTCAGTCGCAAAATCACAAGGAGTAAATGATAGATGATTGATAAATTCAAAAACAAAAAGATAACTGTCTATTTAACTGATTATGATGTTGAGACACTTTTGAATGATGGAGAGGTAACTGTTATTAGTGGAGACACAGAAGTGAAAATCGGCAAATCATTAGTTGCAATGTCATCAGCGCCACTTATTAATAGACCAATTAAAGCTATAAATACTGAGCATCATGCAGTTGTGAATAAGAATTATTTTAATCATCTAGTGAGCGAATCGTTTAATAGATAACCTCACGAAAGGAGAGAGGGATTGTGGGCTATGAAAAGATGTGGAATAAGTTGAAAGAACATATTGAAACAATAAAGTCTAAGGCTTATGAAAATGGTTTTGAAGATGATTACGAACAATATCTACATTTTGCTGAAGTAGTGCGAAATATTGAAAACACGAGTGGGGAGCGACTCGAAAAGGAGAATAAATGATGAGAAAAACACCATACAGAAAAGTATATTGGTCTGTGGTTGGCAAAAAACGCAAGTGGGACCATTGGAGAACTTTAGAATTCTTTTATATTCACTATAGATTGAGAAAAGGAGAATGACGAATGAAAATTAAACGTACAGTAGAGATGGATTTAATAGAACTATTAACGTGGGCTAAAGATAATGGTAAGACTGGAGACTTCTATGGTGTTAATGAAGATTATCGTGTATTTATTAGTGCGCATCATGGATGGGTGCAAACAGATAATGGTAAGAAAATTCCTAAGTTTGAAACAAAGTTTAAAGTCGAACAAGAAGTTGAGATTACGGAGGAAACCAAATTAAACATAGTAACAGTATCTAATGACCATGAAACTTATGCTTATGAGAACACGAGCATTTACGATTTATTATCAGAAGAAAATACTTTATTTGAAGAATATCAAGCGAAATTCATCTACCTGCAAAATTTAGACGGTAGCATAGGAGACCTAATTTGGAACAAGGAGCGTGGACTGGTTGACTGAAGTAGTAACTTACATTCGTGTGAATATAAACGGCAAATGGACGAATTTAGGTATTGTAGCTAATGAATCAGAAATCGATGAACATTTTGATTTTGTGGAAGATTTACTGAATGAGAAACAACGTGCTGATGAATGTTGTAAAGTCATTGACAACTTAGGAAGATGTGCGAAGTTGCAGGAAGAGAAAATTGACCGATTAGAAAAACGATGGAGTGAGTTGAGAGAAAGATTAAACGCCTCATTTGAAAATAGTGAGTATTTTTTAGAAGGCTTTGGTTTTTCAGATGTATTAAAACTGATGCAGCAATTAGAGGAGGACAACAATGCACGATCCAAATAAGATACTACACGACTTCCATTCAACTTTAAACAAACAAAATGCTAAAGGGATAGCCGAATACGGTCAATCTCTCTCACGTTCTACACTATCTGTTAACGAACTACTCGATTATGAGTTAGATGAGCTAGTAGATAGTATTCAATACAACAGAGTAGCAAAGCAACGTACCATTCAAGTAGTCGCATTATTAAAACTTAATCCACCGGACGTAGCTGGTGCGATTAGATTATTGGAGGACTAACTTATGACAGACTTATACAACGTAATGACAGTAACGCCAGTGTACGATTTTAACGACAATTTAGTATATGCAGTTACTTCACGCAAACTAGCGAAACAGTTAGTACGTGAACATAATCAATCAGTAAAACATGTTAAATCAAAATTATATATTGCACCAGACGTGAATGTTGTTGGTGGGAAGATGGAGGACGATAATAATGAATAAACTAATCAATCAAGTGGAACAGTGGGCGAAGGATAAAGATTTACATAATGGTAATCCCGATAGACAAGCGCTTAAATTTTATGAAGAAGCTGGTGAAGTTGCGGCTGCTATGTCACGTGGAGATATAACAGCTTTAAAAGACGGTATTGGCGACACAGTAGTAACGTTGATTATTTTAGCAATGCAACATGGTATGACTTTAGAAGAGTGTCTACAGTATGCATACGACGAAATCAAAGGTAGGAAAGGTAAGACGATTAATGGAACGTTCATCAAAGAAGAAGACCTGTGATAAAGACATCCTAGAACGTGTAAGAGAAATATTAAATAAAGGTGGTCAGTAAATGTTAAACACAAATGACATTAAGAAGTTAGAAGAATACTTTATTAAATACGATGAATTAAAGTCTAAACGAGAACTCAGAAAGCATACATTACTTACAAAAGAAGTAGACGAAAACATAGGTACGAAGTCTACTGCACTACCTCAATCACAAGTTGAAAATCAAGTGATTAAACTACATTCAGATTTAATATATCAAAACATCGATAGAATTATTAACGCAATAGAATATATTTATGGTAATTGCACTGATGTACAACGTGTCATTATAGAATGCAGGTACTGGCACGAAGTTGATACTGCGTACGAGTGGGAAGATATCGCACACCATCTGACTACATTACGCACAGATGGTAAAGTAATTAGTAAGAATGCTACATTACATGCACGAAATAAGATGTTAAACAACTTCGCTTTAAAGATTGGATGGATAGTATAAATCAACTTTCGATAATGTAGAAGTTTACGCAATTGTTAGATATTATGGTACTGTACACAAGATATAACATATACGAAGGCACGCATTTTAATCCTATTGATGCGTGTCTTTTCTTTTGGCTTGATATAAGCAGGAAGGATAGTGATCCATTATGTATCTAGATTAAGGAGCTTAACTCTTATGTATGAGACAGTGAAAGAAAGAATAAAGTTTTATAAGAGTAGACCGTGGAGACGTAAGCGAGACGAGATACTGAAGCGTGACAACTATGAATGTCAAGAGTGCAAGAAGCAAGGCAAGGTAACAGTTGACTTGAATAGATTTAATCAAGGAACTAAGCATAAGTACTTAGACGTTGACCACATCGAAGAGCTGCAAGACAGACCTGAACTTGCATTAGTAGACAGTAACTTAATCACGTTATGTATTAAGTGTCATAACAAGAAACATGATAGATATCAGAAGCGTCAAAAACAATGGAATGACGAAAAATGGTAAATCACAAAATATAAACATAAAAACAAAAAGAGAAATTTCAAGAAATCAAAACATACCCCCCGTCAAAAAACTTTCGACCTCAAGCGAACTCGTGGGAAACGGGGCAGGGCTCGATTCCGAAGAAATTTCAGTCTCTCGCGTATAACCCCACCCCCATGGACAGAAAGAAGGTGATAAATATGAAAATGAAAATTGATGAATCTTTGGTGGTGCAGGAAAAGAATCGCTTAAAAGCAATATATAAAGATATACCTCAAGAAAAACTAAAAGTTGTGGATGGTCTCATTACACAAGCTGCACGATTAAGAGTGTTGCTAGATTTTATGTGGGAGGATATAAGAGAAAATGGCGATGTAGAGAAATTTCAACAAAGCGCTAATGTTGAGCCTTATGATCGTGAACGTCCAGTTGCAAAACTTTTCAATGCTCGCGATGGTGCATACCAAAAGATTATCAAACAACTTTCTGATTTATTACCAGAGGAAAAAGAGGATTTAAGCACGCCGTCTGATGATTATGTATGATTACAAACAAGCACGTTGATTACTATATAAATCAATGGAAGGACGGAAAGATAATTTTAAATCAAGAACGTATTGATTTATTTAATTATCTTCAAACATACATTTACAGTAGAGATGACGTCTTCTTTGATGAGGAAATGATTGATAACTGTATCAAGTTCATAGAACGGTGGTACTTCCCTACATTGCCTTTTCAACGCTTTATAATATCTAATATTTTCTTGATTGATAAAACAACGAATGAAGCATTCTTTACAGAATTGGCGATATTCATGGGACGTGGCGGTGGTAAGAACGGATTAATAAGTGCTATAAGTGACTTTTTAAGTACACCATTGCATGGCATTAAAGAATACCATATATCAATCGTGGCAAATAGTGAAGAGCAAGCAAAAACATCATTTGACGAGATAAGAAATATACTTATTGAAAATAATAGAAATAAGACCGGGAAAACAATGAACGCACCATATGAGGTTAGTAAGACTGAAATACTCAATAGGTCTACGAAGTCGATAATAAGATATAACACATCAAACACGAAAACAAAAGACGGTGGTCGTGAAGGATGTGTTATTTTTGATGAAATTCATTATTTCATGGGTCCCGAAATGGTAAACGTAAAACGTGGTGGTCTAGGTAAGAAAAAGAATCGTAGAACATTCTATATCAGCACTGATGGCTTTATACGTGAAGGTTATATGGATTCTATGAAAGACAAAATAAAAAGCGTCTTAGCTGGCAAGGTCAAAAATAGTAGGTTATTTCCTTTTTACTGTAAATTAGACAATCCAAAAGAAGTAGATGATATGACGAAATGGGAAAAAGCTAATCCTATGTTACATAAGCCATTAAGCGACTATGCAAAGACATTGAAAAGTACGATTGAAGAAGAATATTATGATTTACCTTTTAATCGTTCGAATCGTCCTGAATTTATGACTAAAAGAATGAATTTGCCAGAAGTAGACCTTGAAAAAGTTATAGCACCATGGGAAGAAATATTAGCGACAAACAGACCCATACCAGATTTAAGTGGTAGACCTTGTATAGGCGGATTAGACTTCGCTAACATTCGAGATTTCGCTAGTGTAGGATTGTTGTTCCGGAATGGAGATGATTATATTTGGATAAGTCATTCGTTTGTAAGACAAGGGTTCTTAGACACGGTGAATTTAGAGCCTCCTATTCCAAAATGGGAGAAAGAAGGGTTACTTACAATAGTTGATGATGATGTTATTGAGATTGACTATATTGTCCGCTGGTTTGAAAGTATGCGAGAAAAATATGGACTAGAAAAAGTCATAGCAGATAACTATCGAACAGACATCGTAAGAAAAGCATTTAAAGATGCAGGAATTGAGTTAGAAGTTATTCGCAATCCTAAAGCTATCCACGGATTATTAGCGCCGCGTATTGATACAGCTTTTGCAAAGCATAACGTTATATATGGAGACAATGCTTTGATGAGATGGTTTACGAATAACGTAGCTGTAAAAATAACACCTAACGGAAACAAAGAATATATCAAAAAAGATGAAGTTAGACGTAAAACAGACGGTTTTATGGCGTTTGTTCATGCTTTATATAGAGCGGATGATATCGTAGACATAAATTTAGAAGAAGCATTTGATTTAATCGATAAATACTTTTAGGAGGTGAATTATGGGACTATTTGAAGGTGTGTTTAAACGTAATTTAGAAATTAGGGATATGCTTGATTTAGATATATACGAAGACTCAGCGAGTAGGTCATATTTAAAACGAATAGCTTTAGATACATGTATCAACTTTATTGCCAGGACGATAAGCCAAACGGAATTTTGGATAAAAGATGGAGATAAAAGCATTAAGAATACACTGTATTATAAGTTGAACGTTAGACCAAATACAGATAGCAGTGCATCGGACTTTTGGCAGAAAGTAATCTACAAACTTATATATGATAATGAAGTACTAATTATCAAGACTGATACAGATGATTTAGTTGTAGCAGATGACTTTGAAAGAGTGGAACTCGCTTTATATGATGATACATTTAGAAATGTGATTGTAAAAGATTATAAATTCCAACGATCATTCAAAATGAACGAAGTGATTTATTTAAATTACAACAATGAAAAACTTCAAAAGTATGTAGAAGGTCTGTTTGGTGATTATGGCGAGTTATTCGGCAGAATGATGCAGCAAGAGTTAAAGAATAATCAAATTAGAGGTATTTTAAAGGTTAGTCAGGGTGGCGGTAAACTTGATGATAAAAACATGTCGAGATTACAGAAATACGCTGATAAGATATATCAATCTTTTACTAAAAGTAGTGTGGCCATCATTCCTGGAATACCTGGATTTGAATATGAAGAGATAACAAAAGGTCAATCATCAAGTAATAGTAATGCCGAGAATATCAGTAAGGTAAAAAAAACATTTATCGATGATGTCGCTAAAATAATCGGTATACCTCCGTCACTTATTCATGGCGATATGGCAGACCTAGAAAATGCAATGGATGCGTATCTTGATTTCTGTATTAAACCGTTAGTTAAGAAAATCGAAAACGAGTTAAACAGTAAATTCTTTACTAAAGATGAATTTTTGAAAGGTAAGCGTATTAAATTAGTTGGATTGAATAGATTAGATCCAGTTAAGAATTCAACATCTATTGATAAGTTGATATCTTCAAACTTTGCAACAATTAACGAAGTACGCGACTTATTCGGATTCGAACAACTCGATGGATTAGATATATTCCTACGTACTAAAAACTATGAATCTGATAATGAAGCATCGAAAGGGGGTGATAACGAATGACAGGAAGAATCTTAAATGTTTCAAAGACTGAAAATATTGGTCAGATTGATATTTATGGTGAAATCGTTCCAGAATCGTGGCGTTGGTCAGATGAAGAGAGTGCGTACCACTTTAAAGATACGTTAACGAAACTTGGTGATGTTGATGAAATCATTGTAAACATTAATTCGCCAGGTGGAGACGTATTCGAAGGTATTACAATTCACAATATGTTAAAGCGCCATAAAGCGAAAGTAATCGTAAATATTGATGGTTTAGCTGCGAGTATTGCGTCTGTAATCGCAATGGCTGGTGATGTAGTTAGAATGCCATCTAACAGCATGATGATGATTCATAATGCTATGGGTGGGATGTTCGGTAACGCTAATGATATGCGAGAAATTGCAGAACTATTAGATAAAGTTACGGGAACTTTAATGGAAACATACCTAGCAAAGACAGATAAATTAAATATTGATTCATTGAAAGCCTTACTTGATGCGGAAACATGGATGACTGCAGAAGAGGCTTTTTCTTATGGATTAATTGACGAAGTTATCACCTCGAAGAAATTAGTCGCATGTGCTAGTAAGTCGCAATTAACTAAATTTAATAAAACTCCAGATCATGTGATAAAAATGGTTGAAACACCTGAAGAAACTGAGCCAAAAGATGAAGACGTAATCACTTTAGAAAATGTAAGAGAAATCGTTACAGAAGTAGTGCAGGAAGAATTAGAGAAGTACGATTTACCAGAAAAAGTAGAAAATAGTATTAAAAACAAAGTCAAAAGACTGTATTTATAGGAGGAATTTAAATGACAATTACATTTAAAGATGAAACAAAGAATAATATTCAGAATTTAAAAGAAGCATACTTTGAAGCAGCTCGTAATGGAGCAGATTCAGAAGTAGTAGAAGCAAAATATAACGAGTATATGAAAGCATATACTGAAGATTTATCAGCAAGTATTTTAGTAGAAGCACGTCAAGAAGTAGCAAACGCAAAGTTAGATGGTGAAATTGCTTTAAATCGTGGTTTAAATGTATTAACTGCAAAAGAACGTCAATTCTTTACTAACTTAGTTGAAGATGAAGCGAACTATGATTCATTCAAAGAAGAAAAAATCTTGCCTGAAACTACTGTATTACGTATTTTCGAAGATATTAAACGTAACCGCCCATTATTATCTAAAATCAATTTCCAAGTTGCTGGTCTTCGTACACGTATCATTGTTGGTAAACCATCGGGTGCTGCAGTATGGGGAGAAATCTTTGGTAAAATTCAAGGACAAATCCTTGCAAACTTCACTGAATACTCATTCTCTCAAAATAAATTAACTGCATTCGCTATCGTACCTAAAGATTTACTTGAGTTTGGTCCTGAATGGGTTGAACGTTATGTGCGTGAACAGTTAGCGGAAGCGATTGCAATTAAAATTGAAGAAGGTGTAGTACTTGGTAAAGGTTCAGGCGCTAATCAACCTTACGGATTAAATCAAGAAATCACTCGTGATGAAGACGGAAATATTACAGGAACTGCTGACAAAACACCAGTCGGAGAATTAACGTTTGCAGATGAAAAAACAACCGTTACTGAATTAGCAAATTTAGCAAATAAATTATCATTTGATGAAAATAATAAGCCATTAAATGTTTTAGGTAAAATCGCTATTGCAGTACATCCAGCTTTACAGTTCTTTGTTCAAGCGCAATACACTGTCCTTACACCTAATGGTCAATGGGTAACTGCTTTACCATATCAAATCGAAGTAGTCCCATCTGATTTCGTTCCTTATGGTCAAGCAATCGCATTTGTCGGAAGTCGTTACTACGCAGTACAAACTGGTGCAGTATCAATTAAATCTTATGATCAAACATTAGCTTTAGAAGATTGTGATGTATTTATTGCTAAGCAATTTGCGCACGGTTTACCTGAAGATAATAACGTTGCACATGTTTATACGTTAAATATCGAAGGTATGCCATCAGCACCAGAAGAAGCAGTAGGTGAAACACTTCCAGGAGCGTAATATCACGCTCCTTTTTTAATTCATTTTAAAGGTGGTGAATAGGATGGTGAAATTCAAAGTTGGTTTTGATTTTAAAGATTTAGAAGAAAACAAAGTATTAAAAAAGGGCGAAGAAGTAGACCGCACTGTAAAACGTGCTGATGAAATTAACGAAAAGTTAAAAGGTCATGGTACTGCTTTAGTTCGCGTTGATGATAAGAAGTAGGTGATTGAATGATTACTGATGAACATGTAGCGATAATGAAAGGTCGATTAAAGATATTTCACTCATTCGAAGATAAACATATCAAATTTTTATTAGAAGAGTCGTATAACGATATCGTTAATAAATGCAAACCTTTCGATATGACTAATACTCAAGGTGCTTCACTTGTTTATGAGCGTACAAGATACGCTTATAATGATGCACTAGAGTACTTCGATGATAATTTTTTACATCGTATTACTTCATTTGCTTTAGATAATTTGGAGGAGGTTGATTATGACAAAGATTATGTTCCAGAAATACAACCGTCCGAAAGTATCTAACGGAGACTTAAATGTACCGGTTAAGTTTTATCGTACTGTAACAGATGATGGACCGTACCCAACTGTGAGTGAAAAAGAAGTGTTTATGACGTTAGCAGACGTATATGAATCGAGTATTAAAGATTTAGAACGTTTAAAAGGTACTGACTCAAAACATATTATTAGCTTAAATTTCAGGAATCCACGTAAGGATTATCAAGTAGATAGTTCTGATGTGTTTGAAATTTTAGATGAGATGTATGAAGGTATCAAGTTTAACATTGAACACTTCTCACTAACAGGAGAATCAAACGAGCTTATGAAGATTGTAGGTGTAGCATATGCCGGTTAAAGTAAATGGACTGTCTGAACTCGAGTCACAATTAAATTCAAAATTTGGCAGGGCGCATACTACACGATGGATTGATAAGGCTTTGATAGCTGGATCTAAAGTATTCATCAAGTATTTAAGAGATAACTTTGATGAATTCGCTGATACAGGTTATTCACGTGATGAAATCACTGCAAGTAATCCGATGTGGTTAAATGGTAAACGCACTATCAAAATTCATTGGCGCGGTCCTCATAATCGTTTCAGAATTATTCACTTGAATGAATTCGGTACTATTAAGAATCCTAACCCAAAAGGTAAAGGTGCTGTAGAAAGAGCATTACGTGCAGCACAAAATGAATACTACGATGTATTAAATAAAGAGATAAGCAGGTATGTTCGATGAGAGATATATTAATGGAATTATATATATTACTGTCTGCAGATACTTACGTTAAATCTTTAGTCGACAACAAAAGCATTAAGATTGATAACTATCCAGAACCATCACAACAGACGAAGCCCTACATTGTAATGAGTGAAGTGGATGATACATTACCTAGAGAATATGCAGATAATGATAATCTCGCATTAAGCTATCTCATTCAGGTAGACGTGTATGCGCCACTTTCAACGAGTTACAATGCGAGAGAAGTCTGTAAGGATCTAAGTTATTACATTTCAAGACTAATCAAAGAGCAATTAGATATGGAAAACGTATCAAATTCACAACCTGAATATGATAAGGATTTGAAAATATACCGTCGTGCTAAAAGGTACGAGGGTATTTTTTATCGAAAAAATTTAATGAACAATTAGGAGGAATTAATATATGGCTAAAAATTACCATGCAACAACTGGTATTGATGAGTTTTACTATGGTGTATTAGATACTAATGATGAAACGAAAATCGTTGGTACTGCACCAGAACGTATTAAGTTTTTACAGGAAATCACTGTGTCACAAGAGCAATCTATCGAAAAAGCATATGGAGATAACAAGGTAGCTGAAATGGCGACATCTAATGGACCGGTTGAAGTTGAATCACAATTCCATAAGTTGCCTGTAGAAGATAAGATCGTTTTATTTGGTTTAGAAAAGAACGAAGCAGGGCTTTACGCTTTCGGTAACACGGATAATCCACCTTATGTTGGGGCAGTATTTGCTAAAACACATGAAGACGGCTCAAAAGAGTGGGTAGGACTTCCTAAAGGTAAGTTCACTAAGCCAGAACAAAGCGCTAAAACTAAAGAAGATGGCGTAGAATTCTCAAGCGACAACATGAAAGCTGAATTTATGGACCGTAAAGTTACAGGATTTACAGAAGAAAAATCTGTTATTTTCGGTAAAGATGAAAAAGGTTCAACAACACAACGAGATGCAATTTTTACAGCTATTTTTGGAACTTCATATCCAACTGAAACAGAGACTTTACCAGGAGCATAACACACTAGGTACTCATTAATTTGAGTACCTTCAATCTTTTGATTGATAATTTTGCAAAATTAAGGAGACATATATATGGATAAAGAGAAAGTAAATAAGAAGTTGCTCGAAGGCATTTATAACAATGCGAGTATCTTAGTGCAGCACAAAGGCGCAGTGCTAGAACGAGATAACTTAGATAGTTTAGTGAATGCTTATGCAGTGATCAATAACGTTGATACAAGCGCAGATGATTTTAAGAAAACATTAAAAGAAACATTTAATTTATAAAATATAAAAAGGTAGGTATATAAACATGAAAAGAAACTTTATTAAATTAGTAAAAGAAATGAAAGATGACAAACCAGTATTCGACACATTTTTAACACCAACATTTATTCCGTTTAAAAAAATGTATGAAGCTGTAGATCTTATGGATGAACTGCAAAATAACGACAAATTAAGTGAGAAACAAGCATTCGATATGATGTTTGATATGGTTGTAGATATTTACAACAAACAATTCACTAAAGAACAGTTAATGAACGGATTGCATGCACCAGATGCTGTACAAGAATTACAGAGTCAAATCGCTTTTATCGCTGAAGGTCATATGGATGAAAAAAGAAAAAAGGAACTAGCGAAAATGGTATAGAAGGTATAACGTACGCTCAGCATAAGGTAAATATGAAAAAGTTGATTTATGAAATGATGAGCGAATCAGGTAAAGATATAAACGAAATACTGGACATGCCATTTTCTTTCTTCATGGAAATTGTAGAAGAAAAGAACAAACCTAAAAAGACAGAGTCATTAATCGCAGCATTTGGCGGTTAATGGCTTTTTTATTTGTCAAAACGAAGGTAGGTGAGTAAATGGCAGAACGTATTAGAGGTTTAAGTATTGGTTTAGATTTAGATGATACAGGCATATCTAGATCATTAGGTGCAATAAAGCGTTCATTTAGAGATTTAAATGGCTCGTTGAAGACAAATTTAAATAATTTTAAGTATACAGAGAAAAGTGTAGAGAGTTATGAACAAGCAATTGATGATTTAGGAAGTACTATTAAGGGTCAACAAAAAAACGTTGGTGGATTAAAGTCAAAATTAGATGAATTAACACAAGCAGGCAAGTCACATACTGCTGAAGCATCGAAAATTAGACAAGAATACAACAAACAAGTTGATTATTTAAATATGTTAGAGCATCAACTCGAAAGCACATCACAAGAATTTAAAGATTTTACAAGAGAACAAGAGATTGCTTCAAGCAAATGGACTATTTTAGGGAATCAATTAGACAACATAGGAAATAGGGTTTCATCTGTTGGAGATAAAATGCGCGGTGTCGGTCAAAATTTAACGATGGGCTTAACTGTACCTTTAACTGGTGTAGGCGTAGGCGCATTAAAAGCAGCAGGAGATTATGAAGCTGCAGGCGCTCAGTTTAGTCAGGTATTCGGAGACCTCGAAGCGCAAGCAAAAGGTTCTTTGGATGAAATAGGTAAGAAAACAGGATTATTACCAAACGCGCTAAGAGGTTCATTTACTCAAATGGCTGCATTTGCTAAAACAACAGGAGCAGATACAGAAGATGCACTAGATTTAACTACTAGAGCGACAATGGCAGCTGCTGATAGTGCTGCATTCTATGACAAATCAATTGAAGAAGTAACAGACTCATTACAATCATATCTAAAACAAAACTATGAAAACGACTCTGCACTAGGTATATCGTCAACTGAGACAACAAGAAATGCTAAAGCTAATGAATTGTATGGTAAATCATTTGCTGATTTAAGTGAACAACAAAAACAACTGACATTATTGCAAATGGTTGAAGATGGTAACAAATTATCTGGAGCGTTAGGTCAAGCGTCACGAGAATCTGATACTTTAGCAACTCAAACAAGTAATGTTAAGACTGCATTTAAAGACTTTTTAGCAGAAATAGGAAAACCGATTTTACCTTCAGCAGTAGAGATATTAAAAAGTATGAGCGGAGCAGTAAAAGGAGCATCAACCTGGTTTTCAGGTTTAGGTGATGGCGCTCAGAAAGCTGTAATTGGATTCGGTGTGTTTTTAGCTGCTTTAGGACCTATTATTACAGGTGCAGGGATATTAGCAGGATCGTTAGGTTCTATAATGCAATTATTGTCTCCTTTAGGACCAGCAATAGCACAAGCAGGAGGGCCACTTGCATTTTTAACAAGTAAATTTGCTATATTAAGAACGCTTTTAGGTGTTTTAACAGGCCCAATAGGTATTACTATAGCAATAATAACTGCTCTTGGATTCGCATTTGTAACAGCATATAAAAAGTCTGAAACATTTAGAAATGTAGTAGATGGTGTTGTCAAAAGTATTAAAAATATTCTGATGACAGGCTTTAATGCAGTAAAAATATTCATTATGTCAATCGGAAATCAGATACGTACTTTTTGGCAACAAAATGGCACTGAGATAATGAACGCTTTGAACAATATTTTCAAAGTTATGAGTTTTGTTTTCAATACTTTGATATTACCACTTATGAAAGTTGTTTGGGGCCTTGTAAAAACGATTATTATTTCAACTTGGAATAATATTAAGGGAGTTATTCAAGGAGCGCTCAATATTATTCTCGGAATTGTTAAAATCTTTTCTAGCTTATTTACAGGTAACTGGAAAGGTTTATGGCAAGGAATTAAGCAAGTTGCAAAAGGTGCTATTCAGTTAGTTTGGAATTTAATAAATCTATGGTTTGTTGGGAAAATTCTTGGTACTGTACGAGTATTCGGAGGACTGTTTAAGTCTTTATTTAGTGGGATTTGGAATGGTGTAAAAAACATTTTTAAAGTCTCGCTATCATTCATATGGAATACCTCCAAAAATTCTTTCAATAAAATATTCAGTTTTGGAAAAAATATTTTTACTTCCTTGAAAAATAATTTATCTAATACATGGTCAAATATTAAGAATATTTTCACAAATACATTAACTGGAATATATAATGGTACAAAGCAACGTTTCACTAATATATATAATACTGGTAAGAATTCAATGACAAAATTAAAGAATTCTATGGATGGTTTATGGAATGGAATGAAAAACAGTACCATCGGAAAAGCTGAGGCCATGAAAAATAAAGTTACTGGTATTTTTAAATCGATGGGTAAAGGTATTAAAGGTCATATAGATACTGTTAAGAGTCATATCGGTGGAATGACTAAAGGTGTTAAAGGAGGACTTAATAAGTTAATCGGTGGCGTTAACTGGGTTGGTGCTAAACTCGGAATGGATAAGATACCTGAAATCAAGTTAAGCACAGGTACAGGATCACTCACAAGAAACGGTAAACTTACACGTGATACATTTGCGACTGTTGGAGATAAAGGACGTGGCAACGGTCCTGGTGGCTTTAGACATGAAATGATACGTTATCCAAACGGGAAAACAGTACTTACACCTAATCGTGATACAAAAACATTCTTACCTAAAGGCTCACAGGTTATAAATGGTCAAGACACTTATAACTTCTTAAATGCGCCACGTTTTGCAAAAGGTACAGGTAAGCCATGGTATAGCCAACTTGGAGATGCAGTAGGTAAAGGTTTTACTACTGGTGTCGATGTTACAAAAGATGTTGCTGGTAAAACGATTAAAGGTGCTAAAAATATCGGTAAACAGGCACTTGATGCGATTGGAGATGTATATGATTACGTTTCTAATCCTGGAAAGTTAGTAGATAAAGTACTTAAGTCATTTGGTGTAGACTTTAGTTTTGCTAAAGGCGATATATTGAGCGGAATGATTAACGGTATGTATAAAAAATTAAAATCAAGTGTAAAAGCATTATTCACTACATGGCTAGATGATGGCGGAAATGGTGGAGATGCCTCTTCGTTCATGAAATTCCCTAAAACTACACCATATAGTCCGAATGGTGCTGTACCAGGTTATCCATCTTCATTCAACGGTGGACGACACTATGGTATTGACTACGCAACACCAGTTGGAACAGTATTAAAAGCACCAACAAGCGGTACTGTAACGCGACAACATAACCATGGCGGTGGGTTAGTCGCTAAATTAGTAAGTGGCAAGTTCGCTCAATTCTTCCTACACTTATCTGAAGTATTAAAGACAGGTAGAGTTAATCAAGGTGATGCATTTGCTAAGACGGGTAATAGTGGTGCTTGGACAACTGGACCACACTTACATGTTCAAGTTGAAAAAGGTCCAACAGATTCAATAACGAATACAAATACAGTAGATCCAGAGAAGTTTTATTCTGGAGTAGTCAAAAACGGTAAAAATACGATGGGTAAAGACTGGTCTTCTGAGATTAGAAGAGCAGCTAAACAGATGAAAGTATCAGTTAGTAATGCAGACGTAAATTCAATCATGGCTCAAATCATGAGAGAATCAAGTGGTAATCAAAATATTGTTCAATCTTCTGCAGTATGGGATGTGAATACTGCAAGTGGTAATCCTGCACAAGGGTTATTACAGTACATTCCACAGACGTTTAGAGCGTATGCAGTTAAAGGACATACCAATATTAGAAGTGGTTACGACCAACTGTTAGCATTCTTCAATAACTCAAATTGGAGAAGAGATAATCCAGGCGGAAGTAGTGGATGGGGACCAACAGGTTCTAGACGATTTGCAACTGGTGGCCTTATTAAAAGAAGCGGTTGGTATAACATTGCTGAAGGTGGTTATCCTGAATGGGTAATTCCAACAGACCCATCTCGTCGAAGTGAAGCAATGCAGATGATTGCTATGGCAGCAAATCAAATACAAGGAAATGCAACGATAGGTAATAAACGACCTAATCAGTTAAATATGCCTAATTCATCTAATGATGAATTGTTAAATGCAGTACTTCAGCAGAATGGTATCTTGATGGAAATGCTTCAAAAGTTAACAGGTATTGAAGCTAAGCCAATATTATCTACTGATGATATTGGACGTGCTTATGACAAATATGATAGTAAACAAACAAAGAAGCAATCAATATTTGATGGAATTGCAGGTGCATTATAATGTTTAAAATATTTGATTTGAATTTCAATGAAATTAAGTTACCTCAAGACAAACTAGGTTACGGCGTTAAAAGTTTAGATTTATTAGTCTCTTCTATAGAGAAAGAAACACACTATAAAACTTTACCTGGATTACCAGGTAATATTGATGGAGGTACTCGTGATGCTTCGCGTAGTGCCTCTATTCATATGCTTTTACAATCAAGAGATTCTAAAGACTTCCACTTAAAAGTTGATGAAATATATTCATTCTTTCGCAATTTAGATGTATTTTATGTTTCAAAATCTATGATGCCACATAAATTATTAAAGGTAAGAGTATCTGGTAAATATGATTTAGAACGTCCTTCAAATCTTCTTACATGGTCTGATTTTAATATAGAATTAGATGTAGTCGGAAGTCCTTATAAGATATCTCAATATAAGACTATGGATATACACTATAATGGTGTTGATCTAAAGCAGGATAAATGGGATGTAGGTATGGGACTCATACAAGATGAAGCGACGCACAAATATCTTTTTGAAAATACAACTGATATACGTTTTTGGAATGCTGGAGATGTGACTTTAAAAACGATACAGGAATATCAAGACTGTATTATAAAAATTACTGCATTAACACCATTAACGACATTTTTCATAAGAGATAATAATTGGAATGAATTTATATATAATCCTGAACAATTATCTGAATGGTATCTAAAGGCTGGAGATGTAATCACGATTAATGGTCCTCATATTAAAAAGGATGACTTAAATATATTGAATCGTACAAATATAGAATGGCTTGAAATCGTTAAAGGATGGAACAAATATAAGTGCAGTCCGAATTTAAAAATAGAATTAGATTTCAGATTTAAATATGACTAAAAAAGAGGGATAAACATGACAACTTATGAAGATAGATTTAAAAATTGGATTGTAAACACTGATGCGAAGTTAGACTCTGATTATTATAACTCTGAAAATAACAATTGGGATGTCATCAGAAACATGATAGCGAGTAAGGGTGTTGAAATATTATCGAGTGTTGCATTTGAAGAATGGCTACAAAATAATGAATTCAAACCGAAAGATGCAGTTGCTACTTTTAGTGATTTGCCACAAGATGCAGAATTAAAAGAATTGCGTGGGGTGCTTGATGAAAACTCTGTTTATGTATTCGACGGAACACAGTGGGTTAAACAGTCAAACATAAATTTTGATGGATTGGAACCTATTAAACAAGCAGTCGTTACTGTAAAAGAAAATGTTAGTAAAGTAGACGAACGTACTTCAGGATTTATTAATATTAAAGAATTCGGTGCAGTCGGGGACGGTGTAACTGACGATACTCAAGCTTTAAAGGATGCAATAAACGCTTGTAAAAAGGGCGGACAGTTTGCAGGACATGCAATATACGTGCCAACAGGAAAATATAAAATAACTTCAATGATTACTATTGACGCACCAGTCAATATATTCGGAGTTTCAAGCGGTAACAACTCAAACTATAATCAAGCACCACAATTCATTTTTGAAAACTGTAGTGCGTTCTATTTTACGAATACTGCAGAATACTGTGATTTCAACAACATTCGTTTAACAGGTAATAAGTCTGGAAACATAGATATTGCTAATAATGTATTTGGTTATGCAGCGTTCAATTTCGGAAGTGGTGCAGCAGGTGTATTTGGTAATATGATCGTTGAGAACTTTGATGTTGGTTATGTAAGTTTTACTCGTATAGGCGATGCTTGGAGTGGTGCATATCGTTTCTTCAATCAAGTTAAATTTAGGCAAAATACTTACAATGTAATTCAAAAAGGTTATACTACTGACTTAAATTTCTTGCAATGTGACTTTAGAGATAGTTTGACAGGGAAAACAGGACGAATCTACATTGATAGTAGTGATAAAGATAGTTATCAATCAACTAACTTTGTTAACTGTACATTCGAATTGTTAGGAACTGCCGATAGTCGTGACTATATGAAGTATGGAATGATAATCAAAGGTAATAGTACAGTGAAAGTAACTGGTGGATATACTGAAAATTCATCTGTATTCGTTGACGAAGGGGCAAGTTATGTATCGAGTGCATTTATAAAAATGGGTTCTGATAGTCAAATTATTTCAGGTGGAGGATATGTTAATTTAACAGGTGCTTTCGGGCATTCTAGAAGATTTGATTTACCTGATTTAGCTGACACATCATTTTGGACACACAATAGTTTAACTTACGGTAATATTGTCGCTTACGATGGCGTTTTAGGTCATAAATTTACTGTTAAAGATAATTTAACAAATCCATCTCTAACAACAGCTAACTATAATAAATATCGTAGTTTAGGCATGCAGACATTACCTTATAATTCGAAAGAGGCGATAGTTAAATTAGAAATTGAGTATAAAGCGCCGCAAAATAAAACTGTACAACTACAGTTAAGCGGTATTTCGGAGTCTACATGGTCGAACATCGCGTATTATGATAGTCGTCCAGGATGGAGACGTAAAGTATACTGTGCTAAAATTCCGACAAGAGACGCAAGTAATAACTTATTTGAACCTAGACCCATCATATCTTTACCTAATAGCGTTATAGGTGATGAATATTATATCAGAGAAGTAAATATTGAAATATTTGCAAAGTAGGTGTTGTAATTGCTTTTAATTACAGATTTAAAAGGTAATCAATACGTTGGTTATGCAGAAGTAAAAAGAACAAGAAGATTGAACGGAGAGCGTGAAATATCGCTCTCTTTTTTATCGTCAAAAATAAATGATGCATTTATTTTTGACATTGATTTCAGATGGTTAATACGATTTAAAAACGAGGATTATGTTGTTATTGATCCTAAAAAACATGCTGACGATGGAAATAACATCACTGTTGATATTACAGCAGTGAAAAAATTCTTTGTTGATAATACAGATGTTAGAAAGTATGACGAGCCCAAAAAGTCATTTACTGCTGTAGAGTATTTCGACAATCTTTATCGTGGTACAAATAAAGTATGTAATCTAGTTGATAACTTCTATGCTACATCTGTTGATTTGTCGAAAGGTCAAACGGTGCAAGAAAGACATAATTTAGGTTTAAAGTATTACAATGCTGAACAAGTTGTTTCTTCTGATAGTTCAACTGTCTATCTCTATAATCAAGTAGGCAGAGAGTTAGATAAAGTATTTCATGAAGATTTAAACATGAGTAATTTTAATATTGATATAAGTTCAAGTGGATTTCACACGTATTGTAGGGGATTTGGTAAACAAAATGAAGACGGTACATATATGGCTGAATCTGAATATCTAAGTCCTCTTGCTAAAATTTACGGTAAGATAGATGGTCCGCCTATTGAAGATGAGAGATTTACTGATAAAGAAAGCATTCGTAAAGCTTGTCAAAAACAAGTAGAGAACAGCTATGAAATATCAAATAGTTTTGACGTTGTAGATTTAAAGCATCATGGTTATACGACTTCTGAAATAAATGAAGGAGATTTCGTTTGGTGTGTTAGTAACAAACTTAAAGTTAAACTACAACTTCGCATCAACGAAATAGAAGAGATTTTCGATGTAGAGGGTGAACTGATAGATGCAAAATATACAGTTGGAAATGAAGCGATAACAAGAGCGTATAAGGCTCAACAAAGAAGTGCTTTATATGAATTTACTGCGTCTTTGAAAGGCAATAGAAAACTTCCTAAGTCAGTTTTACCAGGCGCAGTGATGTACTATACAAATCTGTTGAATGAAGCTAAATCATATTTTCAATATTTGCCTACTGGTGTAATCGGTATTGACGAAAACAATCCACTGTTGATGATTAAAATTAGGCATAACGGTATGGGTATTAGTGAAGACGGAGGAAAAACATATAAGACTGCTATAACTGGTGCTGGTATCGTTGCTGATGTAATTAATACAGGCGTATTAAATACTAATCTCGTTAAAGTACAAGGTACTGAAGGTCACTTTTGGATTGATGGAGACATGTTGAAAACAGTAAGTTATGATGATTTAAATAAATATGTCGAAATCAGTCCTAGTGGCGTACACGTTAATAAAGGTGCATTTTCTTTAACAGGATACGATGGACGTGAATTGATAATAGACGGAAAAATGCGGAATGAGTTAATGGCGAACATACAAGTATTTAATACTTCGTTCGATGGAATGAATGTTTACACAGGTAGTACCTCTTATGAATCTGTATATGTTATTAGAGATAGATATAGAGGCAATTTTCTAGAACTCACTGGTTCATGCAGGTATGCAACTACAGATTTAAGCGAATATAACTATCTTGATATAGCGATTGTTCCTTTTGGCGCAAATGATCCAGAACCATATTTTGTCCAACGAGAAAAAATAACAAATATTGATAGCTATAACGAATATAGTTTCAGGTTTATGTTAGATATGAAGCAGCATTTTGGAAAAGTAGTTGATTATTCAAGGTTTGACTGGTACGTGAAAATCAAGTTAGTAAATGAGAGTGAAAAGAAAGGTATATTTAGATTGAATAGAGGTGAATGGATTGATTAATAAATATGATAATCTCAATGACGAAATCGGCGTTGCGATAACTGGAAGAACTAAACTTTTTATTAAAAAGGTTGATGATAATGGAAATATAGAATCGTTCGCATATGGAATTGCATTTACAGTTAATGAACCTGGAACGGTTTTTATTGTGGATGAATATCTGATTGATCAAATTGATAAAATTAAATTCGTTGATGGAGACTTAGTCGAGAAAGAAGGTATGAGTGTTAGTGCTCCAGAAAAATCTAAAATAGAGTTAGAAAAAGAAGAACTACTTAAAAGATTAGCTGAATTAGAAAGTAAATAAGGAGTGAATCTATGAATAATTCATTAAGTTTATCAGAACGCATATCGAGTATTCTATTATTGGCTTTCGGGCTGATGATAGATGCGAGAGCAGTTTTTTGGATCATTGAGAGTAAGCATGCGATAAATGACAGTCCGTTTTATTCGAAGTTGAACGAGGTAGCACCACTGTGGATTTGGGGGTGCATATTACTTCTTTTCGGGACTATAATTCTTTTCGCAAGTTACGCTATACCTAAGCGACTTGTGTCTGTAAATTTTTCTCTATTCGTTCTAATAGGGTGTACAGGCAGTGCGATATTCTACTTCTTCTTAACGGTCGTGAGTATGGCAGATTCATTAAATTGGCTTACACCCGTATTATTTCTGATACAGACTTCCTGTTTAGGAATCTGTGGTTTTGTCGGAGGTATCGACTATGCCAGAAAACGCTAAGACTGTAGAACAACTTCATATCATATTAGAACGTGATAAGAATAAGATATATCAGAGAATAAACGAAGTAGAAGATAAACATGATACTAATTATGCTGATTTAAAATTGATTCTCACTACATTTATTGAAACTCAAAAGCCGTTAAGTAAAATGGTAGAAAGCATTGATAATGAACTTAAAAAGTTAAATTCAAATGTAACAGATATCACGAGAAGAGTAGATAAAGTAGAAGGTAAAGTTACAGCACATGACGAAGTACTTGAAAAACGTTCAAATGCAAATACTACTATTATCGTTGCAGTAATAGGTAGTATTACGACTTTTGGTAGTGCAGCATTAGGATTTTCGCAAATATTTTTTAAATAACAGGGACGTACTCACTCGAGTATGTCTCTTTTTAATGGAGGGAAATAAATTATGCAAAATGAAAAAACTTTAGCAATCGTTAGATTAGTAGTAGGACTTATCACGATCATTAACTTATTACTCGCAGCGAGAGGTTATCAGCCTATTGAGTTAGACGAAGGGTTAATCACTACTGTGATTAGTGGAATTGTCGCAATTGGTGCTTATCTGTGGTCGTGGTGGAAAAATAACAACGTTACTAAGAAAGCAGTAAAGGCACAGGAAATTAAAAATGAACTCGATAATGATATAAAGGGGTAATTACATGAGAACTAAAAAAGAAGCGATTAACTGGCTCAATAATTCGATTGGTAAACAGTACGACTTCGATGGATATTATGGCTTTCAATGTTTCGATTATTCTGCAGCATATTTTCATTATGTAACAGGCTTTAGACTGGCTGGTGCAGGTGCGAAAGATATACCATTTGCTAATAATTTGAAAGGTGTTGCAACTGTTTATAAAAATAGTATTAACTTTATCGCTCAACCTGGAGATGTTGTCGTTTGGGGCAGTAACTTCGGGAATGGTTGGGGTCATACTGGTGTCGTAATCTCTGCAGATTACTATAACATAACTGTTATTGAGCAAAACTGGCTTAATGGTGGCTGGACTGATGGTATCGTAAAAGGAGGTCGTGGCTGGGAAGTAGCGACTAAACGAGTGCATTCGTATGAAACTCAAATGTGGTTTATTCGTCCTAAATATGCCAAAAATAAAGTTACTAGCGTAGTAAATAGAGCTGTTAAAAAGTCTCCTAAAAAATCTGTAGTCAAGCCAAATGTTACAATATGGCAGACGAATAAATACGGTACTCGATGGAAAAAAGAGAGCGCTACTTTTACAGCATCGCATAACATTCGAACACGTTATACAGGACCGTTTCGTAACATGAAGCAAGCTGGAGTATTAAAGAAAGGTCAATCACGTAAATATGATGAAGTTATGGTACAAGACGGTCACGTTTGGATAGCTTGGACTGAAAACGGAAATAGGATATATATGCCTATCAGAACTCATAACGCTAATAAAGACGGTGTTCTTTGGGGAACAATTAAATAAGTAATATTATAAGCCTTGTACTCAAATTAATGAGTATGAGGCTTTTTTTATTTGCAGAAAAATAAATCATAAGATAAATTATAAGTATATTTTGTTGACTTTTGTCTACAATAATGGTATATTATATACATGGAGGTGATACAAATGCAATCTCGTAATTCTCGCAGGAAAGAGCGAGAACAAGAAAAAAGAGATAAAACAAACACTTTACTCGCTTGGTCGGCAGTAGTAATTGCAGTGCTTGATTATCTCAAAGGCTAAAGGCTTCCCCGAAAGGGGACCTTTACCTCATTATATATGGAGGTGTTAAAAATGACAAGAAAACAAACATCATCGATTTTAAGCTTGTTATTAATAACTTTTATTATCATTAAATTATTAAGTTTACTATCATAATAAAATACGAGATTGCATTTGAAATTATATGAGAAAAAAAATAGAAAAACTGTTACAAAGCGATATTAAAGGAACTGAGATTGAAAACAAAACTGGTGTAAGTCGAGCTGTAATTACAAAACTGAGAAAAGGGCAGCGTGAAGTTGGCGGACTGACTTTAGATACTTGTGAAAAACTATGTAAATTTTATGATGAGATGAATGATAATGTGTAAGTGCAAAAAAATACTACTAAATAATCGAATTATCAAAAATTAGACTAAATAAACGAAGCACCTGATCATTAAATGATGAGGTGCTTTATACGTGTCAGACACGTGTCAAATTAGTTATGTTTAGTTATGTTTATATATGTTGCAATGAATTAATTTTTATTGATTTTATGCGAAAATAGTATTAGTTTCTTCTATATAAATAGTGTTCATATTCCCTCCCAGGACGCTAATAAACGCATCTCAGTTGAGATGCGTTTTTTTTTATAGTTTTATTGATTTCAGTATATTTCCGATAGTATCTTCAAATATTAAAGCGTCATTTCGTATCGTACGAATTGGCGTTTTATTAATAACAGATAGCGTTTTGCCGTTAAAAAAGTCTACAAATGTTGAAGCTGGATAAACAGCGAGTGACGTTCCTGCAACGATCATTAAGTCAGCGTTTTGTATTGCTTTGATTGCTTCAGTAATGACAGTCTGATCCAGTGCCTCACCATACATTACAATATCCGGTCGCACGATATGATTGTCAATAGGACATCTCGGTATAGCGTCATCATCGCGTTTTAGTTCTTCCAGCATATAAACTTTGCGACAGTGCGTGCAATAATTTGTCTGAACATTTCCATGTAATTCAAGGACGTTACTGTTGCCGGCTAATTGATGCAGACCATCAATGTTTTGTGTGACGACAGTTACATTTTTTCCGATTTGCTCAAGTTGTGTTATGAAGTGATGCGCAATATTTGGCTGAGCATCCGGATATACAAGTTTATTAAAATGAAAGTCGAAATATTGTTTCGGGAATTGTTTGAAAAAATCGATAGAGATGATTTCTTCCGGGGAATGTTCATTGCCGGTTTCCTGCATAAAGATACCATTAGCGCTTCTGAAATCAGGAATACCGCTTTCTGTTGATACGCCTGCACCGCCAAAGAAAACGATATTTCTACTTTCTTTAATAGCGGTTTCTAATGTATTGATCTGTTCCATTTTACAATGCTCCTTTATTAATTTTATACGTATATTTTATCATGAATGTGTTAAGTGATTAAAATATTGTTTTATAGCCTTTGCACAAAGATTACATTTAGATTATAATCATGCTTTGTAAGTCATTTCTAAATCGATTGAAAGCATAGATTAATTTCGATAAAATCAAAGTAATCTATAAATTAGTTATGAGGAGAAATAGTATGAATAAATTTGATGAACAAATTATCGTTGTTGATCGCGAGACGATATTTAGTCACGAGAAGAACCATTTTAATGGTTTTATCTCTATGGAAGATCAGCGTGCGCTTGAAATATATGAAACGTTGAGTAAATATGAAGTGAAACGTCGCGGAGACATGGAAGAAGATGAGCATTATAAGCAGTTAATTTCATACTGTATATTAGAAAATGAACAAAATGAAGTACTTGTTTATGAACGACTTTCAGGTGGCGGGGAAAACCGTCTGCACGGATTATCTTCTATTGGAATTGGCGGTCATATGAATCGTATTGATAATGCACAAATTGAAGATGTATTACTAGAGAATGCCAGTCGTGAACTGGAAGAAGAAGTAGGGATTACTGATGTATCATTAAATGCGCTCGAATTGATCGGATTTATTAATGATGATGATACTGAAGTAGGTCGTGTGCATATCGGTTTAGTATTTAAACTTAAAGTGAATGCTTCAGAAATTTTCGTAAACGAAACGGATACTTTAAAAATTGACTGGAAAAAAGAGCATGTGTTAATGCAGGAAACTAATTATGAGTCATGGTCAAGATTGATTATTGAAGCGATTTATAATGTAGGGCATTAATATGTCAGATATTATTATCTTCCCAAAGTTACAAGATCATTTACGTCGTCAAATAAAACAGGCGATGAAATCAGCACGTTATGAAGATGCATATGATTTATTCAATGCGCTGGAAAAACATTTTGAACTCAGTGAAGATGATCAGTTGTTAAAGCTCGATTGTTTATATGCGCTTGAAAGTTATCTCGAATTACGAGAGGAAGCGAGTATATTACTTAACCAGGGACACCCTGCATATAATAAGATTGTACCGTACTTCATAGAATGTTTAATTCATTATAAACAGTATCAGACTGTTATTGAACTGATTGATGCGCTAAGACAGGAAAATGTGGATCATAAGCTTTTAATGACGTTAATGCCCTTTTATGATGAAGCATCAGAAGGACTCTCGACTCGCAGAAAAGCGAGTAGACATTTTATACAAACATTTAAGGGCGACGATAAAGATGCGCAGTGTACATTAATCATTAAGCTCATTCAAAGTGAAGACTTTGCGTATCAAGTGTCATTTATTCATATACTTGAATCGAGTACGTTGCATCCTGTCGTCATCACGTTTATATTACAATATTTAATGATGGCAAATAATGAAAGTAGCGTTAAAGTACACAAGCTGAATATGAGTGAATCAGTAAAAATTACACATCTGACAAGGCTTGAACAAACACCATTCCAAAATATAATGCATCAAGTTGAGACGCGTATCGAGGAAATAATGCCATCAGTAAAACCGCATGTCTCTATGCTGATGAAACAGCATCAACTAATAATGTATCCTTTTGAAAGTGAATACTTTGACGCAAGTGAGAAGGAAGTTGCAGCTGCATATACGCACTTTATATTGAATTTATTTGGATTTGAACAATCAGATGATTTGGGTAATTCACCAACTGTTGATATAATGACCAAAATAGAACAACTCGAAAAATTGAACAGATAATACAATTGCAAAAAATAATAGTTGTAGATTGTTGAAGCTATCATGTATTATGTTATAATGAAAGAGTTGAAAAAAATCAGAAATTTGTGGAGGAATAACACATGTCAGTTAAATGGGAAAAACAAGAAGGTAACGAAGGAGTATTAACAGTAACAGTACCAGCTGAAGAAGTTAATGCAGGATTAGATAAAGCATTTAAGAAAGTTGTTAAACAAGTAAACGTACCAGGTTTCCGTAAAGGGAAAATGCCACGTCCAATGTTCGAACAACGTTTTGGTGCAGAAGCATTATACCAGGATGCATTAGATTTCATCTTACCAGATGCATATGCTGCAGCTGTTGAAGAAGCTGGAATCAACCCGGTTGATCGCCCAGAAATCGATATCGAGCAAATGGAAAAAGGTAAAGAATTAATCTTTACTGCTAAAGTTACAGTTGAACCTGAAGTAGAACTTGGAGATTACAAAGGTCTTGAAGTGGAAAAAGAAGATACTGAAGTAACTGAAGAAGATTTAAACAAAGCGATTGAAGCAGATTTAGCACGTAAAGCTGAATTAGTCGTTAAAGAAGATGGCGAAGTTGCTGAAGGCGACGTTGTTAACTTAGACTTCGACGGATACGTAAACGATGAAGCATTCGAAGGTGGAAAAGCAGAAGGTTATGACCTTGAAATCGGTTCAGGTCAATTCATTCCAGGCTTTGAAGAGCAATTAGTAGGTACTAAAGTTGGCGACGAAAAAGATGTTAACGTTACGTTCCCTGAAGAATACCATGCTGAAGAATTAGCTGGTAAAGAAGCTGTATTTAAAGTTAAAATCAACGAAATCAAATCTAAAGAAGTGCCTGAGTTAGATGACGAAATGGCAAAAGAATTAGATGAGTCAGTTGATTCAGTTGATGCATACAAAGAGAAATACAAAAAAGATCTTCAAGAACAAAAAGCATTACAAGCAGAAAACAACATGAAAGAAAGCTTAATTGCTCAAGCTGTTGAAAATGCTAAAGTAGATATTCCTGAAGCGATGATCAACACAGAATTAGATCGCATGATGCAGGAATTTGAACAACGTATTGCACAACAAGGTTTAAACTTAGATCTTTACTACCAATTCTCAGGTCAAACTGAAGAACAACTTAAAGAAAGCATGAAAGCGGACGCTGAAGCACGCGTTAAAACAAACTTAACGTTAGCAGCAATCGCTAAAGCAGAAAACATTGAAGTATCAGATGCTGATGTAGATGCTGAGCTTTCAAAAATGAGTGAGCAATTCGGTTTATCTGTTGAAGATATTAAAGCGGCACTTGGTAACGGAGAAGTATTAAAAGACGACTTACGTATCCAAAAAGCAATCGATGTTTTAGTATCAGAATCTAAAGAAAAATAATCTTTATTAACATATATGGATGAATAAAACACGGCGAATCCTGCTGTTAAGGAGTTTCGTCCGTGTTTTTTATTTCAGTTTAAACATTTGCAATCATTGTAAATGTTTAGTATATTCTTTTAAGAATAGGGGTGTTTTGAGTGTATAATAATGAAGATGAAAACTTAAAATGTTCTTTCTGCGGAAAAGATCAGGATCAAGTAAAGAAATTAGTCGCAGGAAGTGGCGTTTATATATGTAATGAATGTATTGAGCTTTGCTCAGAAATCGTTGCTGAAGAATTAAAATCTGTCGAACAGGAGGAAATTACTGAAATTCCGAAACCTCACGATATGATGGAACTTCTTGATGCATACGTTATCGGACAGGATAAAGCGAAGAAAGCTTTAGCTGTTGCAGTGTACAATCATTACAAACGTATTTTTAACCCATCAACTGATGACGATGGTGTAGAAATCCAAAAAAGTAATATCGCATTAATCGGTCCTACCGGAAGCGGTAAAACATTGCTTGCACAAACTTTAGCACGTTCATTAAACGTACCATTTGCAATTGCAGATGCTACAAGTCTTACAGAAGCGGGTTATGTTGGTGAAGATGTTGAGAACATATTATTACGATTAATTCAGGCTGCTGATTTTGATATCGAACGCGCTGAAAAAGGTATTATTTATGTAGACGAAATTGACAAGATTGCCCGTAAATCAGAGAATACATCGATTACGCGTGATGTAAGTGGTGAAGGTGTGCAGCAGGCGCTCCTTAAGATTCTGGAAGGTACGGTTGCAAGTGTACCGCCTCAAGGTGGAAGAAAGCATCCGAACCAGGAATTCATTCAAATCGACACGACGAATATTTTATTCATATTAGGTGGTGCCTTTGATGGTATCGATGAAGTCATTAAACGTCGTTTAGGTGAGAAAGTGATCGGCTTTACAGGTATTAAGGAGCAAGGTTTTGATGAGGAAACTTTACTGTCACAAATCAAACCAGAAGACTTACAAAGTTACGGATTAATTCCTGAGTTTATCGGTCGTATTCCAGTCGTTGCGAATTTAGAACAGTTAGATGTTAGTGCGCTAAAAAACATTTTAACACAACCTAAAAATGCACTCGTGAAGCAATATAAGAAAATGCTTGAAATCGATAATGTAGAACTGGAATTTACTGAAACAGCTTTAACAGCGATTAGTGAACTTGCAATTGAGCGTAACACAGGTGCACGTGGTCTGCGTTCAATTATTGAAGAATGTATGCTTGACGTTATGTTTACAGTACCTTCAAGGGATGATGTAGCGAAAGTGATTATTACTGAATCATCTATTAAAGATGGCGCATCACCTGAACTGTACGATGCAGAAGGTAATTTATTAGCCAACGCTGTAACGTCTGCGTAGTTTTTGATGACACAGTGCTGTGAATTATAAATGATATCCGAATGATGCATGAGTGATGCATTGTTCGGTTTTTTTATCATCTTGAATATATTTCATGTATAATAGATGAGGTGAAAGAGAGGGAGTCAATATGAATATTAATCCAAATAACGTAGAAATATTAATAAGTGCTGTAAAACCAGAACAGTACCCTGAAACTGGTTTAAAGGAAATTGCATTAGCAGGACGTTCGAATGTTGGTAAATCTTCATTTATCAATACGATGATCGGTCGTAAAAGCATGGCACGTATCTCTTCAAAGCCCGGAAAAACGCAAACGCTGAACTTCTTTAACATTGATAATCAACTTGTGTTTGTTGATGTACCGGGTTATGGTTATGCGAAAGTTTCCAAAAGCGAGCGCGAACGCTGGGGTAAAATGATTGAAACGTATATTACGACACGTGAATCGCTTGCATGCGTAATTCAACTCGTTGATATTCGTCATAATCCAACTGAAGATGATCGACTAATGTATGATTTCCTGAAACATTACGACATTCCTACAATCGTAATTGCAACGAAAGAGGACAAAATTCCTAAAGGGAAAATTCAGAAACATTTAAAAGTAATTAAACAGGATCTTGATATGGATCCAGAAGATACATTAATCAGTTATACAGCATTAAGCAGAGATAAAAATCCGATGATTTTCAATGCCATTGAAAAGTATTTATAATTGTGAAATTTTTGTGAAATAAGTTGGATTTCGGGCATATTTGGACATAGATGTTATAATAGAAACAATGGCAAAATTGGGGGCGTTAATATGCATATTGTTGTTGTGAGTGTTAATCACAAAACAGCAGATGTCAGTTTGAGAGAGAAGCTGGCGTTTAGTGAATCATCAATTCAGCAGGCTCTGTCTGCACTTATTAATCAAAAATCAATATTAGAAGGTGTAATCCTTTCGACATGTAACCGTACTGAAATTTATGCAGTTACGGATCAAGTGCATACAGGCAGATATTATGTAAAATCATTTTTAGCAGAATGGTTTGATGTAGATATCGAAACTGTAAAATCAATTACAGATGTCAAAGTGGGGAATGAAGCAATTAATCATCTGTTTAAAGTGATTACAGGACTTGATTCAATTGTTCTTGGGGAAACACAAATTTTAGGGCAAATAAGAGATAGTTTCCTTCTGGCGCAAAGTGAAGGTACAACAGGTACAATCTTTAATAAGCTGTTTAAAGATGCAATTACACTTGCTAAACGTGCACACGCAGAAACGGACATTTCTTCTAAAGCAGTTTCTGTAAGTTATGCAGCAGTTGAGCTGAGCAAAAAAATACTAGGCAACTTAGAAGACAGAAAGATCTTAATTATCGGTGCCGGCGAGATGGCTGAACTTGCACTTCAGAATTTAATGGGAACAGGTGCAACGGATATAACGGTAATCAACAGAACAGCTGAAAAGGCACAGACATTAGCTGAACGTTATGGTGGTAGTCAGAAGTCGATGCAGGAATTGCAATGTGCATTAATAGAAAGTGACATTGTCATTTCTTCTACGAGCGCAAAAGATTTTATCATTACGAAACCGATGATGCAGGATATTATGCAGCTACGTAAAAACAAATCAATCGTACTTATTGATATTGCAGTACCACGTGATATTGACCCTGAAGTAAATGAACTGGATTTAGTATTTAATTATGATGTAGATGATTTAAAAGGTTTAGTAGATGCAAATTTAGCAGAACGTGAACGTGCGGCACAAGTCATCTATACGATGATAGATGAACAAGTCATCGCGTTTATTGAATGGATTAATATGCTCGGTGTCGTTCCGGTTATTACGGCATTACGTGAGAAAGCATTGCGCATTCAGGAAACAACGATGGAAAGCATTGACCGTAAAATGCCGAATTTAACGGACAGAGAGCGTAAAGTCATTTCTAAACATATGAAAAGCATCATCAACCAAATGTTAAAAGATCCGATTTCTCAAGCGAAGGAAATTAGTGGTTCTAAAAATCGTGAGAAGGAATTGCAGTTCTTCCAGGATATATTCAATATTACGAATGAAGTTGAAAGCGTACAGAAAAATGAACCGATCGTGCATCGATCAGAAAGTAGTTTTGTCTTCAGTCCTAAGCAATAGGTGATGTGATGAATGAATTATTATTAATGAGAATGCACGAAGCAATACTTATAATCTATATGATAAGTATTGCTTGTTATTTCTTTGATTTTGTACAGAAATCAAATAAGATGAAACAAGTTGGTTATTTTATATTATGGTTTGTTTTTATATTGCAAACATGTTCTATCTTTTTGTTTAGAATTATCGTTGGTCGAATGCCGTTTGAAACACTAACGGAAGGGTTTTACTTTTATACTTGGCTGATTATATTAATTTCTATCGTTTTATCGCGCTTCATTAAAACAGAATTTTTTATTTTTATGATGAACTTAATCGGTTTTATTTTTATGATGATACATACGTTTTATCCGGTTGAGTTTTATGAAGATACGACGGTATCACATATGATGAATGAACTTTTATGGATTCATGTTGCACTGGCGATTATCAGCTATGTGATGTTTCTCATTTCTTCGTTGCATGCTGTTTTATATATCGTTCAGATGAATTATCTTAAAAAGAAGAAATTCAATCGTAACTTTTTTAGAATCAGTGATTTATCAAGTTTGAGCCAACTCGCATTAATCTTTGCGATTATCGGATCGGTGATGCTGCTTATTTCATTAATTTTAGGCATCTACTGGGGACTTTCATTTGAAGGTGTTTCAATCTGGTATGATTCGAAAGTTATCGGTTCGCTCGTTTTACTTGTCGGATATTTTATTTACATTTATGTACATCGTGTAAACAAAATAAGCATGTCGAAGCTTATGGATACGAATATCATATTATTTTTAATTTTACTGATTAACTATATCGTTGTTTCGAGATTTTCAGGTTTCCATCAGTTATTTTATTAGGAGGAAGTTATGAGAAAGATTATCGTAGGGTCTAGAAGAAGTAAGCTTGCACTGACACAAAGTCAGCAGTTTATCGATCAGTTAAAGGAAAAGCATCCTGATCTTGAAATTGAAATTAAGGAAATCGTCACTAAAGGCGATCAAATTGTGAATGTCCAACTTTCAAAAGTTGGCGGTAAAGGATTGTTTGTTAAAGAAATTGAACAAGCACTTTACGATAAAACAATCGATTTTGCGATTCATTCATTGAAGGATGTTCCAAGCGTATTACCTGAAGGTTTAACGTTAGGATGTATTCCGGCACGAGAAGATGCACGTGATGCTTACATCGCAAAAAATCACATTCCATTAAATGACCTTGCACCCGGCAGCATTATCGGAACATCATCGTTAAGAAGAGGCGCACAGTTATTAGCACAATATCCGCATCTTGAAATTAAGTGGATTCGAGGTAACATCGATACGCGCTTACAGAAACTTCGTGATGAAGATTATGATGCAATTATATTAGCTGCTGCAGGTTTAAATCGAATGGGCTGGGATAAATCAATCGTTACAGAATATTTAGAGCCTGAACTTATGCTGCCAGCAATCGGGCAAGGCGCGCTCGGCATCGAGTGTCGCAGTGATGATGAAGAAGTACTTGCATTATTACAATCTGTACACTGTGAAGCGACACAAGTTTGTACAGAAGCGGAAAGAACATTTTTAAAGTTAATGGATGGTAGCTGTCAAGTTCCGATTGCGGGCCATGCAACGATTGTACAGGACAATATCGAGTTTACCGGACTAATTATGAGTACAGATGGTAAAGAAAAATATAAAGTAACTCAAACAGGAACTGACCCTGTTGAAGTTGGAACGCTTGTCGCTCAGGCGATGGAGCAAAATGGTGCGAAGACCATTATTGAAACATTAAATCAAGACGCATAAGAAGGATTGATCTAAATGAAGCCGGTTGTATTGAACACAGGAAGTCGTAATGAACAATATGAAGGATTAACAGTATTGCATAAACCATTGATTGAAATTTGTGCGCTGCCTTTGACATCTACGATACGTGAGCAATATGACTGGCTTATTTTTACGAGTAAAAATGCGGTACAACTGTTTTTTAAATATTATCCGAACGTTACTTTTGATAAAGTTGCTGCAATCGGTATTAAAACGGCACAAGCGCTACAAAAGTTGAACATACATGTTGATTTTATACCAACCCGCTATCAGCAGGAACATTTTATAGATGAAATGGGTGAATTGTTTCATCATAAAACAATTTGTCTTCCAATTTCAAAAAAAGCACGCACAAATATGTATGATACTTTGAAAAATATTGCAACTGTCGATAGAATAGAGTTATATGAACCAAGACCTAATGAAGAAAACGTCAAATGTGTGCATCAATTTATACTAGATAATAAAGTTGATTGGCTTATGTTTTTAAGCCCGTCTGCAGTACAGGCATACTTCAGACGGTATACGATTACTGAAAGTGTGCGTGTAATTGCAATCGGTCAAATAACGAGCAATGCATTAGATCACTTTAATATTGAACATATCATTAGCGAAAAAGAAACGATGCAGCATATGTTTGAAACTATTACTAAATTAAACAAAGGTAGGTATTAACAATGAATTTTGATCGTCATAGAAGATTAAGAAGCTCAGTGAATATGCGTAATATGGTAAGAGAAACTTCATTACATAAACGCGATTTAATATATCCAATTTTCGTCGTTGAAAAAGACGATGTAAAAAAAGAAATCCCATCAATGCCAGGCATTTATCAACTGAGTCTTAACATCATGGATGATGAAGTGCATGAAGCGTATAAACTTGGCATTCGTGCAGTCATTTTATTCGGTATTCCAAATCATAAAGATGCTTGTGGAACAGGTGCATATGATGATGAAGGAATTATTCAGAAAGCGACACGTAAAGTAAAATCACTTTATCCTGATATGCTCGTATTAGCAGATACTTGCTTATGCGAATATACAGACCACGGTCATTGTGGAGTGCTGGATGATCATACACATGATGTCATTAATGATGAAACATTACCATTACTCGTGCAGACAGCTGTGTCACAGGCGAAAGCGGGCGCGGATATTATCGCACCAAGTAATATGATGGATGGCTTCGTAAAAGAAATCCGTAAAGGTCTTGACGATGCCGGGTTTGTCAATATTCCGATAATGAGTTACGGCATCAAATATGCATCTGCATTTTATGGACCATTCCGCGATGCTGCAGAAAGTGCGCCGAGTCATGGTGATCGTAAAACTTATCAGATGGACCCTGCAAATCGCCTTGAAGCGATGCTTGAGCTGGAAAGTGACTTAAAAGAAGGATGCGATATGATGATCGTTAAGCCGGCGCTTTCTTATTTAGATATTATTCGCGATGTACGTAATAACTCAAATGTACCAATCGTTGCGTATAATGTGAGTGGTGAATATTCAATGACGAAAGCAGCAAGTATGAACGGCTGGGTTGATGAGGAACGTATCGTAATGGAACAGATGCTCTCTATGAAACGTGCGGGAGCAGATATGATCATTACATACTTTGCTAAAGACATTTGCAAATATTTAGACGAAGGAGGTTACTAATGAATTATAATAAATCAAAACAAGCATTCAGTGAAGCAGTAAATTTAATGCCAGGCGGTGTAAACAGTCCGGTACGTGCATTTAAAAGTGTGGATATGGATCCGATTTTTATGGAACGTGGTAAAGGATCAAAGATTTACGATATCGATGGAAATGAATACATTGATTACGTATTAAGCTGGGGACCGTTAATTTTAGGTCATGCGAATGAAACTGTTACTGGTGCATTGAATAAAGCAGTGCTTAATGGTACAAGTTTCGGAGCACCTACAGAACTTGAGAATAAAATGGCGGAACTTGTAATTGAACGTGTACCTTCAATTGAAATGGTGCGTATGGTATCAAGTGGTACGGAGGCAACACTTGCAGCACTTCGTTTAGCAAGAGGATTTACTGGTAAAAATAAAATTTTAAAATTTATCGGATGTTATCACGGCCATAGTGACTCATTATTGATTAAAGCTGGTAGTGGTGTTGCAACGTTAGGTTTACCTGACTCTCCTGGTGTGCCTAAAGGAACAGCAGAGAACACGATTACAGTTCATTACAATGATCTGGATGCTGTTAAACTTGCATTTGAACAATTTGGTGATGATATCGCTGGTGTCATTGTAGAACCTGTAGCAGGTAATATGGGAGTAGTACCGCCAGTTGAAGGCTTTTTAGAAGGATTACGTGAGATTACAACGGAATACGGTGCATTATTAATATTCGATGAAGTAATGACAGGTTTCCGAGTAGGCTATAATTGTGCCCAAGGATACTTCGGTGTTACACCGGACTTAACATGTTTAGGAAAAGTAATTGGTGGTGGATTACCGGTCGGTGCATTTGGTGGACGTAAAGATATTATGGAACATATTGCGCCAAGTGGACCAGTATATCAGGCTGGAACTTTAAGTGGAAATCCACTTGCGATGACGGGTGGTTATTATACTTTAAGTCAATTAACACCTGAAAGTTATGAATACTTTAATCATTTAGGAGATATGCTTGAAGCGGGATTAACAGAAGTGTTCGCTAAGCATAATGTACCGATTTCAATTAACCGTGCTGGTAGTATGATCGGCTTTTTCTTAAATGAAGAAAAAGTGACAAACTTCGAAATTGCTTCAAAGTCTGACTTAAAATTATTTGCGGCAATGTATAAAGAAATGGCAAACAATGGCGTATTTTTACCGCCTTCTCAATTTGAAGGAATGTTCTTATCAACAGAACATACTGAAGCAGATATTAAACAGACGATTGATGCGTTTGATAAAGCGCTTTTAAAAGTGAAATAATTAAATAGAATTTCAGGAACAACATCGGGGAACAATTGTATATGAAAATGGAGTGTTAGGCTGAAGATAATGCTATCACTCTTTTTAAATATAAATTAGTTTTTGAATGTGATTGTAAAATTACATTTTAACATATAAAAATCATTGGGAGTAATATTTTAAATGTTCAGATTTAATAAATTGAAATATATACAAAATATTGATAATGTTTAAAGTGCTAGAAATATTAAACTAGGAGGCTATATATGAAGATTAAAATTGCACTGCTGATTGTTATTTGTATTATTGGCATTTGGTTACTTTTTTCGGGTCTTTTTGATAATAGAATAATTAAAATTGGTACTCTTTTAATAGGCATTCCTATTGCACTTAGTTTAAGAAAAGATATTATAGAAAAACAAGCAAAAAAAGATAACCAAGATATTTCAGCCAAATAAACATACTAACCCTATCAATGATATATCATTGATAGGGTTTTTTTGTGAGCAGTTAAGTTGGTCTTATACCCCTGTATGGTATAATGTATATGACGATATAGGATGGTGAAATGATGCATTACTTAATATTGTTTATCACGAGTTTACTCGCTGGATGTATACTTTTTTTCGTGCATATGATATTGCCATGGCTTTTTGGGCCGATTATAGCCAGTATATTACTGCGAAAGTATACTCGCATTGAATACAAATGGCCGAAATGGTTAAGTGAAGTAGGCTTATATATTTTAGGTGCACAAATTGGTGCCTCATTTACGAAAGAAATTGTAGTTGATATACATGATGAGATATTTTATATTTTCTTAATGAGCCTCCTAGTCATAATATTAGCGATATTAATTGCACAACTGTTCAAGCGTTTTACACACTGTACGACTGAAACTGCATTACTCGCTGCAATACCTGGTGCACTGAACCAGATGATTATGATGGCTGAAGAGAATAAAAACGCTAACTTACTCGTTGTGACATTAGCACAAACATCAAGAATTTTAATTGTTGTAATGATTGTACCGTTTATTTCTTCATTTTTACCGACGGGGCACTCCAGTAATACAGCAGTAGAAACCGCTTCAATGTTTGAAGTGCTGAATGTTGGAACAGTATTCATGCTCGTCATTGCAATGATCATCGCGGGATATTTCTTTAAGATGATTCATTTTCCTGTTCCTGATATGATGGGGCCGATTGCTGTTTTAATGATATGGAACTTGTATACTGGATTAGATTTCTTAATTCCGTCACCGCTTATTATTTTAGCGCAAATGTTTTTTGGTATACGTATCGGACTGCAAATTTATGACTTATCATCACAGATTAATCGTAATTTATTTATAGGTGTACTTATCCAGAATTTATTATTGATTGCAGGTACATTTATCATTGTTGTAATGTTAAATTTATTTATGGATGAATCGTTTAATGATTTATTCTTAAGTGCAGCACCAGGAGGCATGGCACAGATTATTATTGTAGGCATTGAAACACATGCAAACGTAGCAATGATTTCAAGCTATCATATCTTTAGAATCTTTATCATTTTACTTATAGTTACACCATTAATTTCGATGTATCTAAAAGCGAGAGATATTAGAAGTACACGATTAAAAATTGACAATATTTCATGAATCTAATACAATAATTTTAAGTTCATATATTGATGGGAAGAGTAGTAAAGGTGTATTTTAAGCGAGTGCATGGTTGGTGAGAATGCATAGTACTAATTTATGAAGGTAGCCCGATATAATTATTTATTGAATAAAGTAGGTAAATACGTGTAAGAGCGTTAATCTTTTGAGTGCAGTAGCAATGCTGAATTTAGGTGGTACCACGGAAAATCCGTCCTATTTATATAGGATGGATTTTTTATTTTGACGATTAATGGAGGAATGAAGATGGAAACGAAATATAATCCACAGCAAGTTGAACAAGGACGTTATAAAGAATGGGTAGAAAAAGAATTATTTAAAGCAGAGAGTGATAGTCAGAAAAAGCCGTATACGATTGTGATTCCGCCACCAAACGTAACAGGTAAGTTACATATTGGACATGCCTGGGATACTACTTTACAGGATATTATTACGAGAATGAAACGTATGCAAGGCTATAACACATTATATTTACCAGGCATGGATCATGCTGGTATTGCAACTCAGGCAAAAGTAGAAGCTAAATTACGTGAACAAGGTATTAGCAGACATGATATTGGCCGTACTAAGTTTTTAGAGCATACGATGGAATGGAAAGAAGAATATGCAGGATTCATTCGTGAGCAGTGGGCGAAACTTGGTCTTGGTTTAGATTATTCTCGCGAACGTTTCACACTGGATGAAGGGTTAAGTGATGCTGTTAAAGAAGTGTTCGTTAAGATGTATGAGAAAGGTCTTATTTATCGTGGCGAGCGTATTATTAACTGGGATCCCGCTGCACGTACAGCTTTAAGTGATATTGAAGTTATTCATGAAGAGGTGGAAGGTGCTTTTTATCATATTAACTATCCTTTAGCTGATGGTTCAGGATTTATTGAAATTGCAACGACGCGTCCAGAGACGATGCTAGGCGATACAGCTGTCGTCGTTCATCCAGAAGATGAGCGTTATAAGCATATGATTGGTAAGAACGTTATTTTACCGATAATGGAACGTGAAATTCCTGTACTTGCAGATGAATATGTTGAAATGGACTTTGGAACTGGTGCAATGAAAGTGACACCTGCACACGATCCAAATGACTTTGAAATCGGAAACCGCCATAATTTAGAACGTATTAATGTGATGAATACTGATGGCTCAATCAATCAGTTAGGTGGCAAATATGAAGGTATGGATCGTTTCGAATGTCGTAAACAACTTATCGCTGACTTAAAGGAAAGCGGTGAACTCGTTAAAGTTGAACGTCATATGCATCAAGTCGGCCATTCTGAACGTAGTGGCGCAGTTGTAGAACCTTATCTTTCAACGCAATGGTTCGTTAAGATGGCACCACTTGCTGAGCAAGCATTAAACAATCAAAAAACAGACGGACGTATCGAATTCGTACCGAATCGTTTTGAAGGTACATTTAACCGTTGGATGGAAGGCATTCATGACTGGTGTATTTCTCGTCAGTTATGGTGGGGACACCAAATCCCAGCCTGGTATCATAATGAAACAGGTGAACTTTATGTAGGAAAAGAAGCGCCGGAAGATATTGAAAACTGGACGCAGGATGAAGACGTATTAGATACGTGGTTCTCAAGTGCACTTTGGCCATTCTCAACGCTTGGCTGGCCAGATACTGAGGCGATTGACTATAAAACATTTTATCCGACGAATGTACTCGTAACAGGGTATGATATTATATTCTTCTGGGTAGCGCGTATGATTTTTCAAGGATTAGAGTTTACGGGTAAACGTCCATTTGATGATGTGTTAATCCATGGATTAGTCCGTGCTGAAGATGGTCGCAAAATGAGTAAGTCATTAGGTAACGGTGTTGATCCAATGGATGTTATTGATCAGTATGGTGCTGACAGTTTACGTTACTTCTTGGCGACAGGTTCTTCACCAGGACAGGACTTACGTTACTCTACTGAAAAAGTTGAAGCGGCATGGAACTTCATCAACAAAATCTGGAATGCATCACGTTTCAGTTTAATGAATATCGGTGATGATTTCAAAGCTGAACATATTGACTTGTCTGGTAAGAAATCATTAGCAGATGAGTGGATTTTAACGCGCTTAAATGAAACAATCGCAGACGTTACACGTCTTGCAGAGAAGTATGAATTTGGTGAAGTAGGACGTGTGCTATATAACTTTATATGGGATGAATTCTGTGACTGGTACATCGAAATGAGTAAAATTCCGATGAACGGTGAAGATGAGACACAAAAACAAATGACACGCTCAGTATTAGCGTATACGCTTGATTCAATTATGCGTATGTTACATCCGTTTATGCCATTTGTAACAGAACGTATTTGGCAGAACTTACCAGTAACAGGTGATTCAATTGTTACTGCAAGCTGGCCGGTTGTTAAACCTGAGTTATCGAATGAACAGTCTAAACGTGATATGGAACAATTAATGGAAATTATTCGTGCCGTTCGTAATACGCGCAGTGAAGTAAATACGCCGATGAGCAAACAAATTCCGATGATGATTAAAACGAATTCTGAAGCAATTTCTAATCGACTTGAAACAGAACGTCCATTTATTGAACGCTTCTGTAATCCATCTGAATTAACGATTTCAACGGAAGTAGAAATTCCTGAAGAAGTTATTACGACAGCTGTAACAGGTGGGTCTGTCATTTTACCTTTAGAAGGTTTAATCGATATGGAAAAAGAAATCGCTCGTTTACAAAAAGAACTTGATAAATGGGAAAAAGAACTTGATCGCGTGAATAAGAAGTTAAGCAACGAAAAGTTTGTTTCTAAAGCACCTGAAAAAATCATAAACGAAGAAAAAGAGAAGCAGGCACTATATACAGAAAAATACAATAGTGTTCAGGAACGTCTAAACCAATTGAATAGGAAGTAATGACTATGAATTATTTAGAAAGTTTATATTGGATACACGAACGCTATAAATTCGGCATTAAACCTGGTGTTAAACGTATGGAATGGATGCTTGAACGTCTTGATAATCCTCAAAATAATATTAAAGGTATACATGTCGTCGGCACAAACGGGAAAGGTTCGACAGTCAGTTATTTAAAAAATGCACTACTTGCGAATCATTATGAAGTCGGCACATTTACAAGTCCTTATATTGAAACGTTCAATGAGCGTATCAGCTTAAACCGGAAACCGATTCTTGATGAAGAAATCGTAAAACTTGTTGAAATTGTAAAACCGATAAGCGAGCAGCTGGACATAGAAACTGACTTAGGAACTGCGACAGAGTTTGAAATTATTACGATGATGATGTTTGTTTATTTCGGACAACTGCGTCCTGTTGATTTTGTAATCATTGAAGCGGGTCTTGGCGCGAAACACGATTCAACGAATGTGTTCACTCCTGTAATGTCTGTATTAACATCTATCGGTTTAGATCACACGAATATTATTGGTGATACGTATGTTGATATTGCAAGGGAAAAATCGGGTGTAATAAAAGTTGGTGTACCACTCGTTTATGCAGTTAAAAACGAAGAAGCAAAAGCATTTATTAATCAAGTTGTGGCAGAAAAACATATTAAAGGGATTAAGCTTGGGCGTGATATACAAGTCGTCTCAAATAATAATGAATTCACGTTCCGATATAAAGATTATGAACTAGAAGCGATTGAGCTGAATATGATAGGTGCACACCAGCAGGAAAATGCAGCACTCGCACTCGCAACTTTGCTTGAAATGTATGACCGTGGCATGATTTTACTCAACTTTAATGATACCGTTAAAGCGATTGAAGATACGACATGGACAGGTAGAATTGAGAAAATTCAGGAGACACCGACGATCATACTGGATGGTGCGCACAATCTGGAATCGATTGAAGTACTTGTACAGACGATGCGACAATATTATCCAGACCGTAAAATTGATGTGTTATTCTCAGCAATTGATGGTAAGCCAATTGGACGCATGTTAAAATCACTTGAAGAAATTAGCGAACATTTTTACGTTACGACATTTGATTTCCCGAAAGCATTACCACTTGATACTTTATATGAAAGTGTAGAACATGATAAGCGTATTAAAGTTAAAGATTATGCAGACTTTATTAAAAATTATGACGGTGATTTATTGCTCGTGACCGGAAGCTTGTATTTTATTAGTGCAGTGAAAGACAAATTAAAAAAATAATATACTGAACCGACTGTTTAATACGTTTAAACAGTCGGCTTTTTTAGTAATAAATTTCTAAAAATTTTGAATGTTTTAAAGTGAATAGGGAATATAGTATTCAAAAGGGAGGAAATTTATATGAAAAAGCAGTTAAAAATGCCGCATACATACTTGCTATTACTGTTCATCGTATGTTTTGCGGCTTTTATGACGTATATCATTCCGGCTGGTGAATTTGACCGTAAAGAAGTGGATAACCGAACAGAAGTAATAAATGGATCCTATCATGAAGTGGCGCAGCATCCCGTTGATTTTATTGATATTTTCCGCGCGGTCCCAAATGGATTAATCGAAGGTGCGGAAATCATTTTCTATATCTTTATTGTAGGTGGTGCTTTCGGTGTTATTCATCGCACAGATGCAATTACTACAGGTGTCAATAGTTTGATGAATCGTGTCGGACATCACGGAAAATGGCTCATACCAATAACGATGACATTGTTCAGTGTATTAGGGTTTTCAATTGGATTAAGTGAAGAGACGATTATTTTTGTACCGATTGGTATAGCGCTTGCGACAGCTCTTGGTTATGATGCGATGGTTGGTGCAGCAATGATTGCACTCGGAGCTGGCATTGGTTTTCTTGGGGGAATGTTAAATCCATTTACAGTAGGGATTGCGCAGTCCATTGCTGAAGTACCGCTCTTTTCTGGTTGGGGATATCGTACTATCATCTATTTAATTGTACTTATTACAGGTATATTATATGTGATGCGTTATGCGAATAAAGTGAAGAAGTATCCGGAAAAAAGTTTATTACATGACATTGATGTAGAAGAACGCCGTACGATGGATGATGATGTCCTTGATACGAAGTTTGATTCGTTCAGAAAGCGTCATGCAGTAATATTAATTATATTGACGCTTACGATTGTAATTAATGTATACGGTATATTTAAGTATGGATGGTTTTTAACTGAAATGAGTGCGAACTTTCTTATTATGGGAATCATCGTCGGCCTCGTAGGAGGACTAGGTGTTAACGGTACGTTTGATGCACTATTAGCGGGTATGAAAGATATATTATTCGGCGCTATGATTGTTGGTTTTGCTAAAGCAATTGTTGTCGTGCTCTCGTCGGGTAAAATTATCGATACGATTGTGTATTATATGACAGATTTCATTGATCATTTACCGGCCGCATTTTCTGTTGTGGCAATGTTATTAACGCAGCTCGTACTAAACTTCTTTATTCCATCTGGTTCTGGACAGGCGATGACGACGATGCCAATTATGGTACCAATAAGTGATCTTTTAGGCATTAACCGTCAAATTGCAGTATTAGCGTTTCAATATGGAGATGCGATCAGTAACAATATTATTCCGACAAGTGCGAGTTTAATGGGCTTATTAGCTGTTGCAGGTATCCCATATAATAAATGGTTGAAGTTTGTGTGGAAAATTTCATTATTGTGGCTTGTCATTTGTCTGACTGGACTCATCATTTATATGTATGTATAAATATTTAAAAATCATATCAAAATTAAAAAACTGCATGAATTTTATGCAGTTTTTTAATTTTGGTTATTATATTTTTTAATTACTGTATTAAAATACACACTATTTTTAAAAAACGCGTTTTTTACAGATTAATAACTTTAATATATATTAATTGTGGAAGCGAGGTGAGTTATGGAAATTATAATGTTTTCACTTGGTGCAATAATGAGTTCATTTATGTGCTGTTTAACAGAAAATGATTTTTTTAATCGACGTTCTCGGTGTAATCAATGCAAACATACGCTATCTTTTTATGACCTTTTCCCTGTAATTTCTTATATTTTATTGCGAGGGCGCTGCCGATACTGCAAACATCCGATACCTTTTCATTTATTTTTAAGTGAACTACTGATGGGATTATTATTTATCTATATTATGTCAATACAACTTCCAATACATTTCATTACAGTCATTACGATAACAATCTTTCTAATCCCGCTATCAATTATTGATACTAAGACTTTTACAATCCCGAATGTATTATTACATCTTCTTTTTTTCAGTCTATTATTCACATACTTATATTTATTTACTTTTCAGAATGAAATGATTTCCGTTATTACAATAGGTGACATTATTACGAAGCTCATTGTTATATTGTTGTTACACATTTTTTATTATTTAACGAAAAGTATCGGTTATGGTGATATTAAACTTTTTGTTATCCTCTTATTGTTCTTACCTGTACCGTATTTTATTGCGATGTTTTTTATGACGTATTTAATTGGAGGTTTTGCAAGTATTTGTTTTTTAATATACAAAAAACGTGTTAAAAAAATACCGCTCGTTCCTTTTATTACGACTAGTTTTCTCATCGTTTTACAGCTATACCGCGACATTCAGATTATATATTTTGGAGGATTTATATAATGCATATGATTGCTTTAGAAAGTGATAAACCGCGTGAACGATTATTATCTCATGGTGCAGCACAACTGACGAATCAGGAATTATTGTCACTCATTATTGGCAGCGGTGTGCGAGATGAAAGTGTTTATATGGTTGCGAACAAGTTACTGCACCATACAGGAAGTATTAAAGAATTAAGATACATGACATTTCAGGAGCTTATCGCGATTAAAGGGATTGGTGAAAAAAAAGCAGCATTAATACTTGCTGTAGTGGAACTCGGTATACGTATGCATTCTATTCCGAGCGATCCTCGATTGAAAATAAAGTCTCCGGGATGTGCAGCCAACTTATTAATGGAACGTATGCGTTACATGACGCAGGAGCATTTCGTCGTGTTATCACTTAATACGAAAAATATGGTTATTTATGAATCTACGATATTTATCGGATCATTAAATGCATCGATTGTTCATCCAAGGGAAGTCTTCAAAGAAGCGGTTAAACGAAGTGCTGCATCTATTATTATCGTACATAATCATCCGTCTGGTGATCCTGAGCCGAGTTATGAAGATATAGAAGCAACAAGACGACTGATTAAATGCGGAGAATTATTTGGAATCGATGTTCTGGACCATATTATTATTGGTGATGGCAATTTTGTCAGTATAAAGGAAAAGGGGATACTTTAATGGGATTAGACATGTATTTTTATGTTGAGGAAATGTCTACGAAAGAATTGATTGAATTTGCATATTATCGTAAGTTCAATGCTTTACATGGATACTTTGATAAGAAATATAAGCTGGATAATCCAGGACGATGTGAAGTGACGGAATTCGACTTGCATTATTTGATGAATGCAGTAAGAGAAATTCACTCAAGTCCTGAACGCGCACCAAAAATATTACCGTACTATACTGGACCGTTTTTCGGATCGTATGAATATGGTGATATTTATTTTGAGTACATGTTTCAGTTGCACAGAGATTTAAAGCGTCTCATAACACTTGACCGTTCAAAGTACCGTATAATTTATCAAGCTGATTATTAATTTATCTCGAAAAACGAAATTTATTAGTATAAACTATTGAAATTTTCTGAAGATTAAATTATGATTAACATAACTTATAAGGAAAGGAGGAAAATACAATGAACAAATTACGTTATTTCGTAACATTGCAGGACAAATCTAATATTTTCCTCCCGGCATACATGTCAGTGTAATTGCAGGGAGATCTCTCTCTGAATATAAGGCGCACACGCTTTCATTTAAGGAGGTGTGTGCTTTTTTATATTCAAAGAGAAAGGAGATGAATTATGTTTAGTGTTTTATGGAAATTAGGTTGGTTTTTTAAGCAGGAGAAAAAACGTTATATTATTGCAATAATCGTATTGCTCATTGCAAATGTTGTGGAAATTATTCCGCCATGGCTAATCGGGCAGACGATAGATGCTGTCAATTTAAAATCGATGACAGAAGATAAATTTAAGTTTATTCTCATCGTTTTCTCAGTAACGATTATATTAAGTTATGTGATTAACTTTTTATGGCGCTACTTATTATTTAATGGGTCTCAGTTGTTAGAAAGTATGATGCGCAGAAAATTGATGGCAAAGTTTTTGACGATGAGCCCGAGCTTTTATGAACAGAACAGAACTGGAGATTTAATGGCGAAAGCGACGAATGATCTAAGTGCAATCAGAATGACTGTCGGTTTCGGTATATTAACTTTAGTTGATAGTACGACTTACATGATTACGATTATTGCAACAATGGCGGTGCTCATTTCATGGAAACTGACGCTTGTTGCATTAATACCGTTACCACTATTAGCATATATTGAGCAGCGTCTCGGTAAGATGATTCATGAGCGATATACGGTGAGTCAGAATGCATTCGGTGATATGAATGACAGTGTACTTGAATCAATTGAAGGTATACGCGTATCGAAAGCTTTCGCGCAGGAAGAACATTTGAATCATCGATTTAAAGCGATGACAAGTGAAGTCGTTCAAAAATTTATTCATGTAGAAAAGCTTGATGCTTTATTTAAACCTGTAACAATTATCATTACGGCATTAAGTTTTGTTATTGCTTTAGGCTACGGAAGTTTACTCGTTAATAAAGGTGAAATTACAGTCGGTGAATTAATTTCATTCAACGTATACTTAAACATGCTCGTTTGGCCAATGTTTGCAATTGGCATGTTATTTAATATTATGCAACGCGGTAATGCATCTTTAGACCGTGTTATGGAAACGCTTGATGCAGATGATATAATGGTTGATCCAGTCGATCATATCGTACCAGATGATCATAATGTTACGTTCAGTCGTGTAACATTCCAGTATCCAACGAGTGAATCGATTAACTTAACAGATGTGAATATTAAGCTCGATACGGGCGAGACACTCGGTATCGTCGGCCCAACGGGAAGTGGTAAGACAACGCTCATAAAGCAAATATTAAAAGAATATCCACTCGGTAACGGTTCTATCACAATCGGTGATATTCATTTAAATCACCTTACAAGAAAAGAAGTGCGAGATAAAATCGGTTATGTCTCTCAGGAAAATATATTATTTTCAAGAACGGTTCGAGAAAATATTAAATTCGGAAAAGAGGATGCTACTGAGTCGGAAATTGCAGAAGCAATACGTCTGGCGAATTTTACTGAAGATGTGAAACGATTGCCTCAGGGGCTTGATACTTTAGTAGGTGAGAAGGGAATCGCAATTTCCGGTGGTCAGAAGCAGCGTATCTCAATCGCGCGTGCAATGATTAAAAATCCGGACATATTGATTCTTGATGACTCTCTTAGTGCAGTAGATGCAAAGACGGAAACAGCAATTATTAACAATATTCAATCAGAAAGACTAGGAAAGACGACGATAATCTCTACACATCGCTTGTCTGCAGTACAACATGCAGATCATATCGTCGTGCTGCATGACGGTATTATTATTCAGGAAGGTACACATCAGGAACTTATCGCTCAGGATGGATGGTACAAGCAACAATTTAACAGACAACAGTTAGGAGGTGTATCGTAATGAGTACAACGAAACGTCTCTTAAAGGAAGCATTAAAAGAACGACGTCGTTTTATAATCGGGTTTATTATTTTGTTCTTTGCCGTTGCAGCAGAACTTATCGGGCCGGTTATCGGGATGCGTATTATTGATGATCATATTAAAACGGCGGGCGAATATATTAATATGATACCTATTTATAAATTGCTTGCTGTATATTTTATAATCGCAATAATATATGCAGTACTCAGTTATTATCAGACGTTAGTGTTTCAGACAGCAGGTTCAAATGTTATTAAGCATTTACGAACGAATTTATTTGAACATATTCAGAAATTACCGATTAAGTACTTCGATAATTTGCCAGCCGGTAAAGTTGTTGCGAGAATTACGAATGATACACAGACGATATTAGAACTGTTTACAGTTATGTTACCGACTTATATCGCAGGATTTACAAATATTATCGGTATTATAATCGTGATTTTCTTCTTTAACGTAAAAGTAGGGTTCGTCGCATTAATAGTAGTACCATTATTATTTTTCTGGCTGATGTTCTATCGTAAAATTTCAGACCGATATAACCATATTGTTCGTGAACGTAACAGTGATATGAATGCGATGCTGAATGAATCGATTAATGGGATGACGATGATACAGGCATTTAACCAGGAAGAAAAAATTAAAGCAGAATATGATGCGTTGAATAGAGAGTACTTAAAAAACTATGAGCGTATCATTAAATTAGACTCATTGACGAGTCACAACTTAATGGGAATCATTCGTTCAGGCGTGTTTTTAATAATGATCTATATATTCGGGCAATCATTTTTATCACAGCAGGCCACATTAACAGCAGGGATGATGTATGTTCTCGTTGATTATTTGACACGTTTATTCAACCCGATGTTTAATATCGTGAATCAGCTGAATGTACTTGAACAAGCCCGTGTATCAAGTAACAGAGTGTTTGAAATGATGGATGAAACACCTGAGCCGATTGAAAAAGATACAATTAATATAACGAACGGTGACGTTGTATTTGATAATGTATCATTTGGTTATAAACCAAATGAGCCCGTACTGAAAAATATTAATATTCATGCTCTACCTGGCCAGACAATCGGACTTGTTGGGCATACCGGTTCTGGAAAGAGTTCAATTATGAACTTGCTCTTCAGATTTTATGATCCGACATCTGGTAAAATTATGATTGATGGCATTGATACATCTACAGTGACGAAATCATCAATGAGAGAAGGTATGGGTATTGTATTGCAGGACCCATATTTATATACGGGTACAATTTTAAGTAATATTACACTCGGTGACGCGAGAATCAGTCGTGACGTTGCAGAACAAGCTTTAATGCGTGTCGGTGGGCATCGTGTGCTGCAGTCGTTAGAACAAGGCATCGATACACCTGTAGTAGAAAGAGGCGCAACACTATCCAGTGGTCAGCGACAGCTTATTTCGTTTGCAAGAGCACTTGCATTTAACCCTAAAATTTTAATATTGGATGAAGCGACAGCGAGCATTGACTCTGAAACAGAAGCGATGATTCAAGAAGCAATGGATGTGCTGAAGGAAGGAAGAACGACATTTATGATCGCGCACAGGTTGTCTACGATAAAGCAGGCGGATCAAATTATCGTTCTTGATATAGGGGAAATTATTGAACATGGAAATCATGAGGAACTGATTGCACTGAATGGCCAATATGCTAAAATGTATGCATTACAGTCAGGAAGGTCATGATATGTTACAAATCGTTAAGATGGATGAAGATAAGGCAAGTGAAATCAGTAATTGGGATTTTGGAACAGAATATGAATACTATAACCTGAATGGCGAACGTCATGCCATTCAGGTATTTTTAAATGGTCATTATTATGCTGTATTAAAAGGTGACGATTTGTTTGGATTTTTCTGTGATGGTGATGAAGCACAAATAGAGATGATGCCAGAACAATCACATACGCTGGATATCGGGTTTGCTTTAAATCCTGTTTATATCGGGTCAGGATACGGAAGGGCGTTTATTCGTATGATTATGCGATTTTATTATGATACAGCTGGTGTACATACATTCCGTCTGACAGTTGCTAAATTTAATGAGAGGGCAATTCATCTGTATATTGCGCTTGGCTTTAAGTTTGTTCGTGAAATAACGATGATTGAAGACGGAACAGTTCATATATTTTTTGTGATGGAACATCAATTCAATCTAAAGACGGATGAACAAATGGACGACTTCATATATAGTTATAACTGAAAGTAGGGGAATGAAGTGTTCAAGTTCATAAAAATGATCATTAAATTAATATTAATTGTAATTGTTTGTATCGTTATTTATTTCGTTGTGCAGTTAAATCCTTTTCAGCATCATTCTGATGTACAAGAGACAAATCAGGCAGCTGCAACATATACTTTAGAGGATAATGCATTATTTCGTAATATTCCGTTATCACAAGTAAAAACGGCATTTAACTTTATGGATAAAAGTGAATTTATGGCCGTTTCAGGCTTATCTTTAATGGGATATAACGATGAATATCTCGCTGGTAAACGTGGTGATCAATATATACTGTATAAGTTCGGGGATTCCCAAGTTCTTGTTTTTAATGATGAAAGCTCATTACAGCAAGCATTGTTAGATAAAAATCAGCACATTGAATTAAAAGATATTTCTTCATATTAATGTTATATTGAGTAAAGGATAGGGACATCCTATTCTTTTTATTTTTATGGAGGTATATTAGTGAAGCGATTTTTTTATTTTTATGTAGTTGTTTTATGCATGCTGTTAACAGCATGTAGTAATACACATTCAATCGAAAGTGAACAAAATTCTACGCTTTCAGTGAAACCACTGAAACAAATAGATTTTACATATTATTATTTAAACCAGCTATCGCTGGATGAAAAAATTGCGCAAATGATGCTGTTAGGATTCGATGGTACAGATTATAACGCTACATTGAAGCAATATCAGAACAAAAATGTTGGCGGTGTTATTCTATTTAAACGCAATATCACCAATACACCTCAAGTGAGGCAGTTAACTTCATCACTGAATGAATCGACGCAACGATTACCAATGTTTATCGGTATTGATCAGGAAGGCGGCGTTGTTAATCGTTTACCAGCTTCTGTTCAAAATATTGAAAGTGCATATGAAATCGGGTTAACAAATGATCTGGACTATAGTTTTAGTCGAGGTAAATATGTTGGCGATGCTGTAAAAGCGCACGGCTTTAACCTTGACTTTGCACCAGTGCTGGACATATGGAGTAATCCAAATAATAAAGTCATCGGTAATAGAAGTTTCGGAACAGATGCAAAAGCTGTTACTCGGATGAGTGATGCTTTTAAAAGAGGAATCAACAGTGCAGGTGTTATTACGAGTGGGAAACACTTTCCTGGTCATGGTGCTACGGTGACAGATAGTCATGTTGCACTACCGGTCAGCAATAAAAATTTAAGCGAGCTTGAAGCATCTGAGCTTATCCCATTTAAATATCAGATTGATAAAAAGATTGATATGATGATGATCAGTCATATTCTATACCCTGAAATAGACCGTCAAAATCCCGCATCATTAAGTAATCGAATCGTTGATGATATATTAAAAGACAAGTTAAATTATAATGGTGTAATTATTACAGATGACTTAAGTATGGGTGCAATAACGAATCAGTATGATCTGAATACGGCAGTTGTGCGTGCTATTCAGGCAGGAGAGACGATGGTGTTAATTGGCAGTCATGTTGGAGATGTCGATGCTTTAATCCATTCAGTTAAAGCGGCAGTAAGAGATGGGAAGATAGACGAAAAAATAATTGACGAAAATAATGAAAAAATAATCAGATTAAAGCTTAAATATGGTATCTTATAATATATTGAATATTCTATAACGAGGTGTTAACTTTGCCTAACTTTTATAAAAGAAATAAATTAGTCTTTATGCTCTTTGGACTAATTGTGTTTATCGTACTAGTAGGTGTATCGGTGCGAGAACGAACGACTACAACAGCAGAATCATTTGCAGGTGATACAGTTGCAGCTGGACAGCGCGTTGTTTCATATCCTGCGATGTTTATTACGACGAATTTCGCAAACGTTGTCAATATGTGGGATGCGAATGAAGAAAACAAGAAATTAAAGGAAAAGATTAAAGGATTCGCACAAGTAGAGGCGGATAATTATAGACTCGAGAAAGAAAATCAGGAATTACGCCAGGCGTTAAAGACAGAAAGCATTGCTGAATATGAACCAGAAATTTCAACAGTTATTAGCCGCAACCATGATCAATGGATGAATACGATGGTAATCAATAAAGGAAAAGCTACTGGCTTTAAAGAAAATATGGCAGTAATAACGACTGAAGGCTTAGTTGGAAGATTAAAGAAAGTGAATCAGTATTCTGCTCAAGTTGAAATGATTACATCCAGTGTTAAAGCAAGTAAAATTAGTGTCACATTACAACAGGACAGTGAAGAAATCTTCGGTATGGTTGACCACTTTGATGATAAGAAAAATTTACTTGTCATTTCAGATATTGATAATAACGTAAAAGTAAAATCAGGTACGAAAGTTGTAACGAGTGGTCTTGGTGGACAATTTCCAAAAGGTATATTAATCGGTAAAGTAAAAAAAGTTGAAAATGATGAATACGGTTTAAGTCAGATTGCATATATCGAAACGAGTGCAGACTTAAAAGGGTTAACGCATGTATATGTTGCTAAAAAAAGCCCGAAAGCAGTTTCGCTTGAAGGAAGTGGCGAGTAATGCAGGTAATGATTTATCCGGTTATCGCAATTATATTGCTTTTACTCAATAATTTAATCACTACATATGTGCCGCTACGTATTTTTCAAACGGATTTGTATTTCATACCACATTTACTTCTGATTTATTTATTGATACTTACCGTTTACAAAAACCCTAAAATTGCGCTTATACTAAGTATCTTTACAGGTATTTTATGCGACGTTTATCTTGGTAATATATATGGATTGTATACATTTGGTTTTATTATTTCAGTATTACTTATGGATCAGTTGTTTAAAGTTTTCTATAAAGATATTATGATGATGATTGTATTGTTATTATTCTTTGTTATGCTGTTTGAACATTTTATGTTTATTATTATGAAGATTCTCGGTTTTATTAGTACCGGGTACTTCACGTTTATATTGACACATTTAGTTCCGACGCTTTTACTTAATTTTTTATTTATCGTTATCGTATTTCCGTTACTGCTTAAATTATTAGATAAATATTCAAATTAGAAATTGACTATTAGTAATACAAATGATATTATATTGAAGTTGAGTAGTTTCAGGCTACATACAACCGCACAACTTTGGGTTTAAGTGAGCAATCCACCTGAAGATGGCGTGACTTATAAATAATAGGAGGTGCAAGTATGTTTGCAATTATTGAAACTGGTGGAAAACAATTAAAAGTTGAGCAAGGTCAAGAAATCTGGGTTGAGAAATTAAACGCAGAAGAAGGTTCAACATTCACGTTTGATCAAGTATTAATGGTTGGTGGAGAAACAGTTAAAGTTGGTTCACCTGTAGTTGAAGGTGCTACTGTTACAGCGAAAGTTGAAAAACACGGTCGCGGTAAAAAAATCACTGTATTCAAATACAAACCAAAGAAAAACTACAAACGTAAACAAGGTCATCGTCAACCATACACGAAATTAGTTATTGAAGCGATTAACGCGTAATGATTAATGTGAACGTCTTCGTCAATGACGAAGGGCAAGTTACTGAGTTTACTATGGAAGGTCATGCAGATAGCGCACCACATGGACAAGATCTTGTTTGTGCAGGAGCATCGGCAGTCGTATTCGGTAGTATGAACGCAGTATTAGGTTTGACGGATGAAAGACCGGACATTGATTATGCAGATGATGGTGGTTACTTTACTGCAAGGGTTGTAGATCTGAACAATAAAGAAGCACAACTCATTATTCAGGCAATGCTCGTGTCACTACAGACGATTGAAGCAGAATACGGACAGTATATAAAATTAAATTATAAGTGAGGTGTAACTCATGTTAAAATTAAACTTACAATTCTTCGCATCGAAAAAAGGGGTAGGTTCTACACGTAACGGTCGTGACTCTGAATCAAAACGTTTAGGTGCTAAACGTGCTGACGGTCAATTCGTAACTGGTGGTTCAATTTTATACCGTCAACGCGGTACTAAAATTTTCGCTGGTGAAAACGTAGGTCGTGGTGGAGATGATACGCTTTACGCTAAAATCGACGGCGTTGTTAAATTCGAACGTTTCGGACGCGACAAAAAGAAAGTATCAGTATACGCTGAAGCGAAATAATGTGAATTACGGGACTTGGGACAATTGTCTCAAGTCTTTTTTTTCGTACATTATGAGGACATCGTCAGAATCTATCGTTGATTTTGTGCATTGTCCTTTTTTTAACGAAGACAATGTTGTTCGTCTGACGTATACAAAGTGTTATTCCATGTTATACTATTGTAGGGGTGTAGATGATGGACAGCACAAATATTTATTATAAGATTAAACATGATTTTGCGAACCAATTGCAGTTGATAGATATATATACGCGTCTTGATAAACATGAAGCGCGTGATCGTTTAATCCAATCACTCGTTTCAGCTTTTAAAGCCGAACAGCAGTTTTTAAAGTTACCATTAGCGCAGACGATAGAAGTATATATTACGCATCGTGTTTCATTCGAGCTATTGGATTATGACTTTGAAATCGATATGCTGTCCAGTGCAATTGGTTCGTATGATAAGCACGTTGCCGAAATATTCAGTCGAGTGTTTGAAGATATCAAATCGCGTATCGAGACGAAAAGTCTGTTGACGATTAGTATGTTTGAATCAAATAGTAGTTTTGAATTATTATTTGTATTAACTGGCGATATTATCAATCAATCAGCATCTGAAAATGTTACAGAAATGAGCGAATCATTAATAGAATACAAATATGAAATTAAAAGAGGTGTCTAAATGTTTATAGATCAGGTCAAAATTAATTTAAAAGCAGGAGATGGTGGTAACGGTATCGTTGCATATCGCCGAGAGAAATATGTTCCACTAGGAGGACCAGCTGGTGGTGATGGAGGGAAAGGAGCTTCAATCGTTTTCCAGGTAGACGAGGGACTTAGAACGTTACTAGACTTCAGATTTCAACGTATGTTTAAAGCAGAGAAAGGTGAGAACGGACAAACAAGTAACATGCACGGAAGAGGTGCTAAAGATTTAATTCTTAAAGTTCCACCTGGCACAGTAATTAAAAATGCTGAAACAGGAGAAATTATTGCGGATTTAGTAACACATGAACAAAGCGCTGTCGTTGCACGTGGTGGTCGCGGTGGTCGAGGAAACTCACGCTTTGCATCAGCTAGTAACCCGGCACCAGATTTTTGCGAGAACGGTGAACCAGGTGAAGAAATTGAAGTTTCACTAGAATTAAAACTATTAGCAGACGTAGGGCTTGTAGGTTACCCAAGTGTTGGTAAATCAACGTTATTATCTATCGTTTCAAAAGCGAAGCCGAAAATCGGTGCATATCATTTTACGACGATTAAACCAAATCTCGGTGTTGTTCAGACGAAAGATAACCGCAGTTTTGTAATGGCCGATTTACCGGGATTAATTGAAGGTGCGTCAGAAGGTGTAGGACTTGGACATCAATTTTTAAAACATGTTGAGCGTACACGCGTTATTATTCATATGATTGATATGGGTCGAACAGATGGACGTGATCCATACGAGGACTATACGACAATCAACAAAGAACTGAAACAATATAATGAAAAACTTGCACGACGTCCTCAAATTATTGTTGCGAATAAGATGGATATGCCAAATGCTGAAGAGTATTTACAGGAATTTAAATCTAAATTAGAAGAAGATGTTGAAATTATAGAACTAAGTGCCGCAACATATCAGAATATCGACACATTACTGTATAAAACTGCAGATTTATTAGATGAAACGAAAGACGTTGACTATGATCTTGATGAAGAAGCTGGTGCTGTACACCGTGTTATGTACAAACATGAAAAATCAGTTGACCACTTTGAGATTACACGTGATGATGATGGCGCTTATGTCGTGAGTGGAAACTCTATTGAGCGTTTATTCAAGATGACAGACTTTACACGTGATGCATCTGTTAGACGATTTGCACGCCAAATGCGTACGATGGGTATTGATGATGCTTTACGTGAACGAGGTGCTAAAAACGGTGATATAGTAAGAATTCTACGTGGGGAATTTGAATTTATTGAATAGAAGGTGTAGTGAATGACAACACAGAAGAAATTTTATTTAATACGTGAAGATGTTTTACCGGAATCTGTACAGAAAACGTTACGTATAAAAGATGCACTGGACAAAAATCCGAAACTGTCAATATTTGATGCAGTAAAACAATTTGATTTATCAAGAAGTGCTTACTACAAATATAAGGATACAATTTTTCCGGTGGACGATACGACACGTGAGAAAAACATTACGATAATGATGCAGGTCGATGATAAAGTTGGATTACTAAGTAAAATACTTTCATTTATCGCACTGCATAATGGGTCTGTATTAACAATACACCAGACGATTCCAATTAAAGAAAAAACAACGATTACAATTTCTCTCAATGCGACAGCGGTGAATATGACAATTAATGAATTTATTGATGCGATTGCAGCAATAGAATATGTAAACGATGTAAAACTGCTGGGCATGAGTTTGTAGGAGGTTCTATGTACGCTTATTTAAAGGGTAATATAACAAAAGTATTACCGACGCATTTAGTAATTGAAGTCGGTGGCATCGGATATGAATGTTTAACGCCGAATCCTTATCGTTTTAATCATATGTTAAACGCATCTGTTACGTTACAGACACAACTCGTCGTAAGAGAAGATGCGCAACTGCTATATGGTTTTAAAGATGAAGAAGAGAAAGCGATGTTTAATTCATTGAACAAAGTTACGGGTATCGGTCCGAAGTCTGCACTTGCGATTTTAGCGACGAGTACACCACAGGAAATTATTAAGGCGATTGAATCAGAGAATGAAAGCTATTTAATTAAGTTTCCGGGTATCGGGAAGAAAACTGCGAGGCAAATTATATTAGACTTAAAAGGTAAGCTTGTCATTACCGATGAAACGGATGTGTTTGATCACGTTTCAAACGACTTACTGGACGAAGCTGTTCTCGTATTTGAAGCTTTAGGATATTCAAAACGAGAAATCACTAAAATTGAAAAACAACTGAAAGGTAAAAATTTCAGTACAGTCGACGAATATGTAAAACTAGGGTTACAAATGCTTGTTTCATAAAAAGGATGTGTTTTTTTGGATGATAGAATCGTTGATATAAACGCAATCAACAATATAGAAATTGAAGATGAATTATCTTTACGTCCAGAGCGACTGTCACAATATATTGGACAACATAAAATTAAAGAAAATTTAGATGTATTTATACAGGCTGCAAAGTTACGTAACGAATCGCTGGACCATGTGTTATTATATGGACCACCTGGTCTTGGGAAGACGACATTGGCAAATATTATCGCACATGAAATGGACGTTAATATTCGAATTACATCAGGGCCTTCTATTGAAAGACCAGGTGACTTGGCGGCGATATTATCAAGTTTAAATGCTGGTGACGTTTTATTTATTGATGAGATACACCGATTATCCCGAGTTGTTGAAGAAGTGCTGTATCCTGCCATGGAAGATTTCTGCTTAGATATCGTTGTTGGTAAAGGTGAGGAAGCGAGAAGTATTCGTATCGATTTACCGCCATTTACGCTAGTAGGTGCTACGACAAGAGCAGGGAGTTTATCTGCGCCTTTAAGAGATCGTTTCGGTGTGCATTTAAGACTGGATTATTATGAAATTAATGACTTGTCACATATCGTTAAGCGTACTGCGGATGTATTTGATGTTGTGATCGATGCTCAGTCAGTACATGAAATTGCACTAAGAAGTCGAGGAACACCTCGTATTGCAAATCGTTTATTAAGACGTGTCCGTGACTTTGCACAAGTAAAAAATGATGGACATATCGATATTGCAACAACAACTCACGCACTCGACTTATTGCAAGTTGATCAATATGGGCTGGATCATATCGACCATAAAATATTAAATGCCATTATTGAACGTTATAACGGAGGACCTGTAGGTTTAGAGACAATTGCAGTGTCTATCGGTGAAGAACGTATAACGTTAGAAGATGTTTATGAACCTTATTTAATTCAAAAAGGATTGCTTGAGCGTACTGCGCGAGGCCGTGTCGCAACAGTGCGTGCATATGAACATCTCAATGTGCCATATGATAACGAAAAGAGGAAATAATTTTGGATGTAAATGAATTTGACTTTAACTTACCTGAGGCTTTAATCGCACAAACGCCGCTTAAAGATAGAACTGCAAGCAGGCTGCTAACACTGAATAAACAAACAGGTGAAATAGGGCATACAACGTTTAAATCAATTATTGATTATTTGAACGAAGGAGATACGTTAGTATTAAACGATACGAAAGTAATGCCGGCGCGTTTATTTGGAGTAAAGGAAGACACGGGTGCTAAAATTGAAATGCTTATGTTAACAGAGCATGATAATGGATGGGAAGTACTCATTAAACCGGCAAAACGCGTCACAATTGGTACACGCGTAACTTTTGGAGAAGGTAAAATTATCGCAACATGTGTCGCGGAACTGTCGCAAGGTGGCCGTATTATGAAGTTATCGTATGACGGTATATTACAGGAACGTCTAGATGAACTCGGTTTAATGCCACTCCCCCCATATATTAAGGAAACACTCGATGATCAAAGCCGTTATCAGACTGTTTATGCACGTGCTACTGGTAGTGCTGCAGCACCGACAGCTGGATTGCATTTTACAGAAGCATTGCTTGATGCGATAAAAGCAAAGGGCATAAATATTGCATATATAACATTGCATGTTGGCTTAGGGACATTCAGACCTGTAAGTGTAGATGATGTAGAAAGTCATAAGATGCATAGTGAATATTATGAAATGACAGAGGCAACTGCAAATTTACTGAACGAAACACGTTCAAATGGTAATAGAATTATTACTGTTGGTACAACATCGACGAGAACGTTAGAAACAATTGCAGATGAGACAGGTCACTTTAAAGCACAAAGTGGATGGACGGATATTTTCATTTATCCTGGTTATCAATTTAAAGCCATTGATGCGATGATTACGAATTTCCATTTACCGAAATCGACATTAGTGATGCTCGTATCAAGTCTTGCAACGAAAGCATATATAATGAAAGCATACAATGAAGCGGTTGAAAGAGAATATCGATTCTTCAGCTTCGGTGATGCGATGTTTATTTATTAAAGGAGAGAATTATGAACGCTGTAACATATGAACATATAAAAACTTGTAAACAATCAGGCGCAAGGCTCGGTATTGTGCATACACCTCACGGTTCATTTGAAACGCCGATGTTTATGCCGGTAGGTACACAGGCAACGGTTAAGACGATGAGTCCGGAAGAACTAAAAGCAATGAACGCTAAAATTATTTTAAGTAATACATATCATTTATGGTTACGTCCCGGTAGCGATATTATTCGTGAAGCAGGAGGATTGCATAAATTTATGAACTGGGATGGGCCGATATTAACAGATAGCGGTGGTTTCCAAGTATTCAGCTTAAGTGACATGCGTAAAATTGAAGAAGAAGGCGTACATTTCAGGCATCATTTAAATGGCTCAAAACTATTCTTAAGTCCTGAAAAAGCTATGCATATTCAAAATGATCTTGGTTCTGATATTATGATGGCATTTGATGAATGTCCACCAATGCCTGCAACATACGAATACGTAAAAGCGAGTATCGAAAGAACGTCTCGCTGGGCAGAACGTTGTTTAAAAGCGCATCAGCGTCCACAGGATCAGGCATTATTTGGAATCATACAAGGTGGAGAATATGAAGATTTAAGAACACAATCTGCAAAGGATTTAATTTCAATGGACTTCCCTGGATATGCCATAGGAGGACTATCAGTTGGAGAGCCTAAGCCAATTATGTATCGTATGTTAGAACATACGACACCATTAATGCCATTTAACAAGCCGAGATATTTAATGGGTGTCGGTTCACCTGATGCTTTAATTGAAGGTGCGATAAGAGGCATCGATATGTTCGACTGTGTATTACCGACACGTATTGCACGTAACGGAACATGTATGACATCTAAAGGACGTGTCGTCGTGAAAAATGCGAAGTACGAACGCGACTTTACACCACTTGATGAGAAGTGTGACTGCTATACTTGTAAAAACTATACGAAAGCGTATTTACGTCACTTAATTAAAGCAGACGAAACGTTTGGTATCAGGCTTACTACAATTCATAACCTGCATTTCTTACTGAATTTAATGGAGCAAGTACGTGAAGCCATTCGTAATGACAGATTATTAGATTTTAAAGAAGAATTTTTTGAAGAATACGGATTAAATGTAGAAAATCCGAAAAACTTTTAGGAGGCAATTCAATGAGTACAGAAACACAAGCATTACTATTAAATTTATTACCACTTGTAGCGATTTTCGCTGTCGCTTACTTTTTTATGATTAAGCCGCAGCAAAAACGTGCGAAAGAACAGCAGAACTTACTTAAAAACTTAAAGCGAGGCGATAAAATTGTTACAATTGGTGGATTACACGGTACTGTAAAAACTGTCGATAACAAAGTTGTTACGATTATCGTTAACAATAAAGGTACAGAAATGACATTTGAGAAACAGGCAATTAAAGGTTTAAGCTAGAATTATTTTTGATTCGGACAACAATTAGATGTATACTTTTTACATCAAAGTGAATATCGAGGTGAAAGTGTGAAGAAACGAAGCAGAGTTGTCGCGCTATTACTGCTGACAATATTATTATTCAGTAGCATGGGCGTAACGGCAAAGGATATTATGAATAAAGTCAATCTTGGATTGGACTTGCAAGGTGGATTTGAAGTACTTTATAAAGTTGAAAAGCTTGAAAAAGACGATAAAATTACACCGGAAATTGTTAAAGCAACAAGTAAGACGTTAGAATCACGTGTGAACGTTCTCGGAGTAAGTGAACCGAAGATACAAATCGAGAATAAAGATAGAATTCGTGTTCAGCTTGCAGGTGTTAAAAATCAGAATGAAGCACGAAAAATATTATCGACAAGCGCAAACTTATCGATTCGTGACGCGGATGATAAACTATTACTCAGCGGTAAAGATTTAGTTCAAGGTGGCGCAAAACAAAGCTTTGATCAGACGAGTAACGCACCAGTAGTTACGTTAAAATTAAAGTCTGCAGAAAAGTTTGCAAATATTACAAAGAAAATTTCTAAACAAGATCCAAACATAATGGTAATCTGGATGGATTTTGAAGAAGGTAAAGACAGCTACAAAAAAGAAGCACAAAAAGAAAAAGAAGGTAAACAACCGAAATATGTAAGTGCGGCTGGAGTATCTCAGGAAATTAATTCCCAGAACGTTGAAATTTCAGGTGGATTTAACGGTGAAGACGGTTTAATTCGTGCAAAACAAATCGCGGATTTATTAAACTCAGGATCACTTCCGGTTAAACTTACAGAAGTATATTCAACATCAGTAGGAGCACAGTTCGGACAGGATGCACTGAATGATACAGTGTTTGCATCTGCTATCGGTGTTGGATTAATCTTCTTATTTATGATGTTCTATTACCGATTACCTGGTATTATTGCGGTTATTTCATTATCAGCATATATTTGGTTAACAATGATTGCCTTCAATATGATTTCAGGTGTATTAACACTTCCTGGTATCGCCGCGCTTGTATTAGGTGTCGGTATGGCGGTAGATGCAAACATCATTATGTATGAGCGTATTAAAGATGAAATACGCATCGGAAGAAGCATTAAACAGGCGTTTAAGAAAGGGTCTAGTTCTTCATTCTTAACAATTTTAGATGCGAACTTAACGACAGTTCTTGCTGCACTTGTCCTATTCTTCCTTGGTACAAGTAGCGTTAAAGGTTTCGCTACTATGCTCTTACTCGGTATTATTATGATTTTTGTTACGCAAGTATTCTTATCACGTTTCTTACTTCGTCTTGCAGTAAATTCAGGGATGTTTGATAAGAAGTTCTCATTCTTTGGTGTTAATCGTAAACATCGTCATGATCTTGCAGAAGGATTAGACGTACAGGATTTAAAGTCAGCATGGGAACATATTAATTTTGTAAAATTAGCAAAACCATTACTTGGATTATCACTTGCTTCAATTATTATTGGTGGCATTATCGTTCTGATGACGGGATTAAACTTAGGTATCGACTTTAAGAGTGGTTCGCGAGTGGACGTTAAAAGTGAACAAGCGTTAAAAGTAGATGATTTAAAGAAAGAACTTGAGACTTTAAAAATTCCGAGTGAAAATGTTATCGTTAACGGTGAAAATCCGAAGATGGCATCAGTACAATATAAGGATCCATTAACGAAAGAACAAATTAATGATTTAAAATCATCATTTACGAAAAAGTATGGACATGAGCCGAACGTCAATACAGTATCAAGTGAAATCGGAAAAGAACTTGCGAAAAATGCAATTAAATCTGTCATTATCGCATCGATTGGTATCATTATTTATGTTACATTCCGATTTGAATGGCGTATGGGATTAACATCTGTATTATCATTACTTCATGATGCATTTTTAATTATCGCGTTCTTCAGTATATTCAGGCTTGAAGTCGATGTAACGTTTATCGCTGCTGTACTTACAATTATCGGTTACTCAATTAACGATACAATCGTTACGTTTGACCGTGTGCGTGAGAACTTGCATAAAATAAAAGTTATTACAACACCTGAACAGATCGATCATATTGTTAACAGCTCGATTCGACAAACGATGACGCGTTCAATTAATACAGTATTAACAGTAATTATCGTCGTTATTGCGTTAATGTTACTTGGTGCATCAAGCATCTTCAACTTCTCTGTAGCACTTCTTGTCGGCTTAATTTCTGGTGTATTCAGCTCAATCTTTATTGCTGTACCACTTTGGGGTATTTTAAAGAAACGCCAGCTGAAAAAAGCAAATGGTAAACTTGTAGTATATGAAGAGAAGAAACCGAATGAAGAGAAGATATACGTATAATCATCTCTAAAAAAGACACAGACTTTGTTCTGTGTCTTTTTTTGTATGAAAATTTAATTACCATTATATTCAGTTTTCAATTTTTGTGTAAAAAATGATAGAATAAATATAATATGCAAAGGGGGATAAACGTGAAAATAACTAAGGTGACGGGGTATCAAATCGAATTACCATTGAAAGAACCATTCGTAATTAATTATGCAACTTATCCGAATATGCCGGCATTTATCTTAAAGATTGAAACGGATGAAGGAATAACAGGTTTTGGGGAAGCAGTACCTGATGAACATGTGAATGGGGAACATGTAAATGGATTGTACGAAACGATGGAACATTTAATTGCGCCAGCGTTAATAACTAAAAATCCGCTTAATATTAATGTAATATTAGAAGAAATCGATCAGCTGATTATTAATAATCCGTCTTTAAAAGCGGCAGTAGATATCGCGTTACACGATATTTTAGGGAAAAAAGCAAACTTGCCACTCTATGAATTGCTCGGTGGGAAAACTAAAGACAAGTTATCTTATGCGAAAGTATTAAGTGTAAAACCGTTCGAACAGTTAAAAGCAGATATTGATTTACTGTTATCTGAAGGTTATAAAGTAATTAAAGTGAAACTTGGTGGAGAGGTTACGAGCGACTGTACAAAGTTAAAACAAATACTGGATTATGTTGATTCATCGATAGAAATTCGTGTTGATTGTAATCAGGCCTGGACATCACCGAAACGAATCGCACAAATGGTAAATTCGCTAAAGTATCCAAACTTAATGTGGATTGAACAGCCATTAAAGTATGATGATTTAAAGGGTATGGATTATTTGTATGACAATATGAATGTACCGCTTATGTTCGATGAAAGTATATTAAACGTAAAGCAACTTGCACAATTAAACATCCGTACTGACCTCATCAATGTAAAGCTGATGAAATGCGGGGGAATTAAAGGTGCACTTGATATTATTAAATATGCGGAAGCACATCATATACCATGTCAGATTGGTTCGATGGTCGAGTCATCAATCGGCAGTGCTGCAGGGTATCATGTTGCAATGAGTCAGCGTAACGTACAAACGACAGAACTGACAGGACCATTATTATTTAAGAAAGATATTGGAAATTTAACGTATGAAGTACCTTACGTATATTTAAGTGAATTACCAGGACTTGGCATAGAAATTAATGAGCAGAATTTAAAGGATATAACGATACGACAATTTAAAGTGAGTGGACAAAATGAATAGTATTGCATTTAAAAATGAAATTAATGACATTAACACAGAATTAAACACAATCGCAGAAGTTAGCTGGAAAGAACAGAATACGACTGAATATTTAAGTACTTATTTAAAAGATTTTCCAATTAAGAGATTCAATAAAACAGGCTTTATGTTGCAAATTAACGGCGAATCAGAGTCAGCGATCGCCTTTCGGACAGATATAGATGCATTACCATATCGTCTTAACGATCAGCTTAAAGTGCTGCATGCATGTGGGCATGATGTACATATGACAATTCTGACAGGTTTAATATTAAAGTTAAACGCTTTAAACTATAAACCGAAACATACATTGAAATTTATTTTTCAGCCTGCAGAAGAGTTAGGAGAAGGTGCGAAATATATCGTAGAAGAAGAGCAGTATGTATTTAATAATGTCGATTACTTATTTGGAATGCATGTCAGACCATCAAATGAACTGAAAAAAGGTCAGTTTTCTGCAAGTATTCAGCACGGAGCAAGTGGGACGATTTATATGGATGTAATTACGAAAGCAGGACATGCAGGTCGCCCGTGGGAATCGATTAACAGCATCGATGTTGTAATGGATATATACGAACAAATTAAGCGCATTAATATGGGAAGCAACCGTAATTATTCTATAAAAATGACGAAAATTAACACGATGAACGGCCAGGATAATTCAATTCCAGGACATGTTCGCGTGACGTTTGATATTCGTGCTAACTTTAATGATACGATGGATGAGCTTATCGCGGCATTTAATAAGATGATAGAGGATAGCAGAGTTCAGTATATTGACGAAGATGTAACGATTCAGACAGAAATTGATGGTTATACCGTTGCTGCAGAAATCGATATGGATGCGAAAGAAAAATTGAAAAGTGCGATTGTGAAACAAGGATTTGAATGTGTAGATACAATTTATACTCCAGGTGCAGAAGACTTTCATAACTATACGTATGCTATGCCGAATATCAAGTCGACAATGCTCGGAATTGGGTGTAATATGGAGCATGGATTGCATCATCCTGAAATGAATCTGGATAAGACCGTGATCTTTGATGCAATTGAAATTTTTTATGAACTGTTACAAGAAATAGATAAATAAATGAAAAGGCATTAATATAGGGGGATTGTCGTGGATAAAACTGTATGGACAGTCAAGCAACCTGTAGATACAATTCCTGCAGCGTTAGTTAAGAAATATAATATAACAGATATTAATAAGAAAATTCTGGAATCACGCAATATCTTTTCAGACGAAGCTTTACACGATATTTTTATCGCGGATGACATACATGATCCATTTTTAATGTTCCAGATGGATAAAGCTGTGGAACGCATTAAAAGTGCCATTAATAATAATGAAATGATTCTCGTATATGGAGATTACGATGCAGATGGCGTGACGAGTGTTACAGTACTCATTGACTGCCTGAAATCAATCGGTGCGAATGTCGGATGGTACATTCCGAATCGATTTACAGAAGGTTACGGTCCAAATGAAGCTGCATTCCGTGAAGCGCATGAAGCTGGTGTTTCATTAATTATTACAGTCGATAACGGAATACAGGGACATCATGAAATTAATGTTGCAAATGAACTAGGAATGGATGTTATTATAACGGATCATCACGAAATTGGTCACACATTACCAGAGGCATATGCAATTTTGCATCCGATGCATCCTGAAGGCAATTATCCTTTTCATCATTTAGCAGGTGTCGGCGTCAGTTACAAACTTGGCTGTGCGCTAACCGGTACACAAAATGAGCATATACTTGGATTTGTTGCAATTGGAACGATAAGCGATCTTGTATCGTTAACGGGTGAAAACCGTGTGCTTGTGAAACGTGGTCTTAAAGCGCTAAATGCGCATACGCCACCCGGTTTAAAAGCATTATTAGATCAAGCATCGTTCAAAGGAGAAATTAATGAGGAAACGGTAGGTTTTATTATCGGTCCGAGACTTAACGCAGTCGGCAGGCTTGATGATGCGAGATTAGCTTGTGAACTTTTACAAATTGATAATGAAGATGAAGCGATATGGATGAGTGAACAAGTAAATCAATTTAATACTGAGCGAAAAGAGATTGTATCAGCAATTACCGAACAGGCCATTATTGACGTTGAAGAAAAAATTGCGAATGGCAATCGTTTTATCGTCGTTGCGAAAGAAGGATGGAATGAAGGTGTGCTCGGTATTGTCGCAAGCAGAATTACAGAACAATACCATCTGCCGGCTATCGTTTTGAACATCGATTATGATAATGACTATGCGAAAGGATCTGCAAGAAGTATCCCTCAAGTATCTATGTATGATAGTCTCGATCATTCACGAAATCTCATTTCCAAGTTTGGTGGCCATCATATGGCAGCAGGGATGACGTTACCAATTGAAAACATAGAACAGCTTGAAAAGGAACTAAATGATTATTTAGATATGCAATTTGAAGGAGAAATTATTCAGGAAATCGACATTGATGCAGCGATAGAAATGGCTGATATAACAGTGAAGAATATTAATGACCTTGATAAATTAAGACCGTTCGGTACAGACTTCAGTGCACCGTTATTATCACTCATGAATGCTGAAATTACGGATATTAAACAAATTGGTCAAAATCAGGCACATTTGAAGATGACCGTGCATCACACACTCAATGCATTAATGTGGAATGAAGGTTCCAGAATGAATGCACTTCCTGCTGGCAGTTACGTCAATCTTGCCGGAACATTACAATTGAATGAATGGAATGGAAATTTACAACCGCAAATGATTGTACAGCATATTAAAGTCGAAGATATGCAGATGATTGACTTTAGAAATGTACATCCAAATACTTATAAGTTTTTAAAAGATGAACATGCTGCCTTTATTATTCATCCCGGTAAAAGTAAGTTAAACGAACATTATTATTACTACGGTGAGTCTGTGATAGGTTATGATAAAGTAATCTTCAGGGATTTACCACAAGATGAAAGTGAATTTTTAACAACATATAATAGTCTCGATGCGACATTTATATACTTTATCTTCCATACACAAAAGCAGCTGTATTTTGAAGGGATGCCAACATCTGAAAAGTTTAAACAACTATATAAATGCATCATGATTAAACCACATATTGATTTACAAAAAGACGGTGGTTATTTACTTCAGGCGATTAAAGTTTCACCGGACACGCTATTATTTATGTTTGATGTTTATGCAGAACTCGGACTTGTCGTAAAAGATGGGCATCATATTAAAAAACAGGAAGTTAATAAAAAGGTTGATTTATTGAGTGCAAGTACTTATCAATCACGATTAAATCAGTTAAAATTAGAAAGTAAGCTATTGTTTTCATCATTTGATGAATTAAAACAATTTATCTTAACGAATAACGAATAGTTCCCAGGAGGCACATAATGGATTTAAAACAATATATTACAGAAGTAAAAGACTGGCCTAAAGCAGGAGTAAATTTCAAAGACATAACAACAATTATGGACAACGGCGCTGCATATAAATATGCAACTGATCAAATTGTTGAATATGCAAAGGAAAAGCAGGTGGATATCGTTGTAGGTCCTGAAGCACGTGGATTTATTATCGGATGTCCAGTTGCATATGCAATGAATATTGGATTTGCTCCGGTAAGAAAAAAGGGTAAGTTACCGCGAGAAGTTATTACTTACGAATATGACCTTGAATATGGCAGCAATGTTTTAACAATGCATAAAGATGCAATTAAACCGGGTCAGCGTGTTTTAATAACAGATGATTTACTTGCAACTGGAGGTACAATTGAAGCGACAATTAAGCTTGTTGAGTCTCTTGGTGGTATTGTTGCAGGTATCGCATTCATTATCGACTTAAAATATTTAAACGGTATGGAGAAACTTAAAGGGTACGATGTGATTTCTTTAGTTGCATATGAAGCAGAATAATGGATTAAAAAAGGATAAGTATAACACTTATTCTTTTTTAATTGATTTATTTTATACATAAATTATAGTATTATTAATACATTATAGCTTAGGAGGTGATAGGATGAATAACGAATATCCATATACTAAAGATGATGTGCTTGCAATGACGAGAAGTTACTTATCAGATAAAGACTATCAGTTTGTCGTTAAAAGTTATGAACTTGCTGAAAAAGCTCACGAAGGACAATTCCGTAAAAATGGACTGCCATATATCATGCATCCTATACAGGTTGCGGGTATACTTGCAGAAATGAAATTAGACGGTCCGACAATCGTTGCAGGATTTTTGCATGATGTAGTAGAGGACACGCCATATACATTTGAAGATTTAAAGGATATGTTCAATAAAGAAGTCGCATACATTGTAGATGGTGTGACCAAGCTTGAAAAGGTTAAGTATCGCTCAAAAGCTGAACAGCAGGCAGAGAATCATAGAAAGTTATTTATCGCTATCGCAAAAGATGTACGTGTTATTCTTGTTAAACTTGCAGACAGATTACATAATATGCGTACTTTAAAGGCGATGCCTCATGAAAAACAAGTGCGTATCGCGAAAGAAACACTTGAAATATATTCCCCTCTTGCACACCGCCTCGGTATTAATACAATTAAATGGGAGCTTGAAGATATTTCACTCAGATATTTAGATAGTATTCAATACTTCAGAATTGTTCACTTGATGAAAAAGAAAAGAAGCGAACGTGAATCATATATTGAGAATGCAATCGAGAATATTCATAAAGAAATGCAGATTACAGGGATTGACGGTGAAATCACAGGTCGCCCAAAACATATTTACAGCATTTATCGAAAAATGATCAAACAAAAGAAACAGTTCGATCAAATTTTTGATTTACTAGCAATTCGTGTCATCGTAAATAGCATTAAAGATTGCTATGCAGTGCTTGGTTTAGTACATACATTATGGAAACCGATGCCTGGACGATTTAAAGATTATATTGCGATGCCTAAACCGAATATGTACCAATCATTACATACGACTGTCGTAGGTCCAAATGGCGATCCACTAGAAATTCAAATCCGCACGTATGAAATGCATGAAATTGCTGAACATGGGGTTGCTGCACACTGGGCATATAAGGAAGGGAAAACACTCGTCAATCCGGATGAAGCGAAAAGTTTATCAAAGATGAGCTGGATGCAGGAAATCGAAGAAGCAGATTCTACATCTCCGGATGCAGAAGCATTTATGGAATCACTGAAGTATGATTTACAAAGCGATAAAGTTTATGTATTTACACCAGCTTCAGATGTTGTCGAGTTACCGATCGGTGCAGTTCCGATTGACTTTGCATATGCTGTACATAGTGAAGTTGGAAATAAGATGATTGGTGCGAAAGTTAATGGTAAGATTGTTCCGATTGATTACGAGCTTTCTACTGGCGATATTATCGAAATCAGAACGTCTAAACATTCGTACGGTCCAAGCCGTGACTGGCTGAAGATTGTTAAAAGTGCAAGCGCAAAAAGTAAAATTAAGAGTTTCTTCAAAAAGCAGGACCGTTCAAGCAACGTTGAAAAAGGTCGCTTTATGATAGAAGCAGAAATTAAAGAAAATGGCTATCGCGTAGAAGATATATTAACGGAAGAAAATATCGGTGCTGTCGTAGAAAAGTACAACTTCCAAAGTGTCGAAGACGTATATGCATCGATTGGTTTCGGTGGTTTAACGGCGTCAGCAGTCTTTAATAAATTGTCAGAGAAACTGCGTGTTAAAGAAAAAGAATTAAAACTGAATCAAGTTCAGGAAGTTAATAAGCAGCTAAGTGTGAAAAGTAATATTCAGACAGAATCCGGCGTATATGTTGAAGGCATGGATAATATGCTGATAAAACTTTCTAAATGCTGTAATCCGATTCCTGGTGATGACATTATTGGATATATTACGAAGGGCCACGGTGTTAAAGTACATCGTACAGAGTGCCCGAATGTTGTAAACGAAACAGAACGCCTGATAGATGTTGAATGGGTCGTCGCTTCATCAGAAAATAAAACATATCAAGTTGATCTGGAAATTACTGCTTATGACCGACTTGGTCTGATTAACGAAGTTTTACAGGCCGTAAATGCTACGAAAGTGACGTTAATCCAGGTTTCAGGTAAAGCAGATATCGATAAGAATGCGAAAATTAATATTAGTATAATGGTTCGTAATGTGTCTGAACTCATGAAAGTTGTGGAAAAAATTAAGCAGCTGGGCGACATATATACAGTTACAAGAACTTTAAACTGAGGTGTATTATGAGAATAGTTGTACAGAGAGTCAAACATGCTTCTGTAACGAGCGGAGATTATTTTGGCGAAATTAATCGTGGATTAATGTTGCTCGTCGGCGTACATGAAATGAGTACAAAAGCGGATGCCGAGGCACTTGCTGAAAAAATTGTAAAGTCGAGAATATTTGAAGATGATAATGAAAAGATGAATTTATCGATTCAGGATGTTGGTGGTGAAATCTTATCAATATCCCAATTCACATTATATGCAGATGTAAAAAAAGGGAATCGTCCAAGTTTTGCTAAAGCGATGAAACCGGATGAGGCGAATGAACTTTACAAGTACTTTAATGTTTTATTAGAACAAAAATCGATTAATGTCGTACAGGGATGTTTCGGCGAAACGATGGATATCGCTTTAATTAATGAAGGCCCTGTAACGATTATTTTTGAAAGTCATAACGGTAAAGTTATATGAGACGTATAAAGTTAACAATGAAAGGTTTGAGCACGGTGCTTGGTGTGCTTTTGATCATCTTAGTCGTGCTGATCTGTCTTGGTATTTACTCAAAACAGCAAACGGAACCTACTGCGCTAACGATGGTAGAAGATAATGCACTGAGAACTGGACCGAACGCTGCGTACCCAGAAATATTCAAAGTTGAAAAAGGCGAAAGCTTTAAAATATTAAAACGAGAAAAAAAGTGGTTTTTCGTAAGCAACGATGACAAAAAAGGTTGGATCGCCGGATGGCACACAAACCTAGACATTAAACGCGACTTTGTTCAGAGTGAACAACCCTTAAAAGGGAAGACGATTATTATCGATCCAGGACATGGAGGAGAAGACCAGGGTGCTTCAAGTAAAAAAGGTACGAAAGAAAAAGAAATCACATTAAAAACGAGTTTAATGTTAAGGGATAAGTTAAAGGATGAAGGTGCAACGGTCGTAATGACGCGTACGACAGATGAATATGTGAAGCTCGGTGACAGAAAAGGAAAAGCAGATGCTTTTATCAGCATACATGCTGATGCCCTGGACGGTAGTGTGCCACACGGTCTTACTGTTTATTATCATAAGGAATCACAGAAAATTCTTGCGGATACGCTGCATTTAGCGATAAAGAAAAAAGCGATGTTATCAGACCGTGGTGTCAGACAGGAAAACTACCAGGTCATTCGTCAGACGAAACAACCTGCTGTATTATTGGAACTCGGTTATATTAGTAATCCGACAGATGAAAATCTGATGAATGATGAAATTTACCGTCAAATAACTACAACGAGTATCGTTGACGGCCTTAAAAATTACTTTACGTATTAACTTGACTTTAATCATTTAAATTAGTAATATAAACGTAATATTAATTTCATACGAACCGTTTTGAGTCTATATGTATTAATTTATTATTTATAGAGACAGCTGCATTTGGTGAGAGCAGTTGATTAATGATTAATATTTGAACAATAGACAAGGTTGCTTTATGAAAGTAAAGCCGTTATACATGCGTTAAATGTACTAAAGTGGGTATTCTGATGAGTACCAATTTGGGTGGCACCACGATTAATTCGTCCCTTATGCGTAATGCATAAGGGACTTTTTATATTTAAGGAGGATAATGATGATTAATATACCAAGAGGAACACAAGATATATTACCAGCTGAAACAGCAAAATGGCGTTTTGTAGAATCTAAATTACACGAAATTGCTGCGAGCTATAACTATAAAGAAATTCGTACACCAATGTTTGAAAGTACCGATTTATTTGCGCGAGGCGTAGGAGATTCAACAGATATCGTTCAAAAAGAAATGTATACATTTAAAGATAAAGGCGATCGTAGTTTAACATTGCGTCCTGAAGGTACAGCAGCAGTAGTGAGAAGTTATATTGAGAATAAAATGAATGGTAATGCAAATCAACCGGTAAAACTATATTATAACGGTCCGATGTTCCGTTATGAACGTAAGCAAAAAGGCCGTTACCGTCAATTCGTTCAGTTCGGTGTTGAAGCTATCGGTAGTGAAAATCCAGCGATTGATGCGGAAGTTATCCATATGGTATACAGCATTTATAAAGCTTTTGGGTTAAAGCATATTAAAATTGTACTGAATTCAATCGGAGACATGGAAAGCCGTGAAGAATATAAACAAGCACTGATCAAACATTTCGAACCACATATCGAGAATTTCTGTGATGACTGTAAAAATAGGTTACATACGAATCCGATGCGTATTCTTGATTGTAAAGTAGATCGTGATCAGCCTGCAGTTCAATCAGCACCTAGAATTACGGACTTTTTAAATGACTATTCACGAAATTATTATGAAGAAGTGAAGCAATATTTAGATTTACTGAACATCCCGTATGTAGAAGATGCGAATTTAGTACGCGGACTTGATTACTATACACATACAGCATTTGAAGTGATGAGTGAAGCGGAAGGTTTCGGAGCGATTACTACATTATGTGGTGGCGGTCGTTATAACGGTTTACTTGAAATGCTGGACGGTCCTAAAGAAACAGGAATTGGCTTTGCATTAAGTATTGAACGGTTACTCCTTGCAATAGAAGCAGAAGGCATTGCACTTGATGTTGAAGAATCAGTAGATATATTTGTTGTGACGATGCCCGAAACTGTGAAGGAAGCAGTAAAGATTATCGCTGAACTTCGCAATGCAGGTATACGTTGTGATATGGATTATCTCGGTCGCAAAATGAAAGGTCAGATGAAGCAGGCAGACCGTATACATGCTAAGTATACAGTTGTGCTTGGCAGCAACGAAATTGAAACGAATGAAATTCAAATTAAAGCGATGTACACTGGGGAAAGTGAAACGATACAACTACAGGATATTGCATCTTATATTAAAGGAGAGTTATAAATGGATAACAGAACAACTTATTGTGGCTTAGTCACTGAATCATATATCGGACAGGAAATCGTACTAAAAGGATGGGTACAAAAACGTCGAGACCTTGGAGGATTAATTTTTATTGATCTGCGTGACCGTGAAGGGGTCGTTCAGATCGTTTTCAATCCTGACTTCTCAAAAGATGCTTTAGCGATTGCTGAAACAATCCGTTCTGAATATGTTATAGAAGTTCATGGTAAAGTGACGATGCGTGATGAAGCGGTCATAAATAATAAAATTAAAACAGGTAAAGTAGAAGTGCAAGTGAGTGATGTAACAATTATTAACAAATCTGAAACACCTCCGTTCCAGATTGAAGCTGAAACGGATAGTTCAGAAGATGTACGCTTGAAATACCGTTATTTAGATTTACGTCGTGAACCTTTAGCAAATACATTTAAAATGCGTCACCAAATTACACGTGCAGTGCGCAACTATCTTGATGAAAGTGGATTTTATGAGGTTGAAACGCCTGTACTAACGAAATCTACTCCTGAAGGTGCGCGTGACTATTTAGTACCTTCACGTGTACAGGAAGGTGAATTTTATGCATTACCACAGTCACCACAAATCTTTAAACAGCTATTAATGATTGGTGGCTTTGATAAATATTATCAAATCGTTAAATGTTTCCGTGATGAAGATTTACGTGCTGACCGTCAACCTGAATTCACTCAAATCGATATTGAGATGAGTTTCGTCGATCAGGAAGATGTTATGGCCATGAATGAAGGTATGTTAAAACGTATTATGAAAGATGTTAAAGGTATTGATATTGTAACGCCATTCCCACGTATGACATACGAAGAAGCAATGCGTGATTATGGAATTGATAAACCAGATACACGTTTTGATATGAAACTTGTAACGTTAAATGAATTAGCTTCAAAGATGGAATTTAAAGTATTTAAAGGTGCAGTAGAAAATGGCGGTGCAGTTAAAGCAATCGTAGTAAAAGGCGCTAGCGATAAGTATTCTCGTAAAGATATTGATGCGTTACAGGAATATGCAAAAATTTATGGTGCTAAAGGTTTAGCGTGGGTTAAAGTGACCGAAGAAGGTTTAAACGGACCGATTGCGAAATTCTTTGAAGAAAGTCACGTGACGGAATTATTAGCTGAAACGAAAGCTGAAACTGGAGATTTAATTTTATTTGTTGCAGATAAATGGAGTGTCGTTAACGCGAGTCTTGCAAACTTACGTAACAAACTCGGTAAAGAACTTGGATTAATCGATGAGAATAAATTCAACTTCTTATGGGTAACAGACTGGCCATTATTTGAATATGATGAGGAATTAGATCGTTACTTTGCAGCACATCATCCGTTTACAGCACCGAAAAAAGAACATATTGACCTGCTTAAAACGGATAAAGAAAAAGTTCAGGCAAATGCGTATGACGTTGTATTAAATGGTTATGAGCTTGGTGGAGGATCTATTCGTATACATGATCAGGAAATGCAGGCGAAAATGTTTGAAGCGTTAGGATTCAGTGACGAAGAGGCGCAGGAGCAGTTTGGATTCTTAATGGATGCGTTTAAATATGGTGCACCACCACATGGCGGTATCGCATTAGGTTTAGACCGTATGGTAATGTTACTATCAGGCCGTACAAACTTACGAGATGTTATTGCTTTTCCTAAAACTGCAAGTGCAACTTGTTTATTAACAGATGCACCTGGTAAAGTAGATGATAAGCAACTTGAGGAGTTACACATTAAATTAAATATTGAAAATTCAGAAAACTAGAAAGTTTTTGTTTGCATTTTAATAATTATGTGATATTATAAAGACATAAGATAGGTGTCTGAAGAGTACGACATTAGTTTTTATATTTTGACCTAACACTCTATGATCAGGGAGCCTAATAGGTTTTCATAGGATGCACACGCCTCTAACGGAGGACTTGCTGAATAAGAAACAGGGCACCCACCTGAATTTATCAGGCCAAAATGATCAACTATACAATGACGGCTCAGTTGGATACTATCGTATAGGCGAAGAACTTTTGTTCTTCGTCTTTTTTTATGTTCACATATTCGAGTAATATGATAGGATATACATATAATGAATGTAGAATGGAGAAAGTTATGAAACATCAATTTTCAAGAAATGAACTTGCTTATGGTAAAGAAGGATTAGAAGCATTAAATAATAAAACGGTTATGATACTAGGTGTCGGTGGTGTAGGTTCATTCGCTGCAGAAGCGTTAGCGCGTACAAATATAGGACACATTATACTGATTGATAAAGACGACGTAGATATTACGAATGTAAATCGTCAAATTCATGCTTTGACGACAACTGTAGGACAGTCGAAAGTAACATTGATGGAAGAGCGTATTAAACTGATTAATCCTGAATGTAAAGTAACGCCACTGCATATGTTTTACACAGATGAAACGTATGAAGAAATCTTCAAATATGATATCGATTATGTTGTTGATGCATCAGATACTATTATGTACAAAATTCACCTCATGAAAGAATGTCTGAAACGCAACATTAAAATTATTTCAAGTATGGGTGCTGCCAACAAAACGGATCCGACGCGTTTCCAAATTGCGGATATTTCTAAAACGCATACGGATCCTATGGCGAAAGTTATTCGTACAAAACTTCGTAAAGAAAAAATCTATAAAGGAATTCCAGTCGTATTCTCAGATGAAAGCCCGATTGTTATTCGTGAAGACGTGAAATCATATGTCGGAAACCCAGATGCAAATATTCGAAAAGCACAGATGCCGCCATCATCAAATGCATTTGTACCTAGTGCTGTAGGTTTAATTTGTGCAAGTTATGTCGTCAATGATATATTAAAGGATTTTCCTGTAACACGCGTGAAAGACAAATAAAACAGCAATTGAGGTTGCTGTTTTTTTAATGACATTTTACTAGTATTTTTAGCATTAAATGGATAACTATAGTACAATTAAGTGGTGAAAAATGATGGAGGTGTATTATGGAAAGTCAGCAATATAGTCTTGAAGTCACTAATCTTCACAAAAAGATTGGCAAGAAAGAAATTATTAAAGATCTGAACTTCACTGTAAATAAAGGAGAAGTATTTGGCTTCCTCGGTCCGAACGGTGCAGGTAAAACGACGACAATCCGTATGATTGTAGGATTAACAACACCAACAGAAGGTGACATTAAAGTACTTGGAAAGTCTGTCGTGCAAAATCGTTCAGAAGTAATGAAAGATATCGGTGCAATTGTAGAAAATCCTGAGCTTTATCCATTTTTATCTGGCTATGAAAACTTAAAGCAGTTTGCACGTATGCAAAAAGGGATAACGAAAGCTGATATCGACCGTGTTGTGAAGCTTGTCGGGCTCGAGTCACGTATAAAGGATAAAGTGAAGAAGTATTCACTCGGTATGCGTCAACGTTTAGGTCTGGCACAGGCGCTATTACATAAACCAAAAATTTTAATTTTGGACGAACCGACAAATGGATTAGATCCGGCTGGTATTCGTGAAATTCGTGACTACATAAAGAAACTCGCTAAAGAAGAAAATATGTCAGTAATCGTTTCAAGCCATTTAATGAGTGAGATGGAACTGATGTGTGACCGATTCGGTATTATTAAAAATGGTAAGATGGTACAAATTGAAGAAGTCAATCAATCTGTAACATTAGATACGATTGTTAAACATACGTTAGACTTATATCCTCCTGAACGTGCACAGGCATTTTTTAAGCGTATTGATAAACAGTATTATCAGGAAGGAGATACGTATACAATTGATATCGCAAGTAAAGATATACCGGAATTGATCCGTAATATCGTAAAGGATGATATTGATATATATAGTGTTACGAAAGAAAAAGTATCACTTGAAGATCGCTTTATGAATATTACGAATGACGGAGGTGTGCACATTGGGTAAGCTGATTTATAATGAATGGATTAAATATTTCAATCGCCTAGGAACGTGGGTGATGTTCGCTTTAATTATTTTATTTATGTTATTGCCCGTTTTACTGACGATGCAGTTTGGTTCAACGAAGTATGACCATAAAACGTATGGTGATAACTGGAAAACAGAAGTGAAAAAAGATATTAAAGATATGCAGACGGAACTTGCAAAAATTAATAAAAAGAAAGAAAAAGATAGGGAAGTAGAAGATTATAATAAACTTGCGACATACGAAAGTCGTATTTCTGAGTTGTCATTCTACTTGAAAAAAGATGTTCAGCCACCTGCTGGAAATGATGTATATAGTGATATGCTCGGTATTAATGGTTTTATCCCTTTAATCGCAATCATGATCACAGTTATGTGTGGCGGATTAATGTCGCGTGAACATCAGCAAGGCACGATTAAACTGTTATTAATACGCCCGGCATCAAGAATTAAAATATTTGCATCAAAATTAATATTTGCATTTATCGCGTCATTTTTATTCCTGTTATTTGGATATGTCGTGAAGTTCATCATTAGTCTTATTACATCTCAAATGAATCCGACAAGTAAGATTGCTGTAAAGAGTGGAGAAGAGATGAAATATAAAATGGTAGAATTCATGCCATTACTGATGAGACATTTTGCAAATGATTATATGTACGTTGTTATATTTGCAGTGATTGCATTTAGTCTATCCGTACTGTTCAGAAACACTTCATTAAGTATCGGTGTCGCTTTTACGTTATTGTTCTTCGGTGATATTGCTGTCACGTTCTTACAAAGTAAAACTGAACTCGTAAAGTTTTTATGGCCGGCGAACTGGGGACTGAATCAATATAATATTGATAATATTGCGCCACTTCCGGTTGATGATATGACGTTTACTTTCAGTTTAATTTACAACATTGTTGCGCTACTCATCGTAATTATCGTAACTGCAGTTATATTTAAGAAAAGAGATGTAGCAAACTAAAACAAAACGACAAAAGCGGTTAGCGCTTTTGTCGTTTTATATTGTCATAAATTTGTTTAAACTGTTGTTCTGCTTTACTTGTCGTTTTCGGTTCATAATATTGTTTATGTTTAAGCGTATCCGGTAAGTACTGCTGCACGACATACCCACTTTCAAAGCTATGTGGATACTTATAGCCGACACCATTACCTAAGTCTTTAGCTCCTTGATAATGCGCATCCTTTAAATGTTTCGGTATCGCACCGACTTTACCGGTTTTAACATCTTTTAGTGCATGATCAATCGCACTAATGCCAGAATTTGATTTCGGACTTAAACATAATTCTATTACAGCTTGCGCAAGTGGAATGCGAGCTTCCGGAAATCCTAGCCGCTCTGCAGATTCTATCGCAGCAAGTGTTCTCGCACCAGCCCCTGGTGAGGCAAGTCCGACATCTTCATAGCTGATGACGAGCAGTCGCCTTGCTATTGTAGGTAAATCGCCACCTTCTATAAGGCGTGCTAAATAATGAAGGCTTGCATCAACATCACTACCACGAATAGATTTCTGGAATGCGCTCATTATATCGTAATGCATATCACCATCAGAATCGAAATTAAAACTTGGCTTCTGCAGACAGTCTTTAGCATCTTGTAACGTTATATGAACAGGATCATCTTGTGCAGATAAAATTGCAAGTTCCAAAGCATTAAGTGCAGTTCGGATATCGCCGGCAGCACTTTGGACAAAGTGTGAAACAGCATCATCATCAATCTGAATATGTTTATCACCATATCCATTCACTTCATCATTTAATGCACGTGTTAATGCTTGCTTTACTTCGTTATCTCCGTGTGGATATAATTCGAAAATTTGAGTTCTACTGCGAATGGCTGGATTAATCGCATGATAAGGATTACTCGTCGTCGCACCGATGAGTATAATGCTACCTTTCTCAAGATGCGGCAGCAGGAAATCTTGTTTTCCTTTATCGAGTCGATGAATTTCATCCAGTAACAAAATAACTTGGCCACTCATCTTTGCCTCTTCAGCGATAAGCTGCATATCTTTTTTACTATTCGTTACGGCATTCAGTTGTCTGAACTTTACATTCGTACTACCTGCTATCGCCTGTGCGATACTCGTTTTACCGATGCCTGGAGGTCCATATAATATCATTGAAGATAAACGTTTCGCCTCAACCATACGTCTAATAATGCCACGAGGACCGACGAGATGTGTCTGTCCGATAATATCATCAATCGTATTCGGTCTCATTCTATATGCTAGTGGTTCCAAAAAAATCCGCCCCTTTTCATATAAAGTGTACCTTATTTCGAATAAAAATGTGATAAAATTGATTTATTGAAAAGGAGCATCTACATTATGAAAATATCAACTAAAGGAAGATATGGTTTAACGTTAATGATATCGCTTGCGAAACGATACGATAAAGGTGAAACTGTATCATTAAAAACGATTGCAGAAGAAAATCATTTAAGTGACTTATACTTAGAACAACTTGTAGGACCACTTAGAAATGCGGGACTTATTAAAAGTGTACGTGGTGCAAGAGGTGGCTATAAGTTAATGAAACATCCGAAAGAAGTGACGACGAGCGAAATCATTCGCCTATTAGAAGGACCGATTACACCAGTTGAGGGGATTGAAGATGAACCGCCGGCACAGAAACAGTTATGGATTAATATTCGTGATGCCGTGAAGAAAGTGCTGGATGAAACGACTTTGTATGACTTAATGCATTATAATGAGAGCAATCCGATAGAAGGGTATATGTTCTATATATAATGGTGAGCGTGTTTGAGTTAATGGTGTGCCAGGTGTCGAACATCGTAAAAGTTCGCCACCTAGGAGCGTAGTGACAGCTATTCAGGTGTGCTAGGTGTCGAACATCGTAAAAGTTCGTCACCTAGGAGCGTAGTGACAGCTAATTATGAGTGCCAGGTGCCGAACATCGTAAAAGTTCGTCACCTAGGAGCGTAGTGACAGCTAATTATGAGTGCCAGGTGCCGAACATCGTAAAAGTTCGCCACCTAGGAGCGTAGTGACAGCTATTCAGGTGTGCTAGGTGCCGAACAATTTAAAAGTTCGTCACCTAGGAGCGGCGTAACGGCTATTCAGGTGTGCTAGGTGCCGAACATCGTAAAAGTTCGCCACCTAGGAGCGTAGTGACAGCTATTCAGGTGTGCCAGATGCCGAACAATTTAAAAGTTCGTCACCTAGGAACGGCGTAACGGCTATAAAGGAGTGCCAGGTGTCGAACATCGTAAAAGTTCGCCACCTAGGAGCGTAGTGACAGCTAATTATGAGTGCCAGGTGCCGAACAACGAGCAAATTCGCCACTTACAATCGTCAGTCCACATACAAATCTCAAGGACGTCCACCCAGTTCACAAACACAACCCCAACACATAAATAAAACTCCCGAATCCATGATCCGGGAGTTTTATTTATGAAGTTAGTGCTTTAAACTTACGATAACTTTCATGTTGTTTTTCAATGTCATATATATAACTTACGGCAATAAACTCATCTACATTAAATTCTTCCTGAAATGTTTCGAGCTGTCTCTTCACTGTAGTTTCTGAACCGATAAACCCAGTCGCTGTGCGTGACATTGCCATTAATTTTTCCTGTGGGCTCCATAATGCGTCCATATTTTCTACAGGTGGTTGCATCGGTATGCGTGCATTTCGAATGATACTTAAAAACATTTGGTGCATTGTTGTTGCTAAGTACTCTGCTTCTTCATCTGTTTCTCCGATAATTACATTTGTTCCGACCATTACATACGGTTCTTTTAAAAATGCTGACGGTGTAAATAAATTTCTGTATATTTGTATCGCTTCTTTCATCTGTTCAGGTGCAAAGTGCGATGCAAATGCATATGGCAGTCCTAATCGTGCTGCTAAGTGTGCTGAGTCTGTAGATGAACCTAATATATAAATCGGAACATTTGTATCTGCACCTGGATATGCCTTAACAAATCCTTGTTTTTCTTCTGGTCCAAAATATTGGAGCAGGTCTTTTACTTCATCCGGAAAAGTGTATACACTGTCGTGTCGATCACGTCGCAATGCACTTGCGGTCATCATATCTGTTCCAGGTGCACGTCCAAGTCCTAAACTTACTCGGTCAGGATAAATTGTAGCAAGTGTTCCGAATTGTTCTGCCACGACTAGTGGTGCATGGTTCGGTAACATTATGCCACCAGAACCGACTTCAATAGTATTTGTATGCTGCAATACGTGACTGATTAATATACTCGTTGCAGAGCTGACTAAGTTTGGGGTATTGTGATGTTCTGCTATCCAGTATCTTCTGTATCCAAGTTCTTCTGCAAGTTGAGCGAGTGCTGTCATTTGTTCTACTGCTTCTTTATTCGTCGAACCTTTTCTGACAGGTGCTAAATTTAATATTGAAACAGGTAATTTAATATTTACCAATGTAATTCCTCCTACTGTTATTCATGTATCGCTAGTTTAACACTCCATTTGCAACGATGAATAGAAATTTGCTTAAAGTGACATATATTATACAATTAAGTTGTTACTATAGTTTTTTTATGCAAAGGGTGTTAATATAAGTTATTGAAAAAATAGAAAGGATGTTCAATATGAAAGTTTATGCAGATTATGCTGCGACGACGCATGTTTCTCCAACTGTAGCACAAGTTATATATGATGGACTTACTAAACAGTTCGGGAATGCTTCTAGTATTCATGCAGTTGGTCGAGATGCACGTAAGTTGTTAGACGATGCACGTCGAAACATTGCACGTGAATTCAATGTCGACGCGAAAGAGATTATCTTTACGAGTGGCGCTACAGAATCAAATAACACAGCGATTAAAGGGGCGGCATATCGTCACCAGCATAATGGTAAGCATCTTATTACTTCTCAAATTGAACATCATGCTGTACTGCACGTCTTTGAAAAATTAGAACAAGATGGGTTTGAAGTGACATACTTACCCGTTAATCAGAATGGTGTTATTAGTATAGAAGATTTAAAGCATGCATTACGCGACGACACGATACTCGTTTCTATTATGACCGGGAATAATGAAGTTGGCGCAATTCAGCCCATTGACGAAATTGGTGAATTGTTAAAGGGTCATCAGGCGTTATTTCATACGGATGGTGTACAGGCAGTCGGCCATATGCCGCTTGATTTTCGTGCGCTGAATATTGATTTATTCACGTTAACAGCGCATAAATTATATGGTCCAAAAGGTGTCGGTATTCTCTTTGTAAAACAAGGCGTAGATATAGAATATCAACAGCTTGGAGGATCACAGGAAACGAAACGTCGTGCAGGTACGGAAAACATTCCATATATACTTGGAATGGCACAAGCGATTAAAGAAGCACACGAATGCATGACAGAACGCAATGTGAAGCTCGTAAATTTAAAGGCCTACTTTATGACTGCGTTAACTGAACGCGAAATTCCATTCGAAGTTAATGGAGATGTCAACAATCAGCTACCGCATATTATTAATCTTTACTTCCCTTTTAGTGATGTAGAGATTATGTTAACACGTTTAGATATGGCTGGAGTATATGTATCAAGTGGATCAGCATGTACTGCAGGCAGTATTGAACCATCGCATGTACTTACAGCAATGTTTGGTGAAGATAAACGAACGAAACAATCAATTCGCTTTAGCTTCTCATTTACGATGACGGAAGCAGAAATTGATTTTATTGCACAAAGTATACAGGAAATTTATAAAAATTAAGGATTGATAATATGGATAACAGTAAAACAAAAGTAGTAGTTGGTATGAGTGGTGGCGTTGATAGCTCGGTTACAGCGCTCCTGCTGAAAGAACAAGGATATGACGTTATCGGTATATTTATGAAGAACTGGGATGACACAGATGAGTTTGGTGTTTGTACGGCGACTGAAGATTATGAAGATGTTATACGTGTTTGTAACCAGATTGATATACCATATTACGCAGTAAACTTTGAACAGGAGTATTGGGATAAAGTATTTACGTACTTCTTAGATGAATATAAAAAAGGTCGTACACCAAACCCTGACGTGATGTGTAATAAAGAAATTAAATTTAAAGCATTTCTTGAGCATGCAGTGAAACTTGGTGCAGATTATGTTGCAACAGGACACTATGCACAAGTAAGACGTACAGAAAACGGTGTTGAAATGCTGCGCGGTGTTGATAATAACAAAGATCAGACATACTTCTTAAACCAATTAACGCATGAACAATTATCACGTGTCATGTTCCCACTCGGACATCTTCAAAAGCCTGAAGTGCGTGAAATTGCACTGAAACATGATTTAGCAACTGCAAAGAAAAAGGATTCGACAGGTATTTGCTTTATCGGAGAGCGCAACTTTAAAGAATTTTTAAGTGGATATTTACCAGCACAAAATGGTGAAATGCAGACGTTAGATGGTAAATTGATGGGGACGCATAGTGGACTAATGTACTATACGATTGGACAGCGTCACGGATTAGGAATCGGTGGAGACGGAGACCCTTGGTTTGTCGTTGGTAAAAACTTAAAAGATAACGTTTTATATGTTGAACAAGGATTTGATCATGAAGCGTTATACAGTGATTACTTAATCGCATCAGATGTATCGTTTGTAAACCCTGTTGATTTATCGACACCACTAGAATGTACTGCAAAGTTTAGATATCGTCAGAAAGATACGAAAGTTACTGTTGAAAAAATTGATGACAATACAATTAAAGTAACGTATGCAGAACCGGTTCGTGCTATAACTCCGGGACAAGCTGTTGTGTTTTATGACGGAGAAGTCTGTCTCGGCGGTGCAACAATTGATGACGTTTATAAGACGTCAGGACAATTAGAATATGTAGTTCAGAATTAGAAGACAATTTTGTCTTCTTTTTTTGTTTAAATTATTTTATTCAGTTATTTCATTTATTGTGATGGAATTTGATATAATATTATTATTTGGAGGTAATACAATGAATGATAATCAGTTAATGGAATTAATTAAAAATAAAAATTATGAAGAAGCGTTAAAGTTGCTGTTTGAAGCAATTGAGTCAGATCCAAAAGAGGTAACACACTATATTAATGTTGGTACGATTTTGTTTGATACAGGTAAACTTGAAGAAGCAGAGCGTTTCTTCCAGAAAGCGATTACTGTTAATCCGGAGCATGGTGGTGCATATTACGGTTTAGCGAATATTTATTATAATGCAGAGCGTTTTGATGAAGCGGTGAAACTGTATCAGAAGGCGGTTGCAAATGAACTACAGGATGCGGATACATATTATATGCTCGGCATGTCATTCGTTAATTTAGGTGACATGAATAGCGCTTTGCCTTATTTAATGCGTGCGCATGAACTAAATAATATGGATACTGAAATTGCATTCCAGTATGGACTAGTCATGTGTCAGCTGAGTATGTATCGTGATGCTGTGAATATGTTACAGCGTGTTATGGATCAGGATGCGAATCATGCGGATGCATTATATAATTTAACGCTCGCTCAATATATGATTGACGAAGATGCAGATAATGCGATAGAAGGTTTTAAAAGTGTTTTAAAGGTAAGTCCGGACCATATGCTTGCAGGTCATGCTGTAAAGCAATTTGAATTACTAAAGGAGGAGTAGCATTGGAAAATATGACTTTGTTTGAGCAATCCTTTGTTAAAGGGACAATAACGAGAATATTATTTTATAACAATGATAATTTCTATACTGTGCTAAAAGCAGAAGTGATTGAATCAAACGAAGATTTCGATGATGATGCTACGATTACAGGTTATCTCCCGCAAATTGCTGAAGGTGATACATATACGTTTACAGGTAAGATTGTAACGCATCCGAAGTACGGAAAGCAGTTACAGGCAGATAAGTTTGAGAAGGATATGCCTCAGTCACGTGACGGTATTATTCATTATTTATCGAGTGATTTGTTTAAAGGTGTCGGTAAGAAAACGGCAAGAACGATTGTTGAAGTGCTCGGAGAAGATGCATTAAACATCATACTTGATGATAAAAAGAGTCTTGACCAAATCCCGAAGTTATCTGATGAGAAAAAAGACTTAATATATAATACGATATATGATAATCAGGCAATTGAGAAAATTATGATTCAGCTGAATGAATTTGGTTTCGGGCCACAGCTTGCGATGAAGATTTATCAGTTTTATAAGGAAGACACATTAAAAATCATTAATGAATCCCCGTATCAGCTCGTCATAGATATTGACGGAATCGGGTTTAATAAGGCAGATGAACTAGCAGGTAAGCTAGGTATTGATAACAATCATCCCGAACGTCTGAAAGCAGCACTGATTTTTACGATTGAACAAGCTTCAATTCAAAATGGACATACTTATATTCCAGATCAAGTATTACTTGAAACGAGCTTTAATTTACTGACGAAAAATGGTAGTCAAGTTGATCCCGACAAACTCGTAATTGCACTTACTGAGCTGACTGAGGAACACAAACTTGTTAATCATGAAAAGAACATTTATATTCCGAGCCTCTTTTACTCTGAAACGAAAGCTGTCCAGATATTGCATCGATTAATGAATCATAAAGAGCAAGTTAAGCAGTTTGAACAGTCTGAAGTGCTGCTTGCAATCGGGGAACTGGAATCACTGTTTGAAGTAAGTTATGCAGAACGTCAGAAAGATGCGCTCGTTACTGCGATGAATTCAAAACTGATGATCTTAACAGGAGGACCTGGTACAGGGAAAACGACTGTCGTACGTGGTATCGTTAATTTATATGCTGAGCTTCATGGCTTAAGCCTTGATTATGATGATTATGATGGACAGGATTTCCCAATTGTAGTTGCAGCACCTACAGGTCGTGCTTCAAAGCGTCTTCAGGAATCAACAGGACTTGAAGCGACGACAATACACAGATTAATTGGCTGGACGAGAGAGAATAAACCTGATGATGTTCTTGAAACTGAGATAACAGCGAAGCTCGTCATTATCGATGAAATGTCGATGGTTGATACGTGGCTTATGTTTCAGCTTATGAAAGCAGTGCCAAACGATGCACAGATTATCTTTGTCGGTGACCAGGACCAGTTACCTTCAGTCGGACCAGGACAAGTATTTAAAGATATGATTGATGCACAAATTATGCCGCAAATTGAACTGAATGAAGTGTACCGACAGCAGGAAGGCTCATCTATCGTTGAGCTTGCGCATCAAATTAAACGTAATGAGCCATTTGATATTACGAAGCGTTATAATGATAGAAGTTTTATACCGTGCTCAAGCAATCAAATTCCGGAAGTAATAGAGAAAATTGTACGCAGTGCAGTAAAAAAAGGATATGATATGCGCGATATACAAGTGCTCGCGCCGATATACAGAGGGCCAGCCGGTATACGAGCATTGAATAAAGTGCTGCAGGAAATATTAAATCCAAATGATGAGAAAAAGCGTGAACTGCAGTTTGGCGACTTATATTTCAGAACTGGTGATAAAGTACTGCAACTTGTCAATCGGCCAGAGGACAATGTATTTAACGGAGATATCGGTGAAGTGACAGGTATTTTTATGGCAGCAGAGAATGCGCTCAATAAAGATGTTGTAATTGTAGATTATGACGGGAGTGAAGTAACATATACGAAAGCAGATTTAATGGAAGTTACGCACGCATACTGCTGTTCTATCCATAAATCACAAGGATCAGAATTCCCGATTGTAATCATGCCGGTCGTCAATCAGTACTTTAGAATGTTACAGAAAAACATACTGTATACTGGTTTAACACGCGCAAAGCAATCGCTTATATTTTGTGGGGATGTACAGGCGTTTAATGAAGGGATTAAACGTATCGGAAACGCTAGATTTACGAGCTTCTATCAGTTTCTGATAGATTATTTCAAAACTGAAGATGAAGATAATATTCATGATAAACGCAGTGGAAATGCACTACCGTTTAATGTCGGTGAGATGACAGAAAACAATATGCACCTTGTTGATCCGATGATTAATATGGGGGAAATTTCACCATATGATTTTATGAGTTGACGATTAATGCTTAATTTTTTATAATTTATGTAATTCAGTAAACATTAAAGATGAGTAAGCAGACGGTACTTTTTAGAGACATATCGGCCGGTGAAAGATATGACGTACATTTGCTGAAGCTACTTTGATGATCGTAAGTGAATAACGAATGAGTGATGACTTTGTCATAACTAGGGTGGTACCGCGAACACGTTCGTCCCTTTTATAGGGCGAATGTGTATTTTTTTTAAACTAAAGGAGAAGATAAGATGAAACGATTAACAGCTGCTGAAATAAGACAAATGTATTTAGATTTCTTTGTAGAAAAAGGACATATGGTTGAACCGTCAGCACCACTAGTGCCGATAGACGATGATACACTTTTATGGATTAACTCAGGTGTAGCAACACTTAAGAAATATTTTGATGGACGTGTAATTCCGAAAAATCCGAGAATTACGAATGCACAAAAATCAATTCGTACTAATGATATTGAGAACGTTGGATTTACAGCACGTCACCATACGTTCTTTGAGATGCTTGGGAATTTCTCAATTGGAGATTACTTTAAAAAAGAAGCAATTTTATTCGCATGGGAATTTTTAACGAGCGAACGATGGATGGCAATTGAGCCTGAAAAATTATATGTAACGATTCATCCTGAAGATACAGAAGCATATGATTTATGGGTGAATGAAATTGGTTTAACTGATGATCGTATCACACGTATTGAAGGTAACTTCTGGGATATCGGTGAAGGACCAAGTGGACCGAATACAGAGATTTTCTATGATCGCGGAGAAAGTTACGGACAAAATGATCCGGCAGAAGAGATGTATCCTGGCGGCGAAAACGAACGCTATTTAGAAGTATGGAATTTAGTATTCTCAGAATTTAACCACAATCCTGATCACACGTATTCTCCACTGCCTAAGCAAAACATAGATACTGGTATGGGATTAGAGCGTATGGCGTCAATCTCTCAAGATGTTCCGACAAACTATGATACGGATTTATTTATGCCGATCATTGAAGCGACAGAACGCATTTCTGGCCGCAAGTATCGCGACAACAAAGAGGATGATGTTGCATTCAAAGTTATCGCAGACCACATTCGTACTGTTAGTTTCGCAATAGGAGACGGGGCACTGCCTTCAAATGAAGGTCGCGGATATGTTTTACGTCGCTTGTTACGTCGTGCAGTGCGCTTTGCACAGAAGATTGATATTAATAAACCATTTATGTATGAACTTGTAGACATCGTTGCATCAATCATGAAACCTTATTATCCGGATGTTGATTCAAATAAAGATTTTATTAAGAAAGTTGTAAAATCAGAAGAAGACCGTTTCCATGAGACGTTAGAAGAAGGATTAGTTCAGTTTAATGCATTGAAAGAAAGTGCAAAAGCTTCCGACAATGTATTAAAGGGTGAAGATGTATTCAAATTATATGATACATTCGGTTTCCCTGTTGAATTGACAGAAGAACTTGCTTTAGAAGCGGGTGTGAAAGTTGATCATGAAGGATTCGAAGTTGCAATGGAAGCGCAACGTACGCGTGCTCGTGAAGCACGTCAGAAAACACAAAGTATGCAAGTTCAAAACGAAGTATTATCAAACATTAATGTTGAAAGCAAGTTCGTCGGATATGACACGTTAACAGCACAAACAGTGATGAGTGCATTACTGCAGGATGGTGTTGAAGTAGAAGAAGCTGATGACCGTTCTGAAATTCAGTTCGTATTAGAAGAAACACCATTTTATGCTGTGAGTGGTGGTCAAGTAGCTGATACAGGAATTGTTACAGGTGAAGGTTTTGAAATCGAAGTGACGGAAGTTACGAAAGCACCGAATGGTCAAAACTTACATACTGGTAAAGTACGTTTCGGAAAAGTTACTAAATCTGAAGTGAAAGCAGAAGTTAACGCATCATTTAGAACATTTGTCATAAAAAACCATAGTGCAACACATTTAATGCATCAGGCATTAAAGGATGTGCTCGGTAGCCACGTTAACCAGGCAGGATCATTAGTAACACCAGAACGTTTACGCTTCGACTTCTCTCATTTCGGACCAGTTACGAAAGAAGAAATTGCGAAAGTTGAACAGATTGTTAACGAAAAAATATGGCAGAACATTCAAGTTGAAATTAATGAAATGCCGATTAATGAAGCGAAAGCGAAAGGTGCGATGGCATTATTCGGCGAAAAGTACGGCGACGTAGTGCGTGTTGTTGAAATGAGTGATTATTCAATAGAGTTATGCGGTGGTGTTCACGTGCGTAACACCGGAGAAATTGGATTGTTCAAAATTGTTTCTGAATCAGGCACAGGTGCAGGTGTACGCCGTATAGAAGCAGTAACAAGTAAAGCAGCGTTTAATTATTTATCAGAGTATGTTCAGACAATTGACGCCTTGTTACCAGTAGTAAAAGTGAAATCTAAAGAACAGTTAACTGAAAAAGTAGATGAAATGACTTCACATATTAAAGAACAGGAAAAACAAATCGTTCAATTAAATAAAGAAATTTCATCGCTTAAGATGGGGAATATAGCGGATAATGTTGTAGAAATTAACGGTATTAAAGTGTTAAGTACAGAAGTAGAAGTAATGGATGCAAAAATGTTACGTGAACTAATGGATGACTATAAATCTAAAGTTCAGGATGCAGTGATTTTCCTAGTTGCAGCAACAGATAAACTGAGCTACATGGCAAGCGTACCTAAAGCTTTAACAGATAAAGTAAAAGCCGGTGATTTAATTAAAGCAGTAGCAGCTGAAACAGGAGGTAAAGGTGGTGGACGACCGGATTCTGCTCAAGGTGGTGCACCGAATCCATCAGACGTTACGAAAGCATTACAATTCGTTAATACTTACATTAATCAATTGTAATTAAAATGTTATCTATAGTATGATGAATGTGTATCAGGTCATACTAAAAGGAGTGTTTCAAGTGGAATTTGACAAGACGATGAAGTTTAATATCGAAGAACTACCGAAAGAAGAAGTACGCACCGTATTATTAAATGTCTACAACACGTTAGAAGAACGTGGTTATAGTCCGATCAACCAAATTGTTGGCTATTTACTATCAGGTGATCCAGCTTATATTCCAAGACATAATGATGCACGTAATCAGATTCGCAGATTAGATCGTGACGAAATTATGGAGCAACTCGTTTCAAGCTATATTAGCGCTGAGAAAACAAATGAATAAATCTATAGGATTAGATGTCGGTTCAAAGACAATCGGCGTTGCTTTAAGTGACGCGATGGGATGGACAGCACAAGGTTTGACAACACTCCGTATCGATGAAGCGAATGAAGATTATGGAATAGATGCACTGAAAGAAATAATTGAAACACATAATGTAACGACAGCGGTAATTGGATTGCCGAAGAATATGAACAACACGATTGGACCTAGTGGAGAAGCTTCACTGCACTTCAGTGAAATATTAAAGTCTGCATGTCCTGCACTTGAAATAGTAATGTGGGATGAGCGCCTTTCAACTGTCGGTGCAGAAAGAAGCTTGCTTGAAGCTGATGTGTCGAGAAAAAAACGTAAACAAGTCATTGATAAGATGGCAGCAGTTTTTATACTGCAAGGATACTTAAACTCTAAATAGAAAAGGATGATAAACATGACAGAAAATAACGAATTAAACAACGGGACTTTAGATATTAATAACGAAGAGGAATTATTAACTTTATTTGATGAAGCAGGTAACGAAGTATTATACCGCAAGCTTTTAGAATTTTATCACCCAGAATTTGAGAAAACTTACATTATCTTAGCTGAAGAAGGCGCAGATGAGGATGAAGAAATTGAATTAATTCCTATGATCAACGAGCCAAGTGAAGATGGTGAAGGTGGTAAATTATTACCTGTTGAAACAGATGAAGAATGGGATATGATTGAGGAAGTTGTTAATACTAATTTTGACGGCGAATAATAGAAGGAGACTGTAATGACAAACAGGAATAAAGAGATTAGAGATACGAAAACTTTCTCTAAACTGCTTTCTTCTATTATCATAGGTATTATTTTATTAGGAGCTGTTATATTAGGTATTGCAGGGTTTCTATATTTTAATGCAAGTCAGAGACCGCTTGATCCTGGTAACAAGTCAGTAACGAAAGTACAAGTACTACCAGGTGAGTCGGCATCGATGATTGGAGAAAAGCTAGAGAAAAAGAAAATTATTAAAAACAGCAAGATGTTTAAGTATTACTTAAAGTTTAATAATATTTCAAACTTCCAGGCTGGCAATTATGAATTTTCACCTTCTATGACTTATGAACAAATTGCAAAAAGTCTGCAAAAAGGTGAAGTATATCTTCCGGTATTATTCAAGATGAATATTCCTGAAGGGATTACGATGGATCAAATCGCAGAAATCGTGTCTAAGAAGACAGATATTTCTAAAGAAGATTTTATGAAAACTGTAAACGATAAAACGTTCGTGAAGAAGATGATGAAAAAACATCCGAAACTAATTTCAGATGATGTACTGAAAAAAGATGTTAAAACACCACTTGAAGGTTACTTATTCCCAGCAACGTATGATTTTACAGAAGAAAATCCGACGATTGAACAAGTAGTAGATAAAATGCTTACTGCAATGGAACATCATGCATTTCCTTTATGGGATAAGTACGGTGGCATCAATATTACTGAAGCAGGTAAAGAGAGAAAGCTTACGTTCCATGAGTTTTTAACATTCAGTTCACTCGTTGAACGTGAAGCAACAGGTCTTACAGATCGTGCTAAAATTGCTTCAGTATTTATTAACCGTATGGGTGAGAACCCAGAAATGCCGCTGCAAACCGATCCGACTGTTTTATATGCGCTTGGTAAGCATAAAGCAGTAACATATGAAGCTGACTTGAAAGTTGAATCGCCATATAATACGTACATTCACCCAGGATTACCACCAGGACCAATTGCAACGAGCGGTATTGCATCTATGGAAAGTGTACTAAACCCGGCGAAAACGGATTACTTATACTTCTTAGCAGATAAAGATGGAAAAAACTATTTCTCTAAAACATTAGATGAACATTTAGAGAAAAAGGATAAACATATCGATAGTGTACAAAATTAATAATTAAAATCCGGATGGTGACGAAACGTCATTGACCGGATTTTAATTATATACATAATGTTCGTTCTACAATTACCTATTACATTTTCTACTAAAATGTGATACAATACTTTGAAAATAAATTTTCTACTACCAGCCGTGTGGTTGGTAATTTTTTCGTTAAAGGATTGTTTAAATGATTAAAGAAGCAACATATATCAGTAATTTAAATCCAGTAAATGATATAGATACGTTAATACAATATGCAATTGACAATGAAGTGCCGATCATGGATAAGATTTCTGTAGAATTTGTTAAACAATTGATACGAATTCATAAAGCACAATCAATCCTTGAAATCGGAACAGCGATTGGTTATAGTGCACTACATTTTGCATCAGTAAATGATGCGATTCATGTGACGACGATTGAACGCAATGCAACGATGTATGAAACAGCGTTGCGAAATTTTGAGGCGTTCAATTCGAAGCAGATCAGACCAATATTTAAAGATGCACTGGAAGCATTTCATGATGTAAATGATAAACAGTATGATATATTGTTTATCGATGCGGCAAAAGCACAGTCAATGAAGTTTTTTGAACTGTATAGTCCACTCGTAAAGCAAGGTGGCTTAATTATTACGGATAACATTTTATATCATGATTTTGTCGGTAATATCGAAATAGTCCGCAGTAGAAATATTAAACAAATGGTACGTAAAATCGAAAAATATAATGCGTGGTTAAGTGAACACCCGGATTATGATACAAACTTTCTTGATATCGGCGATGGCATGAGTATATCAATTAAGAAATAAAGGAGAACACAATGACAGAATTATTAGTTACACCGAAATCATTAACACATATTGATGCATTAATTGAAGCAGGTGCAGATGCATTTTTAATCGGTGAGTCAAAGTTTGGCTTAAGACTTGCCGGAGAATTTAATCGTGAAGAAGTAAAACTTGCTGCAGAGAAAATTCACGCACATGGAAAGAAAGTTTATGTCGCAGTAAATGGCTTATTCCATAATGAACATCTTGATGATGTAGAAGACTATATGAAGTATTTGCATACATTGGATATCGATGCGATTACTTTCGGTGACCCGGCAATTGTGATGTATGCACGTGAACTTGGGAATACAATTCCATTGCAGTGGAATCAGGAGACGCTCGTAACGAATTATTTCCAGTGTAATTACTGGGGTGAACGTGGGGCGAATCGCGCGGTACTTGCACGAGAATTATCGCTGGAAGAAGTTTTAAACATTAAAGCACATGCAAATGTAGAAATTGAAGTACAAGTTCATGGTATGACATGTATGTTCCAGTCTAAACGTAATTTACTCGGTAACTACTTTATGTATCAGGATAAAGTTATGAAGATTGAAAACAGAGCGCAAGCGGACGCAATGCTCTTATATGATGAAGAACGTAACAATAAATATCCGATTTTTGAAGATAGTAACGGTACACATATTATGAGTCCGAATGATATTTGTGTAATAGAAGAGTTAGAAGAACTGCTAGATGCGAATATTGATAGCTTTAAAATTGACGGCGTATTGCATAGCGAAGATTACATTACGACAGTAACGAAAGCGTACCGTAAAGCAATCGATTTATATATGGAAAATCCTGATTTATACGATGATGCAAAGTTTGATTTAATTGATATGATTGAAGAGATTCAGCCTGAACATCGACCGCTGGACCAAGGGTTCTTATTTAAACAAACGGTTTACTAAAATGGAAATTAAGGAATGATAATATGAAAACTGAAATGGAAATCATGAATCAGCAGCCTAAAATCAAAAAGCCGGAATTGCTGGCGCCTGCTGGTAATCTCGAAAAATTAAAAATCGCAGTGCATTACGGTGCTGACGCTGTCTTTTTAGGTGGTCAGGAGTATGGTCTGCGTTCTAATGCTGATAACTTTACTATAGAAGAGATTAAAGAAGGCGTTGAATTCGCGAACCGTTATGGCGCAAAAATTTACATTACAACAAATATAATTGCACATGATGAGAATATGCCTGGCTTAGAAGAATATTTACAAAAGTTAGAATGGGCGGGTGCAACAGGAATCATCGTCGCAGATCCATTAATAATTGAGACGTGTAAGCGCGTAGCACCAAAGTTAGAAATCCACTTATCAACACAGCAATCATTATCGAATGTTAAAGCGGTGGAATACTGGAAGTCTGAAGGTTTAGAACGTGTTGTATTAGCACGTGAAACGAGCGCAGAAGAAATAAAAGAAATGAAAGAGAAAATTGACATCGAGATTGAAGCATTTATTCACGGTGCAATGTGTATCGCATATTCTGGTCGCTGCACATTAAGTAACCATATGACTGCACGTGACTCAAACCGTGGTGGCTGCTGTCAGAGCTGTCGTTGGGATTATGACCTCATTACAGTAAATGATGGTGAACTTGATGTAGCGTATGAAGGTGATAACGTAACACCATTTGCTATGAGCCCAAAAGACTTAAAACTTGTCGAAAGTATACCGAAGATGATTGATATCGGTGTAGATTCGCTTAAAATTGAAGGGCGTATGAAATCAATTCATTATATTGCTACAGTCGTTTCAGTATATCGTAAAGTAATTGATGCATATGTTAATGACCCGGAAAACTTTAAAATTGATCCAGAGTGGTTAGTGGAACTTGATAAGTGTGCAAACCGTGACACAGCATCTGCTTTCTTTGAAGGTGTACCAGGGTTTGAAGAGCAGATGTTCGGACATGAACAATCGAAGAAAACTCCATATGACTTCTGTGGATTAGTGTTAGATTATGATGAAGCAACTCAAATTGCGACGATACAGCAACGTAATAACTTTAAACCAGGGCAGGAAATTGAGTTTTTCGGTCCTGAAATTGAAAATTTCAGACAAGTGGTAACTGAAATTATAGATGAAGAAGGAAATGTGCTTGATGCTGCACGTCATCCATTACAAATCGTACAAATTAAAGTTAATCATCCGGTTTATCCGATGAATATGATGAGGAAGGAACTGAACTAATGCGTAAAACGACAATAATCGGAATTGCGGGAGGATCAGGTTCAGGTAAAACTTCCGTAACATCAAAGATACTAAAGAATCTTGAAGGTTATAGCGTAGCTTTAATCGAGCAGGATTACTATTATAAAAATCAGGATCATCTAACGTTTGAAGAACGTCTGAAAACGAACTACGACCATCCATTTGCGTTTGATAACGAATTACTAATTCAAAACTTAAAGGATCTGCGTAATGGAGAAACAGTTGAAGTGCCGACATATGATTATTCAAATCATACAAGAAGTAAGAAAACGATTACATTTGAACCAAAAGATGTTATTATAGTAGAAGGCATTTTTGCACTGGAGAACAGTGAACTTCGCGATCTTATGGATGTTAAGATTTACGTTGATACTGATGCAGATTTAAGAATTCTGCGTCGTATCGTTAGAGATATTAAAGAGCGCGGGCGCACGATGGAATCTGTAATCGATCAGTACTTATCAGTTGTAAGACCGATGCATAATCAGTTTATAGAACCAACGAAAAAATATGCTGACATTATTATTCCTGAAGGTGGAAGTAATTCAGTCGCAATCGATATTATGACTACAAAAATACAATCATTAATTCAAGTTTAGAATGAGAAAAGAGGACAAATTATGGAAATGCAAAAAGAATACCCAATGACACAAGAAGGTTTTGACAAATTAGAAGTTGAATTAGAACATTTAAAAACTGTACGACGCCCTGAAGTCGTAGAAAAAATTAAAGTAGCGCGTAGTTTCGGAGATTTATCGGAGAACTCTGAGTACGATGCAGCGAAAGATGAGCAAGGTTTCGTTGAACAGGAAATCACGAAAATTGAAATGATGTTACGTCATGCAGTTATTATTGAAGATGATGGTTCAAAGTCTGAAGTTCAAATCGGTCGTACAGTAACATTTACTGAAGTTCCAGGTAATGAAGAAGAATCATACAAAATTGTCGGTAGTGCTGAAGCGGATCCATTTGAAGGTAAAATTTCAAATGAATCACCAATCGCTAAAGCGTTACTTGGTAAAAAAGTTGGCGATGAAGTTAACGTACCACTTCCAAACGGTAATGAAATGCGCGTTAAAATTGTTGAAATCAGCTAAATAAATGTTGAAAAAGGTTGAGAGGATTTCCTCTGAACCTTTTATATGGAGGATAATTATGATTGGTATTATTGGTGCAATGGAAGAAGAAGTTGCAATTTTAAAAGGTGAAATACAAGATTTAACGACTGAAAAAATTGCACATGTAGAAATTTATAAAGGAACGCTTTACAGCAAAGATGTTGTGCTGATGCAAAGTGGTATCGGTAAAGTGAATGCATCGATTTGTACGACGTTACTGATCGCAAATTTTAAACCGGACTATATTATTAACACTGGTAGTGCGGGTGGTTTAGGTGCAGGTCTTAAAGTTGGAGATATATTAGTCAGCACCGATGTTTTACACCATGATGTAGATGCAACTGCATTCGGTTATGCACAAGGTCAGGTGCCGATGATGCCTGAAATGTATAAAGCAGACGACATGCTTGTTGATAAAACGAAGAGAGCAATCGTTAAACATAATTATACTGCACATACAGGCTTAATCGTTTCGGGTGACAGTTTCATCGGAACTGCTGAGATGAAAGCAGCAATATTAGAGACGTTTCCACAAGCTATGGCTGTTGAAATGGAAGCTGCTGCTGTTGCACAAACGTGTTATCAGTTCAATACACCATTTATTATTACACGTGCTGTAAGTGATTTAGCTAATGGTGAAGCTGAGATGAGTTTCGAGCAATTTTTAAAAGTGGCTTGCGTATCAAGTTCTAACATTGTAAAATCATTATTAGAGACATTATAATAAGCTAGGAGGCTTATGTATGATTTTTATTATGGCATTAGCAGTTATTGCAACTGCAATTATCGGTTTTGTAATCTACAATGATACTGAAGTAGACTACGCACCAAACCAGGAAATTGAATAGTGATAAGCGGGCGGATCAGTGATTGGTCTGCTCTTTTGTTTTGAAATTATAGATTCGGGTATTATGAGTATAAATTGAGCGAGAGGTGTATTATGGGAATTTTTAAGAAATATTTGTTACCGAGTAAATATGCGAAATCAATTTTTGAAATTACGCCGGAAGAATTAACATCCAGAGGTGTAAAAGCAATCATTACGGACTTAGATAATACGTTAGTCGGCTGGGATGTTCCGCTTGCAACACCTGAAGTAATTGAATGGTTTAACAGTATGCGTGAAGCAGGGATTCAAGTAACAATTGTATCTAATAACAAACAGGCACGCGTTGCGACATTTGCAACCCCGCTGGAAGTTGATTATATTTTCAATGCACGTAAACCGATGGGACAGGCATTTAAGAAAGCTGTAAAAGCAATGGGTGTATTACCCGAAGAAACGGTCGTTATCGGAGATCAGATGATGACTGATGTATTAGCGGCGAATAGTAATGGTTTTTATTCTATTATGGTCGTTCCTGTTAAATCAAATGATGAATGGAAAACGAAAGTGAATCGAATGATGGAACGTAAGTTTTTAGCATACTTTAAGAAAAAGGGATATATCACGTGGGAAGATTAATTTTATATCGATGATGTAAAATTAACCCTTTACTTTGTAAAATAATTTTTGTATTATTATTTTACAAAGTTGATATATGCGGGTGTAGTTTAGTGGTAAAACCTCAGCCTTCCAAGCTGATGTTGTCGGTTCGATTCCGATCACCCGCTTCTAAATTGGATGAGACGTATGTCTCGTCCTTTTTTATTGTGCGCTGCAATACTAAATACATCATTTATGATAAAATATATAATAGTGAGTTAAATAATGGAGGAATATAATTTGAGTGAACAGATGAAATGTATCGGTTGTGGTGCAGAACTTCAGTCAGATGATCAGAATAAACCTGGTTATGTACCCGCTTCAAGTTTAAATAAAGAAGATGTCATTTGTAAGCGTTGCTTCAGGTTGAAACATTATAATGAGATTCAGGACGTGAATATAACAAGTGATGACTTTTTAACGATGTTAAACGCTTTAAGTAATAAAGAAGGTATTATCGTTAATGTCATTGATGTATTTGATTTTCAAGGTTCATGGATCAATGGTTTAAAGCGTATCGTCGGTAATAAGAAAGTTATCATTGCAGCAAACAAGATGGATTTACTTCCGAAGCTGATTAATAAACGTCGTGTGCAACTATGGATTGAAAAACAAGCGAAAGAGCTTGGGATGAAACCAGATGATGTCGTATTAATTTCAGCTCAAAAAAATCACGGAATAGATACATTGCTGGAATCGATTGAATCGATGCGTAACGGTAAGGACGTTTACATCGTCGGTACGACAAATGTAGGTAAGTCTACGTTAATTAATAAATTAATTGAGACGAGTGTCGGTGAGAAAGACGTTATTACTACAAGTCATTTTCCAGGAACGACACTTGACTTAATTGATATTCCACTTGACGATCATTCATTTATGTTTGATACGCCAGGTATCATTCAGGCACATCAGATGACACACTATGTTACAGATAAAGAACTGAAAATCATTATGCCGAAGCAGGAAATCAAACCACGTAACTTCCAGCTGAATGAAGGACAGACATTATTTTTAGGTGGCTTAGTACGCGTTGATTACGTATCAGGTGGTAGAAGAAGTTTAAATTGTTTCGTCAGTAATTTACTACACATTCATAGAACAAAAACGGATAATGCGCAGGAACTATGGCATCGTCAAATTGGTGACTTATTAACACCACCGGGAAATGGTGAATTTGACTTCGATAATGTGAAGAAAGTTCAGTTGTCCGTAAAAGATGAAAAACAGGATATTATTATATCAGGTCTTGGTTTTATTACGGTAGACAAAGGTGCACAAATCGTCGTTCATGCACCGAAACAAGTCGATGTTTATTTAAGACCGAGCATATTGTAGAGGTGATATCATGAAATTTGCAGTGATAGGGCATCCAATAAAGCACTCTTTATCACCACTTATGCACCATGCTAACTTTAAAGCGCTGCAGACTGATGATGAATATGCTGCACTTCATATCGATCCGAAACACTTTCATCATCTGAGAGATATTATTCAGGATCAGGCAATAGATGGTTTTAATATTACAATTCCTTATAAAGTGGATATGCTACAAGTTGTCGATGTCGTTGATACAGAAGCACAGATGATTGGTGCAATTAATACGGTGCACATTAAAGATGGTGTCTGGTATGGTTATAATACAGACGGAGCAGGATTTAAAGCGTCTATTGAAAATTATATCGGCGGTAAAAATATTGTCGTACTTGGTGCTGGTGGTGCGAGTCGAGCGATATGTTATACATTATTTAAAGATAATAAAGTAACAGTACTGAACAGAAATACGAATCGCGTTGCAGACTGGCCATTTCAAATCGAAGCTTACACGTACGATATGAGTGATGCGATTAAGCAGGCGGATATAGTTATTAATACGACACCGGTTGGTATGGATGGATTTATGACTGATGATTTAATCGATATATCTCAATTGAAACCGAGTGCTGTCGTATGCGACATTATATATACACCAGACAGAACACCGATACTGCAAAGTGCAGCACAGCGAGGATTATCAATTATAAACGGCCTTGATATGTTTGTGAATCAAGGTGCGCTCAGTTATGAAATATGGACAGAAAAAAAAGCGGATAAAACAGCGATGAAGCAAGCTGTAATCAATTATTTACAAAGGAGCACATTATGCTAACAGGAAAACAAAGAAGATATTTACGTGCACAAGCACACAATTTAGACCCAATCTTTCAAATTGGTAAAGGTGGCATCAGCGATAATTTAATTGAGCAATTAAACGATGTACTGGAAAAACGCGAACTTATAAAAGTCAGTGTATTGCAGAACAATATGGATGATAAAGAAGAACTTGCAGAAACGATTGCACGCCGTGTATACGGTGAGCTCGTACAAGTAATCGGATCAACAATCATTTTGTATAAACCTTCAGTAAACCATAAAAAAATCGAACTACCAAGATAATGGAAATCATCCTTTACGGCGGTTCATTCGATCCGATTCATATTGGCCATGCATTTGTTGCAAATGAAGTGTTCCAGCAGTTTAAGCCGGATAAATTTATCTTTATGCCAGCAGGACAAAGTCCACATAAAAATTCGAAGCCGAACGTATCAGATGAACACCGACTGCATATGATTCAACAAACAATTGATTACTTGCAGTTCGGTGAGATTGATACGTTTGAAATAGAACAGGCAGGTAAGAGCTACACGTATCATACAGTTTTATATTTGAAGGAAAAGTATAAAAACTGCAAGCTTAAAATATTAATTGGATATGATCAGTACGAAGTGATTGATAAGTGGTACAATTTAGAAGCAATTACTTCACTTGCATCGTTTATCGTCGTGAATAGGTCACGTGATGAACTGACTTTAAGAGAGCCTTTTATACCGTTTACATTGCCGAGAATGGATGTAAGTGCGACTGATATTAGAATGCGTATACATAATGGTCAGTCAGTGAAGTGTTTACTATTAGCTGATGTAGAACATTATATAAGAGAGGAGCACTTGTATGAAGAGAAAAAAAGCGATTAAATTAGTAGAAGAGAAATTACCGAAGAAGCGTTTTGAACATTCATTACGTGTTGCAAAAACAGGTGTTAAACTCGCTGAAATGTTCGGCGGTGACAAGGATATTGTAGAGATTGCTGGGATTTTACACGACTTCGCAAAGTACGATGATTTAAGTTTACTTTATCAGGCTGTGACGCATTACAAGCTTGATACTGAATTGCTTGCATACAACTCAGAAATATTACACGGACCAGTTGCAGCTGAAATTATGAAGCATGAATATCATATTGAAGATGAAGAGATTTATGATGCAATTTATAACCATACATGTGGCCGTAAACAAATGGGATTAAATGAAAAAATTATTTTTGTCAGCGATTATATTGAACCGAGAAGAACGCAGCCTGGTGTAGATGATATTAGAGACATCGTATATATTGAGAAAAATCTGGACAAAGCAATTTATGAAATTTCAAAGCGCACGACACTCTATTTAGTTGAAAATGATAAGACGATTTATCCAAAAACGATTGAATGTCTTAATTATTATAATTTACAAAGATAAAGGATGGATTTAATGAATAGTAAAGCATTATTAGAACTTGCATTTAATGCATGTGATAACAAACGAGCAGAAGATATTATCGGTATTAATGTCGCAGATGTAACAGGTGTAACAGATTATTTCGTAATCTGTGAAGGGAACTCAGATCGTCAAGTTCAGGCAATTGCGCGTGAAGTGAAAGATGAAGCCCAAAAGAACGGTATTGAAGTAAACCGTCTTGAAGGATTTAATGAAGCACGCTGGATACTCGTAGATTTAGGAGATGTCGTTGTTCACGTATTCCATCATGAAGAACGCGACTACTATAATTTAGAAAAATTATTCAGAGATCAGGAAATTATTACGTACGAATCGGAAATGTTGTAATGGAATACGGCCAATTTGCGCACATATATGATCGATTTATGTACGATCAGCCGTATGAAAACTGGGCACAAATCGTTCAGCCGTATATTCCTGAAGATGGATCTGTATTAGATATTGCAACAGGTACTGGTAAATTACTGCAGCTCATCTCAGCACGTGATAAAGTCGGTGTTGATTTAAGCGAAGAAATGCTCACTGTTGCACAGCATAATGTTATGAATGCACAGTTTATTGTCCAGGATATGACGCAATTAAACCTTGATAAAACATTTGATACGATTACGTGTTTATGTGATAGTTTAAATTACTTACAAAGCGAAGACGAAGTTATCACAACATTTCAGAATGTATATCATCATTTAAACGATGGAGGTACATTCATATTTGATGTGCATACCGTTCAGAAATTTGAACTGTATTTTAATAACGAGACATACAGTGATGACTTGTCTGATATTGTCTATATATGGCATGCAATAAAAGGAGATACACCGTTAACTGTTTATCACGAGATGACATTTTTCGTATCTGATGGAACAGTGTATGAAAGGTTTGACGAATCGCATGAACAACGTACTTTCCCGATTGAATTTTATATATCAGCACTTGAACAGACTGGTTTTGAAATAGAACAACACTTTTTTGATTTTGATATTCATCAGACAACAGCAACTGAAACAAGTGAGCGCGTATTTTTTGTCGTAAAAAAACAAAAAGAAGAAAAATAAATTTTTAATTATTACAAATAAAAGATGATACACACTTCCTGATATAACATATCAGGAGGTGTTTTTTTGAACAATTTTTTAAATATAAGTGCAATGCTTGATAAGTTTAATGCACATAAGCAATTAGTCGGTATAGCAGTTGTCACGGTCATAGCAGTAGTCATCTTACTCATAAGATCTGTAACGATGTCGCATAGTAACGAAACAATCACAAAGCCTAAAGTATCTGAAGAACTTCCAGTACAAAATGAAGTGTCGCCACAAGTAGAAGCAAGGCAAAAGCAAATTAAAGTCGATGTGAAAGGAGCGGTTAAATATAGCGGCGTGTATGATGCGAAACAAGGTGAACGTATTCAGGATGTGTTAAAGCATGCTGAAGTTTTACCGAATGCGGATTTAGATGCTGTTAATTTATCGCAGGAAATAAGAGATGCGCTCGTAATCTATATTCCTTTCAAAGGTGAAGTAAAGACAGATAAATTTACGCTCTATCAAAGTTCAACTTCGTCTGTACAAAGTAGCGTTCAAAATAATGCCCATGAGAAAGTAAACATTAATCAGGCAGAACAATCACAACTCGAAGAAATTCCAGGTATCGGCCCGAAAAAAGCACAGGATATTATTAAGTACAGGACAGATAACGGAGGATTCAAATCTATCGAAGAAATAAAGGAAATTAGAGGTGTTGGTGAGAAGACATATGAAAGTTTAAAGGATTATATAGAAGTTTGATTGATTTACAATAAATATCATATTACAATTGTATCAAAATGATTTGGAGTGGATGTTATGGAACGTATACAATGGAAAGAGTATTTTATGGCACAAAGTCAGCTGTTAGCATTACGCTCAACATGTACGCGACTAAGTGTCGGTGCAACGATTGTAAAGGATAACCGTATTATCGCTGGTGGATATAACGGTTCAGTTTCAGGAGAAGTACATTGTATCGATGCAGGATGCTACGTAGAAGGTGGCCATTGTATTCGAACGATTCACGCTGAGATGAACGCATTATTACAATGTGCGAAGATGGGTGTATCAACAGAAGGTGCGCATATTTATGTAACACACTTTCCATGTATACATTGTACGAAGTCAATCATTCAAGCAGGAATTAAGAAAATCTTCTATGCAGAAGATTATAAGAATCATCCTTATGCAATAGAACTGTTACAGAAGAACGGAATTGAAACGGAGAAAATTGACTTCAATCCAGAACATGTCGCTCGTTATTTTGAACAAATGTAGAACGGAGGCAATGTGGGTTTTATAGCGGTTATCGTTATTATTTGTGCAGTATTATGTCAGCACGACACAATAAGTGGTGTGCTGCTCATACTGATTGCAGTTGCCGTGCTCTATAAGAAAGGGCTAATCCGCTTTATTTACATATATTGTGTAATATTTTTAAGTGTATATTTATTTTATGCACATCATTCATTTACACGTATTGTAACGGATTTTAATCATCACGATATAAGAGAACTCAATACGACAGGTTACTTTACTCCGAAGTTTTCAGTTGATGGAAATTTATTGATGGGTGACATTGTCGCCCAAAACGCGCAATACAAATTCATCTATAAAATTAAATCTGAGTCAGAACAACGGCAGTTTAAACGTGGCCAACATGTTTATCAGCGTTGTCATATTAATGGTGAATTTCAGTCGCCATTACCGAACACTAATATATCAGGCTTTCATTTTGATGAATTTTTATATTACGGTGCATATAATGGTACGCTTACAATCGACAATATCAATTTTCATTCGTGTTGTGAAAAAACGCTGAATTTAATTGAATACATTCGACTGTATCGCTTTCAGATCGGTGAAACAATGATGCAGCAACTTAAATATGGAGCTTATATAACAGCACTTACGACTGGAGACACGCGATATATTGAACATGAAAAGCTAAATGATTTAAAAACATTAGGCATCTACCATTTATATGCGATAAGTGGCAGTCATGTCGCACTGATTACAGTGCAGTTATACTATTTGCTGAAACGTTTATATATTCCGATACATATATGCAAAGCCATCATACTACTATTACTTCCAGTATACGTTATATTAACAGGAGAAGCGCCAGCTGTTGTTCGAGCAGCGCTTTTTATGGCGTTCTTATTAATAAAGCCGAAATCAATTTCAATGCTTGATGCACTATGTATTACTTTTATAGTGAATTTAATGATAACACCATTCGCCATCTATGATATCGGATTCCAACTCTCATACGTCATCTGCTTTTCATTTATTTTTATTTTACAGCGCCTCACATTATCAGTAATTCAACTATTTATACTAACAAATATTATTTCTCAAATTGCAACATTACCGATGCTTTATTACCATTTCAATATCGTCTACTTTATCGGACTTATAACGAACTTATTATTTATACCGCTATTTTCATTGATTATATTTCCGCTCTGTACGTTAACGCTACTTTTCTATTTGCTTTTTAACCACATACCGACTTTGATGAATATATTAACGACGTGGGCATTTCAACTACACGATAGTTGCATTTCGATATTTATGATGTTTAATCCTTTATCCCTCGTTATTAAGTCACAGCCGTTAATATATTATGTAATGATGATGGTGGCACTGTTATATATTTTTCATTCCAGAGTTTCTATACGATTTATTACTTGTAGTTTTTTACTTATACTATTTCTCATAAGCCGTACTGTAAATGAAGATGCGCTCCATGTACTGGATGTCGGTCAAGGTGATGCAATCGTTATAGAACAGCAAGGAAAGGTGAGGATGATTGATACAGGTGGAAAAGTAGATTTTAATAAAGGCTGGGAGAAGCGGCACGAAACACGAACAATCAGTGAGAAAGTCATTTTACCTTTTTTATATAATAGAGGTATTACTCAAATTGATGAACTTATATTAACACATCCTGATCTGGACCATATTGGAGAAGTGGAGCAATTAATAAGATTAAATATTGTAAAACGCATCATTATTAATAAAACAAAAATGTCATTACCGAAATATGCATCGATCATTCAACTGGCAAAGAAGAAAAACGTTGATATATATGATGAATCAGAAGTACGGGTTAAAGGCATGACTTTTATTGCGGCACGTGACGGACAAGATATTAACGATGAAAGTATCGTTACATTTGTGCAAGGTAAGCAATTGAATGTATTGTTGACAGGGGACTTGAGTAAGGCGCAGGAAAGTAATATTTTATCACAGATTAAATCGAGAATAGATGTCGTAAAGATAGGGCATCATGGATCTGACACGAGTACGAGCGATGCATTATTAAAGCGTGAATTTAAAACCGCCTTAATTTCTGCCGGACGCAATAATTTATATGGACACCCACATCGTGATACAATTACACGATTACATCAATACGGTAAACAAATTTATAATACACAGTCAGTTGGAAGAATCACCGTCAAATTAAATAGAGAAGAAATTACAACGATGCGCAATGAATTAATTAAACAGTAAAACCCGAATGACAGAATAACTGTCATTCGGGTTCAAGTTATGTAATGATTACATAACGAAAGTACATTATTTTGCAATCAGGTCAAAGATTTGAGCGATGATGTAGATTGTAGCAAATCCACCGAATGCAAATAAGAATGCATAACCAGAATCTTGAACATCATTGTTTTTTGATTGAACATTTTTTTCGAATTGATTCATAATTTCTCAACCTCCTAATGTATCTATTTAAGTATATGATAACGAGACAAAAAAAGCTATAATGAAATAGAGATTTTTATATTAAGGAGTATACAATGCGCTATATTTATTTAATACATGGAAGTACGAAACCTTTAGTTGAAGCAGAAACAGATAAATTGTTAGCGAAATTAATCGGGAATCGGGATGAGTTTAATTTCAGTCAGTATGACATGAAAGAGATCCCTTTTGAAACTATGAAAGAAGATGCGATGACGATTCCGTTTCTTTCCGATGCGAAAGCAATTGTCATCCATAATGCATTTGTGTTTACAGGAGAAAAAGTAAAAACGACTTTTGATATTAATATCGATGAAATATTAAAGTTTATTGAAGGTTTTGAAGGTCCGAACTACGTTATTTTTACTGTTTATTCAGATAAACTTGATGAACGAAAAAAAATCGTCAAAAAAATTAAAGCAAATCATGATGTAAGAAAGATAGAACCGTTAGACGAACAAGGGATGAAACAAGTTATAAAGACGACATTAAATGAAAATTTCAAAGATATTAAAGAAGATGCGCTTAATGAAATGATCGGATTAACGGGGATTGATTATAGCGCTGTTATGAAAGAACTGGATAAGCTCGTACTCTATAGCGGTGATACACCAGTAATTACGAAAAGTGATGTATCTCAAGTTGTCAGTCGGAGTCTTGAGCAAAATGTATTTTTGTTAACCGACTATATAACGACAGGGAAGAAGACAGAAGCGATACATTTACTGAAAGATTTAATTCATATGAAAGAAGAACCGATTAAACTGCTTGCATTGATTACGAGTCAGTACAGACTTTACTATCAAGTGAAGATATTAGCTGAAAAAGGATATTCAGAACAGCAGATAGCACGTGAAGTAAAAGTACATCCTTATCGCGTAAAACTTTCTATGCGTAAAGTGCGTCAAATTCCGCTGAAACATTTATTAGAAGTCATCGATGCATGTGCAGAAGCGGATTACGAACTGAAATCATCTTATATGGATAAAGTATTAATACTGGAATTGTTTATATTGAAAGTATAAAAAGAGGTAGTTACAAATAAAATCAAAAAGAATGCAAGAAATAAAAACCATTTCCTGCATTCTTTTTCGTGATTTTACTCGTACCTAAACGCTCGAGTCACGACCTTTTATTTATTTTTCATGATTTGTGATTTTAAACGGTCAGCTTTGTTAGAATGAATTAAGTTGCTTTTCGCAGCTTTATCAATCTTTTTAACAGCTACTTGTACTAATTCTGATTTATTGTCAGCGTTGTTTTCAATTGCCGCTTTAGCGTTTTTCACAGCTGTACGCATATCATTCATTTGAGAAATGTTAGCATCGTGCGCTTTGTTACTTGTAGTAACACGTTTAATTGCAGATTTGATGTTTGGCATAAATTTCACCTCCTAAAAATGTCTTGCACTTGCATTAAATTATAAATTTGATTGCAACAAGAAATATTTTATCAAATACAGCCGTTATATGCAATCTTATTTTTTCAAAACTAATTGATACACTTACATTTAGTTGTTATAATCAAATATACGAACAATTTAAGAAAGTTGGACAATAACTATGAATAATGAGCAACGTTTAAAGCGTCAGGAACGAATTAGAAACTTTTCGATTATTGCCCACATCGACCATGGGAAGTCGACTTTGGCGGATAGAATTTTAGAGAATACAAAATCTGTTGCAACGCGTGAGATGAAAGCACAGCTTCTTGATTCAATGGATCTTGAGCGTGAGCGCGGCATTACGATTAAATTAAATGCAGTACAATTGAATTATACAGCGAAAGATGGCGAAACATATATCTTTCATTTAATTGACACACCGGGACACGTCGACTTCACTTATGAAGTATCACGTAGTTTAGCAGCTTGTGAAGGTGCGATTCTTGTCGTTGATGCAGCGCAGGGTATCGAAGCTCAAACGCTTGCAAACGTTTATTTAGCGTTAGATAACGAATTAGAATTATTACCAGTCATCAATAAAATTGATTTACCAGCAGCTGAACCTGAGCGTGTACGTCAGGAGATTGAGGATGTTATCGGTTTAGATGCGAGTGATGCGGTTCTTGCAAGTGCGAAAGCAAATATTGGTATTGAAGATATACTAGAGCAGATTGTAGAACTCGTACCGCCTCCAATGGGAGATCCTGAAGCACCGCTTAAAGCTTTAATTTTTGATAGTGCATTTGACGCTTATCGCGGTGTTATTTCATCTATCAGAATTATTGACGGTACAGTTAAAGCCGGCGATAAAATTAAGATGATGGCTACTGGGAAAGAATTTGAAGTTGTTGAAGTCGGTATTAATACGCCGAAACAAATGCCGATTGAAGAGTTAACGGTTGGTGACGTAGGTTATATTACTGCGTCGATTAAAAATGTAGGAGACTCACGTGTCGGGGATACAATAACGCATGCGAATAATCCTGCACCAGAACCACTTCAAGGTTATAAGAAGATGAATCCGATGGTATTCTGTGGTGTTTATCCGATAGATACTGGTAAATATAATGACCTACGTGAAGCACTTGAAAAACTTCAGTTAAACGATGCATCGCTTGAATTCGAACCTGAAACGTCTCAGGCGTTAGGATTTGGTTTCCGTGTCGGCTTCTTAGGATTACTGCACATGGAAATTATCCAGGAACGTATTGAACGTGAATTCGGTATTGAATTAATTGCGACTGCGCCAAGCGTTATATACAAATGTGAAATGACAGATGGTAGCGAAGTTGTGGTGGATAATCCGTCTAAAATGCCGGATCCTCAAAAGATTGATAAAATTTATGAACCATATGTTAAAGCGAGTATTATGGTGCCGAATGATTATGTTGGCGCTGTAATGGAGCTTTGTCAGAAAAAACGTGGTAACTTCCAGACGATGGACTACTTAGATGATATTCGTGTAAATATTATTTATGAAGTGCCGCTTTCAGAAGTTGTGTTTGATTTCTTCGATCAGCTGAAATCGAGTACGAAAGGTTATGCTTCATTTGATTATGAACTTATCGGTTACCAGGAAAGTAAACTTGTTAAGATGGACATATTATTAAATGGCGAAACAGTCGATGCGTTAAGCTTTATTGTTCATAGAGACTTTGCATATGAGCGTGGTAAAGTAATCGTTGAGAAATTAAAAACGTTAATTCCAAGACAACAGTTCGAAGTGCCGGTACAAGCAGCAATCGGTCAGAAGATTATTGCGCGTACAAACATTAAATCAATTGGTAAAAACGTACTAGCGAAGTGTTACGGTGGGGATATCAGCCGTAAACGTAAATTACTTGAAAAACAAAAAGCGGGTAAAGCGAAGATGAAAGCAGTAGGATCTGTAGAGATTCCGCAAGATGCATTTTTAGCGGTACTGAAGATGGACGAAGAATAAAGACATGGGCAACCATGTCTTTATTCGTTAGGAGGCATAATGAGAAGTTTATATATTCATATTCCGTTTTGTAATCGTATATGCACGTATTGTGATTTTAATAAGTTCCTCATTAAAAATCAGCCTGTAGATGAATATATTGATTGTTTAATAAAAGAGCTATCACTTATTAAAGATAAGAAATTGTTAACAGTATTTATCGGTGGGGGCACGCCAACAGCACTGAATGAAACGCAGCTAGAACGCTTGCTGGACTATATAGAGCAGACGTTTACGATTCATGATGAATTTACGGTAGAAGCAAACCCTGACGAATTAACACGCGAAAAGATTGCATTGATGAAACGCTACGGTGTTAATCGTCTATCACTCGGTGTACAGACATTTGATAATGAACTTTTAAAGTCGCTCGGTAGAACGCATAAGCAACAAGATATATTTAACGCGGTAAATGATGCAAACGAACTAGGGATTGAATCGATTAGTATTGACTTGATGTACCATTTACCAACACAAACGATCGAACAATGTAAACGGGATTTAGAACTTGCGACGTCACTCAATATTCAGCACATATCAAGCTATTCTTTAATATTAGAACCGAAGACGCAGTTTTATAATATGTACAAAAAAGGAATGCTGCAGCTGCCGGATGAACAATTGGCAGCTGAAATGTACAACATCACGATGACGACATTAAGTAAACACGGCTTCCATCAGTATGAAATTTCGAACTTTGCAAAAGGACAGCATGAATCGGTTCATAACAAAGTGTACTGGCAGAACAAAGAATACTATGGAGCAGGTGCAGGGAGTCATGGTTATATTGATGGTGTCAGATATTATAATATCGCACCGGTGCCACATTATATTAAAGCGATGCATAGCGGAAGTGCAGTTAAAGAGCGTATACCCGTGTCACTTGATGCATCGATGGAAGAGTTTATGTTTTTAGGTTTAAGGATGAATGATGGAATAAGTAAACATGAATTTTTGTGCCGATACGGAAAGTCATATCATGATGTATTTGGGGATGTAACGACATCGCTCGTTAATGAAGGATATTTGATTGAAACAGAAGAACATGTTTCATTGTCACCTCTCGGTAGAATGCGTGGGAATGATGTTTTTGAGAAGTTTCTGCTTACTGTTTAGTAAGTAGAAACTTATTTTTTTATATTTGTGAGTGTTAATGTTGACATACTTTGACCAATTTGATAAATTAGTATTAGCACTTGAGGTGATAGAGTGCTAACGAGGTGAAATATGCTAACAGATAGACAATTACATTTGTTGAACGTAATTGTTGAGGATTTTGTTGATAGTGGAACGCCTATAGGATCTAAGAAGTTGATTGACGATCATCACTTTAATGTGAGTCCTGCAACGATTCGTGCAGAGATGAAACGTTTAGAAGATTTCGGTTTAATAGAGAAGATGCATACATCTTCAGGACGAATTCCATCAGAAGCAGGTTATAAATTTTATGTTGAAGCACTGCAGGAAGAATTCCCATATGAACCGAATTTTGATATCAATAATAGTGATGCGCTCGACTTCAGAAGACTTGCACAACAAATCGCAAGAGATACGAGACATTTGTCTATTGCAACAACATCTCAAATCGATATGAAGTCTATTTCCCAAATTCATTTAACGTATTTAACACCGACAAAACTCGTGTTAATTATTGTATATGAAAACGGAAATGTTGAACATCAGCAAATTTCATGGCAGGTACGTTTAACGAGACTTGAAATTGAGAAGATGAATAATTTTTTGAATGCAAATTTGGCATCAATTAATAAGTCCAATTTACATCATGAAGGATATCCATCGATAAAGCAACTTCCTTTATCACATATAAAGTCAGAGATAATTAAGAAAGCAACGACGAATACGAACGCAGTATTTTTTGAAGGTCGTGAGTATTTATATGAAATTATGGACTCTGATAATTTAGATGCAGTAAGGGAGACGCTGAAACTTATCGATTCTAATATATTGCCTGATTTAATCGAAAGAAAACAATCCAACCAGATTGAAGTGATATTAGGTCAGGAAATTAATCAGAATTTACAAGGGATATCAATTGTAACGACACCGATTCATATGCATAATATGAATGGTAACATTTCAATCATCGGGCCAACTCAAATGAGTTACCGTGATATATTTAATAAATTATCGAATTTACATCGAATGTTTAAGGAGGACTAGATTTGTCAGAAGAGAACAAGCAGGATGTAATGAAAGACGAGAACATCACAGAAACAGAAAATAATGAAACGACTGAAACAAATGTAGATGAGTCAACTGAAACTACGACTGAGTCTACAGATGAATCAGTTGTAAGCGAAGCGCCAGTAGAAGATGAAAATGATCCTGTTGCTGAGCTTGAAGCTAAGCTTGAACAGTCAGAAGAGAAATATTTAAGACTGTATGCAGAGTTTGAGAACTATAAGAAGCGCACGCGTCAGGAATTAGATACTGAAAGAACATACCGTGCACAGAGCGTATTACGTGATATATTACCGGCAATTGATAATATTGAACGTGCATTAGCACAGCAAGGTGAATCAGATGAGTTTAAATCGTTACACAAAGGTGTGGAGATGATTTATGAGAGTCTATTACATTCACTTAAAGAAAATGGCTTAGAAGTAATTGAAGCACTAGACGCGCCATTTGACCCGAATTTACATCAGGCTGTGATGCAGGATAGTGATTCAAGTAAAGATTCAGGTATCGTACTTGAAGAATTACAGAAGGGGTATAAGTTAAAGGAACGTGTACTGAGACCATCAATGGTTAAAGTAAACGAATAATATTTAACGTTTATACATTATTAAATTTTAAATTAATGGAGGAATTATATAATGAGTAAAGTAATTGGTATTGACTTAGGAACTACAAATTCATGTGTATCTGTATTAGAAGGTGGAGAACCGAAAGTAATCGCGAACCCAGAAGGTAACCGTACAACACCTTCAGTAGTAGCATTCAAAAATGGTGAAACACAAGTTGGTGAAGTTGCGAAGCGTCAGGCAATCACAAACCCTAATACAATCATTTCGATTAAACGTCATATGGGTACAGACTACAAAGAAAACATCGAAGGTAAAGCATACTCACCACAAGAAATTTCAGCGATGATCCTTCAAAACTTAAAGGCAACAGCTGAAAGCTACTTAGGTGAAAAAGTAACGAAAGCGGTAATTACAGTGCCTGCTTATTTCAACGACGCAGAACGTCAGGCAACTAAAGATGCTGGTAAAATTGCTGGACTTGAAGTAGAGCGTATTATTAACGAGCCTACTGCAGCTGCACTTGCTTATGGTTTAGATAAAACAGATAAAGAACAAAAAGTATTAGTATTCGACTTAGGTGGCGGTACGTTCGACGTATCTATCCTTGAACTTGGTGATGGTGTATTTGAAGTATTATCAACTTCAGGTGACAACAAATTAGGTGGAGATGACTTTGACCAAGTAATCATCGACTACTTAGTAGAAGAATTCAAAAAAGAAAACGGCTTAGATTTATCTCAGGATAAAATGGCAATGCAACGATTAAAAGATGCCGCTGAAAAAGCGAAAAAAGACTTATCAGGTGTATCTTCAACACAAATTTCATTACCATTCATCTCTGCAGGTGAAGCAGGCCCATTACACTTAGAATTAACGTTATCACGTGCGAAATTTGAAGAATTATCTCATTCATTAGTAGATCGTACAATGATTCCTACACGTCAAGCGATGAAAGATGCTGGATTATCTAATGCAGATATCGATGAAGTCATCCTTGTTGGTGGATCTACACGTATTCCTGCTGTACAGGAAGCAATTAAGAAAGAATTAGGCAAAGAACCAAACAAAGGTGTTAACCCGGATGAAGTTGTAGCGATGGGTGCTGCAATTCAAGGTGGCGTTATCACTGGTGATGTGAAAGACGTTGTACTATTAGACGTAACACCATTATCACTTGGTATCGAAACAATGGGTGGCGTGTCAACAGTATTAATCGAGCGTAACACGACAATTCCAACATCTAAATCACAAGTATTCTCAACTGCAGCGGATAATCAACCGGCAGTAGACATTCACGTATTACAAGGTGAGCGTCAAATGGCAGCAGACAACAAAACATTAGGTCGTTTCCAGTTAACTGACATTCCACCAGCACCACGTGGTATGCCTCAAATCGAAGTAACATTTGATATCGATAAGAACGGTATCGTTAACGTTACAGCGAAAGACCTGGGCACACAAAAAGAACAGAAGATTACAATTCAATCTTCTTCATCATTAAGCGACGAAGAAATCGATCGTATGGTTAAAGACGCTGAAGCAAATGCTGAAGCTGATAAAAAACGCCGTGAAGAAGTAGATTTACGTAACGAAGCAGATCAGTTAATCTTTGCTACAGATAAAGCGATTAAAGATTTAGAAGATAAAGTAGAAGCTGCAGACAAAGAAAAAGCAGAAGCTGCGAAAGAAGACCTGAAGAAAGCTCTAGAAGGTAACGATCTTGAAGATATTAAAACGAAAAAAGACGCTTTAAATGAAATCGTTCAAGGTTTATCAATGAAACTTTATGAGCAAATGGCACAAGCACAACAAGGTGCAGAAGGTGCAGAAGGTGCTGCAGCACAAGATGATGTTGTAGATGCTGAGTTTACAGAAGTGAAAGACGACGATAATAAATAAGCAATCTTTTAAAGTCAAAGTCAATTTATTGGCTTTGGCTTTTTCTTTTAAAATGTACGAGACATTGATATAGTAATAAAGAAGTAAGAAAGGGAGAATGAAACGTGGCGAAAAGGGATTATTATGAAGTACTTGGATTATCTAAAGGTGCTTCTAAAGACGAAATAAAAAGAGCATATAAGAAATTATCAAAGAAGTATCACCCTGATATTAATAAAGAAGCAGACGCAGAAGATAAATTTAAAGAAATTGCTGAAGCATATGAAGTATTAAGTGATGATCAGAAAAAAGCGCAATATGATCAGTTTGGTCATGCAGGTATGGGTCAAGGTGCCGGTTTCGGTGGACAGGACTTTGGTGGCTTCGGTGGATTTGAAGATATATTCAGCTCATTCTTTGGTGGCGGTGCACGCCGTGATCCGAATGCACCACGTCAGGGAAATGATCTGCAGTATCAGATGAATGTAACGTTTGAAGAAGCGGTCTTCGGTGCTGAGAAAGAAATTTCAGTGAAAAAAGAAGTCGAATGTGATACATGTGATGGGAATGGTGCAAAACCAGGAACGAAAGTACACACATGTTCAACGTGTGGCGGAAGAGGTAACGTTCATATTGAACAGAATACACCATTCGGCCGCGTGAGAACAGAACGTACATGTCCGGACTGTGGCGGTACAGGTAAGCAGTTTGAAGAGAAATGTTCAGATTGTGGTGGTACCGGCAGAATGATTAAAACGGTTAAGATCAATGTAAAAGTACCGGCAGGTGTTGATACAGGTCAGCAAATTCGATTATCAGGGCAAGGTGAACCAGGTATCAATGGTGGACCGGCTGGTGACTTATATGTTGTATTTAATGTACAGGACCATGCCTACTTTGACCGTTCTGGAGAAGATATCTTCTATACGCTTGAACTTTCAATTGCGCAAGCTGCACTTGGTGATGAAATAGAAGTACCAACACTTGAAGGAAAAGTGAAACTGACGATACCAGCTGGAACACAAACAGGTAAGCGATTCCGCCTGAAAGAAAAAGGAATTCAGAACGTGCACGGTTACGGCCGTGGTGATGAATATGTAACGGTTAAAGTCGTGACACCAGTGAAGATGACGAATAGACAAGCCGAGTTATTAAGAGAATTTGCAGAAATCGACGGACATGATATAACGGAGCAACCGTCAAACTTCTTCGACAAAACGAAACGCTTCTTTAAAGGAGAATAAAGATGAACTACGTAGAGATAACGATGATGATCAATCATGAACTTGAGCCGTTTATTGCAGATATACTAAATGAAGTAGGTGCGAATGGTGTCGTGATTGAAGATAGTCTGGAACTTATAAAGGGTCGTATTGAAACATTCGGAGAAATTTATGAATTAAATCCGGATGATTTCCCGGAAGAAGATGTACGCGTTAAAGTTTACTTTAGTGAGCTGGATTATAATGCGTCTGTCATTGAACAAATTAAAGAAAAAGTACACGCATTAAATGATGTTGAAGTTACACGTCTTGAATTCAGTACGGATACGGTACAGGAGGAAGACTGGGCAAATGAATGGAAAAATCATTTCCATGCCTTTAAAGTGTCAGACAAGTTCGTTATCGTACCGAGCTGGGAAAGCTATGACGGTCTGCAGGACGATGAACATGCGATACACCTGGATCCTGGTATGGCATTTGGAACGGGAGATCATGCGACAACTTCGATGTGTCTGAAATTAATCGAGAAGTATGTAAAACAAGGTCAATCAGTAATTGACGTCGGTACAGGTTCAGGAATATTAAGTATTGCAGCACATAAATTAGGCGCTGAGCCAATTAAAGCACTTGATTTAGATTCAGTTGCAGTGAAAGTAGCAGAAGATAACTTCGAGAAAAACGACTGCCTTGATGCGATACAAGCAGAACCTGGGAACTTGCTTAAAGGTGAGACAGAAAAACGCGACGTAATATTTGCGAATATATTAGCGCATATCGTGGATATGATGATTGATGATAGTTATGCATTATTAAATGATAATGGACTGTTGATCACATCAGGTATTATCGAAGAAAAAGAAGACATGATTATCGACCACTTAAAACGTGTCGGGTATACGATTATCGAAGTGATGCGTGATAGTGGATGGGTTGCGATTGCAGCAAGAAAAGAGGCGTAATATGCAGCGTTATTTTCTTGATGAAGTGAGTGCATTCAATCAAACATATCAGATCAGTAGTAAAGATGATGTGCATCATATAAAGAACGTCATGCGACAGCAAATTGGCGATAAAGTGATTATTAACTTTACGAATGATACGATGATCTGTGAGATTATTGATATACAATCTGAAATTACAGTAAAACCGATTGAACACATCGATATACAGACGGAAATGCCTATATCTGTAACGATTGCGAGTGGGTTACTTAAAAACGATAAGTATGAATGGATGATACAGAAAGCGACAGAACTTGGCGCAAGTGCGTTTATCCCGTTTGTAAGTGAGCGAACAATCGTTAAAGTGGACGAAAAGAAGTTTCAGAAGAAATTAGAAAGATTTTCTAAGATCGTTAAAGAAGCAGCTGAGCAGAGTTACAGACAAATTGTTCCTACGATTGACTTTGCTCAAAGTGGAAAAGCACTCGTACAAAAGCTTGAAGCATTTGATCATGTGCTGATTGCGTATGAAGAGACAGCGAAGTCTGGTGAGATGAAGAGCTTTACAGAAGCATTGAAAAATGTGAAGCAAGGTGAGAAAGTTTGTGTAATCTTTGGTCCGGAAGGTGGACTGAGTGAAGCGGAAGTGGCTCAGTTTGGTAGTAAAGTAATAGGGCTCGGACCTCGTATATTAAGAGCAGAGACGGCACCGCTTTATGCATTGTCATCAATGAGTTTTCATTTTGAGTTGAATTAAAGTGTATAATAAATATAGAAAAAACCAGCAGATATTTCTGCTGGTTTTTTCTATATACGCCATTCATGCTTATGATGAGGATGGTGTCTGTCACATTGATGCGCGTGAGATAGGAACTAAAGGAAAGAAAGTCATGGACTTCTATCAGTACGAAATGCTCGATTATGCTTCAAAAATAGACGCACGTCTGAAAGATAAAATAGGTACGCCATTTACAAATAATTTAGATACTGTAATGGAGAAATTTTCAAACGTCAAAATTGAAGAGATTCTAGTAAAAAAAGAAAGTACAGGACACCATCAAACATATCAATCAACAACTCGACTAATTAAAGGTGACGCAAAAGAAGCAGAAAAAAGTAATGTATACTCACTTGAAGAACTGCTAAAATCAGATAAAAATATTCAGAAAATAATTGATCAGAACTATAACCAAATAAAAAAAGATAAAGAAAATAAAGATTTAAAGAAAGCAGAATTTGTAGATATGTACCTTAAAGGAAATAGTTTTGATTATGAAAGTTATGATGAAGAAGCGAAGCGACTCGAGGCCGAAAGAAAGGCGGAGCTCGAAAGAGAAGCGCAAGAACGTAAGGAAATGGTTTTTGATGTCGTTGCTACAGCAGGGATAATTGGACTGACAATAATAAATCCAGTTGCCGGTGCTATTGCAGCTGGAGCTTATACAGCTTATTCAGCAGGGAATGTGGTAACAGGAAGAAACTTAATCTCAGGAAGAAAATTATCGAACATTGAACGTGGGATTGAAGGTGCGTCGTTAATACCAGTACCGCCATTTTTGAAAGGCGCGGGTAAGAAATTACTGATGAAAGTACTGGAGAAGTCGGGTGTGAAGGCGTCTGCGAAAGTATTGAAGTCGGGGGTTTCAAAGCACATTAAGATGCCTGATCATTTAAAGGTGTTAAAGTCATCGTTTGCAGATAAGTTGAGCAAGGATAATGCACAGCGTTTAATGGAACGGTTACATGGAAAAGAAGTGCTGGAGAAATCGAGTGAGTGGGTTTCACGGAGTACACAGTATATCAAAAATGGTGTTAATAATACATTTGAGAAAAGTTTTGGATTAGATAGTTTAATCAAACCAAAACTGTCTGGTGATCATGTATTAAACCAAATCGTTAAAAATACAAACATACAACGTCTACCATCTGTGCTAAGTCAGAAAGTAATTCCATATCGTGTTGTGAAAGATCGCGTGATACACGATATCTCACACGTGAAGAAAACAATCGCAAGGCCTGTAGAACAGTTTAGAAAGCACTACGAACCAGCATTCAATCAGTTTATTGATAATGTGAGTAGTGGGACGAAACGCGCGTTTAATAACTTAGAATATAGTAAACTTGTCGGTAATCATCTGCATGTGAAGATGTTTGATAAGCCTGTGTTTCGTTTAACACGAGAGGAATTAGAGATTATACTAAGAAGTAAGATGACAGATGCCAAAGCTAAGTTGTGTGAGTTGAATCTTATTAAGAACTGTTTCGTGGCGGGGACTTTGATACAAACTAAGTTTGGTTTAAAACCAATTGAAACGATTCAAGTCAGAGATGAAGTTTTATCTCGATGCATGGAAACTGGAAGGGTTACATATAAGAAAGTCACAGATATATTCCATAAGCAAACAGACGTCATCACGACAATTACTCTCGTAAGTGGTGAAACAATCAAATCTACACCGCAACATTTATACTATACAACGAATAGAGGATTCATCGTGGCAGAAGTATTAACTGATGGTGATACACTGTTGTGTCAAAATCAGTTGATAAGAATTAGAAAAATTGAAACAAAAGAGAAGACCACGGCAGTATATAACTTTGAAGTAGAGGATTATCATACTTATTTCGTTGGGAATGTAAGTGTGCTGTTGCATAATGATTGTACAGATGCGGAGATGAGATTTGATTATGGTGCTTTACTACGTAGTTATGTCGGAGATCCACCAGAATGGATGGTAAGACCACATGCGCACCATATTATATACAAACGTGGTCTGGGTTTAAAACAAAGAAGGTTATCAAAAAGAGGACAGGAGATATTAAGGCATTATGGAATTGATCCAATAAAAGGACCAGAAAATTTAGTATGGGCACCGAATGTAAAAGGATTGCATACTGCTGAAAATCTTGAAAAGATTGTTGATGAATTGGAGAGAGTTTATTTAGAAGGTGGTTCAAGGAATGAAATACAAATGGTGCTTAATAAATATGGTAGTATTGCGCATAAATGGGGGAGTTAAGAATGGATATTGAAAAAATCAGACATATAAATAATATTATTAATAATGATGATTACAAAAGTTTTTTAGAATTATATTCTGTGGATAATGAATTTATATTTGATGGAGGAAAATACAAATCTTTTTTACAAAGAATAATTTATAATCAGCCTAATAATATCTTAAAGTTTATTATTAATAATATTGACTCAATTCTGATAAATCCTAAAATGAAAAATATTGACTTACTGACGTCAGTTGTAGAGACAGAAAATGAAAAATTGATTGAATTGATGCTTAATAAACAAATTAAAGTTACCTATGATAGCATATATACTGCTGTTGATCGAAATATAAACATTAATCTTATTTGTAAGTTAATTGATAATATTACGTTAGAAATAGATTTTAGAAAGCTACGTGATATTAGTAAAAGGTTACATAGAACTGACATAGTTGAATTAATAGATGAGAAGTATCTTCCAAAAACACCGGAAGCAAAACGTCAATCTAGTGACGTTATTATAGAATTTATTGATAATAGTGCTGAAACTGTTCTTGAGTTACCTGATGCTACATACGAATTGAGTCATGAGATAACGAGAGACGTTCATATTATTGGGAGTGAGAATACAAAATTTAAGCCTTCTCAATTTGAAGGGATTTTCCAGGTGAATCAAGCAAGTGTTGTTCTCGAACGATTGATACTTGAAGCGAAAGACGCGTTCCTTGTTCCTGTGATTAATGGGAAATTAGTTCTGAAGAACTGTAAGCTTTCAATTGGGGCTTATGGTATTTTCGGGGAGGATAGTACGATTGAACTTGTTGACTGTGAAATTGTTCAAGAAGGAACAGACATGCCGGCGCATAGTGTGATTACGATAGACCGCAGTGCATTAACAATTTCAGGTTCAATGGTTGAAGTAGAGATTGCATTTGCGCAGATGAAGTCTGGGTGTAAGGTGGTTGTAGAGCATTCTAAGTTCGAAGGTAATATAGAACACGCAATGTTCTACACGAATACGAGTATGGATATTGAAATAAGTGATTCTTCATTATTCAATGCCAAAGCAGGAATAATGGTTAAGGATAATAGTAATATTAAAGTGACTGATACAATGTTCAGACATTTTGATCGAATGATTTATTGTCGTGATAACAACAATGTTCAAGTCAATAACACTGAAATGAAATTGGCTGGCTCTTGTATTCAAGCGGGTAGAAAGTGTGAATTGAATATTGAAGATAGTCAGTTTTCATCTGCAGATGAAAACCATATCACAATTGATCAGAAATCTGTACTAAACGTTAAGCGTAGCAAGTTTGATAATGCGAATATGGCAGCGTTATCTGGTTTGAAAGCAAGTGTGATTAATGTGGAGGACAGTGAGATTGACACTACCATTGCCGGTGTCGTAACGCAAGGTGGTAAGCTGAATATTGAGAGAACGAAGTTTATAGAAATTGATGAAGAGGGCGCGGTACGAGGGGTTAAGAATGATATGATTTCCTTGAAGGACGTCATCATCGATTCAAGTTTAACCGACATTATTGTAGATAAGCCGAGAAAATTAACACAGGAGAATGTGAAGATTACAAATCCTGTAACGATTGATGATTTATAATATATGAATGTAAACAGGCTGCAAATAGAAATATTGCAGCCTGTTTTATATACTAAAACTATAAAAAAGAGACTAATAATTTTTAGGTTGTCACGGATATATTCCATAACCAAACTGACATCATCAAAACAATTATATTCGCAAATACGGAAGTATATAACTTTGAGGTGGAGGATTATCATGGTTATTTCGGTTGAAATGTAAGAGTGCTGGTAAAAATAGATTGTACAGTCTTTGTGAGAGATCAGTTTGATAATGGTGATTTACTAGTAGTTATGTAGGTGATCCACCAGAGTGGATGGTAAGACCACATGCTCACCATATTGTTTACAAGTGTGGTCTTGGTTTAAAATAAAAAAGGTTATCTAAAAGTGGACAGGAGATATTAAGTCATTATGGAATTAATCCAATTAAAGGTTTAGAAAACTTAGTTTGGGTACCAAATATTAAAGGGTTACACTGCACAGAAAATTTAGAAAAATTAGTTGATGATTTGATTAATGTTCATAACGCTGGTTTAGGTAGAACTGAAATAATCGAAGTCTTAAATAAACATGGGGAAATAGCATTTTATTGGGGGTCTAAAGATGGAAGAAATTAATATTAAAGAAAATTATAAAATAGTGAGGGAAGGTACGTTAGATGACTTTAAGTCACTAATAAAAAAACCAAATATTTTGGATAATATATTTATGAATGAAACAATTGTATACTATGCAATATCTTGCAATCGCTTAGATATTCTTGAGTATGTGATTACAAATCAATTAATTGATATTAATTTTATCCCCGAAAATAATGATGATAATTTATTAACTAAGGCTTTGAGAACAAGAAATAAAAAAATTGCATTGTTTTTAATTAATAATGATTTAAAGATTGATCGTAAAAATGTTCAATTAAGCTTCTATTATCAATTTGACTATGAATTTATTAAATATATGTTAAAGCATGCGAGCAAAGAATATATTCCAATATTCAGAAAAAATGCACTAGAATTTAATAGAGAAGATGTGTTAAATCTCATTGATAATAAGTATATACATAAAAATGAATCATTAAAATTACAATCAAGTGATATAATTTTAAATTTTCTTAAAAATAGTTCTGATTCAATGATTGAATTACCAAATGGTGTTTTCGAGCTAAGTACAAAGATTAACAGGGATATACATATAAAAGGAGATGGAAAAACAAAACTTAAAGCAGCTAAACAAGAAGGAATTTTCCAAATTGATGGTAATGCTTTGACTTTAGAAAATTTAATTCTGGAGGCTGAGGAAGGCTTTTTAATACCAGTATATAATGGAAAATTAAATTTAAAAAATTGTAAGATAATAATTGATGAAATTGGTATTGTTTCTGAAAACAGCGCTATCAATCTTATAGATTGTGAGATGATTAGGCCATACAATAAAAACAACGCATACAGTGTCATGAAAATTAATACAACAGATTTAAATATCATTAATTCTAATATTGATGTTAACTTAGCAGTTGCTAGTGTCGAAAAACATTGTAAGGTTTCAGTTGAAAATTCAAATATAACTGGAAATCAAAATTTTCCGTTATTCTATAGTAAAGAAAGTATGGACATAATGATTTACAAATCTAATTTATATAACGCACATGTTGGAATTCAAACGAAATCAAATAGTAAAATAGTTGTTAAAAATTCAAATTTTGAAGGTTTTTATAGAGCAATTTATAGTGAAGATGGGTCTGAATTGAAAATAAAAAATTCAAAATTTAGAAAAGCAACTTCTAATATACAAATCGGAAAGAACTGCAGTATCGCTGTTGAAGATTGTATATTTTCATACGCAGATGAAAATCATGTCACTGTTGATCAGAAATCGGTATTAAACGTTAAGCGTAGCAAGTTTGATAATGCGAATATGGCAGCGTTATCTGGTTTGAAAGCAAGTGTGATCAATGTGGAGGACAGTGAGATTGACACTACCATTGCCGGTGTCGTAACGCAAGGTGGTCAGCTGAATATTGAGAGAACGAAATTTATAGAAATTGATGAAGAGGGCGCGGTACGAGGGGTTAAGAATGATATGATTTCCTTGAAGGACGTCATCATCGATTCAAGTTTAACCGACATTATTGTAGATAAACCGAGAAAATTAACACAGGAGAATGTGAAGATTACAAATCCTGTCACCGTTGATGATTTCATGTAATGCTGACGTTAAATTTGTAGTGTTATATAGTGATGCGCATTGATATTGTATGCAATGACATTGAAACTTATTACTATTCGTGGTATTTTTATATAATGCAAAGAATTATAAATGAGGTGAATATATGTCAACAGTTGCATTTCATACATTGGGCTGTAAAGTAAACCATTATGAAACAGAAGCGATTTGGCAGTTATTTAAAGATGCTGATTATGAGCGTGTTGATTTTGAACAAAATGCTGATGTCTATGTTATTAATACATGTACAGTAACAAACACAGGTGATAAGAAGAGTCGTCAGGTGATTCGCCGTGCGATTCGTCGTAATCCTGATGCGGTAATTTGTGTTACGGGTTGTTATGCACAAACATCATCTGCAGAAATTATGGATATAGCTGGTGTAGATATCGTTGTCGGTACGCAGGATCGTCATAAGATGCTGCCATATATCGAACAATACCGCGCAGAGCGTCAACCGATTAACGGTGTGACAAATATTATGAAGAATCGTACGTATGAAGAGTTAGATGTACCTTACTTTACTGACCGCACGCGTGCGTCTTTGAAGATTCAGGAAGGTTGTAATAACTTCTGTACATTCTGTATCATCCCTTGGGCGCGTGGTTTAATGCGTTCTCGTGATCCGAAAGAAGTTGTTCGTCAGGCAACACAGCTTGTTCAGTCTGGTTACCAGGAGATTGTTTTAACGGGTATTCATACTGGTGGTTATGGTGAAGATTTAAAGGATTATAATCTAGCGCAGTTACTTCGTGATCTCGAAACAATCGATGGTCTGAAACGTATTCGTATTTCTTCTATTGAGGCGAGTCAGTTAACGGATGAAGTTATTGATGTTATCGACAAGAGTAATAAAGTCGTGCGTCATCTACATATTCCGCTTCAGTCTGGTAGTGATACTGTGTTAAAACGTATGCGTCGTAAATATACGATGTCACATTTTTCTGAGCGTCTGAAGAAATTGCATGCGATTATGCCAGGCCTAGCGGTAACGAGTGATGTTATTGTCGGTTTCCCTGGTGAAACTGAGGAAGAATTCCAGGAAACGTATGACTTTATTTTAGCGCACGGTTTCAGTGAACTGCACGTCTTCCCGTACTCAATGCGTACAGGTACGCCTGCTGCCAGAATGACGGATCAGATTGATGAGAACGTGAAGAATGACCGTGTACATCGCTTAATTGCGTTAAGCGATCAGCTTGCAAAAGAATACGCAAGTCATTTCGAAGGTGAAGTGTTAGAAGTTATCCCGGAAGAGAAAGCTAGCAATGGTAACATGCTTGTTGGTTATACGGATAACTATTTAAAGGTTCAGTTTGAAGCAGATGAGCGTTTAATTGGTGAGCTCGTTAAAGTGAAGATTGATAAGAGTGGCTATCCTGTGAATGAAGGTACGTTTGTTACTGTCATTCCGAATGCTTATAAGAAGGCAGAAATGCAAGTTCATTAACGAAAAATTCGTTATTGACCTCGTGTAACTGTTGTATTATAATGTTTTAGTACATAGAATATTTTACTTATATCTATGTTTAAAATGTTCCGTTGATATTTGGAGGGAGGGAAATTATATGTCTAAAACTGTAGTTCGTAAAAACGAATCAATTGAAGATGCTTTACGTCGTTTCAAGCGTACTGTTTCTAAAAATGGTACGATTCAAGAAGTTCGTAAACGTGAATTCTACGAAAAACCAAGTGTTAAACGTAAAAAGAAATCAGAAGCAGCGCGTAAACGTAAATTCAAATAATATTTGCTCCCTCAAATATTGTTTATAGATGAGAAGTCTGGAAATTATTCCAGACTTCTTTTTTTGTGAACTTTTCATAAAGTTTATATTTTTACATATATTGTGAGTCAATTTTCTGTATAATGGATATAAGGAGGTGTTCAGTTGGATTTTTCATTACAGAATATCATCTTGCTTTTATTGATGATCGTTATGACGGTGTCATGTATATGGCAACTTTATACACCGAGAATCAGTAATGCGGGTATTATTTGTGTGATTGCAAGCTTGTTATTTTTTATTATGAATTTATATCATAATGATATTGAAGCACTTGCAATGATACTGTTTGCAGGCGGTATATTACTCGTCATTTTAGAGTTGTTTATTATCGGTGCGGTGATCGGTATACTCGGTATGATCTGTATTGTTGTTAGTTTCCTGCTTATTGGGGATAATATGCTGATGATGGCACTATTCGTATCGATTTGTATCATTATTGCATTAATAGAATGGGTGATTATTGTAAAGTTTTTCAAAAAGAGAATTCCTTTATTCCAGCAAGTCGTGCTGCACGATTCAACGAATAAGGAATCAGGTTATACATCACATGATGACAGGTCATATTTAGTCGGGCAGATGGCTGTTTGTTTAACTGATCTAAGACCTTCCGGTATAATTGTGCATGACGATAAACGTATCGATGCTGTGAGTGAAGGTGCGTTTATTAAGAAGGATACTTCAGTTAAAATTATTGAAGTTGAAGGCACACGTGTCGTCGTTAAATCAATTTAATTTAAGGAGTGGAATGAATGTCAGGTTTAATCGGTATTGGAATTATTGCATTTATCGTTATCGTCTTCTTGATGATATTATTCTCGTTTGTACCTGTAGGACTATGGATTTCAGCGTTAGCTGCAGGTGTTAAAGTCGGTATCGGTACACTTGTTGGTATGCGATTACGTCGTGTATCACCACGTCGCGTTATCGATCCATTAATCAAAGCGCATAAAGCTGGTTTATCATTAACGACAAACCAGTTAGAGTCACATTATTTAGCAGGGGGTAACGTTGACCGCGTTGTTGATGCAATTATAGCAGCGCAACGTGCAGATATTAATTTACCGTTTGAGCGCGGTGCTGCAATTGATTTAGCAGGCCGTGACGTGTTAGAAGCGGTACAGATGTCTGTTAACCCGAAAGTAATCGAAACGCCATTTATTGCAGGTGTAGCGATGAACGGTATCGAAGTAAAAGCGAAAGCGCGTATTACTGTACGTGCCAACATCGAGCGTCTTGTCGGTGGTGCTGGTGAAGAAACGATTGTAGCCCGTGTAGGTGAAGGGATTGTTTCTACAATCGGTTCAAGTCATTCGCATACGTCAGTATTAGAGAATCCGGATATGATTTCTCAAACAGTATTAGGGAAAGGTTTAGACTCTGGTACAGCATTTGAAATTCTGTCAATTGATATTGCTGATGTAGATATCGGTAAAAATATCGGTGCTGATCTTCAGACAGAACAGGCGCTTGCAGATAAGAATATCGCACAGGCGAAAGCAGAAGAACGTCGTGCGATGGCCGTAGCACAAGAGCAGGAAATGAAAGCCCGCGTACAGGAAATGCGTGCGAAAGTTGTGGAAGCTGAAGCTGAAGTACCACTTGCGATGGCTGAAGCGTTAAAGTCAGGTAATATTGGTGTTAAAGAATATTACAATTTAAAGAATATTGAATCAGACACTGGTATGCGCAACGCAATTAATAAGATGACAGATAAGAATGATGATACGCCTAAAAAATAAAGGGTGATTTGATGAGTGTAGGTACAATTATATTTATTATGATTGCTGTTATTAGTGGTGTTTCTGCATTACTGGACAAAAATAAAGGTAACGAAAGTAGCAGTAATCGTAAAGCTTCTGATGCTAAAGGTGTCTTATCGGAGTTTCAGCAGCAATTACAGCAAATCGAGGCCACGATTAATCAAGGTATGAATAATGATACTGAGCAGAAATCAGAAAAACCTCGTGGACAGACGCTCGGTCGAATAAAACCGAAAAAAGTAGTACAGCAACAAAGTGTGACGCAGCATGCGAAACAAAATGTTAAGCGTGCTGAAGAAAAAGTTACACGTATGAAACCATCACATAACTTCACGCTCGCTGAACAGATTTATAAGATTGAAAATGACGATAATCTGACAGCACGCCAGAAACAAAATCGTATACAAAGTTTAGTAATGACACAGGAGATCGAAGTTGCAGCTGATGATCTGACTTTCGATAAAGCTGCAGTTGTTAATGGTATAATCATGAGTGAAGTACTCGGAAAGCCGAAATCAATGCAATAGTTAAACCTTAAGTGATGTAAATCACTTAAGGTTTTTTTAGTTATAAGTTTGGATCTTTCTGTAGAAAGTATTAACGTATGCAGTTTAAAATTTGATAAAATAATGGTAAGAGGTGATGGCATGAGATATAAAAGTATCGTCAATTCATTTCAGAAATTAATGCTCATAATCATAATCGTTCTCGTATCCATTGCATTTTATCTGAATCCTGTTACAAGCGGCGTTGCATCACTATTACTTGGTAGCTTGCTGCTTTTTACGTTATTCAGGGAATATTATGATATAGAACGCAATGTTTTATTCATTACGAAAGGGTTTGAGCGTAAAGCGGTTAATATACGCGATATTGAGTTAATCAATCTTGTGAAAGTTAGGGATAATATTCTTGTAGAGCTTTACGGTAATGAACAGAAAGTCGTTGTGAAGCCGAAGTTGACGCTGGAATTTATAGCACATCTAAAGAAGGTAAATCCTGACATACAAATTCAGAACTTCAATTTAGCGGATACAATGTTAAACACTGCGTAATATAAATTAATTGTTTGTTATTTCTCAAACTGATAAAGTTAAATTAACGATAAATAAAGGAGTTTTTGAATGTCTGATATCATTCGCTTTGACAATATAAATGAAGCCCAGGCGATGCTTGGCAATAACGATGAATATTTAAATTATCTTGAGGAAGTTTATGGTGTGGAACTGCATACCCGTGGTCAGGAACTTACGATTCATGGCGATAATGAAGCTGTGCGTAAGGCTGAGGAAGTCATTATAAGTTTGCTTAAGATTATTCAAAAGGGTACGACAATTACGTTGCGTGATGTACAGTCTGCTGTTCAGATGTCAGAAAAAGGAACGATACACTATTTAAGTGATCTGTATGATGAAGAAATTACGAAAGATGCATCAGGGAAGTCTATTCGTGCGAAGACGATGGGACAGCGATTATATGTTCATCAGATTAAGAAGAATGATTTAGTTATAGGGATAGGACCGGCAGGAACAGGTAAGACGTTCCTCGCTGTTGTTATGGCAGCTCAAAGCTTACGCAATGGTAAAGTTAAGCGTATCGTACTGACACGTCCGGCTGTTGAGGCGGGTGAATCATTAGGTTTCTTACCTGGTGACTTGAAAGAGAAAGTAGATCCATATTTACGACCGTTATATGATGGTCTGCATTTCGTTTTAGGTGCAGAGCATACAGCACGTCTTATTGAACGAGGTGTTATTGAAATCGCACCGCTTGCTTATATGCGTGGACGTACACTTGAAGATGCATTTGTAATATTAGATGAAGCACAAAATACGACACAGGCACAGATGAAGATGTTTTTAACACGTTTAGGTTTTGGATCTAAGATGGTCATTACAGGTGATGAAACACAAATTGACTTACCTAAAGGTGTTAAGAGCGGGTTAATTGAAGCGGTTCAACGCTTAAGCCATGTTAAAGGTATAGAAGTGCATCATTTTGATGGTGCGGACGTAGTACGACATCCACTCGTTGGAAAGATTATTAATGCATATGAAGGAGACGTATAAATGTTAACTGTAGATTTTATTGATGATAATGGACAAATTGATGCGAAACATTTACCTGAGATCGAACGATTACTTATTTTTGCAGCTTCGCAGGAAGGTATTGATGAGGAAGCTGAAGTAGCAGTTTCATTCGTTGATGAGGAAGAAATTCAGGCGATAAATAAAGCATACCGTAATAAAGATGCTGTAACAGATGTAATTAGCTTCGCGCTTGAAGAAGGTGAAGATGACTTTGAAATGCCGGATGCACCTCGTGTACTTGGCGATATCATTATTTGTGTGAAACGCGCATTAGAGCAATCTGAGGAATATGGACATTCATTTGAACGTGAACTTGGGTTTTTATCATTGCATGGTTTACTGCACCTGCTTGGTTATGATCATATGAACGAAGCAGACGAAGCGCGTATGTTCGGTCGTCAGGACGAAATATTAAATGCTTTCGGTTTAAGTCGCGACGCATGATTAAACGGTTTAAACATCCGCTTGAAGGACTGATTGTATTATTACGCAAAGATAAAAATTTTCTCCTTCATTTAATTGCTGCTTTATTCGTCATCATTATTAGTGTATTATTTAATATCACGAGAACGGAATGGTTGTTTATCATTATTGCTATAAGTGCAGTACTCTTTATGGAAGTAATCAATACTTCTGTTGAATATGTTGTAGATCTCGTTACAGATGAATATCATCTATTAGCGAAATACGCAAAGGACACAGCAAGTCTTGCAGTACTAATTGCATCCATCATGAGCCTGCTTATCGGTATGATTATTTTTATACCGTATATATCAAAGTTATTCTAGGAGGAATGATCATGGAATTCAAACAGGAATGGTTAGAGGGCGTTATACGCGCTCAGCAAAAAGCACATGCACCGTACTCAAACTTTAAAGTTGGTGCTTATTTAATTGCGAAAGATGGAAAAGCATTTGATGGTTGTAACGTAGAGAATGCTGCATATGGTGATTGTATCTGCGCCGAGCGTACAGCACTTGTTTCAGCGATAGCAGATGGTTATAAGCCAGGTGACTTTGAAGTGTTAGTCATTACAACGGATACAGATACACCATCATCGCCATGTGGTTCATGCCGACAAGTGATCAAGGAATTATGTGATGATGATATGCCGGTATTTTTAACGAATGTTAAAGGTGATGTTATCGCACGTACTGTTGATGATTTATTGCCGCTCGGTTTCTCAGGAAAGGATTTGAAATAATGTCAAATGAATTTAAGTCAGGGTTTGTTGCGATTATCGGACGCCCGAATGTAGGTAAATCTACATTTATGAATAAAGTACTCGGTCAGAAAGTTGCGATTATGTCAGATAAAGCACAGACGACACGAAATAAAGTACAAGGTGTTTTAACGACAGAACAATCACAAATCATCTTTATCGATACACCAGGAATCCATAAACCGAAACATATGCTTGGCGACTATATGATGAAGGTTGCCAAAAACACGTTACGTGAAGTTGATGCGATTATGTTTATGGTAAATGTCGAAGAAAGCATTGGCCGTGGAGATGAGTTTATTATTGAACTGCTTAAGAACAATCGTACGCCAATCTTTTTAGTGCTGAATAAAATTGATAAAATACACCCAGACGAGCTGATTAAAGAAATTGAGAAGTATAAGGACTTATTACCATTTGCAGAAATCGTGCCAATTTCAGCTTTGCAAGGTAACAATGTCGATCATCTCGTTCAAGTAATTGAAGGGTATATGCCGGAAGGTCCGATGTATTATCCGAAAGACCAGATTTCAGATCACCCGGAAGAGTTTATCGTTGCAGAACTTATTCGTGAAAAAGCACTGCATTTAACGAGTCAGGAAATACCGCACGCAATCGGTGTTCAAGTTGAGAAGGTGGTGAAGGAATCTGAAGAACGTGTGCATATCGAAGCGACAATTTATATAGAGCGCGAATCTCAAAAAGGTATCATTATCGGTAAACAAGGATCGATGTTAAAGAAAATTGGTCAGATGGCACGTAAAGATATCGAAATGTTATTAGGTTCTAAAGTGTATCTGGAGTTATGGGTGAAAGTTCAGAAAGACTGGAGAAATAAACCGAACTTCATAAGACAGATTGGCTATAGAGAAGACGAGTATTAATGCTTAAAAAAGCTGTAGGTATCGTCATTAGACGCGTCGCTTATGGTGATAATCATTTGATTATCACCTTTTTGAATGAAGCGGGTGTTAAAGTTGCTTTAATGGCAAGGAACGCACGAAAATCAACGAAGTATGGTGCGGGATTAGATTTGTTTTATGAGAATTTGTTTATTTTCTCCCAGTTTAAAGGTATGGGGACGTTATCTTCAGTAGATACGATTAATAGTCATTATGCAATACGTGAAGACATTTATAAGTTAACATATGCACAATATACAGTAGAACTTATCGACCGTGCGCTTGAAGATGGTGAGTCTAATCCATATGCGTACAAATTACTGAAATCAGCATTATCACATATGAATGATAGTGATAATGCAAGGATTATTGCACTGTTGATCAGCGTAAAATGCATGCCGCTATATGGTTATGTACCAAACTTCAAATACAGTACTTTCGATGGTAATATGACGCATAAAGATTTTACTGCATATTCCTTTAAGTTTAATAGTGTAGTAACGAAAGAAGCGTTAATAGATGATCCGCATGCAATCCGTATGTCGAATAAAAGTTTATATTTACTTTATATGATGAGTGAAGTACCGATCGAAAATTTAAGTTCGATTAATATTGATGGTGTTTTAATTGACGAGATGGAATCATTAATCTTTAAAATGTATGATGAGTTTATCGGTGTATATATTAAATCCCGTAAAATAATGGAGCAGATGAGAAGGCTGGATCAAACAAAAAAATAAAATCGAGTTCATATCAATGAACTCGATTTTATTATATTAAAATTTAATTTTTTCATCTAAAAAGGCTTTTACTTCACTAATTGGCATACGAACTTGTTCCATCGTGTCACGGTCACGAACTGTTACTTGGTTGTCCTCTAATGAATCAAAGTCAAATGTAATACAGAATGGAGTACCAATTTCATCTTGTCTTCTGTAACGTTTACCAATTGACTGACTTTCATCAAAATCAATCGCAAAGTCAGCACTTAATGCTTCATAAACTTTCATTGCATCTGGTGATAACTTTTTGCTTAATGGTAGGATTGCAGCTTTATAAGGTGCAAGTGCCGGGTGGAAACGCATAACCGTACGAGAATCTCCGCCTTCAAGCGTTTCTTCTTCATACGCATCACATAAAAATGCTAATGTAACACGGTCAGCACCAAGTGAAGGTTCGATACAGTATGGTACGTATTTCTCGTTCGTTTCCTGATCATGATAGCTGAAGTCATCTCCGCTTGCTGTCATATGTGCTTTTAAGTCAAAGTCTGTACGGCTCGCAATTCCCCATAATTCACCCCAGCCAAATGGGAATTTATATTCAATGTCAGTCGTTGCGTTAGAGTAGTGAGATAACTCGTCTTCATCATGATCACGCAGTTTTGTGTTTTCTTCTTTAATACCTAAATCTTTTAACCATTTAGCAGCAAAGTTTTTCCAGTATTCCTGCCATTCAATTTCTGTCCCTGGTTTACAGAAGAATTCTAATTCCATCTGTTCGAATTCACGCGTTCTGAAGATGAAGTTACCTGGTGTGATTTCGTTACGGAATGATTTACCAACTTGTGCGATACCGAACGGGAGTTTCTTACGCATTGAACGCTGAACATTTTTATAGTTTACAAAAATACCTTGTGCTGTTTCAGGACGCAGGAAAATTTCATTCGTAGACGACTCAGTAACACCTTGGAACGTTTTAAACATTAAGTTGAATTGACGAATTTCAGTCCAGTTTGCTGTTCCTGAAACAGGGCATACGATACCTTTTTCATCGATGAACTTTTTCATTTCATCAAAGCTCATACCATCAGCGATAAAGTGCTCATCACCTTGAGCATGCATATAATCTTCAATTAATTTATCAGCGCGGTAACGAATTTTAGAATCCTTATTATCAATCATAGGGTCATTAAAGTTAGATAAGTGACCACTTGCCTCCCAAGTTTTTGGGTTCATCAGAATCGCAGCATCAAGACCTACGTTATAAGGTGATTGCTGAACAAACTTTTGCCACCATGCACGTTTCACGTTGTTTTTAAGTTCTACACCTAATGGACCGTAATCCCAAGTATTTGCAAGTCCACCGTAAATTTCACTCCCAGGAAAGACAAATCCTCTGTGTTTTGCAAGATTAACAATTGTTTCCATGTTTTTTTCTGCCATAATATGACCTCCTATTAATTTAGAGTAAACAAAAAAGTCCCAAGGCTATTAAGCCTTGGGACGAGTATATAAACCCGCGGTTCCACCCAAATTAGTGTTTACTCACTTTTATAAATGTTAAGTTGTGATACTGCGCCAATTGTTTTGTTAAGCTCACACCAACCTTAACTCGCTTAAAATGAATATATCATCTTTTATAGAAAGACTCAAGTTGTTAGTCATGTTATTTGTAAAAAGTGTTGTGGATAGGTATAATATAGTTATCAAATTATGCGTGTATGGGGTGATTCACATAGAACTGAACAAAAGACAAGAAAAGATAATACAAATTGTTAAAAATAACGGCCCCATTACTGGTGAGAAAATTGCAGAGAAATTAAATTTAACACGTGCGACATTAAGACCCGATTTAGCGATATTGACGATGGCTGGTTATCTTGATGCAAGGCCACGTGTTGGTTATTTTTATACGGGTAAATCAAGTACGCAGTTATTATCAGCATCTATTAAGAAATTTAAAGTGAAAGATTTTCAATCAATCCCAGTTGTGATTCATGAGGACATTTCCGCTTATGATGCAATTTGCACGATGTTTTTAGAAGATGTCGGCACTCTATTTGTAACAAATCATGATAATCATCTCGTAGGAGTTTGTTCTAGGAAGGATTTACTGCGCGCTTCAATGGGGAATCAGGAAATTCATAATTTACCTGTACATGTATTTATGTCGCGCATGCCGAATATTTCAGTATGTGTACAGGATGATTTACTGATTTATGCTGCGAACTTACTGATTGATAAACAGATTGATTCACTCCCTGTCGTACAAAAAGCAGGCGACCATTACGAAGTTACAGGACGCATAACGAAAACGACGATAACACGTGCGTTCGTATCATTAATTGAAGATGAATAGGAGCAAACTTATATGAAAGAAATTAGATTGATCATCGCATCAGATTCTGTAGGTGAGACTGCTGAACTCGTAACGAAAGCATGTATTTCTCAGTTTAATTTATTGAATAATGTTATTGATACAATTCGATTACCTTATATTGAAACTACAGAAAACATTGATGAAGTTATCAACCTTGCGAAAGAGCAGGAATCAATCGTAGTATACACATTAGTAAAACCGAATATTCGCAAATATATGTATGAGCAGCTGCAAGCAAACAATATTAAGAATGTAGATATTATGGGACCTTTAATGTCCTTGCTTGTAGAGACATTAGACGAACATCCATTAAATGAGCCTGGTATTGTACATAAGCTGGATGAAGATTACTTTAAGAAAATTGAAGCAATTGAATTTGCTGTTAAATATGACGATGGTAGAGATGTCAGAGGATTATCTAAAGCAGATATTATACTTATTGGTGTATCCAGAACTTCAAAAACACCTCTCAGTCAATATTTAGCGCATAAGCGTTACAAAGTAATGAATGTACCGCTCGTACCAGAAGTAGACCCACCAGAGCAGTTGTTTGAGATTGATCCTGCAAAGTGCATCGCCCTTAAAATTGACCCGGCTAAACTTAATAAAATACGTGTTGAACGTCTTGCACAGCTTGGGCTTAAAAACGATGCAAATTATGCAAAGGATGACAGAATTCACGAAGAGCTTGCATATTTTAATAGGATAGTTGATCGCATCGGATGTCAGGTGATTGACGTATCGAATAAAGCAATAGAAGAAACGGCGAATGAAATTATAAAGATTATTTCCAAGAACGAACATTAAAGAGGTGCATAATTTGCATATAGATCCGGAATTAATTAATGAAATTCAGCAGAAAAATGATATTTTAGATGTTGTGAGTCAATATGTAAAATTAGAAAAGAGGGGACGAAACTATATTGGTTTATGTCCCTTTCATGATGAAAAGACCCCATCTTTCTCCGTTTCAGTAGAAAAACAGATTTGTCATTGTTTTGGCTGCAAGAAAGGTGGCAATGTGTTTCAGTTTTTAGAACAAATTGAGTCAATCAGCTTTGTAGAAGCGGTAAAAATACTGGGTGAACGTGCAGGGATTGAAGTTCAGACGCATGATGACACACCTAAAGCGGATAATACGCAGAGTAAAATGATAGAAATGCATGAAGCGATGGCGGGCTACTATCATTATGTGCTAAAAGCGATTGAGCAAGCAGAACCTGCACTGAAGTACTTACACTCTCGTGGATTTACGGACGAGCAAATTGCAAAGGAGCAAATTGGATACAGTCCGAACGTCTCAACCTTTACACGGGACTACTTAAAAAATAAAGGATATGACGAAGCACTGGCATATGATGCAGGGTTACTCAGTCGTAACGAAGAGACGTTTTCGTATTTTGACAGATTCAGAAACCGAATTATGTTCCCGATTAAAGATTTTAGAGGGAAAGTAATAGGGTTTTCGGCAAGAAGTATTGATGGAAGTGAACCGAAATATTTAAACAGTCCTGAGACACTTATATTCCAAAAAAGAAATGTCCTGTACCATATCGACGTCGCAAGAAAACCAATTCGTAATCAGGATGAAGTAATATTACTTGAAGGTTTCATGGATGTTTTAAAGCTGAATGAAATTGGTATTCAAAATGCAATTGCTACGATGGGGACAGCATTAAGTCGAGAGCATGTATTACAGCTTAAAAAGCTGGCAAGTAATATTACGCTCATGTACGACGGCGACCGTGCCGGAATAGATGCAACGTTGAAGATAGGTAAACAGTTAAATCAAGAAGGTATGAATGTATTTGTTGTTCCGATGAAACTAGGGTATGATCCAGATGAAATGATTACTGAACTTGGTGAAGACAAGTTTTTAACGTATTTAAATCATAATAAGTTAAATTATGTCAGCTTCTATATGCGTCATTTTATCGATGAAATTAAGAATAATGATTTAATGTATGAAAAACATTTGAATAACGTCATTCAAGATGCTAAACTTATGAATTCCGAGCATTTACAGAAAAAAGTATTGCACGAAATCACTGAATTGTTTAATGTAGACTTTGACAGTTTAAAATTCAAAGTACAAAAAGCGCCAAAAGCAAAGCATCATATCGTGACATACGAACAGGAGAAACTCTCACGTCAGTTAATGGCTGAGCGTACTGTATTAAAGTACTTTATGAATGATTACATGCTTTTTGATCAATTCAGTCGTCACATTGATACATCACAATTTACTTCATCAGCACATCAGATGATTTACGACGCGTTAAAAGGGTACTATATGAATGAGAAAGATTTTTCTATCAGTGCTTTTCTTTCACACGTCCCACATGACTGTCATGAAATTTGTTTGAAGCTGGATGATATGGTGGTTAATGATGAACCATCAGTCGAAGAAGTCAATGATTATATTTATGCATTTAAAGATGAACCACAACAATTAGAACAGCTACAAAATTTAAAAGCACAGCTCAGTGATGCTGTACGCGCGCAGAATCACGAAAAACGTGCACAAATAATGCGTGAAATTATTAATTTACAACGACAAAAGAAACAGTAGATTCCACAGGGGGTTATCCATTTATGGCCAAAAAAGAACTGAAAGCAAAAGATGAAGTATTACTGACAATTGACCAGGTAAAAGCACAGCTTATCGAAACAGGTAAGAAAAATGGTCATCTTAGTCATGAAGAAATTGCGGATAAATTACAAAACTTCGAGATGGATTCAGACCATATGGATGAATTTTTCGAAGCAATCGCAGAAAATGATATTACATTAATTAACGAAAAGGATGCACAAGACACCGACGACAAAATAAATCTTAATGATTTATCAGCACCACCAGGCGTTAAAATTAATGACCCTGTCCGTATGTACTTAAAGGAAATTGGTCGTGTAAATTTATTAAGTGCAGAAGAAGAGATTGAATTAGCGAAACGTATCGAACAAGGTGATGAAGAAGCAAAAGCACGTCTTGCAGAAGCGAATTTACGTCTTGTTGTAAGTATCGCTAAGCGATATGTGGGACGCGGTATGTTATTCCTTGACTTGATTCAGGAAGGGAATATGGGCCTTATTAAAGCGGTTGAGAAGTTTGATTTTACGAAAGGATTTAAGTTTTCAACGTATGCAACATGGTGGATTCGTCAGGCAATTACACGTGCAATTGCGGATCAGGCACGTACAATTCGTATTCCGGTACATATGGTGGAAACGATTAATAAGTTAATTCGTGTACAACGTCAGTTACTGCAGGATTTAGGCCGTGACCCTTCTCCAGAAGAAATCGGTGAAGAGATGGATTTACCAGCTGAGAAAGTAAGAGAAATCTTAAAGATTGCACAAGAACCTGTATCACTCGAAACGCCGATCGGTGAAGAGGATGACAGTCATTTAGGTGACTTTATCGAGGATCAGGATGCGCAAAGCCCGGCAGATCATGCAGCCTATGAGTTATTAAAGGAACAATTAGAAGATGTGCTGGACACGTTAACGGATAGAGAAGAAAACGTTCTTCGATTACGATTCGGACTTGATGACGGTAGAACACGTACGCTAGAAGAGGTCGGAAAAGTGTTCGGTGTTACGCGTGAACGTATTCGTCAAATTGAAGCGAAAGCGTTAAGAAAGTTAAGACATCCTTCAAGAAGTAAGCGCTTAAAAGATTTTATGGATTAATTAAATTAAATTGTGAAAAGTCTTTGACAATCCCGTTTTTTAATATAAAATAGATATGTATATGGTGAAATTAAAGGGAGGTAAATTGAATGAATCGTAATCCAGTGATACCGTTTATTCTTATCATGCTTATGGGTGTTGGTCTTATTTTCTTTATGTCAGCACACGGTGCAAACAAAGGTGAAGAAGAAGGAAAAGACGGTGCTAAAACTGAACAGAAGTTTGATGCAAAAACTTATGCTAAGGATAACTGTACATCATGTCACGGTCAAAACTTAGAAGGTGGTATGGGTCCTAAATTAGCGGGCATTTCTAAAGATGATGCTGCAGTTAAGAAAATTATCCGTGAAGGTAAAGGGGCAATGCCAGCGCATGATCAAGCATCTATTTCAGATAAAGATTTAGATACATTAGTGAAGTATCTTAAAGATGGCGCTAAATAATATTTTTCAATATGAGAGGATGGGACACGTTGTCTCATCCTTTTTAAATTGAATGGAATGAAAGGATTAACGTGATGATAAATAATAGATTATTGGCAGTAGCTTCATATATTAATCATGAGAAATTAGCAGATATCGGTTCAGATCATGCTTATTTACCGATTTATGCAATTGAACAACGTAAAGTAAAACGTGCTGTAGCAGGTGAAGTTGTACAAGGCCCTTATATGGCAGCTGTAGAAAATGTTAAGAAATATAATCTGGATAATAAAATTGACGTCAGACTAGGTAATGGTCTTGAAGTTATTGAACAAAATGAAGTAGACTGTATTACGATTTGTGGAATGGGTGGGCCTTTAATCAGCGAAATATTACATAATGGTCAAGACAAACTTACAAACTTTCCAACGCTTATACTACAAAGTAATATTCATACTGAAGCTGTCAGGAATAAACTTATCGCATTAGGGTATATGATAAAAGATGAAGTCATTATGAAAGAGCGTAAGCATGTATACGAAATCATCGTGGCAGAACGTAATGATACAGGTATAACTTATAATGACATCGAATTGAAGTTTGGACCGGTGTTATTAACTAAAAAGGACGAAGTGTTTTATGAGAAGTGGCTACGTGAATATCATCATCTTACAACAGTATATGATGCAATCAAATCGGAAGAAAAACACGTAGAAAAAGCAGCAGAGATATTAAATGATATTAATATATTACAGGAGGTCTTAAACATTGAACATTCGTGAATTAGAGCAGTTGATTCATAATGTAATACCGAAGCATACAGCGGAATCATGGGATAATGTAGGATTATTAATTGGTGATATGTCGACTGAAGTAACAGGTATTTTGACGACTCTGGACTGTACTGTAGAAGTGATTGATGAGGCGATTGAACAAGGAATCAACACAATAATTTGTCATCACCCATTAATTTTTAGCGGCATAAAACAAATAAATGCCGGAGGATATGGTAATGTTATACGTCATGCAATTAAGCATAATATTCAACTGATTGCGATGCATACAAATTTAGATAATTACAAATATGGTGTGAGTTATATGATCGGTAAACAAATTGGACTGAAAGCGCAGACCATTTTATTACGAGCATCGAGAAAGCTTTGCAAATTGCAGTTGTTTGTACCGAATGATTATACATCGCAGGTGAAGGATGCATTATCGCAAATCGGCGTTGGGCAAATTGGGGAATATGCACACTGTTTCTACACATCAGAAGGTACAGGAGAATTTATGCCGTCATCAAGCGCCAACCCGTTTGTAGGTAAGAATGGTGAAGTCCATTATGAAAAGGAAATGAAGGTTGAGTGTGTATTTGAGCCTCATTTAAAGCAGCAGGTCGAAAACGTCATTACAAATGTACATCCGTATGAAACGCCGGCATATGATATTTTTGAATATGATGTACCAGCAGAATATGGTACAGGGTCGATTGGAATCGTAGATCGTATGACAGTTCGTACGTTTGCACAACGCATAAAAGAAACACTCAATATTCCATCAGTAAAAGTTATAGGTGACTTAAGTGCTGAAGTTTCTTCAGTTTCTATAATTGGTGGTGCTGGAGTATCGTATATGGATCAAATTGCAGGACGTGCTGATGTGTTTTTAACAGGGGATATAAAGTATCATGAAGCTCATGATTTACTGATGAAAGGACAGATTGCTATTGATATCGGGCATTATAGTGAGTACGTAATGAAAGAAGGATTAAAGGCAATTATTCAAAACATGTTGCCAGAAATTAAAGTCATCGCTTCATCGACAAATACGAATCCGTTTAAAGAAGTATAAATAAAAAGATAGAGACTTTCGTCTCTATCTTTTTATCGATTAACAGCCGAAACGACTGAACACTTTTGCTCAAGCTTATAAATTTAATCCAATATTTTAACTGGTGTTGCATTTTTAATTTTAGGTAAAATCTTCTCAACTGGAACACCGGACTTCTCAGGGATAGGTGTAAGATTTAAAGGATCATAATTTTTAATGTAGTCTATTACTTCTTTAACAATCGGTGTCGGTGTAGATGCACCTGCAGTTACGGCAACTGTAGATACGCCTTCCAGCCATTCGAGTTTTAATTCACTAATATCTGAGATACGATATGCATTCGTATGTGCAATTTCTTTAGATACTTGTGCAAGTCGGTTCGAGTTGTTGCTTTTAGGGTCTCCAACTACAATGAGTACATCAGCGCCTGAAGCTTGATTTGCAACTGCTTCCTGACGCACTTGTGTTGCAAGACAAATTTCCTCGTGAACTTCTATATTTGGAAACTTCACTTTTAAATCATCCATTAAATGTTTTACATCCCACTGACTCATCGTCGTCTGATTTGTAACGATTAATTTCCTGTCATTTAATGCAGCGGGTAAATTATCAATATCCTGTTTATTTTCAACGAGGTGTACGATATCAGGTGCAACACCTACTGCTCCTTCAGGTTCTGGATGACCTTTCTTACCGATGTATACGACATGATAACCATCAGCTTTTTTACGGCGAATTAATGTATGTGTGTTTTCAACATCCGGACATGTTGCATCAATGCATACGAGACCTTTTTCTTTTGCGCGGCGTTTTACTTCAGGGCTGACACCGTGTGCCGTAAAGATAACCGTTCCAGATTCAATTTTTTCTAATATTTCAAGTCTGTTCGGGCCATCAAGCGTAATTATGCCATCACTCTCAAATGCATCTGTAACGTGTTTATTATGAACGATCATACCAAGTATATAAATAGGGCGTGGTAAATTCTTATCTAATGATGCATTGCGTGCAATAACCATTGCATCTACGACGCCATAACAATATCCACGTGGTGTAATTTTAATGATTTCCATAGTTGTGCCTCCAATTCTTGCATTCAGTACTTTCATCATACCATTTATAATATGCTTTTAAAAATGTTTACTTTCTTTTTAGTAATGTTTCCTATATAATACATTAGATGAAGAAAAAGAGGAGGATTATGATGGACAAACACCCATTTGAACATTTTGAACTTGCACCATATTTAATAGAAGCGGTGAAAGATCTTAATTTCAACCAGCCCACAGAAATCCAGAGAAGAGTTATTCCAAAATTAAAAAAAGATACACATTTAATCGGACAATCTCAAACTGGTACAGGTAAATCACATGCATTCCTGTTGCCGTTAATCAATAAAATTGACAAAGAATTAATTCAGCCACAAGTAATTATTTTAGCACCGACACGTGAACTTGCAAAACAGTTATACGATGCAAGTGAGCATTTAATTTCATTTGCAGAAGGTATTAAAGCGGGGCTTTATATCGGTGGTACTGATAAAAATAAAGATATTCAGAAATCTAAAGTACAGCCACAAATCGTAATCGGTACACCGAACCGTATTAAAGATTTAGCAGAGGAGAACGTTTTGCATATCCATTTAGCAAATGCAGTCGTTGTCGATGAAGCAGATTTAATGATTGATTTAGGATTTTTACCGACAGTTGATAAAATCGCAGCAAACGTGTCGCGTGAAGCACAAATTGCTGTATTCTCAGCGACAATTCCTAAAGCGTTACATCCATTCCTGAATAAGTATTTATCTAAACCGGAATTTATTGAAATTGAACCTGATCATAAAACGAATAAAAATATTACGTTCTATCTCGTTCCAACGAAAAGTAATGATAAAAAAGAAAAGTTATTAAGCGTAATGGAAACGTGTAATCCGTATTTAGGCATTATCTTTGCAAATAGTCGTGACCGTGCTGATGAACTAGCAGAGTTCCTGCAGGATCAAGGTATGAAAGTCGGAATTATTCACGGGGGACTTGCACCACGTGAACGTACGCAAATGATGAAGCGTATTAAAAACTTAGAATTTCAGTATGTCATTGCAAGTGACCTTGCGAGTCGTGGTATCGATATTGAAGGTGTCAGTCATGTCTTTAACTTTGATATTCCTAGAGATATTGATTTCTTTACACACCGAGTTGGCCGTACAGGTCGTGGTAATTACAAAGGAATAGCAATTACACTGTATACGCCTGAAGAAGAAGATCTAATCAACCAGATTGAGAAAAAAGGTTTCTCATTTATTCACTCAGATATTAAAAATGGAGAACTTGTTGAAATTAAAGACCGTACTGAGCGTAAATCTCGTCAGAAAAAAGAAGATAATATTGAGAAATCACTCGTTCACAAAGTGAAAAAGAAGAAAAAAGTAAAACCAGGCTATAAGAAAAAATTCAGATATGAACTGGATAAAATTAAGCGTAATGAGAAAAAAGCACACTCTAAACGCGTGAATAAGCAAAACAGAAAAGGTTAAGGTGAATTTTATGTTAATCGGATCTCATGTATCAATGAGTGGTAAAAAGATGTTGCTTCAAGCATCTGAAGAAGCAGCAAGTTATGGCGCTTCTACATTTATGATCTATACTGGTGCACCACAGAACACGCGTCGTAAAGCAATAGAAGAATTAAATATTGAAGCGGGACAGGCACATATGAAAGCGCATGGACTGTCTAATATCGTTGTTCATGCACCATATATTATTAATATTGCCAATACTGTTAAGCCAGAAGTCTTCGCTTTAGGTGTTGAGTTTCTGCAGAAGGAAATTGAAAGAACTGAGGCACTCGGTGCGAAAGATATCGTTTTACATCCTGGTGCTCATGTAGGTGCAGGTGAAGAAGCGGGAATTAAGAAGATTATTGAAGGTTTAAATGAAGTATTGACGAACAATAATGATGTGCGTATCGCACTTGAAACGATGGCCGGTAAAGGGTCAGAATGCGGAAAGTCTTTCGAAGAGCTTGCAGAAATCATTTCAGGAGTTACGCATAATGAACGTCTATCTGTATGTTTTGATACGTGTCATACACATGATGCCGGCTATGATATCGTCAATAATCTTGATGGTGTTTTAACTGATTTTGACAAAATTGTAGGACTGGAGCGAATAAAAGTACTTCATGTTAATGACAGTAAAAATGTCATGGGTGCTAGAAAAGACAGACATGAAAACTATGGTTTTGGTAATATTGGCTTTGATGCACTTACAAATATCGTCTATCATGAAGCATTCCAGAGTATTCCTAAAATTTTAGAAACACCATACGTTCAAGTTGGTGAAGATAAGAAAAATAAAAAGCCACCTTATAAATTTGAAATTAATATGATTAAAAGTAAAACTTTTGATCCTGAATTATTAGAGAAGATTAAATTGCAGTAGAATTTGACAATAAAAACAGGGATTAATCATAGATTAATGCTTGTTTTTATTTATAAAAGGATGAGAATATGAAACCAGTATTTGAAATTAAGGATGTTTCTTATCGATACCCTGATAAGAAGGCGTTATCGAACATTAATATCAGTATATATCCTGGTGATTTTTTAGCAATCGTCGGACCTAACGGGTCGGGTAAATCAACGCTATTAAAGTTGATTCTCGGTATTTTAAATTTACAGGATGGCGAAATATTAATGAACGGAACTGATATTCGTAAATTAAATAAACGTACAGGCATAGGTTATGTGTCACAAAAAGCAAATGCAGCGAGTTCTGGATTCCCTGCAAATGTTTATGAAGTTGTACGTAGTGGATTAATTCAGATGAAACCGATATTTCAGAGATTTAATAAAGCGGACGACAAAAAAGTGGAAGCAATATTAAAACGTCTCCATATCGATCATTTAAAACATAAAAATATTTCTGATCTGTCAGGTGGACAGCAGCAGCGTGTATTTATTGCACGTGCTTTAATTTCAAATCCATCTGTACTCGTACTTGATGAGCCGACAGTCGGCATTGATGCAAAGCATGTTGCTGAATTTTATGCTTTACTAGAACAACTTAAAAATGAAGGTATCACGATACTACTCGTAACGCATGATATCGGTGTTGTAGTTGATACTGCAACACAAGTTGCCTGTTTAAACGAGCATTTACACTTCCATGGTACAGCACACCAGTTTAAATCATTAGATGAAGTTGAAATTTCAAAAATATACGGTCACCCTGTACAGTTTATTGATCACAGCGGTCATGATAGGGAGTGTTGTTTATGAGTATAACAGAAGCAATTATCGAATTTGATTTTATTCGATATTCGTTTATTGCAGGGATACTTATCGGTATACTTGCACCATTAATCGGGACATTTATCGTTGTTCGCAGACTTTCGTTAATCGCAGATGCACTGAGTCACGTTACTCTCGGTGGTATCGCATTTGGGATGCTGCTTACAAAAGTATTAGCTTTTACAATTAATCCTGTATGGACGGGTATATTATTTTCTGTAACCGGATCACTCCTGATTGAAAAATTGCGCGGCGTATATAAACATTACCAGGAGTTAGCAATTCCGATAATTATGAGTTTAGGAATTGGTTTAAGCGTTATTTTCATATCCTTTGCAAATGGATTTAATCAAGATTTATTTGGCTATTTATTCGGTAGTATTAGTGCAGTTACATTTAACGATATATTAGTGATTACTTCAATATTCATTTTAGTTTTACTATTCATTGGATTACTTTATAAAGAATTATTCATATTGTCATTTGACGAGGAGTACGCGTCTATTATTGGTGTACCGAAGTATGTGCATCTATTGTTCATGCTGATGGTAGCGCTCGTAATATCTGCGTCGATGCGTGTAGTAGGTATACTTTTAGTTTCAAGTTTAATTACATTGCCGGTAGCAAGTGCAATGCGTTTAACGAGAAGTTATAAAGCACTTATGTTATGGAGTGTCATCATAGGTGAAATGTCAGTTATTATCGGCTTAATTACTGCATATTATCTCGATATATCACCAGGTGGTGTAATCGTGATGTTACTTGTAGTAATCTTGATCGGTTCAATTATGATTAAGAAGAATAAAGAAAGGGAGGCGTAATCTATGAAGATCGATGATGCAATTAAAGTATTAAAAGATAATGGTCATAAATATACAGATAAACGAAAAGATTTAATTACATTATTACATGAAAGCAGTAAATACTTAAATGCTAAACAGATTCAGACGTATTTAAATGATAAGTATCCTGGCATATCGTTTGATACAATTTACCGCAATCTTCACTTATTTGAATCTTTAAAATTAATTGAAACGACAGAACTTGATGGGGAGAAAAAATTCAGACTTGCCTGTTCAAATCATCACCATCATCATTTTATTTGTAAATCATGTGGTGATACACGGGTCGTTGAACATTGTCCAATAGATACTTTCAAGGATGAATTACCTGAAGTTGAAATTGAAAGCCATAAAATTGAATTATATGGACTGTGCGAAAAGTGCAAATAAAAAAAGATGCCTCGGCATCTTTTTTATTTGTCATTAAAGTGTTTCTGTATTATGTTGTTTGTTTCAATCCATGAATATACGCGATATACATCTTTCGGTAAATGAGATTGGTTATATGGTGTATCAAATAAATATACCGGAATATTTAATACGTTATGAATATCAATCGCGTTGTCCAGTTTATCCTCAAAAAAAGCATCAACCTGTAATTCACGTGCGACTTCAATTTTGTTATGTGAACCTGTGAGTTCAATATGGTGGTACGGTATATTATGTCGATTAAACCAATCAAATGTGATATCTGTTAGTAATGTGTGTCTGGCGCTAATAAAATAAAGTTCAAACTGATCTGACCACTGTCTTAAAATTTTATCTGCATCTTTATGAACGGGTGAATGAATATAGAGTTCACGTTCATTTTCTTTAAACCATTGCGCCACTTCATCGTTACTAATACCTAAAACGGTCGTCAGTTCATATGCGGTAATATCTTCGTATTTAAAGTCTGGGTCAAACGATTTCTGAAGGTATGGAACAAGTGCGGTTGGACACGTTACTGTGCCATCGATATCTATACCGAACCTGATTTTACTTTTCTGCATTCGCTAATTTTTCAGCTTCTTGTTTTTTGAAATACTCTTCAGCAAGTTTATCGATTTCCATCTTTAATTCTTCAACCATCGTCTCTTCAGGTACTTTTCTAACGGTTTTACCTTTCATAAACAACAGACCTTCTCCACGTGCACCAGCAATACCGATATCCGCTTCACGCGCTTCACCAGGACCATTTACAGCACATCCCAGTACGGCAACTTTTAACGGAGCTTTAATCGTAGAAATATATTCTTCAACTTCGTTGGCAATTGAAATTAAGTCAATTTCAATTCGACCACATGTCGGACATGAAATAAGTGTTGCAGCATTACTTGCTAAGCCAAAAGACTTTAATAGTTCACGTGCAACTTTAACTTCTTCTACAGGATCTGCTGATAATGAAATGCGTAACGTGTTACCGATACCTAAACTCATAATTGCACCGAGACCTGCAGCAGATTTAACAGTACCGGCAAATAATGTACCGCTTTCTGTAATACCTAAATGCAGTGGATAATCGAATGCTTGCGCTGCTTTCGTATATGCTTCGATTGCTAAGTTAACATCACTTGCCTTCATCGATACGATAATATCGTGGAAGTCCAGATCTTCAAGAATTTTAATATGATGCAGTGCACTTTCTACCATACCGTCTGCAGTAGGGTATCCATATTTTTTTAATATATGCTTTTCAAGTGAACCGGCATTAACTCCGATACGAATCGGAATTCCTTTTTCTTTACAAGCCTTTACAACTTCTTCAACTTTTTCGCGGCGGCCGATATTACCGGGATTGATACGAATTTTATCCGCACCACCTTCGATTGCAAGAAGTGCAAGTTTGTAATCAAAGTGAATATCAACGACTAAAGGTATATTAATTTGTTTTTTTATTTCTGCAATCGCAAGTGCGTCTTCTTCTTTAGGACATGCAACACGAACAATTTGACAACCTGCTTCTTCAAGACGTTTAATTTCTGCTACAGTTGCTTCAACGTCATGTGTCTTCGTTGTTGTCATACTTTGTATTACGAGTTCATCTGAACCGCCAATCGTAAGGTCACCGACTTTAACAGGTCTTGTATTTTTTCTATGTGTTATTTCAGGCATTTATATTTCTCCTTCATTTGTATACTATATATTACTATCTTATTAAGAATAACACTTCTATTATATAGATGGAAATCAAATTTGTTTAGCTTTATGCTTTTGCTTCGGTAAATAATAAATGGTAACGCATATGAGTATGAACATTAAAATCCATGAGATTAATGATAAGTACTTAATATTGCGGGAAACGCTGATTATGAGTACTAAAGTTGGTGCTGTATAAATGAATGAATTGATTTTTAACCAGTTCATATAGCGTGATTTTCTATTGAATAGTCGAGCGGTGATATGACTTAATGCACTAATCATTATTATTTTAACAGTTATCAGAAAGTACTGCGTGCCGAGTAATAATAGCGCATAAATAATAAAATAAAAATAGATTGAATTAGTAAATGTATTTAAGAACGAAATTAATGACGCTTTGTCCTGGAACATATTAATGTTTGAATATTTCACGCGCGTCGTATTGCTGAGCAGTATCTCATCCTTATCCAGAATAATATGGTTTTGTGCCGGTGAATTTTGTTTCGGACTGAATGTGACGGTTACATCATTTAGTTTTAATGAATGTTCTTTATCTATTTTTAAAGTGCCGTCTACAACTTTAAAGTCAGGAATGGATGTTGTCTCTGCTGATGTTAAAGCTGCAACAGTCTGAAATGTTGTAAAGGCATTGATGATATTAAACATTGATAACAATATTGCAAGCATTAATATATGTAAAAGTACATAGCGCATCTTTACAGTTCTGAACAATGGATATTTATCAAATTGAAATAAACGTTTTAAATGATTGAAATACATATGAATCCTCCCGTTAGTTACTATATTAACAGAAAATACGTTAATTTAAGCAAAGTATTTGTCGAATAAGTGGATAACTGATAATATCAATATGTAAACAATTACGTAAACTCAGGAGGATGATTAATTATGGCATTTGAATTACCACAATTAGGTTATGCATATGATGCATTAGAACCACACATCGACAAAGAAACGATGGAAATCCATCATACTAGACACCACAACACGTACGTAACGAAATTAAACGAAGCGGTTGCGGGAACTGAATTTGAAAATTTATCAGTTGAAGATTTAATGAAAAAAATTAACGAAGTTCCAGCTGATAAAAAGACTGCTGTAGTAAATAACGGTGGTGGACATTACAACCACTCATTATTCTGGACTTTACTTGCGCCAGGTAAGGAAGAAAAAGGTGAAGTTGTAGATGCAATCGTTGCGAAATTTGGTTCACTTGATGCATTTAAACAACAATTCGCTGATGCAGCAGCTGGTCGCTTCGGATCAGGTTGGGCATGGTTAGTAGTAAACAACGGTGAATTAGAAATTACATCAACTCCAAATCAGGAGAATCCATTAATGGAAGGTAAAACGCCTGTATTAGGATTAGATGTATGGGAACATGCTTACTACTTAAACTATCAGAATAAACGTCCAGATTATATTGCAGCATTCTGGAATGTTGTGAACTGGGAAAAAGTAAACGAATTATATTTAGCAGCAAAGTAATTTAAATTTACAATTGCTAAAACCATGCAATGTTTTTCATTGCATGGTTTTTTTGTTTATACATATTGCATATTTATAGTTAAATATAGAAAAAGTAATGCTTTTCATATATTATAGAAGGATAATGTATCAATGGGGGATTTTTTTTGAAACGTGTAAAACAGGAATCCAGTGAATTAAAACAAAAACGAATGACGAATCGCAGAATAAGTGTTATTTTTATGGCGATTATGTCGTTACTAGTAATTTTAGTACTGCGCTTAGGTTATTTACAGATTGTAAAAGGTGAAGATTATAAACAAACGGTGAACAATAATGAGAACATAGAAGTAAATGAATCCGTGCCTCGTGGGAGAATATATGATCGAAACGGGAAGTTACTCGTAGACAATACATCTAAAAAATCGATTACATATACACGAGACAGAATGACGTCGAACAAAGAAATATTATCAATTGCCAAAAAGCTTCAAAAAATAATTGATATGCCGACGAAAGCATTGACAATGCGTGATAAACAGGATTTTTATATTTTAACGCATAAAGAAGATGTAGATCATATTATGAAAAAAGAAAAAACATTGCTTGAAACCGGAGAGATTTTTCAAGATGAATATAATGATACGGTTTATAAAAAGCTCACAAAAGATAAATTAAAAAAGCTCTCGAATAAAGAACTTCAAGTTGCAGCAATTTATCGTGAGATGTCGAGTGGTAGTCAACTTAGCCCTCAAATTATAAAAAATGAAGATGTCTCAGAGAAGGAATATGCTCTCGTGTCTCAAAACTTAAGTGAATTACCAGGTGTTAATACTTCTATGGACTGGGATCGCAAATATTTATATGGTGATACTCTACGTACGATGTTCGGTCGCGTTTCTTCAAAAGAGGAAGGATTACCGAAAGAATTAACAGATTATTACTTGTCTAAAGGTTATTCAAGGAACGATCGTGTTGGTCAGAGTTACCTGGAATATCAATATGAAAATGTACTTCGTGGAAAAAAGAAAAAGATGCGATACATTACAAATAAATCAGGGAAAATTATTAACTCTGAGGTACTTTCAGAAGGATCACGTGGGGACGACTTAATCTTATCGATTGACATTGATTTACAATTAAAAGTTGAACAGTTAGTAGATAACAATATTAAAAAGTTACGTGGAATGGGTGCGACGTCTATGGATAAAGTGCTTGTTGTCGTTCAGGATCCACATAATGGCGATATATTAGCGTTAGCCGGGCGTCAAATCGATAAGTCCGGAAAAATTACTGATTATCATTATGGAACATTTACGTCGCAATATGCCGTAGGTTCATCTGTAAAAGGTGCGACATTACTTACTGGCTATAGTAATAATGCTATTAATGTCGGTGAGACGATGGTTGACCAACCACTAGTATTTAAAGGTGGCATTGAAAAGAAATCATACTTCAATCAATCTGGCAGTATTTCGATAAATGATAAACAAGCCTTAATGCATTCATCTAACGTATATATGTTTAAAACAGCATTGAAACTTGCAGGATTAAATTATTCTTCTAATATGGCATTACCGGATGATATTAGTGAAGCGGGGCAAAAATTACGAAAAGGTTTAAATCAGTTCGGTCTTGGTGTAAAGACTGGTATTGATCTGCCAAATGAAGTTACAGGACAAACAGGACAGCTTAAAAACAATCCAGGTAACTATTTAGATTTAGCAATAGGACAGTATGATACATACTCACCTTTACAGTTATCACAATACATTTCTACAATCGCGAATGATGGATACAGAATTCAGCCACACATCGTAAAAGAAATTAGAAGTGCTTCAAAAACGGATAAGATAGGTCCAGTAAAAGCACATTATAAAGGAAAAGTGCTGAATCGCATCAATAATAGTGAAAAAGAAATTAATCAAGTAAAAGATGGGTTTGATTTGGTATTCAATCAGGTGGAAGGTACAGGATACGAAAGTTTTAATAATGCGAATGTAAAAGCAGCAGGTAAAACTGGTACTGCAGAAGTTTTTCAGGATGGTGAGTCGAGAGTTAATTCTTCTTATATCGGATACGCACCAATTAAAAATCCACAATTAAGCTTTTCTATCATTTACACGAATCAGCCAGTGCCGCCACCATGGTTGCCTGGTGGAGATTTAGGTAAGGAAATTATAAACGAATACTTTAAGGATAAAAAACCAGCAGACAAATAGTCTGCTGGTTTTTTGTAGTATGGCATAATATACCCCTTTTACAATTTAATTATTCATCTTTACACAAAATTTACAATACATTCATTCTAAATTAACAAATAAACTATATAGTTAGAAATGTAATAACAAATCAAAAAATTTATTCGTCTTTATTTTTAGGAGGATTTTTGACAATGAAAAAATGGCAATTAGTAGGATCAACAACTGTTTTAGGTACTGCTTTATTATTAGGTGCTTGTGGTGGTGCAGCTGAGAAATCTGACTCAAAGAGTGAAGATAAAGGTTCTGACACGGCATCAAAAGAGATTAAAGGTAAAGTAGCTGGTGATGGTTCAACAACAGTAGCTCCTGTAGTTGAAAAGATCAATGAACAGTTTGCAACAGAATATCCAGATGTAACAGTTGCAATCGGTACTTCAGGTACTGGTGGTGGATTCGAGAAATTTATATCAGGTGAAACAGATTTCTCAAACGCATCACGCGACATTAAAGATGAAGAGAAAAAAGCATTAGAAGATAAAAAGATCGAATATACTGAATTTAAAATTGCTAGTGACGGGTTAACTGTAGCTGTAAATAAAGAAAATGATTTCGTTGATTACTTAACTTTTGATGAGTTAAAGAAAATATACTCTGGCGAAGCTAAAACATGGAAAGATGTACGTGCTGATTTCCCAGCAGATGAAATTAAAGCATTCTCTCCTGACCAATCACATGGTACGTATGATTTCTTTAGTGAAGAAGTATTAGATAAAGGTGAAATTAAAGCTGAGAAAAATGCTGATACAAATGTAATCGTTAAATCAGTACAAGACAACAAAGCGGGTATCGGGTTCTTCGGATACAATTTCTACCAAGAAAACAAAGATAACTTAAAAGCAGTGAAGATTCAAAAAGAAGGTAAAGGTGAAGGTGTAGAAGCGACTGAGGAATCTGTTAAAGATGGTTCATACCCATTAAGCCGTCCTCTTTACATTTATGCTAAAAACGATTCACTTAAAAAGAATGAAGCATTTAAAACTTTTATGAAGTTCACTTTAGAAAAAGCTAAAGATGCATCTAAGGAATCTGGTTATGTACCTTTAGAAGATAAAGTATACGAAGAAGATTTAAAGAAATTAGAAGAAGTTAAATAATTAATATTAAATAAGAAATTTTTCAGGGACGAAATTTTTCGTCCCTTTTAAAATGAAGGAGTCAATGCTATGGAAAATAAAGTATCAATTCAAGAAATGATAGCACAGCGTCAAGGCAAAGGATCAAAAAATGTGATTGAAAAATTCATTCCTGTCATTTTGGCCGTGATTGCTTCAATTTCTATATTTACGACCATCGGAATCTTGATTACTTTACTCACTGAAACGATAACATTCTTTACGAGAGTGTCACTTAGTGAATTCTTCCTTGAGAAAACATGGAATGCATTCGGACAAGATCCAAAATACGGTATTATATCTTTAATTTTAGGGACTTTAAAAGTAACGCTAATTGCAACGATATTTGCAGTGCCGGTAGGTCTTGGTGCGGCATTATATTTAAGTGAATATGCAAGCGATAGAGTAAGACGAATTATAAAGCCTATATTAGAGATTCTTGCAGGGATCCCAACGATTGTGTATGGATTTTTCGCATTGACATTTGTTACGCCGATGTTGCGTAGGGTATGGCCTGACCTAGGTTCGTTTAACGCAATTAGCCCAGGCTTAGTAATCGGAATTATGATCGTACCGATGATTGCTAGTTTATCTGAAGATGCGATGAGTGCGGTTCCTCAAGCAATACGCGAAGGTGCTTTAGGACTTGGTTCAACGAAGCTCGAAACAGCTTTAAAAGTAGTTTTCCCAGCTGCACTTTCGGGAATTTTAGCTTCTATCGTACTTGCAATTTCACGTGCAATAGGGGAAACGATGATTGTTTCTCTTGCGGCTGGTAGTTCACCAGAATTCTCATTAGATTTCACAAATTCACTTCAGACGATGACAGCTTTCATCGTTCAAGTAGCAACAGGTGATGCTACATTCGGTTCTGATATATACTATAGTATTTATGCAGTAGGATTTACGTTATTTATCTTTACATTAGTAATGAATATGATTTCACAATGGATTACAAATAAATTCAGAGAGGAGTATTAAAATGGAACTAATTAATCAGGAAAGAGTAGCGAAGAAACTCTCTGGTCGTTTAGCGAAAAACGCAATTGTTAGATTTATATTTTTCATATGCACAATCATAGGTTTAATAGTTCTTGCGATGCTCCTCTTTGACATCATTAAAAAAGGAGCAGGTTATTTAACACCTGAGTTCTTTACAAACTTTTCAAGTACAACACCATTAAAAGCAGGTATTAAAGGTGCTTTAATCGGAACTTTATGGCTTATGATGACGATTGCACCGATTGCAATTTCTCTAGGTGTCGCAACAGCAATTTATATGGAAGAGTATGCGAAAGATAATTTCTTTACGCGTTTTGTTAAAGTTAATATCGCAAACTTAGCTTCTGTACCTTCTGTAGTATTTGGTTTGCTTGGGTTAACATTGTTTGTTCGTGGTGGCGGAATAGAAGCGTTTTCGTTAGGTAAATCAGTTTTAGCTGCGGCACTTACAATGTCATTAATGATTTTACCAGTTATTATCGTTTCGAGTCAGGAAGCGATTCGTGCAGTGCCGAATGCGATACGAGAAGCATCACTTGGATTAGGTGCTACAAAGTGGCAGACGATTACGAATGTTGTGTTACCTGCATCAATCCCAGGTATTTTAACAGGAACTATCTTAGCTTTATCACGTGCCATCGGTGAAACTGCACCATTAGTTGTTATCGGTATACCGACAATTTTTATGAAAACACCGGATAATATTATGGACAGATTTCAGGCATTACCGATGCAGATCTTTACTTGGGCGAAATTGCCGAAGGAAGAATTTCAATTTGTATCTTCAGCAGCGATTATTGTGCTATTAATTATGTTAATTGCAATGAACTCTATCGCAATCTTTATCCGCAATAAATATCAGAAAAAATTCTAGCTCATTTTGAGAGGGGTCTATAAAATGAATTCAAATGTAAAAATTATCAATACAAATGATACAGAAACAGAAACGAAAACAATCGTTACAAATAGTATGGCAACAAATAATAATGTAGAAGAAGAAAACAAAACAGATAAAAAAATCGTTTATCAAACAAAAAATTTAGATTTATGGTATGGTGATCACCATGCACTTCAAAACATTAATCTGGATATTCTTGAAAATGAAGTAACAGCAATTATCGGACCATCAGGTTGTGGTAAATCAACGTACATTAAAACATTAAATCGTATGATTGAACTAGTACCAAGTGTTCGTACATCTGGCGAAATTTTGTATCGTGGAGACAATATTTTCGATAAAAGCTACAAAGTTGAGCAATTAAGAACACGTGTTGGTATGGTATTCCAGAAACCTAACCCATTCCCAAAATCAATTTATGACAATATTACGTATGGTCCAAGAATTCACGGTATTACAGATAAAAAGATTTTAGATGAAATCGTAGAAAAATCGTTACGTGGTGCAGCAATTTGGGATGAAACGAAAGATCGTCTTGATAAAAACGCATATGGTTTATCAGGTGGACAACAGCAACGTATTTGTATCGCACGTTGTTTAGCGATTGAACCTGATGTTATTTTAATGGATGAGCCGACATCAGCACTTGATCCAATTTCAACTTTAAAGGTTGAAGAGTTAGTACAGGAAATTAAAGATAAATACTCAATCATAATCGTAACGCATAACATGCAGCAAGCTGCGCGTATTTCTGACAAAACTGCATTCTTCTTAAATGGTTATGTGAACGAGTTTGATACTACAGATAAAATCTTCTCTAACCCTGCTGATGAACAGACAGAGAGATATATTTCAGGAAGGTTTGGTTAATATGAGAGAAATATACGAAGAGAGTTTACAACATTTAGAAAATAGCGTAATGAGCTTAGCGGATGATGTTTATCGAACAATTGAAAAAAGTATCAATGTACTCAGTGATGACAATAAAGATATTGCACGTGAAATTATCGCAAGCGATGTTCATATTAATGCTAAGGAAAGCGATATTGAAGATCAGATTATTAGCTTAATTACGAAGCAGCAACCTATTGCAACAGATTTACGTATGATACTTTCAAGTAATAAAATTGCATCAGAACTTGAGCGTATGGGAGATAATGCATCAAATATCGCAAAAATTCGTAAACGTGTAAAAATTGAAGATACTTACATTCTTGCACGTCTTAAAACGATGGGGAAACTGAGTATGTTAATGCTCGCTGATTTAAAAGAAGCATACGCGTCACAAGACGTTAACTTAGTTAAAGAGATTATCGAACGTGATAATGATATTGATGATTTATATAAAGAAATTATTAACAGTTCATATTTAATTGATAATGATCCTTATATTTCAGGGCAGGCACATCTTGCAGGAAGATACCTTGAAAGAATTGGAGATCATATTACTAATATCGCTGAGAGTGTTTATTTCACGATTACAGGTGAAAGATTTTCCTAAATCACAAATTTACACTAGATAATTCACACGTCTCGTGGTATTATATAAAAGTCGTATGGATATTTAGAAACGTGAGGAGGGAACAACTATGCGCGTTAATGTTACTTTAGCTTGTACTGAATGTGGTGAACGTAACTACATCACTAAGAAAAATAAACGTAATAACCCAGAACGTATTGAAATGTCAAAATACTGTGCAAGAGACAATAAAAAGACTTTACACAGAGAGACTAAATAATAATTTTTAAAACAGACACATTTTTGTGTCTGTTTTTTTGTTTATCCCAATGTCTTTCATGTATAATTAAGCTAGGTGATAATATGAATAAAAAGGAACTCAGAGCAAATACATTAAATGATTTAAAAAAATTAAATAATAAATATGATAAAGAAAATATAATTCTCAATAAACTGATGCATCATTCAAAATTTATGAATGCAAAATCTATCGGAGTAACGATGTCAATGGCTCATGAATTTGATACACGCTTTCTCATTCGATATGCACAAATTACAGGTAAAACAATATACGTACCGAAGTGTGATTATAAAAGTAAAGAAATGTACTTTACGAAGTATACATCTCCTGAAGATATTACTGTTGATAGTTTTGGTATTGATGTAATGAATCATGATATTGGTAAAGGAGAAGCACCAGAACTCATGATAGTGCCAGGTGTAAGGTTTAATAAGAATGGCTACCGTATAGGATACGGTGGTGGATATTACGATAAGTATTTAAGCAATTATAACGGTTATACGATAAGCCTAATATTTGATGTTCAAGTAGGAGAAGTAGTTGTAGAGCAGCATGATATTCCTGTGCAATATATTATTACAGAATCTAAAGAATGGCATACAGGTGAATTACAATGATAAATGAGCGACAAGTATGGCGAAGTATATATGAATTCATAAAATATACCGGTTATGAATACTTTACACATAGTGCAGATGAAGAAGATATATGGTTAATACATCGTAAAAAAGGCAGTATAAAACGCATTGTATTTAGAAAAGAGACTGCACAAGCAACTTTATTTATGGTTCAGAAAGTAATTGATCATTTTGATGATATAGAAATGTCTGCAGGTGTACAGATTAAAGATTTTGAGATTATTCTTGTCAATCAGACGAATCAAATTACGAATGACATGCCGTTAAATATTCACGTGGAAGAATGTAACAATACGTTAACACTGAATAAGTTATTAAAACACCATTACAACGCTGTAACTAATAAGTATCGTGATAAGCCAGTTAACACTTATAAAAGATTAGTTCTAAATGATAATGTAATGGAAAAAGCCACACGTAAATTTTCTCCGATTACATATATATTGATTTTAGTAAATATTATAATATTTATTTATACTTTTTTCTGGAATATAACACACAAAGTTGATTTGGCTATAGAAAAAGGTGGATTAACGCATTTTAATTTTGTGCACGGCGATTATTATCGTATAATTACATCAATATTTCTTCATTTTGATATTCAGCACCTACTTTTCAATATGATGTCATTATTTATATTCGGTAAATTTATTGAATATTTCTATCGTAAATGGCAATATCTATGTATATATATTGGTGGCGGTTTAATTGGTAATTTAATCTCATTAACGTTCGATAATGCATCGGTTTCAGTTGGTGCGAGTGGTGCGATTTGTGCATTGATTGGCGCATTCATCATTTATTTAGTGTTTAGTAGCAAATTTGATAAAAGATTTATTCTGCAATCATTTATCGGTGTATGCATTTTTTTAGGTGCGAGTGCGATTTTTGAAAATGTAAATCATTTTGCGCATTTTGGTGGTTTATTCGGAGGTATGATTATTGCAACGTTGTTTTATGTGTATCAATATCATACGTTATATTTTTATATAATGATTGCCGGAATAGTTATAATCACAATATTACTGCTTTTAAATATATTTTCAGAAAAAGAACATCATATTTATAATGAATATGCAAAAGCTTATATGATAGAAGGTAACGATGATGAAAGTATGCGTGTCATCAGACAGACAATTGATAAAGGCTATGATAATGATGAAACTTATATACTATTTGGACTCGTTAAAACAAAACAGGAAAGCTTATCAAATGGTTTATTAGTATGGTTGAATGCAATTAAAAAGTTTCCTGAGAGTGACCGTTTAAACTATCAGCTTGCAATAGCATATCGCTCGATAGATGACTATCAAAAAGCAGAGAAATACATAAATAAAGCAATTGTACTGGATGAAAAGGATGAGTATATTCAATTAAAAAAAGAAATTAAGGAATTCAGGTGATCGAATTGAATACATTTTATGATGTTCAAAAGTTATTACAGAAATTTGGTATTATTATATATTTTAAAGATGAGAAAAATACGCTTGCAATGATGGATGAGGAGTTAAAGGCATTGCATGATGCAATGCTCATTGATCATCAGACATTTATACAGGCGAGATTAATAATCAATCAGAGAAGGATGAATAAACTATGATTTTAGCAGCGGATATTGGTGGGACAACTTGTAAACTCGGAATTGTTGATAATGATCTGAATATAATTAAAAAGTGGGAAATTGTTACGAATACTGAAGACAACGGTACGCACATTCTGAAAAATATATATGATTCATTCGTTAAACATCTTGAGACAGTGAACTTAAAAATAGAAGACTGTGATGGCGTAGGTCTAGGGGTCCCAGGACCTGTTGACTTTGAATCTGGAACGGTAAATGGTGCAATAAATCTGAAGTGGCACGGAAAAATAAACATTAAATCTCAGTTTGAAACACTTTCAGGTTTACCGGTATATGTTGATAACGATGCGAATGTTGCAACACTTGGTGAAAAGTTCAAAGGTGCAGGTAGAAATGAAGCGGATGTCGTATGTGTAACTTTAGGTACTGGTGTTGGTGGCGGTGTCATTAGTAATCATCAACTTGTACATGGTGCTACAGGGGCTGCAGGTGAATTTGGACATATAACTGTCGATACGAAACAAAGGTTTGCATGTAATTGTGGCAAGCGAGGATGTTTAGAAACGGTGGCAAGTGCAACAGGTGTTGTGAATCTTGCATATTACTATTATGAAGAATTACAATTTCAAACTGTGCTTAAAGATGCGATTCAGGAAAAATCACTTCAGGCAAAGATGGTATTTGATGCGGCGAAAGATGGTGATGAGTTTGCGCTTTATGTAATAAAGAAAGTAGCAAAGCACCTTGCATTTGCTTTTAGTATTATAAGTGTTATGACAAATCCAAAATATATTATTATCGGTGGCGGTGTGTCTCGTGCGGGACAATTTTTAGTTGACCATATCGAATCATATTATAAACCTATGACCTTTGCACCAGCAGCAGAAAGTACGAAAATTGTTACTGCTACACTTGGAAATGATGCAGGTATGATCGGTGCCGCCGGATTAATCAAAACATATGTCATGGAGGGGAAATAAGTAATGGCAATTATCGATGTAGTCATAATTCCGATGGATGGCGCTTCCATAAGCATTAGTAAGTATGTTGCAGAAGTGCAGAATATTTTAGAAGAAATGAAGCAGGAAGGTAAGATAGACTATCAGCTTACACCGATGAGTACTTTAATTGAAGGAGAGCTGCATGACTGTTTAATGGCTTTAGAACGCATACATGAGTCACCGTTTCAAAAAGGAGTAGAACGTGTATGTACAAACATCAGAATTGATGATCCTCGTGATAAGAAAAGAAAAATGAACGACAAACTGGACGCAGTTAAAAAACATATGCAATAAAAAAAAGACATCAATAGATGTCTTTTTTTTAATGATGTAAAATTGGATATCCGTAAGTAAGAATTGTAGCTAATGAAAAGAATCCAAAAGATAATGTTGCTAATAAACCAAAAATGATACCTAAAACATTTTTAGATTTAATTGCATTCATAAATGCTTTAACTGATAATAAAAATACTAAAAACATTAAAATAGCAAAAATATTCACACCGATGTGAATTTTAGCGCCGAATATTTCGAATAATTCGCCCGTGTTAATAAATGGCATATCATAACCCCCATGAATTTCTTTTGTTATCATTAATATTGTATAATTAAAGTATATATTTGTCGAGTACATTTTAGGAGGAATTAATTTGAAACGAAAGAAATTACCATTAGGTATGGTGGAAACAAACTGTTATATACTTGAAAATGAATCAGAAAGGCTTATTATAGATCCAGGAAGTGAACATGAACGTATAATTGAAGCGATGCGTGCTTCAGATAAAAAAGTAGCAGGAATATTATTAACGCATGCACACTTTGATCATATCGGTGCGATTGATGCTATTAGTGATTATTTTAATTGTGATGTCTATATGTCGGAAATTGAAAAGTATTTTTTAACAGATCCTGAGAAAAACGGATCAGCAAAATTTATACAGTATGGTATTGAACCGATAACCGTTAATGCAAAGCCTAAGTATTTAAATACTGGCCACAATGTTTTAGGGACTTTTACGTTTGATGTAAAACATACACCAGGACATTCACCAGGAAGTTTAAGTTTTATTTTTGATGATTTTGCAATAGTTGGAGATACTTTATTTAAAGAAGGTATCGGAAGAACGGATTTGTATGAAGGGAATACATCTCAATTGCTGAATAGTATTACTCGAGAGCTTTTATCGTTAAGAGATGATGTTATAATATGTCCTGGACATGGACCAGATACAACTGTTAAACACGAAAAACTAAATAATCCATATTTAAAATAAAAAACCTTCCATCATGGAAGGTTTTATTCGTGGTGGCCAAAACTTGGCTCTAATAAAAATGTAGAATAATAAGTGAAGCCTACGAAACAAACGATTAAGTATGCTGCAAATATATACATATACATTCTTTCTGATAAGTTTAAATATCCAAGTAATACAAAAAATCCTGTTTGAGCAACAAATACGAATGACATCATAGACATTCCGCCTACATAGAACATTACTGCAAAGATTGCTGTCCAGAATCCTAAAGTTTTATAAACCTTATCCATTTGGCAATTCCCCCTAATCTCAGACTCTTCATATCACTTATTATTATAAAGATAACATATAAATAAGTAAACCTTAATTTTGCGAAATTTGATACATACATTTTTTTACATATTCTTTTTTAATTTTTAATAAATAAATTAATTATCAGTTTATTTATTAAAATTAGAAGAAAGTTCAAACTGTCTTATATATAAAGTGTGAGGAGGTTATGATGGAACAGTTTTTAACAGATATTATAAATGACGGGATTAATAAATTTGCTTCAGATATACATTTTATTCCAACCGACAATGAAGTTTTAGTTAAATTCAGAGTGCATGGTGAAATTCAATATTATACGACGATTGAAATCGAATACTTTAATAAATTACTTTCATATATTAAATTTATTGCACATCTAGATGTGAGTGAAAAAAATAAAGCGCAGAGCGGCATAATACAAATGGAGATTGATGAATGTTTATTTAACATAAGAGCATCTACACTTCCTCTTGCTTTAGGAGATGAAGCATGCGTAATGAGGGTGATAAAACAAACCTTTGAAACAGATATTGATTCGTTGGACGATATATTGATGGAACATATTAAGAAAAGCAGCGGATTAATCATTATAAGTGGACCAACAGGTAGTGGAAAAAGTACTTTAATGTATGAACTCATTCATTTTGCAAAACATAATTTAAATCGACATGTAATTTCAATAGAAGATCCAGTGGAGCAGCAAATCGATGGAATTATACAAGTAAATTTGAATGAAAAAGCGAATATAATATATGAAAGTGCATTAAAAGCTATTTTGAGGTGTGATCCGGATATTATCATGATGGGCGAAGTAAGAGATGAAGTAGTTGCGAAAGAAGTGATTAATGCAAGTTTAAGTGGACATCTTGTGATTACGACATTACATGCGAATGATTGTGTAGGTGCATTACATCGCTTAAAAGACATGGGAATTAAGCAATCGGATATAATGCAGAGTTTGAATTTAATTATTAATCAGAGACTTATTAAATTGAGCACACAATCGCATCGAAAACGCATATATGAATATTTATCGCAAAGTGATATAAAAGCGTTTCTTACACAGGAGAATATTGAGTATGAAACGCTAAGCGCACAAATAAAGGAGCTCTATGAAAACGATCAAATTTCTCAATGTGAATTTGAAAAGTATTAAATATACAACGCATCTATATATGTACGATAAAGACTTTTTACTGCGTCTTAATGAAATGACTCAGAATGGGTTTACTTTATATGAAGCAATGAAATTTTTGTTTTCTCAGTATGAGGAGGTAAATCATGATATAAAAGTAAATTGTCTTGAAATGATACAACAAGGCGACCCTTTATCAAAAGTATTAAATGTTTTAAAGTACAGTAACGATATTGTGATGCAAGTACAGTTTGCTGAACAATATGGAGATGTAAACATGGCATTATCAAAATGTTATCAATTTTTAGTGAGTAAGTCCGAACTCTATAAACATTTATTAAAAACGGTACAATATCCTCTAATATTAATAATAATATTTATTGCATTAATATTAACTGTAAATGCTACAGTTCTGCCTCAATTTGAATCGATGTATGCATCGATGAATGTGAAAGTTGGACTGGAAATTAAAGTGATGACGTTTATATTATTTATGCTGCCAAATGTTATTTATTTGATTATTACATTGTTCATAATATTTCTTTTTTATTATTACTATAAGTTCAGACGTCTATCTGTTGAGTATCAGCTAAAGATTATATATCGTTTACCATTTATTAAAACGATTTATCGTTTATATATCACATATCGATTCAGTGAGATGCTTTCGTTTTTCTTGTCGAATGGTGTAATGATAAAACGCATTATAGAGATACTTGAACACCAAGATAAAAATAAAGTTTTCAAATACAGTGCGCATCAAATTAATCATTGCTTAATACAGGGCAGTGATTTAAAAGAAGCTGTTTGTCAATTGAACTTATATGAACATTCGATTATTAACTTTATGGCACACGGTGAGAAAAACTCTAAATTAGATAAAGAATTAAAGTATTACAGTGAATTTATATTTCGTAAGTTTGAAATGCAATTATTCAAATATATAAAAAGTATTCAGCCGATTATTTTTTCTGTTTTAGCAATATTAATCATTGCGATGTATTTAGTAATTATTCTGCCGATGCTTCAGATGATGGAAGGTATAAAATAAGGAGGAAGCGATGAAAAACATGTATAAACGTTTTATTGAACAATTTAAAAAGGATGAAGGATTTACACTCATAGAAATGTTGCTTGTTTTACTCGTCATTTCTGTATTAATCATATTAATTGTTCCGAATATTGCTAAACAATCTGATACAGTTCAGGCTAAAGGTTGTGAAGCCCAGATTAAGATGGTTCAGGGGCAAGTTGAAGCATATCGCATCCAAACGGGTAAAGTGCCTACTTCTGTACAACAGTTAGTACCTGAATATTTAAATGAATCTCAAGTAAAATGTAAGGATGGGACAGAGATTATCGTTAATAGTGATGGAGAAGTTACCAGTGGTTAAAGCATTTTCATATATAGAAATGGTGCTTGTATTGATGGCAGTAATGCTACTGATACTATTAGCACCTGTCAATCGCATTGATTTTAGCCATTATGAACAAGATGAGATTAATGCAGAATTGATTGCGCTATTAAATTATTATCAAACGAAAGCGATTGCGACGAAGTCAGTAATTTATGTGTCATTTCCACCAGGAAGTGACACGATTTTTATTAAATCCAGCCAGCTGAGTTTAAACTATCGCTATAAAATTAAAGATGGAATGATAGATAAACGGAATAATACGACGAACACGCAATTTTACTTCGATGGTCATGGTATTAATAAAGGCGGTACAGTTCATTATCGCATTAATCAGACGCATTACAAAATAATATTTCAATTACAGTGGGGGCGAATCAGAATTGAAAAACTGTAAAGCATTTATACTTATTGATAGCATGCTTTCATTTTCTGCATTGCTAATAATAGTTCTCGTTTTATTTCCGGTTTATCAAAAGTTAAATTATACATATGAACAAAAGTGGCAGTCACTTGAAACATCCAGACAAATTTATACTCATATCGTCGTACGTAAAGGAGATTATTTCAGTGATGAAACTAAGATCTGTATTCAAAATCAGAACACGATATGCTCTAAAAAATTATTCGGCATTCACACTTATTGAAATGATGATCAATTTATCAATCGTTTTAGTAATATTGTTTATTATTCCGATGATTTACATGCAGTTAAGTCAGTTGAATGGTAAATCAGTAAATCATTTTGATATTAACTGTGCAATGTTTTTACGTGAACTATCGACTGAGCTTAAAACTTCCGGGACTGTCGAGATAAATGGTGATCAATTAATATTGACTAAAAATGAAAATCAATTAAGTTATACCTTTCATAAAGGGCGCATTGTTCGAAAAGTGAATAATGAAGGTTATGTTATCATGCTGGAAGGCATTAAAGAAGGTGTATTTACAATTGAAGATAAACACTTATATGTTACTATACAATCAATTTACAAACAGAAAAAAGAAAAATTCCTCTTACTATAATGGATTTATATTTCCTTATGTAATGATTTTGTTATTACTGACGGCATTTTTCCTTAGTTATTTCAGTAATCGTTATGTGTTAAAATTGAAAACGATGGAGCATTTAGAACAATATTATTATAGTGAAATTATTAAGGAAATAGAAAGTAGGCAGAAGTAAATGGCATATACACTGATTGGTTTTATGGGTGTAGGGAAAACATCTATCGGTAAAGCGTTAGCTGAACTGCTCGCAGTTCCATTTATCGATACGGATACAGAAATAGAAAAAATGACTGGATCTGCGATACCGGATATTTTTACTGAATACGGTGAGGCATATTTCAGGGAGTTGGAATATGTAGTACTGAAAAAATACATAAACATGAATATTGTATTAGCAACTGGTGGCGGAATCGTCGAAAATCCGAACAATATTTCACTTTTAAAAGAAAATAAAATGAATATATGGGTAGATACGAACATTAGCACTGTGTATAATAGAATTGTAAATGATATTAATCGCCCTAATGCGAACAATAAATCATTTGATTCAATCAAAAACTTGTACTTTGAAAGACGTTCACGTTATAATGAAATCGCATACATTTGCGTCGTTAATAATAATGAACTGTCGAGCTGTGTGCAGGAAATCTACAATTTTATTATTGCGGATGAAGGAAATTAGAGAGAATGAGAATTCATCGCCGAAGGGGCAAAGCTATATTAAACTCTCAGGCAAAAGGATAATTTCCGGACGAACCCTGTATTAAGCAGGATAGCATTATGCTATGCTGTTTTTATTTTTAACAATTAGGAGGAATATCATGTCAGAGTTAAAGAAAACACCACTTTATGAGAAGTATGTGGAAGATGGTGCGAAAGTAATTGATTTTTCTGGTTGGGCACTACCTGTTCAATTTTCAAGCATTAAGGAAGAACATATCACAGTAAGAGAAAATGTCGGTATGTTTGATGTCAGTCATATGGGTGAAATCATTGTTGAAGGTGAAAAAGCATTAGATTATCTTCAATACGTATTGACGAACGACGCTTCAAAAATGACAGATAAAAAAGCGCAATACACAATGATTTGTAATGAAAACGGCGGAGTAGTTGATGATTTAGTCGTTTACAAACTAGAAGAAAACAAGTATTTACTTGTTGTGAATGCCGGAAATACTGATATTGACTTCGAATGGTTAAAGTCACACGAAATTGATGGGGTAACAATTACAAACGTATCTTCTGAGTACGGGCAAATTGCAGTTCAAGGTCCTAAAACTTTAGATAAGCTTGCACCTGAAGTTAAAGAAGATATTTCAGAATTGAAATTGTTTGAATTTTTAAAAGATGTTGAGATTTTCGGTAAAAACGTAATTTTAAGTCAATCAGGCTATACTGGTGAACATGGATTTGAAATTTATTGTAAAGCTGAAGATACAGTAGCAATCTGGGAAGCACTACTTAACTTAGGTATAGCGCCTTGTGGTTTAGGTGCACGTGATACTTTAAGATTAGAGGCAGGCCTTCCATTACATGGTCAGGACTTATCTGCTGAAATTACACCATATGAAGCGAAGATGGGCTTTAGTGTTAAACTTGATAAAGGTGACTTTATCGGTAAATCTGTTCTTGAAGCACAAAAAGCAGATGGTGTTAAGCGTAAGTCTGCGGGTATCGAATTATTAGAACGTGGGATTGCACGTACTGATTATGAAGTGTTTGATAAAGAAGATAATAAAATTGGATATATTACGAGCGGAACACAGTCACCATCAACAGGACGCTCTATCGCTTTAGCGTTATTAGATCCTGAATTTACTGCAGTTGATACTGAAGTGTTCGTACAAGTTCGTAAGAAACGTATTCCAGCTAAAGTTGTAAAAACTCCATTCCATAAAAATTAAGGGGCGAAGAAAATGAGTCATCGTTATATACCATTAACAGAAACTGATAAAAAAGAAATGATGGAAACGATCGGAATTAATTCAATTGATGAATTATTCCAGGATATTCCGGAGAAAGTTCGTTTCCAGGGCGAATTAAATATTAGACCACGTAAATCGGAAACACCTTTACTAAGAGAACTTCAAGCACTTGCAAACAAAAATGTTACAAGTGATACACACGTATCGTTTTTAGGTGCAGGAGTATATGATCATTATATTCCGACTGTAGTCGATCACGTTATTTCACGTAGTGAGTTTTATACTGCATATACGCCGTATCAACCTGAAATTTCTCAAGGTGAATTACAGGCAATCTTTGAATTCCAGACGATGATTGCAGAACTTACTGGCATGGATTGTGCAAATTCATCTATGTATGACGGCGGCACATCATTTGCAGAAGCAGCGATGCTTGCATGTGGTCACACGAAGAAGAAAAAAATTATCGTGTCTAAAGCAGTCAATGATCAATCTCGTGCTGTTCTGCAAACTTATGCAAAAGGTCAGCATTTAGAAGTTGTTGAAATTGATGTTAAAGATACTTTAACGGATTTAGATGCATTAAAAGCAGCAATCGATGAAGATACTGCATGTGTAATGGTGCAATATCCTAACTTCTTCGGTAGTGTAGAAGATTTAGAAACGATTAAATCATATACTGAAGGTACAAAAGCATTATTCGTTGTGTCAAGTAACCCTATGAGCTTAGGACTATTAACACCACCAGGTGAATTTGGTGCTGATATTGTTGTTGGTGATGCACAAGTGTTTGGTATTCCAGCACAATTAGGAGGTCCACACTGTGGTTATTTTGCTGCGACTAAGAAATTAATGCGTAAAATGCCAGGACGTCTTGTTGGTCAAACTCAGGACGATGAAGGTAACCGAGGATTTGTATTAACGTTACAGGCACGTGAACAACATATTCGTCGTGATAAAGCGACTTCAAATATTTGTTCTAACCAAGCTTTAAATGCATTAGCAGCTTCAGTTGCAATGAGTGCATTAGGTAAAAATGGTGTGTTTGAAATGGCAAATCAGAACTTACAAAAAGCAAATTACATGAAATCACGTATGATTGAAGAAGGATTTGAAATACTTGAAGGTACTACTTTCAATGAGTTTGTAGTGAAGTTCAATCATCCGATTAAAGAGATTAATGAGAAGTTACTTGAAGAAGGATTTATTGGTGGATATGATCTCGGTCAAGTAGAGGAAAAATATAACAACCATATGTTAATCGCAGTAACAGAATTACGTACGAAAGAAGAAATTGATACATTTATCGCGAAAGTAGGTGTGTTCAATGCTTAAGGGAAGTAGCCCATTAATTTTTGAACGTTCTAAAGAAAATCGTTTCAGTTATTCATTACCTGAATTAGAAGTAGATAATAAAAATATTGAAGATATTTTAGATAGTAAGTTCATCCGTAAAGCGCGTCCAATGTTACCGGAAGTAGCAGAACTTGATTTAATGCGTCATTACACAGAACTTTCTAATAAAAACCACGGTGTAGATTCAGGTTTCTATCCACTTGGATCTTGTACGATGAAATACAATCCGAAAATTAACGAAAAAGTTGCGCGTATGTCTGGTTTTGCAAATGCGCATCCATTACAGGATGAAAAGACAATTCAAGGTTCATTAGAAGTAATTTATGATCTTCAGGAACACTTAAAAGAAATTACCGGTATGGATGAAGTAACACTTCAACCTGCTGCAGGTGCGCATGGTGAATGGACTGCATTAATGATGATTCGTGCATACCACGAAGCAAATGGTGATTTCAATCGTACGAAAGTCATCGTTCCGGACTCAGCGCATGGTACGAATCCGGCATCAGCAACTGTAGCAGGATTTGAAACGATTACTGTTAAATCAAACGAATTTGGTTTAGTTGATATTGAGGATTTAAAACGTGTTGTAGGTGATGATACAGCTGCAATCATGTTAACAAACCCAAATACGTTAGGCTTATTTGAAGAAGACATTCTTGAAATTCGTGAAATCGTTCATGCTGCTGGTGGTAAATTATACTATGATGGTGCGAACTTAAATGCGATTATGAGTAAAGTACGCCCGGGAGACATGGGATTTGACGCAGTACACTTAAACTTACACAAAACATTTACTGGCCCACACGGTGGTGGTGGACCAGGTTCTGGACCAGTTGGTGTTAAAGCTGATTTAATTCCATACTTACCAAAACCACATATCGTTAAGACTGAAGATGGTTATAAGTTTGATAATGACAGACCAGATTCAATTGGACGTGTGAAACCATTCTACGGTAACTTCGGTATTTACTTACGTGCATATACGTATATTCGTACGATGGGACCAGACGGCCTGAAAGAAGCTTCAGAAGTAGCGGTATTAAATGCGAACTATATGATGCGTCGTCTACAGGATTACTTCGTATTACCGTACGATCGTCACTGTAAACACGAATTCGTAATTAGTGGATCTAAACAGAAGAAACTTGGCGTAAGAACTTTAGATATGGCGAAACGCCTGTTAGACTTTAATTTCCATCCGCCAACAATCTACTTCCCACTTAACGTTGAAGAGTGTATGATGATTGAGCCGACAGAAACAGAGTCTAAAGAAACATTAGATTCATTCTGTGATACGATGATTCAAATTGCTAAAGAAGCAGAAGAAAATCCAGATATCGTATTAGAAGCACCACATCATACTGTTATCGGTCGTTTAGATGAAACGCAGGCAGCGCGTAAACCAGTGTTAAAATATGAAGGAACAATTGAAAAGTAATCAAAATTAAAACAAGGTTGAGACGAAAGTCTCAACCTTGTTTATATTATTTTGATTTTATTTTGCCAGTCCAGTTTTTATAGCCATTTTTTAGCATATAAAGGTCTGTATAGCCGTGTTTTTTCATCATGCGTGCAGCACGGTAACTTGATATACCGTTTGCATCGACGAAATAAATTGGCTGGTCTTTACGTAAACCAAGCATACGTGTTCTGAATATTGACATCGGGATGTTTCTTGCACCGACAATATGTCCATAATCATAATCTGCTTTTTCACGTAAATCAATCACTTGTGCTCTTCTTAACCCTTGTTGAAACTCATCTTGACTTAATTCTGTTACAGCTTTACGATTAATAAAGTAATTAATTAGAATATAGATGAATAATAAGAGAAGAACAATACCTAACACATACCATATATTCATACAGGTATTCCTCCTTTTTGTTTCATAGATATATTATAGATTTAATAGTAGTTATTTTCAAAGGGTTTTTATGAAGTCTTAATGTAAAGAGGTATTAATATGACGGAAGAATGGTTATTTATCAATACGCATAAGCATGATCCATACTATAATATGGCGATGGATGAAGCGTTACTTAATTTAGTTTCGAGCGGTGACTTACCACCAGTTATAAGGTTTTATGGTTGGGACCCGAAGACATTATCAATTGGGTACTTTCAGAAACTAGAGAAAGAAATAGATTTAAATAAAGTAAAGGAAGGTGGTTATGGGCTCGTAAGACGTGCTACCGGAGGACGTGGAGTGCTCCATGATAAAGAGCTAACATATAGCGTAATCGTTCCTGAATCACACCCTAAAATGCCAGAATCGGTTACTGCTGCTTATAAAGTGATTTCAAAGGGTCTATTAGAAGGGTTTCGTAACTTAGGTTTTGATGCACAATTTTCAGTTCCTAAATCTAAGGAAGATAGAGCGCGACTGAAAGATCCGAGAAGTTCAGTATGTTTTGACGCATCGAGCTGGTATGAACTCGTAGTAGAAAATAAAAAAATTGCCGGTAGTGCTCAAACAAGACAAAAAGGGATAATTCTGCAGCACGGTTCAATATTACAGTCTATTGATGTAGACGAGCTATTTGACTTGTTTATCTTTTCAAGCGACCGATTAAAGGAGCGTATGAAACGTACGTTTTATTCGAAAGCAGTGAGTATTGCCGACTTAACTGATGAAACAATAACGATAGAAATGATGGAAAATGCTTTTTACAAAGGTTTTGAGAAAGGTTTAAATATTACATTAAAACCTTTTGAAGTGAACGACTTGATTGAATCAGAATTAAAAATAGTTATAGAGAAATATAAAAGTGAAGAATGGTTAAATAGAAGATAAGAGGCTGGGAAAAAAGTGTTCTGCCACAAGCAAAAACCGAGCAAAACTAATAAATCGCTCTTTGTAGTGCACCCCAAAAGTTAGACTTAAAATCTAACTTTTGGGGTGTTTTATTTGGCTAAATATGATTTGGAATTCAAGCTGAAAATCGTAATTGAATATATTAATGGCACAGGTGGATTCAGTGTTGTTGGTAAGCGTAATGGTATAAGTCGCTCTATGGTTAGAGATTGGTATAGAGCATATAGTGCCTTCGGCATTGAAGGGTTAGAAAGAAAAAGAAGTAAGAATAAATACAGTTTAGAGGATAAGATTGTTATACTGAGATGGATGAAAGAGAATAATGCTTCATTAAGTATTACTTCAACCAAATTCCGTATTAATAATCCATCTCTTATATCTTCTTGGGTGAATGCTTATAATAAGCATGGTATTGATGGATTGTCTGAAAAGAAGAAAGGAAGTCCATCTATGAAGAAGAAAAAAATTAATAATAGTAATAGTGACTATGTGAAAAAAATTGAACATGAAAATGAACTTTTAAGAGCTGAACTTGCCTATATAAAAAAGTTGAAAGCTTCAGGGATAAGTATACCGAACCGACTGCTAAAATCGAATCAAGAGTCATTAAAGAGCTCCGAAAAGATTTCAAATTAAACATTGTCCTTGAAGCACTGAAATTCCCAAAATCTACATATATGTATTGGCAGAAGCAGTTTGATAAAGAAAATAAGGATCAGAAAATAGAAAATCAAATAAAGGAAATTTTTGAGGAAAACGCCATGAATTATGGCTACAGAAGGATTACAGGTGAACTTAGAAATAGAGGATATATTATTAATCACAAGAAAGTTCAGAGAATCATGAGTAAATTGAATTTAAAATCAATCTCATTTACTAGAAAAAATAGAAAATATTCATCCTACAAAGGAAAAATTGGCCGTATCGCTGATAATTTGGTTAACCGTAGGTTTGATACAAATATTCCCTATCAGAAAATAACTACAGATACATCAGAGTTTAAATACCATTATCTTAATGAAAATGGTTTAATTTGTACTGGGAAGCTTTATCTTGACCCATTTATGGATTTGTTTAATAGAGAAATTATCTCATATAGTATATCCAAAAAGCCAAATGCAGAAGGTATTATGTCAGCACTTACAAAAGCTGTGGCATTAACAGATGCATGTGAGTTTAGAAGAACTTTTCATAGCGATCAAGGTTGGGCTTATCAGATGAAAAAATATAGGCAAAAGCTTAAAGATAATAAAATATTTCAGAGTATGTCCCGTAAGGGAAATTGTCTGGATAACTCGCCGATGGAGAGCTTTTTCAGTATTTTAAAACAGGAAATATTCTACGGAAAAGTTTATGAAAGTTATGAACAACTTGAAGCAGCAATTGAAAATTATATATGGTATTACAACAATAAGCGAATTAAATCAAAATTAGAATGGAAGAGCCCGATAGGGTTCAGAGAAAGTAGACTAAATGTAAAAATTGCATAAAAAAATGGAATGGATTTCTCCATTCCAAATAGTCTAACTTTTAGGGTTCACTACACTTTGATTTATAGTTTTGTTCGGTTTTTGTCGTAGTGGCAACTTTTGTTCCGCCGTTTCGTCTATTAATCGAAAGAAGATAGAGACTTATGTCTCAATCTCTTATTTTATCGTAATTTTATTAAATGTATCAATCGCATTATGTAATTTCGTTTTGCCGTCCTGTAATTTCTTATTATCATTGTTCTGATAGCCATCATTGATTTCATCCATCGCTTCTTTTATATGCGTATTTGCATCTTCAACTTGTTTGTGAACGTCAGCAAATGTTGCAGGTGGATCTGTTTTTTTGAAATGGTCATCGTACTGCTCTATTGTACTTTTAACATCTTCGTGAATCGATTTTAGTTCATCTTTTGATTGCGCATCATTATTTGTTAGGCTATCTTCTATTGATGAGTAGTCTTTAATTGCAAGCCCTAAATTTGTAGCATATGTATTAAAATATGACATATAGTCACTGTTTGTCATAACTATTGACTTGTCCTGCTGTTTTAATTCATTACTTGTAGCGTTTAATGTATTTTTCTTCGTAATATGATTTGTTTTTTCATCTTCAACTTTAGTTTTTAAATCTTTTACTTCTTTTTTTAAATCCGCTTCCTGTGTCGCTAAATCGTTTTGGGCATTGTTTCCACACGCTGAAAGTAAACTTGCAGCTATAATTAACGACATAATATTAAAATGTTTCATAAATTACTCCTTAAAGGTTCGTTTTCCTATATATTATGTTAACATATATATATTCAGAAAATATAGTTAATATGTTACTACAAAGGAGAATAAAATGAAAATAGAAAAAGTGAGAAACCTCTTAAGAGAAAGACAATTAGATGCTATCGTCGTGCTTTCACCTTTTAACCGCAGATATTTATCAGGTTTTACTGGAAGTAGTGCGGGGCTGTTAATAACGATGGATCGTAACATTCTTATTACAGATTTCAGATATATTGAACAAGCGACCCAACAGGCTGAGCAATTTGAAATTATGAAGCAGAAAACATCTATACTACAAATGATTGTGGAGATTATTGATTCATTATCTATAAAATCAATCGGTTTTGAAGGTGATTTAATTACTTATCACGATTATGCTGCACTGAGTAAATCGGCTGATTTTATCGATATATCAGGTGAAATAGAAAAAATCAGAATGATTAAAACTGCTGATGAAATTGAAATTATTCAAAAAGCAGCAAATATCGCTGATGAAACGTTTGATTATATATTAAAGATAACAAAGCCTGGTATGACTGAAATGCAGCTGAATAATATGATTGAGATGAAAATGAGAGAACTGGGTGCCACGAGCTCGTCATTTGATACAATTGTAGCTTCTGGTGTACGTGGTGCATTGCCACACGGTGTTGCAAGTAATAAAGTAATCGAAAGTGGTGAAATGATTACGTTTGATTACGGTGCACTATATAATGGGTATATATCAGATATAACGCGTACTATTGCTGTCGGTGAACCGAAAGAAGAAATGGTCAAAATATACAACATCGTTTTAGAGTCACAACTTAAAGCTTTAAATGAAATTACCATTGGTATGAAAGCGAAAGACGCTGACAAAATTGCGCGAGATGTTATTGCAAGTCACGGTTATGGTGAACAGTTCGGCCATAGTCTCGGACATGGTATCGGGTTAGAAGTGCATGAAAGTCCGATTTTATCATCGCGTTGTGATACTGTACTGGAGGAGAACATGTGCATTACATTAGAACCGGGTATATATGTAGAAGGTTTAGGTGGCGTGCGTATAGAAGATGACGTATTGGTCACTAAAAATGGACTAAAGCGCTTTACACATTCAACAAAAGACCTTATTATTTTATAGTAGGTAAATTGAGGAGGAAAATTCATGATTTCAGTAAACGATTTTAAAACAGGTTTAACAATTGAAGTAGATAATGGTATTTGGCGTGTTATGGAATTCCAGCACGTTAAACCAGGTAAAGGTGCGGCATTCGTACGTTCTAAGTTACGTAACTTACGTACTGGTGCGATTCAGGAAAAAACATTCCGTGCTGGTGAAAAAGTAGGTAAAGCGCAAATCGACAATAAACGTATGCAATATTTATATGCTTCAGGTGATCAGCATGTATTTATGGATAACGAATCTTATGAACAATTAGAATTACCTGAAAGCACAATTGAGTATGAATTAAAGTTCTTAAAAGAGAACATGGAAGTTCATATTCAAATGTATGAAGGAGAAACGTTAGGTGTTGAATTACCAAACACAGTAACATTACAAGTGACTGAGACAGAACCTGGTATTAAAGGTGATACTGCTCAAGGTGCAACGAAAGCTGCAACTGTCGAAACTGGTTACACATTGAATGTACCTTTATTCGTTAACGAAGGTGATTTATTAATCATCAATACAACGGATGGTTCATACGTATCACGTGGATAATCGAATGAGAAAGACATGTTTTATACATGTCTTTTTTATTTTATTGTTGAATTGGTCAGACCACTAGTTTAAAATGGATTAGTAGCTAGTCTTAAAACTATGTATAAAGGAGTATTTTATGAACCTTGATCAAATAAAAGCATTAGTTGAAATGATTGATGCTTCAAACTTAACTGAATTAAATTATGAAGATAAAGATTTAAAACTTAAACTTAAAAAAGAAAAAGAAACAATTGTACAGCAGGCATCAGTACCGGTACAGGAAATAAAAGAAAATACTGTACCTGTAATTCAGCAGGAGGCTCCTGAAACTTCTGAAGTTACTGAAACTGGTATGACAATTAATGCACCAATGGTTGGAACATTTTATAAGTCACCTTCTCCAGAAGCAGATCCATACGTTAAAGTAGGGGACAAAGTAAGTAATGACAGCATCGTCTGTATATTAGAGGCGATGAAATTATTCAATGAGATACAGGCAGAAGTAAGCGGTGAAATTGTTGAAATATTAGTTGAAGACGGACAAATGGTTGAATACGGGCAACCACTATTTAAGGTGAAATAATATGAAGAAAGTACTTGTTGCAAATCGTGGAGAAATTGCTGTTCGTATAATTCGCGCATTAAAAGACTTAGGTATCCAGTCAGTTGCAATATATTCAGAAGCAGACAAAGATGCATTGCACACACAAATCGCTGATGAAGCTTATTGTGTTGGTCCGAAGCAATCTAAAGATTCGTATTTAAATATTCCGAATATATTGATGATTGCAAGCAGTACTGGATGCGACGGTATTCACCCTGGCTACGGGTTTCTTGCAGAAAATGCTAATTTTGCTGAGATGTGTGAAGCATGTCAGATTAAATTTATCGGACCGAGCCATCAGTCTATTGGTAAGATGGGGATTAAAGATGTCGCTAAAAAAGAAATGATAAAAGCAGGTGTACCTGTTGTGCCAGGAAGTGACGGATTACTTAAAGATATTGAAAGTGCAGTTTCACTAGCTGAGTCTATGACATATCCGGTCATTATTAAAGCAACAGCCGGTGGTGGCGGAAAGGGTATACGTGTAGCCAGAAACGAAGCGGAGTTACGTGATGGGTACCGTATGACTGAACAGGAGGCAGAAACTGCATTTGGTAACAAAGGATTATACTTAGAGAAATTTATTGAAAATTTCCGTCATGTTGAAATACAGGTACTTGCGGATCAATATGGTAATACACTACATTTTGGAGAACGAGACTGTACGATACAGCGCCGTATGCAGAAACTTGTAGAGGAAAGCCCTTCACCATATATCGATGAAGCTACGCGTCAAGCGATGGGACAGGCGGCGATCAATGCAGCGAAAGCAGTGAACTATGAGGGTGCTGGAACTGTCGAGTTTATATATGATATTGATACGAAGCAATTTTACTTTATGGAAATGAATACGAGAATTCAAGTTGAACATCCTGTAACTGAAATGGTAACTGGAACAGACCTTGTAAGATGGCAGATTAAAATTGCACGCGGGGAAAAATTAACGATGACGCAGGAGGATGTTAAGTTTAATGGTCATGCGATTGAATTCAGAATTAATGCTGAAAATCCTCATCACAATTTTATGCCTTCGCCAGGATTAATTACGCAGTATATCGCACCAGGTGGTTATGGCGTCAGAATAGATTCTGCATGTTATTCAAATTACAGCATTCCACCATTTTATGATTCGATGGTTGCGAAACTCATCGTTCATGATAAGGATAGAGATACGGCTTTGAATACTGCATATCGTGCACTTTCTGAATTTATTATATTAGGCATTGAAACGACCATACCATTCCATATGGCATTGATTCAGAACGAAACATTCCGTTCGAATGACTATAATACAAAATTTCTTGAAGAAAACAATATATTGTCAGATTAAAAAACGCGTAAAGCGTTTTTTTATTTCTGTTTTTATTTTATAATAAATTCATGGTATAGTTATTGATATAGACAGGAGGGTTATGTCATGATCGAAACGAATAAAAAAGGTAATCTTGGAACGGTAGAAATCGCACCAAGCGTTATTGAACTTATCGCGTCAATTGCAGTTTCAGAAGTTAAAGGTGTGTCACTCGTTCAAAAGAGTAAATCACTTGAGAAACTTGGCGTAAAAAATCAACGTGGTGTACAAGTTGATACGAAAGATGATGCAATTATTATTGATGCATACTGTGCGTTTGATTATGGTACAAAAATCGCTAAAACTGCGACACTCGTACAACAGTCCATTAAAACAGCACTTGGAAATATGACGGCACTTGAACCATCACAAATTAACATTCACATTGTTAGCGTAAAATTTAAAGAGAATTAATATTGGGATGCTTGCATCCCTTTTTAATTGAAGGAGAAACTTATGTCTAGAACTGAATCAAGAGAACATGCAATACAAATATTATTTCAAGTAGAAAATGAAGCACATGAAATTACAATTGAAGATGCGACAAGTTTTATCGTGGAACCTCCAAAACAGGATCATTTTGCAAATGAACTCGTATCCGGTGTAAATACAAATCGTGAACAAATCGATGCTGCAATTGCTCCGCATTTAAAATCATGGACTTTAGATCGATTGAATAAAGTAGACAGAATTATTCTGCGATTAAGCACATATGAAATTTTATATTCAGATGCGCCAGAAAAGGTTGTAGTTAATGAAGCGGTAAATTTAGCTAAAAAATTCAGCGATGATGAGAGTTATAAATTTATTAACGGTGTACTGAGTGAAATTATAAAACATAAGGCGTAGTGATAGTATGGAAAAGTACTTAACTGTAAGTGCGTTAACAAAATATATTAAAACGAAATTCGATAAAGACCCATATTTAAATAAAGTTTTTATTCAGGGCGAACTGTCAAATTTTAAACGACATTCAACTGGTCATCTTTATTTTGCGTTAAAAGATAACGGCAGTGTCATTAATTGTATGATGTTTAAACGCGATGCAGCTCACCTTTCATTTGACCCGAAAGAAGGCGATAGTGTGTTGTTGACTGGTCGCATCAGCGTATATGAAGCGAGAGGGAATTACCAAGTTTACGCTGAAGAAATGCGTTTAGATGGCATTGGTGTGCTTTATGAAAAACTAGAAGCATTAAAAAAAGCGTTTTATGCGAAAGGGTATTTTGATCAAACACATAAAAAGCAGTTACGTAAATATCCAGAGCATATTGCAGTATTAACTGCAAGTACGGGTGCAGCTGTACAGGATATACGTACGACACTGAAAAAAAGATACCCACTTGCTAAAGTTACATATATTTCTACACTCGTCCAAGGTGCGCAAGCGAAAGATGATATCGCTAAAAATATTAAACAGGCAGATGCACTTAATCCTGATGTAATCATTGTCGGTCGTGGTGGTGGTTCGATTGAAGATTTATGGGCATTCAATGAAGAAGTTGTCGTTGAGGCAATTTATAATTGCACAAGTCCTGTAATTTCAGCCGTTGGACATGAAACTGATACGACGTTAAGCGATCTTGTTGCCGATTTCAGGGCACCAACGCCGACTGCAGCTGCTGTAATGGCAACACCTGATAGCAAAGAACTGAAAGTAATGTTGAAACAGGTTGATCTGCACCTTGAACGATACATGCAGAATCATTTGAAAGCGAAACGAGAGAAGCTTAACTATTTATCAAATTATTATATTTTTACGAATCCGAACATTTTAGTTGAGCAAAAACTTCAAAAAGTAGATGAACTCGATAACAGAATGAAGATGATTGTAAATAATCAGCTGAATCACCATGTTAAAAATTATCAATATTTTGAAAATAAAATCAATGCACAGCAACTACGAACAAAACTCGCCTTTCAGCATGAGCGTGTTGATAATTTAAAAGCGCGTATGGCACGAACATTGAAATACAATATTTCTACATATCAGCAGCAGTTACATCATCAAATTGCGCTTTTATCGTCATTAAGTCCTTCAGAAACTTTGCTTAGAGGTTATGCAATAGCGCGTAAAGATAATAAAATCATTAACTCAGTAAAAGCATTAAATGAAACTGATACGCTAAACATTCAGTTGAGTGATGGATACGTTGAAACGAAAGTCATGAATATAAAGAAATAAGAGGAGATTATTATGGCGAAAACTTTTGAAGAAATGATGCAGCAATTAGAACAAATTGTGAAATCTTTGGATGATGATCAGGTGAGTTTAGAGAAATCCATTGAATTATATGAGCAAGGTGTCAAATTATCTCAAGCATGCCAATTAAAGCTATCTGAAGCAGAAGATAAGATTGCAAAATTAAATACTACAGGAGAGACTGACAATGAATCGTGACTTTCTTAATTTAATTAATGAATCATTGTTAAATAAATATCATCCTGCGCAATCAAGACTGGATGAAGCAATCAACTATTCACTAAGTGCAGGTGGCAAGCGCATTAGACCATTACTTGTTCTGACTACTTTAGATAGTTTAGGTGGCAATGTACATGACGGTTTGCCATTTGGCATTGCACTTGAAATGATTCATACGTATTCTTTAATTCACGATGATTTGCCAGCAATGGATAATGATGACTATCGTCGCGGTAAACTTACGAATCATAAGCAGTTTGATGAAGCAACAGCTATACTCGCTGGAGATGCATTGCTCACTGATGCTTTTCAATGCATTTCAAATGCGCAGTTAAACGCAGAAATTAAATTAGCATTGATTAATTTATTAAGTACTGCTTCTGGCTCTAATGGCATGGTTTATGGTCAAATGCTCGATATGCAGGGAGAACATAAAACATTGACATTAAATGAACTGGAACGAATTCACATAAATAAAACCGGTGAGCTGATTCGTGCGGCAATTGTTAGTGCAGGTATCATAATGAATTATAATGATGCACAAATTGAGCAACTCAATATCATTGGTAAGAACGTAGGTTTAATGTTCCAGATAAAAGATGATATTCTTGATGTTGAAGGGTCATTTGAAGAAATTGGAAAAACAGTGGGCAGTGATTTAAATAACGATAAAAGTACATATGTATCACTCTTAGGACTTGAAGCTTCAAAGCAATTACTTTATGATAAGTTAACTGAAACATATGATGCGCTTGAAACGTTACAACCGATTAATGACGATCTAAAAACATTAATTACTTATGTCGTTGAAAGAAATAAATAATATAAGCAATCAATAAAAGCTTTGGTTTTTACTTTTATTGATTGCTTTTGTTTATTAATTCTTGAAATGTGATTATTATTTTTCATGTGTTACGAAAGCGTGTTATAATAAGGGTTACTAAAGTATAGACTGTAGGTGGGGAAGTAATGGATGTAACAAAAATTAAAGATCCTTCCTTTTTAAAGGATTTATCATACGAATCATTAGAATCATTAAGCCAGGATATTAGAACTTTTTTAATCGAAAAGTGTTCTGTAACAGGTGGCCATATCGGAGCAAATTTAGGAGTCGTTGAACTCACAATAGCCCTGCATAAAGTATTTAATAGTCCTCAGGATAAACTTATATTTGACGTTGGCCATCAGGCATATATTCACAAAATTTTAACGGGCAGAGCGAATCAATTTGATACGTTAAGACAATACAAAGGATTAAGTGGTTTTCCAAAATTAAGTGAAAGCGAACATGATGTGTGGGAAGCGGGCCATAGTTCAACATCACTTTCAGCTGCGATGGGTATGGCGAAAGCACGTGATATTCAAGGGGCATCTTATGATGTCATTCCGATTATCGGTGATGGTGCATTGACAGGTGGTATGGCGCTTGAAGCATTAAATCATATCGGTCACGATAAAACGAATATGACAATTATTTTAAATGATAATGAGATGAGTATCGCTCCTAATGTGGGTGCAATGCATAATATGTTTGGCAGACTTCGAACTAATTCAAATTATAATCGTGCAAAATCAGATATCGATGCATTATTAAGTAAGTTACCAGGCGGTCATAAATTAAGAGATTCTGCAGACCGTGTAAAGGATAGTTTAAAGTATCTTGTCGTAAACGGTATATTTTTTGAAGAGTTGGGCATTAAATATATAGGGCCTGTAGATGGACATAACTTTAAAGATTTAGAAGATGCATTATTAACTTCTAAACGTATTAATGGACCTGTTATCGTGCATGTGATTACGAAAAAAGGTAAAGGTTTTCATCCTGCTGAAAATGACAAGATAGGGACTTGGCATGGACTCGGGCCATATAAGTTAGAAACAGGTGAAGTTTTAAAAGGTAGTGCAAATGGACCATCATGGAGTCAGTTTTTTAGTGATACCGTGCAGCGATTTGCAGAACAGGATAAGTCAATCGCCGCGATAACTCCAGCAATGCCAGTTGGTAGTAAATTAACTAAGTTTCAAAAAGAACTGCCACAGCAATTCTTTGATGTCGGCATTGCAGAACAGCATGCTGTAACGATGGCCGCTGGTATGGCTGTGAACGGTATGAAGCCTTATGTAGCGATCTATTCTACGTTTTTACAACGTGCATATGATCAGATGCTACACGATGTGGATCGCCAAAATCTTCATGTCGTATTTGGAATTGATCGCTCAGGTCTTGTTGGTGCAGATGGTGAAACACATCAAGGCGTATATGATATTTCATTTTTATCACATATGCCTAATATGACAATTGCAATGCCAAAAGACGAAAATGAAGCGTTCCATTTACTACATAATGCATTTTATAAATATAATGGACCGATCGCGATACGTTATCCTCGTGGTAACGGTTATGGTGTTACAATTGATAGTGAACCAAAAACTATCATACGAGGTAGCTGGGAAGTATTACATGAAGGAACAGATGTAGTTGTCATGAGTTTTGGACCAACTTTAAAGTTAGTTGAATCAGTCTATGAAACGTTGCTTAAAGAAGGCATAAATGTTGAAGTTGTAAATGCCAGATTTATAAAACCGATGGATGTTGAATACTTAAATGAAGTCGCTAAAAGAAATATTCCTGTTATTACCGTTGAAGAATCGATGTTGAGTGGCGGATTTGGTGCATCAGTTGTGAATTATTTCTCTGATTTGAACGCAGATGTTACCGTAAAACGCATTGGGATTGATGATGAATATATTGAGCACGGTGACGTATCTTTACTATTGGACGATATCGGGATTAACGAATCTACATTAATTCATGAAATTAAACAGTTAGGTTTACGTAATGAAGAAAGTTAGAATCGATGAATGGCTTGTTTCACAAGACTATTATGATACGAAAGATAGTGCAATGCGCGCGATAATGGCAGGTTTAATTTACAATGATAATATTAGAATTGACACAGCAGGCGAGAAAATAAATCCTGAAACGATTAAGATTAGAGTTAAAGATAAAAGAAAAAAGTATGTTAGTCGTGGTGGATTGAAGCTTGAAAAAGCGATTCAATCATTTAACTTAAATCTAAAGGGCAAAGTTCATCTTGATATTGGTTCTTCTACCGGTGGGTTTACAGACTGTGCGCTGCAAAATGGCGCAAAACATGTATATGCACTGGATGTTGGTACAAACCAACTGGATTATAGACTTCGCATACATCCAGATGTGACGGTTATGGAACAGACAAATTTCCGATACGTTACGAAAGATCAATTTCAACCATCACCGAACTTTGTAAGTATTGATGTAAGCTTTATTTCATTGTCACTTATTTTTAAGACGTTAGTTCAAGTTGTTGATCATAATGCTGAAATTGTAGCATTAATAAAACCACAGTTTGAGGCACATAAAGATGAAGTAGATAAAGGGATTGTATATGACAGAGATACGCACATTAATGTTATTAAAAAAGTGATGCACTACGCGGAAGATTATGGAATGACGCCAATTGATATTACCTTTTCACCGATTTCAGGAACAAAAGGCAATATTGAATACTTATTATATTTAAAGAATGTGAAGCAATCATTGGATAAAAATTCAAATAAGACTGCATTGTGTCATAATGATTTGTATATTGATGAAGTTGTACAAGTAGCATTTAATACAATAAACCACTGATTTATCAGTGGTTTTTTAATATACAAAAATAAGCGCTTATGTTAAAATTGACCGTATAAATATGCACATGGAGGTTCACTATGGCCAATAAAACGATGCGTCAAATAAAAATTCGTGAAATAATTTCAAACCAGCAAATTGAAACGCAGGAAGATTTAGTAGAAAAACTGAATCAATATAATCTGAACGTTACGCAAGCAACAATTTCACGTGATATAAAAGAACTGCAACTTATTAAAGTTCCGACTAAAGAAGGTAAATATGTATATTCATTGCCTAGAGATCGTAAATATCATCCAATTGATAAACTTGGACGATATTTAATGGATTCATTCGTTAAGCTTGACGGAACGGATAATTTACTAGTGCTAAAAACACTACCAGGTAATGCACAATCTATCGGAGCGATTATCGATCAACTTGAATGGGATGAAGTTATCGGTACAATTTGTGGTGATGACACATGTTTATTAATATGCAGAGATAAGAACGCGGCAGAAGCTGTAACAGAACGAATTTTTAACATGTTATAATGGGGGTATTGGATGCTTGTTTCATTATCAATTCAGCAGTTTGCAATTATAGAATCGTTAGAAATTGAATTAAAGAATGGTTTGACGGTTTTAAGTGGGGAAACAGGTGCTGGTAAATCTATAATTATTGATGCCATCGGACAACTTATTGGGGTACGTGCCAGCAATACGATGGTCAGACATGGAGAACAAAAAGCAATTGTCCAAGGTGTCTTTGATATCGAAGATAACCAAAAAGTTCAGCAACTATTAGAAGAAAAAAATATTCCACTCGATGATTTCATGTTTGTTAAACGTGAAATTTTTAAAAGTGGCAAAAGCTTATGTAAAATAAACAATCAACTTGTAACATTAGGTGAATTGCGTGAAGTGATGCAGGAATTACTTGATATACACGGCCAACATGAAACGCAGCATTTATTAAAACCGAAGTACCATATTATGTTACTTGATGAATACGCAGAAAATTCATATAGCTCTATATATGATACGTATAGAACGACATATTTTAATTATAAAGAGAAGTTAAAAGAACTTGAACAGCTTCAACAGAAAGATGAAGCGTTACTGCAGCGATTAGATCTAATTAAATATCAGTACAAAGAACTGACGGATAAAAACCTTATCAAAGATGAAAAAGAGCAGCTTGAAGAAGATATTCACCGTCTTCAAAATTTTGAGAAATTGAATGAAGCTTTATCAAAATCTATCACTTTATTAAATGATGAAGGTAAAATACTTGAACTTCTTTTTGAATTTAAATCACAGTTAAGTGAAGTAAATCAAATATTACCTGGAAAGTTTGAAAAAGCGAAAGAGGAAACAGAAGGACTTTATTATATTTTAGACGATGTTAAGCATAGTTTACATGATGCTTTATCAAACAATGAGTATGATGAGCAGGAATTAAATCATATGCAGACGCGTGTCAATGAAATTCAATTTCTTGAAAGAAAATATGGAAAATCTTTGAATGAACTGATACCATTTATAGAAGAACTAAATATTGAGATTAATAAAATCGAAAATTTAGAAGCATCAACATCTCAACTACAAAATGAAATCGAAATATTATATCAAGAATTAATGAAATATGGTGCATCACTAAGTAAGGAAAGAAGACGCGTTGCACAACAATTAAGGGATAATATTCTGGATGAAATACACCATCTGGAAATGAAAAGTGCAAATTTTGAAATGGCATTTGTGAAGACTGAACCTACAGCAGAAGGAATTGAATCGTTAGAATTTATGATTAGTCCAAATAAAGGTGAACCGTTGAAGTCCCTTTATAAAATTGCATCTGGTGGAGAACTTTCACGTATTATGCTCGCATTAAAGAGTATTTTTGCAGAGTCTAAAGGGAAAACTGCAATATTATTCGATGAAGTAGATACAGGAGTTTCCGGCAAAGTAGCACAAAAAATGGCTGAAAAAATGCATGAAATTTCAAACCACATTCAAGTAATATGTATATCACATTTACCCCAAGTCGCTGCTATTAGTGATCATCATTTATACATTGAAAAGATTGAACATGATGATAGAACGGTAACAACAGTTACAGAATTAGATGGAGATATGCGTATACAGGAAGTTGCACGTATGATTTCTGGTGTAGAAGTAACACAATTAACATTGGAACATGCTGCTGAATTAATAGCTCAAAACACTAAGTAGAAGAGGGATAAAATGGTACTTAAAGTTGTAATAGTAGAGGATTCCAGAGAACTTGCATTATCAATAAAGTCTCACATTGAACAATATGGTATGGAAGTTGTGAGTATGTGCCATAATGGCAAAGATGCAATCGAAATGTTAAAAAATACTGAATTTGACCTTCTTCTACTCGATTTAATTTTACCTTATATTGATGGTATTGGCTTATTGGAAACATATATACCGAAGGATCACAATTACAAAATTATTTGTTTAAGTGCCTTCGGAAAAGATACAATTCTAACAGAGGCAATGGCTTTAGGCGTCGATTATTTTATATTAAAACCGATCAACTTTGATAATTTTATTAATCGTATTCATCAAATATGTAATATAGAAGGTGAAAGTCAATCGGATGAAGTATTAGAGCGACTAGGTTTTAATGATAAACATAAAGGCACAAAGTATTTAAGAGATGCACTTATTATCATAAATAAAAATCCTGAAGACAAAATTCAATTGACGATTAAGTTGTATCCAGAAATCGCCGAACTAAATCTTGTAAAGCCAGCAAATGTTGAACGTTCAATCCGTCATGCAATTGAGAAAGCGTGGTCGAATGGACTAGAGCAGAAATTTAATGAAAAAGGAAAGTTTGTTAAACCGACGATTGGAGAACTCTTAAAAATGATTAAGGATGGTGCCCTGTGACTTTAATATTTGCACATCGTGGTTATTCTGCAAAGTATCCTGAAAACTCTATGCTTGCATTTAAACAAGCAGTCATTCACGGGGCGGATGGTTTTGAGCTTGATATTCATTTAACGAAAGATAATCAAATTGTTGTCATACACGATGATTCAATTAACAGAACGACGAACGGACGTGGAAAAGTACAGCATATGACGTACGATGAAATCAAACAGTATCGCATTAAATCAGGATTATTTAAAGTGATTGATGAGCCGGTGCCTTTACTTGAAGACGTTTTAAATATCGTTCGTGATTATAACTTATTATTAAATATAGAAATTAAAGCAGAAAGTGGTAAGATTGAGCTTGTGCTTCACGAACTACTTGAAAAATATAGTATGAATGATCGTATTATTATATCAAGCTTCAATATAGAAAATCTTATCATGATCGAATCTATTGATTCTGACTATGAAACAGCTTTATTATTTGATAAATATCATGAGTCACCATGGGACTTTAAGACGAATAATAATATAAAGAGCATTCACCCAAATGCGAAACACATTAAAGTAGATCATTTAATAGAACTTCATGAACATGAACTACCAGCACGTGTTTATACAGTTAATAAAGAAAAAGAACTTGCAATGTGGATAAATAGTAGTGTAGCTGGAATTATTACAGACGAAGTTGAACGTGCAGTTAAATTAAAGCAAGTAAAAAAACGAGACTAATGTCTCGTTTTTTTATTGTTAGATGCCTTCATAAATTTCTCTTGTGCGCGTTTTGATTTCTTTTCGATATGCAGAATATATCCCCCAACAAAACTTACACCGATGAGCATCAGAACAAATCCAATCGTAAATTGCAACCAAATGTAATGAAGTTCAGGTACAAGTATGCCGAATAAAGCATCGCGCATCCATTTTATACCTAGACCTGCGAAGTAAATCGGTATAACAAGCACCATCAATGCTATAATTTTTTTCAAAATATCACCGTTTCATAAATTATATACAAATATTATACCATTGAATTACATAATAAATCACTGTAATTTTTTTATATAAAAAACTTCGTAAATTGAAATATTTACGCAAAAAAAGTATAATAAGTATGTATGATTTATACATATTGAAATGAAAAGGGGAATAGCAATGATCTTTGAAACAATAGAACAATATGACTATGAGCAAGTCGTTTTTTGTCAGGATAAAGCAAGTGGGCTAAAAGCCATTATTGCAATTCATGACTCTACACTAGGGCCAGCACTCGGGGGATGCAGAATGTGGCCATATAGTAGTGAGGAAGAAGCGATAGAAGATGCATTAAGATTAGCTAGAGGTATGACGTATAAAAACGCTGCAGCTGGTTTAAATTTAGGTGGTGCAAAAACTGTTGTTATTGGAGATCCTAAAAAGGATAAATCTGAAGCATTGTTCCGTGCGCTTGGAAGATATATCAACAGTTTGAATGGTCGATATATCACTGCTGAAGATGTAGGGACTTCAGTAGATGATATGGATACAATTTATGCAGAAACTGATTATGTTGTTGGGTTATCTGAATCATATGGTTCAAGCGGAAATCCAAGCCCTAAAACAGCACTTGGTGTTTATCGTGCGATGAAACGTACTGCAAAAGAAGCATTTGGCGATGATAGTCTTGCTGGTAAGACGATTGCTGTACAAGGTGTAGGAAACGTGTCTTATACTTTATGTAAGTATTTACATGAAGAAGGTGCAAAATTAATTGTTACGGATATTTTCCAGGAATCAATCGACAGGGCTGTAAATGACTTTGGTGCAACTGCTGTGAAACCCGAAGAGATTTACTCAGTTGAAGCGGATATTTTTGCACCATGTGCGCTTGGAGCGATTCTTAACGATGAAACGATTCCACAATTGAAAGTTAAAGCAGTATGTGGTTCATCAAATAACCAGTTGAAAGATATGGAGAGACACGCTGCGATGCTTAAAGAACGTAATATTATATATGCACCGGACTTTGTCGTTAACTCTGGAGGCGTAATTAACGTAGCTGATGAATTAAGTGGTTACAATGAGGAACGTGCAACAAAGAAAGTTAATGAAATTTATGATCAGATGGACAAAGTATTTGAAATTGCAAAACGTGATAATATAACAACAGCTTTAGCTGCTGAACGATTAGCTGAAGAAAGAATAGATCAGATGATGCGTGTCAGAAGCACATTCAGTAAAAACGAACATTCTTTAATATCAAGAAAATCAAGATAATATCATCTATAAACAGAAGAAGCTATTGCCTTATTATAGCTTCTTCTGTTTTTTTGAACGCACAAGTAGATTTAAGTAAATAATTTATGTATTATAAATATATCAATATAAATTAAGAGGTGTAAAACATGGACATGAATTTTAATATGTATATGGAAGACTTTATCAATACTGCGAGACAAGAAATTGAAAGTGCCGGATATAAACAGTTAACGACTCCAGAAGCTGTAACAGAAGCGTTCAATAAGCCAGGTACAACATTTGTAATGATCAATTCAGTTTGTGGATGTGCAGGCGGAATCGCGCGTCCAGCAGCAGCACATGCGATTCATTATGATAAAGTACCGAATCAGCTTGTAACTGTTTTTGCAGGTCAGGATAAAGAGGCAACAGCGACTGCACGTGAATACTTTGAAGGTTATCCACCTTCAAGCCCATCTTTCGCATTATTAAAAGATGGAAAAATCATTTCAATGATTGAAAGACATGAAATTGAAGGTCATGATCCGATGAGCGTTATTACTAGTATCCAGGCGCTATTCGAAGAACATTGTGAAGAGCGTTAATTCATGAAAATAAGACCTTATAGAATAGGTTTTAGAACAGTAAAAACAGCATTCGGGATGGCGCTAGGTGTAATTATTTGTAAGCTGTTAGGGCTTGATAATTATGCCTCAGCAGCTATCCTTGTTGTTTTATGTGTAAAAAATACACGCGTTAAATCTCTTCAGGCTGCAAGTGCAAGATTCTTTTCGTGTACGATTGGATTATTATTTTCTTATATTTTCTTTACGAATTTAGGGTTTCATGCGGTTGTGCTAGGATTACTTGTTTTAGTTTTTATTCCAGTTACGGTCATGTTTCGGATTGAAGAAGGTGTCGTTACGAGTTGTGTTATTATACTGCATTGTTTTAATTTCGGTTACATCAACTGGCATGTCATTATAAATGAACTAACACTCATTATCGTTGGTCTTACTATTGCATTAATGCTTAATTTATATATGCCGAGTTTATCAAAGGATTTACAACGATATAAAAATATTATTGAAACAGATCTTCAGCTCATTGTTGCTAAATTAAGTGATGCATTAATGTATCCTGATATTATATTAAGTAAAAATAAATTAAAACAATTACATATTACAATTGAAGAGGCGAAGTCTGTCGCATATACAGAGGTTGAAAATCATTTTACACGAAATGAAAACTCGTATTATCATTATTTTGATATGCGAGAAGACCAGCTCGAATTACTTTATCGTATGGTAGATTTAATTAATCAGATGGGCCATTGTGATAAGCTGCATGTCAATTGTAGTAATTTACTACTGGATTTATCGAATAATATTTCGAGTAATAACTTTACTGCAATGCGATTACATGATTTATATGCAATTATGTTAGAAGTAGAGCAATATCCTTTACCCCAATCAAATGCTCAGATGAAATCACGTGCAGCACTGATGCAGTTATTAAATGAAATTGAACATTATTTAGAAATTAAATCAAATTTCGGTTCATTGAAACTTTATTAAAAAAAGCAGGCAACCATTTGGTTGTCTGCTTTTTAATAATCTGTTAAATAAGCTAAAACACTGCTTAAAATTAATGCTGTGACAATTAATACAAGTAATATAATAATAAATATTCGCATAAAATTTTTATTCATTTGCGACAACCTTTCATATGATGATTATTTATATTATAACAAAGATAATAATAGAATGGTTATACTTTTATGTTTGTGCATCCTTTGGTACATTTATATTAAGGAAAATTAAAGGAGAGATATTATGAACAGAACGCGATTAGTAAATACGTTTATTGAGCTTGTAAAGATTGATAGTGAAACAGGACATGAGCGACAAATAGCCGATCATCTTATTGATTTATTTCGTAATCTTGGTTTAACAGTTGTTGAAGATGACACTCAAAAAGAAACAGGTTTCGGTGCAGGTAATTTATTCATTACACTAGATGGTGACGCAACACGTAAACCTTTATTATTATCATGTCATATGGATACTGTTACACCAGGTAAAGGGATTGAGCCTATTATTACGGATGATATCATTCATACAGATGGAACTACAATTTTAGGTGCAGATGATAAGGCAGGGATTGCAACAATTATAGAAGCGATTCAAACGATTAAGGAACAGAATATCGAGCACGGTCCTATCCAGATTGTAATTACAGTAGGGGAAGAATCTTCACTTGTAGGTTCTAGTGCTCTTGATGGCAAAATGTTAGTCAATGGTTTAGGTTATGCACTTGATGCAGGTGGAAAAGTCGGCGTTACCGTAAATCAGGCGCCTACAAATGCAACGATTGAAGTAACGATTAAAGGAACTACTGCACATGCAGGTATCGAACCTGAAAAAGGTGTAAGTGCAATTAACATTGCTTCTCGTGCAATAAACAATATGAAACTCGGTCGTATTGATGATGAGACGACAGCGAATATCGGACGTATTGAAGGTGGAGATAAAACGAATATTGTTGCTGATAAATGTTATATTCTAGCTGAAGCAAGAAGTTTAAGTGAAGAAAAAATGAACGCACAAGTAAATCATATGAAAGAAGCAATTTTAACAGCTGCGGCTGAACTCGGTGGTAGTGCTGATATTAATGTGACGGTCAACTATCCTTCATTTAAAGTTGATGAAAATAGTGAAGTTGTTCAAATCGCGAAACAATCGGCATTAAATATTGGTAGAACACCGGAAGTAATCCCAACAGGTGGGGGTAGCGATGCAAACTTCATTAACGGCCATGGTGTGCCGACTGTAGTACTTGCAGTAGGTTATGAAAAAATTCACACTGTAAATGAATGCATGCCAATCATTGAAATGGAAAAGCTTACAGAGCAAGTTATTGAAATTATTAAGATAGTATAATGTTTGCGAGACAATATGTTATAATAATAACGAATAATTATTGAAAGAGGTATAGTATGAGTAAACAACAAATTGGAGTTATTGGACTTGCAGTAATGGGTAAAAATTTAGCGTGGAATATTGAGTCTCGTGGAAATTCTGTATCAGTTTATAACCGTTCACGTGAAAAGACGGATCAAATGATGGAAGAATCAATCGGTAAAAATATTCATCCTGCTTATACGCTTGAAGATTTTGTAGACAGTCTTGAAAAGCCAAGAAAAATTATGATGATGGTTAAAGCTGGAGAAGCAACAGATAAAACAATTGAAAGTTTACTCCCTTTATTAGATAAAGGTGATATTTTAATTGACGGTGGTAACACAAATTACAATGATACTGTAAGACGTAACGCTTATTTATCAGATAAAGGCATTAATTTTATCGGAACAGGTGTATCAGGTGGTGAGGAAGGTGCTTTACACGGACCTTCTATAATGCCAGGTGGACAAAAGGAAGCATATGAACTTGTTAAACCAATTCTGGAATCAATTGCAGCAAAAGCAAATGATGGTAAGCCATGTGTTGCTTATATCGGACCGGACGGTGCTGGTCATTACGTAAAAATGGTTCATAACGGTATTGAATATGCTGATATGCAGCTTATCGCTGAAAGTTATGATTTAATGAAAAATGTATTAAATATGAATCATAAAGAAATTGCAGATACTTTCAAATCATGGAATGAGGGCGAATTAGACAGTTACTTAATTGAAATTACAGCTGATATATTCAATAAGCTTGACGAAGATGGTACACCGCTTGTTGAGAAGGTTTTAGACAAAGCAGGTCAAAAAGGTACAGGTAAATGGACTTCAATAAATGCATTAGATTTAGGCGTGCCATTAACGATTATTACAGAGTCTGTATTTGCAAGAACAATTTCAAGTCAAAAAGAAGAACGCGTTATCGCACATGAAGCAATTCAAAACGAAAAATCTTCATATGAAGGTGACAAGGCTGAATTTTTAGAAGCAATAAGAGAAGCACTTTATATGAGTAAAATTTGTTGTTATGCACAAGGCTTTGCGCAAATGAAAGAAGCATCAAACAGCTATAACTGGGATTTACAATTAGGTGACCTTGCAATGATCTGGCGTGAGGGTTGTATTATTCGTGCGCAATTTTTACAGAAAATTAAAGACGCATATGACAATAATAACGACTTACAAAATTTATTGCTTGATCCTTACTTTAAAGCAATTGTCGAAAAGTACCAGCATAGTTTAAGAAAAGTAGCGTCAACCGCTATTATGACTGGAACTCCAGTACCTACATTTGCATCAGCTATTAATTATTTTGATTCTTATACAGCTAAAGATTTACCGGCTAACTTAATACAGGCGCAACGTGACTACTTTGGTGCCCATACTTATGAACGTAAAGATAAAGCAGGCACATACCATACAGATTGGAAGTAATATAAAAACGCTCAGAAACAATTTTGTTTCTGAGCGTTTTTATGCTTTAGACACAGGTATTAGCAGTTCAACTTTATTTAAATCATTATCGAATGCATAATCCCCAGGGAATACATATATGTATTGTTCATTCCTTAAATAATTGATTTGTAGATCAACTTGTCTCTCTATAGAATGCCAGATTTCATTAAATATATAGTCTAAGTTTCCTCTTGAATGAAATATTGCATAATTCATACTATGTATGAAACTTGATTCATATTCATACGTTCTTGGCGACTTTACGCCAAGAAATAGTTGTACACCATTAAACACAGGTTGAAGAGTAACATATAATTTATTATCACTGCTTATTTTTAAAAGTGTATCTATTAATCCATCTCTATTTTCATTATAAATCAAATCAGGAATAAAGAAGTGATTGAGTAAAGCTTCGTTGTCCAGTCTTATGCTTTTACCAACAATTTCTATATTATCGATAGGTTTAATTTCGTAATGCATTGGCGGTGTTTGTGTAACTGATAGCTGGAGGTAAATTCGTTCCTGCATTTTAAGACGTTCTGGATTCGATCTTGCCTGTAATGGAGATATTGAATGAAATTCACTGAAAGCAGTACTGAATTCATGAGCATTATTAAATCCATATTTCTCTGCAACATCAACAAGTCTGTAATTACCATTTAATAAATACTTCGCAGCTTCTGTCATTTTTCTACAATATACATATTCATCAATGTTCATGCCTGTAATCATTGTGAAAGATTGATTAATGTGGAATGCACTTTCTTCTAAATAATCACTCATATCATCAAAAGTGAATGGTGTGAGTAGATGGTCTTCCAAATAAACGATAGATTTTTGAACTACTTCTATAGATTGCATAACATCACTCTTCCTATATATCATTTAAATTTCAAAAATTAATATTTGTTCTCTTTCGTCTTTATAATAATGTTCTAGTTCAATCACCATTGTACATTGAAATACATTTAAATCACGTAAATAGGAGATAAAAGCATCATCTGGATAGTATAAAATAATAATGCATCTTTTTTTGTTCTTTTTTAATAACATGTTGATGAATGTTCTGAAAACATTAATTGAAAACGGATTAAAGAAAAAGAAAATAGTATCTTCTTGCTTTATATTATATTTTAATATATCACAATTATATGCTTCAATTTGACATTGCTTTATTGTATTGTATTGTTTTATATTTTTTAACGCACTCATATAAAGCTGTTTGTTTATTTCCACACCTTTAGTTTTAATGCCGAAATAATCCGCTGCATATATTGGGACGCGGTGCATGCCAGAACCGATATCAATCAAAACATCATCAGTTTGAATTTTATGCGCTATCGCTTGAAATAATTGCTCAAGATGACGATAATACGTTGGTTCATACCGATGAATATTACTTCTTGAATATGATTCATAGTATATTTCAGTATTTATATTTAATTGTGCGTCATATTGTGCATCATTCATATGTAACTTCCTTTTTATTGATAAAGATACCATAACTGTAATTAAAATAAAAGCCGAGTCATTAAAAATTAATGACTCGGTACTAAAAATTAAAAGTCCCACCAATGGAAGTTATCACGACTTAATAATAATTCACTTTTAATCGGTCCATTGCTACCTGCAGGATAATTCGGGAATGGTGCAGGATTTTTGTCCCAGTATTCTGCAACAGTATCAACATAAGACCAGGTCGCTTTCAATTCTTCCCAATGCGTAAAGTTTGTAGCGTCACCTCTTAAACAGTCATAGATAAGACCTTCATATGCGTCTACAGTATTCATTTTGTCCTGTGTTGTCATTGCATAAGATAACTTAACAGGTTCTGTATCAATGCCTTCAATATATTTACGAGCATTAAGGTGAAGTTCTATTCCTTCATTTGGCTGAATATTTATGATAAGCAAGTTCGAATCCAGTTCTTTATCCTTCTGGTAATATAAATTCATTGGCATTTCTTTAAATTCAACAACAACTCTTATTTCCTTTTCTTTCATGCGTTTACCTGTTCGAATATAAAAAGGAACGCCTGCCCATCTGAAATTGTCGAGCATAACTTTTGCAGCAACAAACGTTGGCGTATTGCTATCAGGTGCAACATTATCTTCATCACGGTATTTTTTAACTTTTTCACCGTTAATTTCACCTGCATCATATTGTCCACGCACAAAATAACTGCGCACATGTTCCGGTTGGATTTTACGTATAGAACGTAACGCTTTAACTTTTTCATTTCTAATATCTTCTGATGATAATGAAATAGGAGGCTCCATTGCAAGAAGTGATACTATTTGTAACATATGGTTCTGAACCATATCCTTTAATGCACCACTTTTATCATAATATCCACCACGATCTTCTACACCGAGTACCTCTGATGATGTAACTTGAATATTTGAAATATATTTGTTGTTCCATAAAGGTTCGAACATCGCATTACTAAAACGGATAACTTCAATATTCTGAACCATATCTTTTCCGAGATAATGATCAATACGGTAAATTTCTTCCTCTTTAAATGATTTACGTATTTGCTTGTTTAATATTTCTGCTGATTTTAAATCAGTTCCAAATGGTTTTTCTATAATTAAACGTTTGAAACCAGTTGTTTTCGTCAGGCCACTTGATTTTAGATGATCTGATACTGTGCCAAAAAATTCAGGTGCCATCGCTAAATAAAAGAGACGGTTACCAAGTAAATTAAACGTACTATCCAGCTCATCCGATAAAACCTTTAATGATTCATAACTCGCTAAATCATTTACATCATGTGACTGATAAAATACATGTGACATAAAAACGTCTATTTTATGTGTATCTTCAACAAATTTTTCAATTGAAGCCTTAATTTCACTGCGAAATTTATCATTTGTCCAGTCTCTACGGCCGATACCAATAATCGCTATCTGTTCATTTAGGTTTCCTTGCTGGAATAGGTGAAACAATGATGGGAATAACTTTCTATGACTTAAATCACCTGTAGCTCCAAAAATCGTGATGAGACAGGGAATATTTTGCTTTTCAATATCCAAAATAGATAACCTCGATTCTATTAATATTCTTTTATATTTTTTCATAGAAAACATAAAAATACAATGAAAACATGCTATAATTACGTGATGAAAAGGTGGTTTTTGTAATGAAAATTATTTGTTTAGGAACGAGCGCCGGTTTACCTACGAAAGAGCGTAAGACACAAACGACAGTTTTATCTTTGAATCCACATTACAATGAATACTGGATGTTTGATTGTGGTGAAGCTGCACAACATCAAATTTTACATACGAATATTAAACTCGGTAAGCTAACACGTATCTTTATTACGCATCTTCATGGAGATCATATATTTGGATTGCCCGGAATTCTTACATCGCGCAGTTTTCAAGGTGGAGAGCGTAAGCCTTTAACGATATACGGTCCAGTAGGCATTCGAGCGTTTGTTGAAACAACACTTGAAATTTCAACATCTCATCTGAACTATCCGCTTGAAATTATAGAAGTTAGTGACAAACAATGCTTCCAAATACATGATATTAATATTAAAGTTGCATTGCTAAAACACGGAGTGCCATCATTTGGTTATCGTGTACAAATGCCAGATATTCAAGGTAACTTAATAAAAGAAAAATTGATTGAACAAGGCATAATGCCGGGGCCGATTTATAAGCAATTTAAAAATAATGCTGTTGTTACAATTGATAAAATTACATATGACACAGCTCAGTTCAAAACAGAAAGTAAAAAAGGGAAAGTATTAGTATTCTATGGAGATACTATGCCATGTGAAAATGAAATGTTACTTGCGCACGATGCAGACGTCATTGTTCATGAATGTACTTACCTCGATGGTGATATTGATTTAAGCCATAAGTATTTTCATAGTCATTTTGAAGATGTAAAACAACTCGTTAATCAATGCAATGTTAAACATTTAATTATTAATCATGTGAGTAATCGATATACACGTGAAGATATTCAATGTTTACTTACAGAAATTGAGCATCAGCTTAATTGTACTGTTCATATTGCTGATGACTTTTATAATTATGAATTAAAATAAAAAAACGAGACACTGTTGTCTCGTTTTTTTATTCGCTCAGTTCTTTGCTGCGTTTTAACGCATGTTCCAGACAATCAATAAACATTTCTTCAATTGGATGTTTTCTAAGCGCATCTAATCCAGCTTTCGTAGTACCACCTTTAGAAGTTATGTTTTCTCTTAATTGATCAATCGATAACTCAGAATTTTCAAGCATTCTTCCTGTACCGATAATTAAATTACGAACCGCGATATCAGTGTCAGCAGGGGTAAGCCCTAAATGTTTTGCGGCTTTAATATATTCTTCGTAAACCTAATATAAAAATGCAGGACCACTACCTGTAATAGCGGTAACATCATGTAAAGACTCTTCCTGAACTTCAATTGCAGTACCGAAAGCTTCCAGCAACTGCATTAAATTTTCTTTTGAAGATTGCTCAAAGTTTTCTGAGAATGAAATACCAGTTACGGATTGCTGTACATGCGCGTTCGTATTAGGCATAATACGTGCAACTGGGTTTGATGTATTCAATTTATTTTTAATTTGATTAATGGGTACGCCAGCCATCATGGATACGAAATGGTTTTCTTTAAATTGGTATGGCTTGATGCGTTCAGCAACGGTATCAAAGTCATATGGTTTTACAGCTAAAAATACAAAATCCGCATCCTTCAATAATGCTTCGTCATCATAGCTATACTTTATTTGATACTGTTCATGATATTTTTGTAACTCTTCACGATTAGAACGATTCGTAATATAAATATCTTCACCGTTAATTGTTTTACTTTCTACAAGACCGATAAATACAGCACTTGCCATATTACCAGATCCAAAAAATACGATTTTCATATTATCCCCCCGTGATTGTTTATAGCATTTATTATAGTGTAAACTATAAGTAAATTACAATTATGATGGAGAATATTATGAATAAAACGATATTAATTACGGGTGCAACGGGTGGTGTAGGATATAATACAGCAGTGAAACTTCTTGAAGAAGGACATCACTTAATTTTATGTGGCAGAAATATTTCCAGCCTGGATAAACTCGCTAAAGCGTATCCGCAGTGCACAGTAATAAAATGTGATTTTAGCAATGCTGACTCGACAATAAAATTTGTGGAAAAAATTAAAGATATAGACTTTGATGTCGTTATTTTCAGTGCAGGATATGCACAATATGCAAATATAAAGCAGTTATCAATTGAAGAGATGGATGCTATGAATTATGTAAATTATCAAAGTATATATGTGATAACAAAATCTTTGCTGAAACAACATAAACTACCACATATTATCGTACTCGGTTCATTATCTGCATATAGTGCGACACCAGGTGGTGCAATTTATTCAGCGAGTAAGGCTGCATTAAATCAGTTGATGAATGCACTAAGACTTGAAAATCCGAGTCTTAATGTTACGATGATCAACACTGGGCCAATTGATACCGCATTTATATATAAAGCTACAGGTAAAATTTCACGTTTAAATCAATTAATTATGATTAAAACGGATTCAATCGTTTCAGATATTGTTAAAGTTATCAAACATCCGAAACATGAAATTAACCGTCCGCTGTGGATGTATGCGGGTTTAAAAATATACAATATTGCACCACGTACAATTGAACGCATATTAAAGCCACTTTTTATGACAAAGTTATAAAAAGTGGCTTTAAATTTTATAGTTTTAATTGCATGTCTGTTTCTGCAGGTGGTAATAAGTCATATTGCGTCAGAAATTGCTTTACTTTTTCTTTGTAAGTTAATGGATTCACATTGTAGCTGGCAGCGTGTCCCCCATGTTCTGGATACCAGCGCATTTTTGGACCTTGCTTTTTGTTATAAAGTGCTACAGAATGCGTATATGGTATGAATGTATCAGGTTTAGAATGAATGAATAAGATCGGTTGCTCAATATTATGAATCACTTTAATTGGCGATACTTGGTTTAAAGTGAAGTGAGTTCTGAATCTCAGCATTTGATTTAGTGAATAGAGCAAAAAGCCACTTCCGATATATGACTTTTGTTCGATAATTTGTGTTAACAACAAACTGAAATTACTGAATGCACAGTCAGAAATATAAAATTCAGCTTCGTTTGCAAGCTCTCCGGCATAGAGTAATGTCGTTGCAGCACCCATAGATTCACCGTGAACACCAAATTTAATATCATATCCATAATGCTCTTTTAAGTAGGTGATAACACTTTCTAAATCAATTTTTTCATAATACCCATACGTTGAATAATGACCTTCACTTTGTCCATGTCTTCTATGATCGAATATAATACCATTAAAGCCGAGCGATATAAATAAGTTTAAATATTTAATACTTGTAATTTTGTTTTCTGTAACACCATGACAGAAAATCATCCAGTGATTATGGTTATGAGGTTTTACAACCGTTCCACTCAAGTTGTATCCATTTCGGGATTGAATTGTAACATCTTTAGGATTAAGTGCTTGAAAAGCCGCTTCATCAAGTCGCTTCGCTTTTATTTCACGTCTTCTAATTACCTCTACATCACGTAATTTGAAGTTTAGCAAATAATTAGATGCAATGATTCCTGTAATACTGGAAGTAATGCCGCTTGCAACAGAAAGACCGAGTAAAGTATTGATTATCGTTTTTGATTTCATACGAGATGATCCTTATATTCAAGATTGCTGAACATCTTTCTGATGTCATTGATCGTGCGATTGTTAGTTTCACTTTTCATTACATTTTCAAAATGTCTGATGTTTGATATTAACTGTGCTTTAGAAGATGCACCATTTACTATCGAAGCGACAGGGAACTGCATTAAGTATTCGTAAGATAACTCAGATAAATTGCCTGATTTATTTGCTGTTTCAAGCGCATGCTTTATCGATTCATAACTGAGGTCAAGTGTACCTTCTCGGAACTTACGATCGAGAATGCTCTCATATTTGTCTGTAAGTAATCCTTTCATAAGTGGACCACGTGCCAATATTTTTACGTCTTTACTTTCTATGCTGTCAATCAAACTTTCAGGTCGATTATCAATTAAGTTGAACTGCATCATAATCGTATCAATATTACTGTGTTTTAAGTAGTAATCAATTACATTCGGCCTAATTGAGCTTATCCCGTAAGCGCGAATAATACCTTCTTTTTTAAGTGATTCAAAAGTATGTATCACTTCTTCCTTATTGTCTTCAATAGTCCCACCGTGTAGCATATATAAATCGATATAATCTGTGTTTAATCGTTTCAAACTGTTTATAATACCTTCTTTAATATGTTTTGCAGATGGATCCCATGTGACCTCATCGTTATTCATATTAAATGCATTTCCAACTTTAGAACCGATGATAACGTCTTGCCTTAATTTGTTTTCTTTTAAAAACTTACCGATAATTGCTTCGTTTTTACCTTTTTGATACAAATCTGCTGTATCTATATATGTAATTTGATTGTCTATCGCTGCTTTAAGAATTTCGTTTGTTTGTTCCTGGTCCGTAGGCAAGTTCATTGCGCCTAATCCGAATGCTGATAAAGGGATGCCACTTTTTGTATAATTTATCTTCAAGTCTATTCCTCCATTCGTTATAATAGATATAGTTTAACATGATTGAAGTGAGGGAGTGAATTGATATGGATTTAACAGAGCATACTCTACAAAAAGAACTGATAATGGATGGCAAAGTCATAAAAGTTGAGAAACATCGTGTAACACTTCCAAATCAAAAGGAGAGCATAAGAGAAGTAGTAAAACATCCTGGCGCTGTCGCAATTCTTGCAGTTAAAGATGGGAAAATATTATTCGTAGAACAATTTCGTAAAGCACTGGAACATACTTTAATTGAGATTCCAGCAGGAAAAGTGGAATCTGGTGAAGAGAGAATGAAAACTGCAAAAAGAGAACTTGAAGAAGAAACAAGTTATACTTCGGAACAACTTTCACTCGTGCATGAGTTTTACGTCTCACCAGGATTTTGTGATGAATATATTTCTTTATATTATACAGATACTTTAGTTGAATCAGATGAACTGAAACCGGATGATGATGAATTTGTGAAACATCACTGGCTAACATTGGATGAGGCAATTAAATGGATGAAAGAAGGTAAAATTGAAGATGCAAAAACGATAATTGCATTAATGCATTTTCAATTAGAGCAAAATAAATAATAAATTTAATTATTAAATGATAATAATTCTAATTTGGTTTCATTATAAGTTGCATTAATTCTCAATTACTGATATTTTATATATATTAATCGTAACCTTTAGGAGTGAAATTATGCAGGAGAGAATTAATAGAATAAAGGAGCAATTACATGAGGCTTCTTATAAATTAACCCCTCAAAGGGAAGCGACTGTTACGGTCTTACTAGAAAATGAAGCGGATCATCTCAGTGCAGAAGATGTATTTTTAAAAGTTAAAGAAAAATCTCCTGAAATCGGTTTAGCAACAGTTTATCGTACGCTGGAGTTGCTCGCAGAATTAAAAGTAGTAGATAAAATAAACTTTGGTGATGGTGTTGCGCGATTTGATCTGCGCAAAGAAGGTGCGAAACATTTTCACCACCATTTAGTCTGTATGAACTGTGGTTCAGTTGAAGAAATTGAGGAAGATTTATTAGAGGATGTAGAAAAGAAAGTTGAACGTGAATATCATTTCCTGATTATGGACCATCGCTTAACATTTCATGGTATTTGCAGTGTTTGCAGAGCTAAGGGTGTCGAAGCAGATCAATTGAATAATAGAATCAATGAATAAAGAGGCGTTTCGTCTCTTTTTTTATGTTAACGCATAATATATTATGGTAAACTAAAATATACATACGAATATAAAAGGGGTGACGGCATGCAGGAAATCATTGATGAGTTTTTGCACTTTATAATGATTGAAAAAGGATTAAGCAAAAATACCATTGCGGCATACAGAAGAGATTTGAATCAATATCAATCTTTTATTGAATCAGAAAAAATTGGATCGATTGATAATATCGATAAATTTACGATTTCAAGATTTCTTGGTAAATTAAAGGACGACGGAAAGTCTTCAAAAACATTAGCAAGAATAACTGCCTCGGTACGCGGATTTCATCAATTTGCACTTAGAGAAAAGTATGCAGTAAAAGACCCAACTATTGTACTTGAACCCCCTAAGTTTGAAAGACGACTGCCGGATGTTTTAACGATTGATGAAGTTGATGCATTTTTAAATGCACCTGACACTTCTAAAGTAACCGGTAAACGTGATCAGGCAATGTTAGAGTTACTGTATGCAACTGGTATGCGTGTTTCAGAATTAATTAATCTGAATGTAGATGATGTCAATACGATTATGGGTTTTGTAAAAGTTACGGGAAAAGGTAACAAAGAACGCATTGTTCCAATCGGCGAGCGTATGATAAAAATGATGGATGACTATATTGCGCATACGAGATATAAAATGATAAAAAAAGAAATTACGGATAGCCTATTTTTGAATTTTCACGGACGACGTATGACACGACAGGGCTTCTGGAAAATTATGAAACAAGTACAGCTTGAAGCAGGAATTACAAAGAAGCTTACGCCTCATACATTAAGGCATTCATTTGCAACGCACTTGCTTGAAAATGGTGCAGACTTGAGAGCTGTGCAGGAAATGCTTGGACATGCTGATATTTCATCTACACAGCTGTATACGCATATTGATACGAAACAAATTAGAGAAGTTTATAAAAATACTCATCCACGAGCATAGGAGGATATTATGAGCAAAGTAAGGTCCATTAAAAGAAGTCAAAAATCTACTCAGAAAAAAACGGTCAGTGACGAACCTGAACAAAAGCTGAGACAAGATGAAAAACCAAGAAATAATATGATGCTATTGACGTTTATTACAATGATGGCACTTGTCTGGGGACTTATGTACTGGTTTTTTATCGTTTAAAGCTTTAAGGCGCGCATTAATAATTTGAGTTCTATCGCGCCGTACATGCTTATGAATAATTTCATCGTTAATTTCATCAGAATGTGTACCATATTGCTCATTGAATAACGCTCTCATTTCACTTTTAAGTGGAAATGTTATTTGACGATATTGTTCACTTTCAATTAATGATGAAAGCGTACTATCCAGGTGGTGTATATCGATAAACTGATGATAAGGACTTAAGTCAATTTGACGTAACGTAAATTGTGCTTTTCTTAAGGTGCGGATTGCACCAGTAATATTATTACGACGTAAATGATACAGTCCTGTAGCAAAAAGGATAAGCACAACTTCAAAATCCTGTTTAGTATAATGTGCTTTGCATTTCCATGAATCTTCCATTATTTCATGGCACTCAAAATAATCTCTTTTATTTTCAAAGTAATGTACAAATAATAACAATGTGTTTTTCAAAATTATCACTCCGGAATTTAGGTGGAATATATGTATGAAGTTAAGTTGGCCTCGTTTGAAGGGCCATTAGATTTATTGCTGCATCTCATTAAGAAATATGAAATCGATATTTATGATATTTCAATGAAGATACTAACAGAACAATATATTAATTATATCAAAGAAATCCCTGATTTAGATATTAATGTGCATGGTGAGTATTTAGTGATGGCGAGCGAGTTACTTCGCATCAAGAGTAGGATGCTATTACCAGAAAGCCCTGTACAATACGAAGATGACGAAGACCCAAGAGAAGAACTGATGAAGCAGTTAATTGAATACCAGAACTATCGATTATATGCAGATATTTTAAATGAACGAAAACAAGAAGAAGATAAGTTTTTTGTTAAACGTGCTAATGATCTCTCTAATTTTGAAGTGAGTGATGTACCATTACAATTAGATATCATGGATTTGATTACTGCTTATAATAAAGCGAAAAGTAGACATAAGTTAATTAGGCCTGAAATTAATGTTACTAGAGATCATTATTCAATTGAAGAAGCTACGCATACAATAAAGCAACAGCTAATGTACAAAGAGACGATCACATTCGATGATTTTGTAACGTATTCTGAAACAAAAACGCAGCTCATTACAATATTTATGGCGATACTTGAACTTATGAAATCTGAAGTAATAACGCTATATCAGGAAAAGATGTTTGGGGAAATTTTGATAGAAAGGGGAACTCAATTTGACATTGAACAAACTTGATATTATTACAGGGATGCTTTATGCAACAGGGGATGAAGGAATTGATTCAGAAACGTTAAGTGAAATTATTCAGCTAACGCCAATCCAGATTGATGATCTTGTTAAAACATTTGAACATGACATATTAGATATTCGTAAATTAGGTGACAAATATTTTTTAATGACAAACGAAAAGCTTAATCCTTATTTGCAGCACCTTGTTACAAATTCGAAGCATAAAAAACTAACGCAGGCATCAATGGAATCTTTAGCAATAATTGCTTATAATCAACCTATTACAAGACATGATGTTGAAATTGCGCGCGGTGTCAATTCAGATGGTCCAATAAAAACTTTGTTAGAAAAAGGGTTGATAGAATCTGTTCAGCAAAAAGATATGAGAGCTCAGCAACTCATTACTACACAGGAATTTTTAAGAACATTCGGCTTAAAGTCACTTGATGATTTACCGAATGATGAACATGGTACGACAGAAACTGAAGAAATAGAACAATTCTTCAAAAATTTAGAGTCGGAGGAATAAAAATGAGTGAACAATTGGAAAGGCTACAAAAAGTTATTGCTAAAAGTGGGGTTACTTCAAGACGTAAAGCGGAAGTGTTAATTACAGAAGGTAAAGTTACTGTTAATGGCAAAACGGTTACAGAATTAGGGACTAAAGTTAAACCAAGTGACATTATTGAAGTAGAAGGGATTCCTTTAGAGAATCCGGAAAAAGTATACATTCTCTTCCATAAACCTACTGGAGTGATTACGAGTGTATCAGATGATAAAGGAAGAAAAGTTGTTACAGATTTCTTCCCCGGATTACATTTAAGAATTTTCCCGGTGGGCAGACTTGATTATGATACTTCAGGGTTATTATTACTTACGAATGACGGGGACTTTGCAAATCAGATGACACACCCGAAATATAAAATGCAGAAGAAATACGTTGCGAAATTAAAAGGTTTTCTATTACGTGAGCAAGTTAAGGAACTGGAACGTGGCATTAAGCTTGAAGATGGTATGACAGCACCTGCTAAAGTAAAAGTGAAGTCTCAGGATAGAGAGAAAAATACGACACTTGTAGAAATTACGATTTATGAAGGACGAAACCGTCAAGTGCGTCGTATGTTTGCGCATTTCGGCCACGAAGTCGTCAAGCTTTCTCGCATTGAATATGGACCATTAACGTTAAAAGGGCTGAATGCCGGTGATGCACGTGAACTTTCACCGCATGAAGTTAAAACTTTACGTAACCTTGCTTTAAATAAATCATAAAGATTCAAAATTCACATAGTTGCCACAGACTATGTGTTTTTGCATGTTATAATTAAATTTATAATGTTTATTGAGAGGGGATTACTATGGCGAAAGCACAAAAAAGGTGGATACAGTACATTATAATGTTGCTTATTCTAGTTGCGATTGGCTTTATATTATATGTAAGTGTATTTAAAGATGGCGAAAAAGTTGTGAAAATAGGTGACAAAGCACCATTATTTGAATTGAAGACGCTAGATGGTGATAAAGTAGCACTTAAAGATTATAAAGGGAAAGGTGTCATTCTAAATTTCTGGGGAACATGGTGTAAACCTTGTAAAGAAGAGATGCCAGACTTAAATCGTATGCATAAATTATATGAATCTAAAGGCGTTGAAGTGCTCACAGTTCATGTAAAGGATTCGCCACAACAAGTGAAACAATTTTTTAGCGAGTTACCTGAAGAAGTTAATCTTAAGGTGGCTTTAGATGGATCGAATGACGTGATGAAAGCATATAATGCTAATGATTTACCGAATACATATGTAATCGACGCAAATGGTGTTATAAAGGCGCATCATAAAGGGCAGATGTCTCAGGCAGAAATAAAAAAATATATGGAATTAGTTCAACCATAAAAGGGGCAGTTTAAATGAAAGATCAATCTATTACTTGTACATGTGGACATGTAAATCCACCAGGTACTCAGCTTTGTCAAAACTGTGGTAGGCTGATAAATGACGATTATGATAAGAAAAAAATTACTGATGTAATGCGTTATGATGGACAGGCAGTAAGAAGTAAAACGAAGAATAAATCTGTTACTGATAAAATTTGGAACTTCTTTGCATCAGTTAAAACGGGAGTAACATTACTTGTATTAACAGTAGTGGCATCTGCACTTGGAACGATGTTTCCGCAACAGTATTTCATTCCTGTTGGAGAAGATCCGTCAACTTTTTATGAGGAAAAGTATGGGGTACTCGGCAAAATTTATTACCAATTAGGGTTTGATAACTTATATACATCGTGGTGGTTTCTAATCCTACTAGTATTTGTCGCATTTTCAATTATTGCTGCAAGTATCGACAGAGGTGTTCCATTACATAAGTCACTTAAAAACCAGACAGTCAAAAAACATGCATCATTTTTCAGACGTCAACGTCTGACATTACATGATCAGCAATTGAATACGGAAATTGCTGATACTTTAAAGGAAAACAAATATAAAGTACGCATGGAGGATGGACATATTCTTGCTGAGAAAGGGCGTTTCAGTAGATATGGTCCATATATTAACCATACTGGGCTGATAATTTTATTGCTTGGGGCAATGCTTCGATTCGTTCCTGCGTTTTATATTGATGAGTTTGTAGGTATTGCTGAAGGTGATACGAAAGTAATTCCTGGTACGCATAACGAGTTTTACATTAAAAATAACAAATTTATTTTCGAACAATATGACAAAGATTCTATGTCAAATATTAATAGTAAATCAACTGACGCCGCGATGAATAAAATTGCAAAAAATTATGAGTCAAAAGTTACGATATATAAAAATAATGCAGATACTTCAGTAATCGGAAGTGCGCCAGAACTTACTAAATTAAAAGATGATAGTGTGCGTGTTAATCATCCGGTGAAGTTTGATCAGTTTGCGTTATATCAAAACAGTTTTGATCAATCACAACTTAAAACAATGATTTTTAAAGTACAGGATAAATCAGGAAAACAAATTGGAGATACATTTGAAGTAAAACTAGATAATCCAGATAATGATTATAAAGTTTCAAAACAAATGAGTGTGCATTTAAGAAACTATGCACCAGATTTCGATAATATATCGGAAAATGGAACATTAACAACAAAATCTCCATTACCGAATAATCCGGCATTTGTATTTGAAGTGAATGACGGAAATAAGTCAGAATACAGTTTACTTAAAATTAGATCGTCTCAGGAAATTTCAAAAAACAACAAATACGATATTAAGTTCGTAAGTGCTACGAATAAAACGGTGACGTATTTAACTGTTAAGAAAGATCTTACATTGCCCGTATTATTCATTGGGTTTTCGATTTTCTTATTTGGTTTAGCTATCGGATCATATATTAACCATAGACGAATCTGGATTAACACAAATGATGGTACTTTAGCAGCTCATACAAATAGAAATTATTATGGATTCAAAAAAGAAATAGATAGTATGTTAGAAAAACATCATTTACAAAAAGTAAATGATAAGTATGAGATGGAGGATAAAGATGAATAGTGAAACTTTATTAAATATAAGTAGTACATCATTGTATGCAGCATTTATTTTATATTTAATTGCTATATTACCGTTTTCTGCAAGTATAAAAGCGAAGTCGAAACGTTATGAAAAAATAGGGATTACATTAACAATAATTGGTTTTGTTATGCAACTTGTATACTTTTTTACACGCTGGATTGCAGCAGGTCATGCACCTGTAAGTAACATGTATGAATTTTTAACGATGTTCGGCATTATGATGGTTGGTGGTTTTTTAGTTATCAACTTGATTTATCACACGCCGGTACTCGCATTATTCTCGTTACCAATCGCAATGCTTGTAATCGTTTATGCGAGCATGTTCTCTAGAGATGTATCTCCATTAATTCCGGCATTACAGAGTAACTGGCTTGCGATTCACGTTATTACTGTAACGATTAGTTATGGGATTTTATCAGTGAGTTCAGTTGCAGGATTAATCTATTTACTTAGATTTGTTGATGCGAAGGAAAAGTCAAAGGACGCTTTCTGGTTAGAAGTCGTAATGTATTTTATCGTACTTGTATTAGCGTTTATATTAACGACGATTGTCATGAAAGGTATTGTAGATTATAAAGAAGATTATTTCTATCAGGATAAAAACGGCGTTGATGCGGTTGCAGAATATCATTTACCAGGACTTGTCACGTTTAAAGACAGTAAACCTGTTGTAAAAATTGAAGGTACGAAGAATGATTACAAAGAAGTAAAACGTTTTGATACGGGAATTGAATTACCACCAGTAATTAATGCACAAAAGTTAAATACGGTACTATGGTCAATTATAATTGGTTCAATAATGTATGGATTAATACGACTCATATTACGTAGAACAATCTTCTCAATTGTAAAACCGTTAACGAATAAAGTATCATTAAGGTTAATGGATGAGATTTGTTATCGCTCAGTAATTATAGGTTTCCCGCTCTTTGCGCTTGGTGGTTTATTGTTTGCAAGTATATGGGCACAAATTGCGTGGAGCAGATTTTGGGGTTGGGATCCGAAAGAAGTATGGGCGCTTATTACGTTCTTATTCTATGCAATATTCTTACATTTACGATTAGGTAAAGGATGGGAAGGTAAAAAGTCTGCCTGGTTAGCAGTTATAGGTATGGCAATAATTTTATTTAATGTAATTGCAGTGAATTTGATTATTGCAGGGCTTCATTCTTATGCATAATGAAAGGGTGAATTAATGATGAAAGAAAAGATATTAATCGTTGATGATGAAGATAGAATCCGTAAACTCGCGAAGATGTATCTTGAACGCGAAGGATTTGAAACAGTCGAAGCAGAAGATGGTGAAACAGCGTTAAAATTAGCGCTTGAAGAGAATTTTCATTGTATACTGTTGGATATTATGCTGCCAGGGATTGATGGCATTGAAGTTTGTAAACGCCTACGTGAAGAAAAGTCTACGCCTGTTATTATGTTAACGGCTAAAGGTGAAGAGAACAATCGTGTCGAGGGATTTGAAATCGGTGCTGATGATTATATCGTAAAACCATTTTCACCGAGAGAAGTTGTTTTACGTGTTAAAGCAATTTTAAGACGTTCACAATCAACAATGTTTTTACAGCAGGATACGCATGCAAAAGATTTAATCGTGTTTGATTCACTCGTTATTGATAACGATGCACACCGTGTATTAGCTGATAATAAAGAGGTGAATTTAACACCGAAAGAGTATGAATTATTGCTCTTCCTCGCAAAAAGTCCCGATAAAGTTTTTGATCGTGAACAATTGTTGAAAGATGTATGGCATTATGAGTTTTACGGTGACTTACGTACTGTAGATACACATGTAAAACGATTACGTGAGAAACTAAATAAAGTATCACCTAATGCAGCAGAGATGATTCATACAGTATGGGGTGTCGGCTATAAGTTTGAGGTTAAGGACGCATGAAATATATGAATAGCGTTGTAATTAAACTGTGGTTAACTATATTATTTATAGTTACCACAGTTTTAATTATATTATCAATAGCACTTATGAGCTTTTTTAATGCATATTTAATGAGTGAGTCTGGACATAATTTAAAGCAGCAAGCTGAGAAGGTTGAACTTGTTTTAATGAGTCGTCATGATAAAAATGATGCGATGAATTACGTGAAAGAATTAATTGAAAATCCAGCAGGACTAATATTAATTACAAATGATTCTGATAAAAATATTAAGTATGATGATCCACTCAAAGCACTTATGCTTAATGAAATAAATACAAATAAAAAATTTGAAAAAGTTTTCAAAAAAGACGAAACAGTCGTCCAGTCGATAAAAGTAAAATATCAAGGTAGTAAACATGAATATATTTTATTAGGATATCCATCACAGGCTTTTAATAATAACAGCAGTGCGATATTTATTTATCAAGATACAAATACAATTTCAGATGCATTTAATTACATCGCCATTATTATTTTTCTTGTCGCATTAGTACTTTTGATATTAACTACGATTTTTGCTTTTTTCCTGTCTACGCGAATAACGAAACCGTTAATACATTTAAAGCATGCCGCATTTAAATTAGCACGAGGGGAAAGGAATGAAAAAATTAAAGTTCAGTCAAGAGATGAAATCGGAGAACTTGCATTGGCGTTCAATAAAATGGAAGAAGATATTTCCATGAACATGAATCGAATTTATTCAGAACGTAATTTAAGGGACCGACTCATTAATGCGATGGAAGATGGTGTTTTAAGTTTTAATATGCATCTTGAGAAGCAGCTCCAGAATCCGAAAGCTGTAAAGTTTCTGGATGATATTGACTCGCATCAGATAGATGAATTAAGCCAAATTGTAAACGAAGTGATGCAATATGGTGATACGATTTATCATGATATGGTGGCGCAGGATAAACATTATGTACTCATCGTTTCTCCGGTTATCAATCGCGATATAAAACAAGGTAACGGTGCAGTTGTTATCATCCGTGATATGACTGAAGAAAGAAAACTTGATCAGATGAAACAAATGTTTATTGCTAATGTCTCTCATGAACTTAGAACACCTATTCAGATGTTACAAGGTTATACTGAAGCGATACTGGACGGCATTGTAACAGAAAAAAGAGATGTTGAAGAATTTTTAAATATTATTTTAGACGAATCAAAACGACTTAATCGTCTTGTAAATGAATTACTGAATGTTGCACGTATTGATGCAGGAGAACAAATTATGACGATTGAGCCGGTCGATGTTGTCGATTTAGTCAATAGAACTTTAATAAACTTTAAGCAGACGATGAAGGAAAATGACATCAAATTAAACGTTGCATTTCATCATACATCACTTGCTTTAATGGATTACGACAAAATGATTCAAGTGCTGACGAATATAATAGATAATGCAGTTAGATATACGGTAAGTGGTGACAATATTTCCGTTGAAACAAAAGAGTCAGACAAGCATATTTTAATAACAATTTCAGACTCAGGAGTTGGTATTGCACCAGAACATATAGACAATATTTTTGAAAGGTTTTATAAAGTAGACCAGGCAAGAACGCGTGGTAAACATGGAACTGGGCTCGGTCTGTTTATCGTTAAGTCTATTATTGAAGCGCACAATGGTACGATAAGTGTAGAAAGTGCATTAGGTGTCGGAACGACGTTTATTATTAAAATCCCTAAAGTTGACGGCAGTAATACAATTGCGTAATATATAATTTATGAAAATTTATCATTCATCTTCGGGGTCGGTGAAATTCCGAACCGGCGGTTATAGTCCGCGACCTGGTGCTATGCGCTGGCTGATCTGGTGGAATTCCAGTACCGACAGTACAGTCTGGATGGGAGAAGATGGAGGTTATCCTCCTCTTTGTAAGATGAATAGAAGGAGAAGGAAATGACACAATTTAATAAGACAAGAAGGCTCATAATTGTGAGTCTACTCAGTGCGGTTGCTTTTTTACTTATGTTTTTAAAGTTTCCGCTACCATTTTTACCACCGTACTTAACGGTTGACCTAAGTGATATACCTGCGATTATTGCATTGTTTACAGTAGGTCCTGTTGGTGCTATAGGTGTAGAAATCATTAAAAACGTTTTAAACTTTTTAATTAATATGGCGGACCCAATCGGTCCACTTGCTAACTTTTTAGCAGGTAGTTCATTTGTATTAACTTTATTTATCATTACAAAAGGCCGCAAACATAAATTATTAATTGGTTTTATTTGTGCAGTGATTGTTATGACAATTGTAATGAGCTTAATGAATTATTTTGTATTGTTGCCTCTATACGGAATGATTATGAATTTTTCTGATATCGCAGCAAACTTAAAAGCTATTATTACATCAGGTATTATTCCGTTTAATATTATTAAAGGATTAATCGTTTCAATAATCGCGGCAATTTTAATAAAAATGTTACCGCGACTAATATAAAAAAAGAACGCTGCTTATTTGCAGCGTTCTTTTTTTATACTATTCAAATTTAAGTGCATCGCCATCAAATGATTCGTCTGCTACTTTAATAGAGTCTGTAGGACATCCTTCAAATGCATCGATCATATCTTCTTCCAATTCTTCTGGAATTACTTGAGTACCTTGGTTATCATCTAAAATTACATATGCAATGCCTTCATCATCATAATCATATATATCTGGAGCAGCAGCGCCACAAGCACCACATGCGATACATGTATCCATATCAACGATAGTATATTTACCTGCCAATTTCTTCGCCTCCTTGCAAATTCGTGATAAAATATATTTATATCATACATAACTATTTTAGTGATTGTTTAATGCTTTTTCAACAAAAAGATTTAGGAGCTTCCAATGAATTCTATTACAGCATACATAAAATCAAATTACAGAACAGACAAATCACTTAAAAGTTTGTGGAATATTGTGGTTGGCGCGAGAACTCAGCAAACATATTTTGACGCTGCAATGCAACAGTTACTACCTGTTTATGAACTTTCACCGAGCTATCCTTTACATAAATTTGAAGAAAAAATTAAAGCACTTGATGATAACTGTTCATTAAAACTTTACCCTTATTTTTATTTAGCATCCGAAGTATCGTTTCAAGCGTTAAGATTACTCGTTCAAACATCATCTGAGTTGAGTTATCACAATAATAAATTTATGCCTGTTTCCTCTGATATAATGATACAGCGACAAGTTAAACGTATTGTACACGAGATAAACCCGGATCAGCTGCATTACGTGAGGGACGATTTAAAGATGCTTGTAGATGCAGTTCATCAAAAATTTGGACATAATATTTTTATTTATCAGTTAAGCGGTAATAATACAAGGGCATTAAATGATGCTCAGTTAGCACGTAGTTTAAATATAGAAACGCATGAACTAAAATTCAAATTATTTATTGAAAAAAACTTTATCATTCATTTACTCAGAAATGCGCCATTTAAAGTATTTAATCAATTGTATTACAGAGTTCCGCTGCACAAAAATACGCTGAAGACTTATCGTTTAATTCATAATAATGATATAGAAGCGACATCAAAACAGTTAAAGCTAAGGACACATACGATTCAGGATCATATAATAGAAATGATCATAAAAGATTACGAAGTAGATATAATGCGTTATATTGATGCATTTGAAATGGACGTGATTTGCGAACAGTATAAAACTGCTCAATATGGGAAACTGAAAACATTTTATGTTAATTCACAAGTTGATGACTATTTTAAATTGAAACTTGGTATTACTAAAGCGAGTATAAGTGAAAGGAGTATATATGAGTATTGAATCATTTGCTCAGAAAGTGTTTGGCATTCATTCATTGAAGCCTGCTCAAATTACCGTTATCAATAATATACTCGAAAAAGAAGACGTACTAGCCCTTATGCCTACAGGTAGTGGTAAATCAATTACATTTCAGCTACCAGTAATTTATTGTGGTGGTAGGGCACTCGTCATTACACCACTTATTGCATTAATGGAAGATCAAGTTATGCAGTTGAATATGAACCGTATAAGAGCTGTTGCAATACATAGTGGTCTTTCAAGTGAAGCAATTCATTTAATTATGGGGGATATAGAACGTTACCAGTTTATTTACTGTTCACCAGAATGGCTGCAAAGCGAATTATGTGATGTTATTTTATCTAAAGTACGCATTACACATATTATACTAGATGAAGCGCACTGTATTTCTCAATGGGGGTATCAGTTCAGGCCGTATTATTTGCTTGTAAACCGCATTATAAATAAATGCAATGCAGTTGTAATCGGACTAACTGCAACAGCTTCACAAAAAATAATTAACGATATAATAGAAGTGACTGAAAGAGATTTAAATGTATTAAACTTTCTTCATATGGATAAAGATATATTTTTATATAAATTTGAAATAGAAGAGCAGGATAAGATTACGTTTTTAAGAAAAACACTTAATGACACCGGACCGACGATAATATATTTTTCGTCCAAAAGGATTTGTGATGAAATTTATTCAATTCTAAGTAAGGAATATACTGTCGACCGATATCATGCGGATATGGAATATAAAGATCGTGCTGATGTACAGTCCAGATATATGGCTGATGATGTGCAGATTATTTGTGCTACGAGTGCATTCGGTATGGGAATTAATAAGAAGAATATACGTACAGTGATTCATTATCATATGCCTTCATCAATATATCAGTTCATACAGGAGATCGGGCGTGCTGGACGTGACGGGGAAGTTTGTCAGTCAATATTATTATATAATGACCATGATATTGTGCAGGCTAGACGGATGATTGAACTTGATAGGATAGATGAGTCAGTTCTATATAATTATTATCATAATAATTTACAAGATGAGACTCTGATTGAAAGAATCAATATTTTCAGAAAGCGGTTTAATGATGAAGAACTGCCAATGAGATTAAAAAAGCAGTTTGAAGAGCAGCAACACAATTTAAACAGTATGTTACGCTATGTAAATTGTAACAATTGTTTGCACAATGAATTAGAAAATTTAAGTATAAATTCTTTAGATAACACCAAGTCAGGAAATCGACTGAACGAAGATTGTGACTATTGTCAGTCAAACGAAATTCAGCGCTTTAAAAGTGCAATTTATTATAATGAATTAGAAACTGTAGCAGCAATTTTAAACAGGTTATTTAATTAACTGTAATACTTTACTAAAGTAATCATGTTTGTCTATAATATGATTAGACTATAAATATGAATGTGGGTGGATATTGTGACAAAAAACGATTTTAAAGATGAATTTGAAAAGAGCAAGCAAAAAGTTGAAAGACAAAAAGACGTAGAAGTGGAAAAAGAAGAAGTTGTAAGTGAGACTTACGAAGGAGAACAAGAAAAAGAAGACATATTCCCACCACGTGGTGCTTCTCGTCGCAATCGTTCTCAAGAAAGAAAAAAGCGTGAGGACAACTCAAAACATAAAAAAGGTGCAGCAGTAGCTCCAGCTAATACTTCAAATCAAAAGCAAAAAGAACAGCGAAAACAGAATAATTCTAAAACTAAGAAAACAGCAGCTGTTACTGGTGCGGCAGCCGGAGCAACAGTTAATAAAGCAAATGCAAAAGAGAATCAACCAAACGAGAATAATCATCAACAAAATAAAGTTAAAGAAGAAAATCATAAAAGCGATGATAGTGGTTTAAAGAAATTTATCCCACTTATTGCAGGAATTTTAATATTATTACCGATTATGTTATTACTTGCGAACTACATTAATTCTCAAGGTGACAATGAAAATAAAACTGAGAAAGTTGCTACAAAAAATGCAGAAAAGTCTAATGCAGAAAAGTCTAATGCAGATAAGAATGCATCAGAAGAGAAAAAGCAAGCAGAGAAAGAATTAGCTGCTGAAGAAAAAGCTGCAGAAGAGCAGGTTGCAAAAGATAAAGCGGCAGCAGAAAAAGCAGCAACAGAAAAAGCAGCAACAGAAAAAGAGAAAGCAGAAAAAACAGCTGAACAAAAAGCGAAAGATCAAGAAGAAGCGAAAAAATTAGCCGAAGAAAAAGCGACTGTAGAAAACGATACTCAAAATACATCAAATAACCAAAATTCAGCAAATGATTCACAAAATATTAATACACAATCAACGCATGTTGTCGGAGCTAAAGAAAATTTATATCGTATTGCAATTCAATATTATGGTAGTGGATCTCCAGAAAACGTAGAAAAAATTAGACAAGCAAATGGAATATCTGGAAATAATGTTGCTCAAGGCCAAACTTTAGTAATTCCTAAATAATATTAAAGGGGATGGATTTATGTATTTAAAATCAATAATGATTCCTAAAGAAAAGTGTTATGTTGCAAATCCGGATGATACCGTAAAAAGTGTTATCGATAAGCTTGAACATCATGGTATAGATGGGATGCCGGTAGTAGAAGCTGGTAAGTATGTAGGCACTGCTACACGTTATAGTATTTTTAGGCATTTCTTCTTTATGAAATCAAATAAAACGCGTGATGAATTTATTGAAGAAACTAAAATTAAAGATATTTTACCTCTAGATGAATATAGCGTTAAAGATGACACGTTATTTGAAGAATCATTTTTAACATTACAGGATTTTCCGATTTTAAGTGTTATTAATGATAGAAATGAATTTTTAGGCGTAGTTTCGCGTTTTGACGTGATGGAACAATTTAAATCTGCATTCGGAATGAAGCAAAAAGGTGTACGTATTGCGATAACATCAATTGATGCTGAAGGACGTATTATGCGTTTAGCATCTGCACTTAAAAAATATAAATTGAATGCAATTTCATTTGTAACATTCGATGAGACAGATAAAATGCATCGCAGAATGATAGTAAAAGTTGAAGATCATAAAAATATAAAAAAATTTACGAAGTATTTAAAAAACAATGGGTTTAAAATACTCGATATTCAGGAACACGAATAAAAACTGGACTCTTGAGGAGTCCTTTTTTCTTTAAAGAAAGGTGACGACTATGATTAAAATCGAAAGTATTATAATAGGTGCAGGACCGTGTGGCTTATCTGCAAGTATAGAGCAGAAAAAACGTGGTATTGAAAATATCGTTATTGAGAAAGGGAATGTCGTCGAAGCGATTTATAATTATCCGACACATCAGACATTTTTCTCAACAAGTGAAAAGTTAAGTATTGGTGATATTCCGTTTATTGTAGAAGAACATAAACCGAGAAGGAATCAGGCGCTTGTATATTACAGAAGTGTTGTAAAGCACCATGATTTAAATATTCATTCAAATGAAGAAGTATTAAAAGTATATAAACAAGATGATACGTTTATCGTCACGACAAATAAGAATAACTATGAATGTAAATATGTGACTGTTGCAACAGGATATTACGGTCAGCCAAATAAACTGGAAGTTCCAGGCGCTAATTTAAAGAAAGTACATCATTACTTTAAAGAAGCGCATCCATATTTCGATAAAGATGTTGTCATTATCGGTGGAAAAAACTCTGCAGTAGATGCAGCAATTGAACTTGAGAAAGCGGGTGCACGTGTTACAGCTGTTTATCGTGGAGATGCTTATTCTAAAAGTGTAAAACCATGGATATTACCTCTTTATGAATCACTTGTTAATCATGAAAAAATAAAACTGCATTTTAATAGTCATGTAAAGTCGATTACTGAAGATGAAGTTACGATTGAAACGCCTGATGGAGAAAAAACGATTAAAAATGATACAGTCTTTGCAATGATTGGTTACCACCCGGATTATACTTTTTTAAGTGACATGGGAATTGAGCTTATCACGAATGAATATGGAACTGCACCATTTTATAATCATGAAACGATGGAGACAAATATTAAGAATTTATATATTGCGGGTGTTATCGCAGCGGGAAACGATGCTAATACGATTTTCATTGAGAACGGAAAATTTCATGGAGGAATGATTGCTGAAGATATAAAGAGAAAAAGAGGCTGAAAAGCCTCTTTATTTTTTGAAGTAATTTTGAAGTGACGTGTCAGCCAGACCATTGCTTATTGCTACGATGAGTTTCAGTCGGGCTTTTTGTCCGTTTAGACCATTTGAGAAAATAAGTCCCATATTAAGTAATTCGAAGCCGCCACCTTCGTATTGATAATTGCCGCTTGCAATACCATTGAAGCATCTGGAAACAATGACGATTGGAATATTTTTGTCGATTAAATATTGGATACCATGTAATGCACTCGGTGGTAAATTTCCTTGACCTAATGCTTCAATAACGAGTCCATCGTAATGATTATCAGCAAAAAATTTAATTAAATCTGCATCCAGATCACTATGTGCTTTAATAAGTCCTACCTTTACGTTTTCATTAACCTTTACAAGTGGTGGATATGTTAATGGTAAGTGGTGAAAGAAAATGTCCTTTTTCGTAATAATGCCAAGAGGTCCATAATTAGGACTTTGAAATGTACTTGTGTTTGAAGTATGTGTTTTTGTAACGTTCATCGCTGTATGAATTTCGTCATTAAATACGACAAGGACACCTTTATTTCTAGCGTCGTCATGGCAAGCTGTGCGTATAGCTGAAATGTAATTGTACAGACCGTCAGCACCAATTTCATTTGATGAACGCATTGCCCCTGTTAAGATAACCGGAATTGAAACATTTAAAGTTAAATCTAAGAAATATGCTGTTTCTTCTAAAGTATCTGTCCCGTGTGTGATGACGATTCCGTCATAATTTTCTTCATATATTTCATTTATTATTGTTTTACGCAAAATATTCATATGTTTTAAAGTCATATGAGGTGATGGAACTTGAAAAAGATGTTTTTCAGTAATGTTTGCGATATTTCTGATCATTTCAATATTTGTCATCGGATTTGTGTCATTCGTTGTTACAACACCATGTGCGTTTTCAGACATACTGATTGTGCCACCTGTATGCATGACGAGAATATTCTTCATTTTGTTCCTCCAATATACATTAATATAGCTCTATGATAAAATAATTAAGATTAAACAACAAGGTAGGTATCGTTATGAAAAAAATAAATATTGCAATTGATGGACCAGCAGCTGCCGGGAAAAGTACGATTGCGAAACGTGTAGCTGAAATTCTCGGAATGGTTTATGTTGATACAGGTGCGATGTACCGTGCAATGACGCTGTTACATATTCAACAACCGGATAAGGAAATTGATGATTTAGTTCAGTTGATTGATTTGAAGATTGTCAATGACAATGGACAACGTATATATTTAAATGGTATTGATGTAAGTGACCGTATACGAGAGAATGATGTCACGTTAAATGTATCAAAAGTCGCAAGTTACGAAAGTGTTAGAACGAAACTTGTGAAGTTACAGCAGGAAATGACAGAAAATAAAGGTGTAGTGATGGATGGTCGTGATATCGGTACTAAAGTAATACCGGATGCTGAACTTAAAATTTATATGATAGCTTCAGTTCAGGAACGTGCTGAGCGTAGACTACTTGACAATCAAAATAGAGGTATTGAAGCTACACTTGAAGAACTAATAATAGACATTGAACGTCGTGATCATTTAGATATGACCCGTGAAATCTCGCCATTAACAAAAGCAGATGATGCAATTGAAATTGATACGACAGGTATGTCAATTGAAGAAGTAACGAACAGAATCATTGAACTTGCACGAAAGAAATAGACAATGCTAATTTCTTGACTTTCTAGTCAATTTATAAGAAGTTTATTATAACACTAGTTGTAAACTCAAGGAGGAATCCACAATGACAGAAGAATTTAACGAAGCAATGATTAAAGAAATTCATGAAGGAGATAAAGTTAAAGGTACCGTTCAGGCAATCGAAGAAAAGCATGTTGTACTTAACTTAGATGGTGCGAAATATGACGGTATTATTCCGATTAGTCAACTTTCAAGTTTACATATCGAAAGCGCTGAAGAAGTCGTACAAATTGGCGATGAGATTGAAGCGTTTGTTACAAAGATTGAAGACAAAGAAGAAGATGGACATTATATTTTATCAAAGCGTAAACTTGATGAATCAGAATCATTTGAAACTTTAAAAGAGAAATTCGAACGTGGTGAAACGCTTGAAGCTGAAGTTAAAGAAGCTGTAAAAGGCGGATTAGTTGTAGATGTTGGTTTAAGAGGATTTATTCCTGCATCACTTATTTCTACAAATTACATTGAAGATTTTTCTAATTATGTAGATCAAGTGTTAACTTTAAAAATTGAAGAGCTTGATCAGGAGAAAAATCGTGTGATATTAAATCATAAAGTGATTGAAGCAGAAGAAAATAAAGTGAAGAAAGAACAACGTCTAGATGAAATTGAAGTCGGATCAGTACTTGAAGGTGAAGTGCTCCGTATTACTAACTTCGGTGCATTTGTTGACATTGGTCAAGTTGACGGACTTGTGCATATTTCACAAATTACACATGACCACATTGATAAAGTTGAAGATGCTGTATCAATTGGTGATAAAGTAAAAGTTAAAGTATTAAGCGTAGATAAAGATGCTGAACGTGTATCATTATCAATTAAAGCTGCATTACCAGGGCCATTTGAAACGATTGAAGAAAAATACAATGTTGGAGATGTAGTTGAAGGTGAAGTGATGCGTCTTGCAAACTTCGGTGCATTTGTTGAGATTGACAAAGGACTACAAGGTTTAGTACATATTTCACAAATTAGTCATGATCATATTGGCAACCCATCTGAAGTTTTAGAAGTGGGTCAAAAAGTAAACGTTAAAATTTTAGATATTAACAAAGAAGAAAAACGTATCGGTTTATCAATTAAAGCAACTCAGGAACAAGTAGAAGATTTTGATACTTCTTACTTAAGTAATGAAAATGCACAAGATGACGAAGATGCACCTACATTAGGTGATGTTTTCGGAGAGAAACTTAAAAACTTAAATTTATAATCATCTTATATATTTGGTGAGGATCGCACTGATCCTTGCCTTTTTTATTTAAATATTAATATAAGCGAATATATGTTAAAATAATAGGGATATTATTTGAGAGGATAGATAAAATGACGAAACCAACGATAGCGATTGTAGGACGTGCCAATGTAGGTAAATCTACAATTTTCAATAGAATCGTCGGAGAACGTGTATCAATTGTAGAAGATACGCCCGGCGTGACAAGAGACAGAATTTATTCAAGCGGAGAATGGCTAACACATGAGTTCAATATTATTGATACAGGAGGAATTGAACTAGGTGATGAGCCATTCCAGGAACAAATTAGAGCACAAGCTGAAATAGCAATTGATGAAGCAGATGTAATAATTTTTATGGTTAATGGTCGAGATGGCATAACGAATGAAGATGACTTCGTAGCGAAGTTATTATTTAAATCAAATAAGCCAGTTGTGCTTGGCGTAAACAAAATTGATAACCCAGAGATGCGTGCAGATATTTATGAGTTTTATTCATTAGGATTTGGAGAACCTTTTCCGATTTCAGGTTCACACGGCTTAGGTATTGGTGACTTACTTGATGAAGCGGCAAAGCATTTTCCTGAGCAGCATGAAGAAGATTATGATGATGATGTCATAAAGTTTTCTTTAATTGGGCGACCGAATGTAGGGAAATCAAGCTTAATTAATGCTATTTTAGGTGAAGAACGTGTAATCGTATCACCTGTTGCCGGAACTACACGAGATGCAATTGATACAGTATATACATTTGAAAATCAGGAATATGTAATGATTGATACTGCCGGTATGCGTAAAAAAGGTAAGGTTTATGAATCGACTGAACGATACTCGGTATTACGTGCATTAAAAGCTATTGAGCGCTCAAATGTCGTACTTGTTGTCATTGATGCTGAAGAAGGAATCATTGAGCAGGATAAGAAAATTGCAGGGTATGCACACGAAGCAGGTAAAGCCATCGTAATCGTTGTTAATAAATGGGATACTGTTGATAAAGATTCTAAAACGATGAAAAAGTTCGAAGATAAGATTCGTCAAAACTTCCAGTTCCTGGATTACGCACCGATTGCTTTCGTTTCAGCAAAGGAGCGTAAACGTTTAAACACTTTATTCCCACTAATTAATATGGCAGGTGAAAACCATCGTAAACGTGTTCAAAGCAGTACACTTAATGAGGTTATTACGGATGCAGTTGCAATGAATCCAACGCCAACACATAAAGGTAGTCGTTTAAACATCTTTTATTCGACACAAGTTGCAATTGAGCCGCCAACATTCGTATTCTTTGTTAATGATGTTGAAATGATGCATTTCTCATATCAAAGATTTTTAGAGAATCGAATTCGAGCTGCCTTTGGATTTGAAGGGACGCCATTACATTTAATTGCAAGAAAGAGAAATTAGGAGTGGTATTATGATGAAAGTTTCAGTTATTGGAACGGGTTCGTGGGGGACTGCATTAGCGAATGTACTCTCAGAAAATGGTCATGACGTATTAATGTGGGGGAAGACGAAAGCGACAATTGAAGAGATTAATACGCATCATACAAATGAAAAGTATTTAAAAGATATTGATTTACATGTTAAATTAGCTGCATCTGACGTTCTTGAAGATGTCGTACATCATGCAGAAATTATTATTATTGCTGTACCAACGAAAGCAATACGTTCTGTAATGCAGCAAATCAATCAAGTAATTAATAATAAAAAAACTTTTATACATGTATCAAAAGGTATCGAACCGCATACGTTTAAGCGAATATCCGAAATGATTTCTGAAGAGATAGACATTGAAAATATGGAAGGTGTAGCTGTACTTAGCGGACCGAGCCATGCAGAAGAACTCGCGCTCAAACACCCGACAACAGTTGCTGTCGCAAGTGAGAATGAAACGATTCGACAAATTGCGCAAGATATCTTTATGAATGAATATTTCAGAATTTATACAAATGATGATTTAGTCGGTGTCGAAATCGGCGGGGCATTAAAAAATATTATCGCACTAGCCGCAGGTATTACAGATGGTTTAGGTTATGGAGATAATGCGAAAGCAGCTTTAATGACAAGAGGACTTGCTGAAATTACGCGTTTAGGCACAAGAATGGGTGCAGATCCAATGACATTCTTAGGTCTTGCCGGAATCGGTGATCTTATCGTAACGTGTACTTCTGTACACTCAAGAAACTGGAAGTGTGGTAATATGCTCGGTAAAGGTTTAACGCTAGAAGAAGCATTAAGCAATATGGGCATGGTAGTAGAAGGTGTTCGTACGACTGAAGCGGCAAATGAAATGGCTGACGCATTCGGTGTTGAAATGCCGATTACACAATCATTATACAAAGTTTTATTTGAAGGACTCGATGTACACGAAGGTGTACAAAATTTAATGAATAGAGAAAAAACGAACGAATAGAGGTACAATATGTTTAATATATCTAGAATGGACTTAATGTGGGTTTCGTTTTATTCGTTAGGGTTAATGCTTGCAGCAATGATATTAATTTATGTTGCACGCTTTAAAATTACGAATAAACCATTAAATATATTTGTAACGTTTTTAGCATATGCGGCACTAGTAATAAGTGCACTATTAATGTTTATCGTGTTAGGTGGTTCCAGTCATGCGTAAAATGATACTGTTAGTTGTCGTTTCATTACTACTAAGCGGTTGTATGTATCCGAAAGAAGAATTAGCTGAAAATCAAGTCGCACCACAGGACCAGTTAAATATGGTTCAGCAGGCTATTACGAATTATCAGAAAGATACTGGAGGATTACTACCGCTTAAAGATAGAGATGCGTCTTATGAATTGTATTTAAAACACCCGATTGATTTTGGAAAACTAAAACCGAAATATTTATCTCAATTACCAGGATCTTCTTTTGAAATGGGAGGATACTATCAATATGTGATGATGGACGTTGATACGCATCCAAAAGTAATGCTTATTGATCTCCGTACATCAGAAGCGCTAAAAAACTTACGTATTAGATTAGAAACGCGTTCTGATGAACTCGCATTAGGGAAGAAAATAGGACCGAACATATACGAAATTGATTATAAAAAGTATGGATTAAAATCATACCCAACGGTAAAAAGTCCATATTCTGGCGAAGCTTTACCAATTTACATTAATGGTGGTAATGACTTCAAAATTGATTATCGCATCGATTTGGCGCGCGCTTTAAATAAAAATAAGGTTAAATTCAAGCCAGGTGAAGATATTCGACCAATTTTGTATAAGGATAATCCAATTTTACCGGCATATTCTGTTCCATATACTGTAAATGACAAAAATGAACCTGTTTTTAAAACCATTCAACATTAAAAATCTACAAAAAATTACATGAATATATACAATAATCGTTGCAGTGACAACGTTTGTTATGTTAAAGTCATTACATAATGATATTTTATATATCATTTACATAATTGTTGGGGAGGTGAATTGACATGAACAAAACAGATTTAATCAATGCTGTTGCTGATAGCGCTAACTTAACTAAGAAAGAAGCTGGTTTAGCAGTAGATGCTGTTTTCGAATCAATTCAAAAATCATTATCTAATGGTGAGAAAGTACAATTAATTGGTTTCGGTAACTTTGAAGTTCGCGAACGTGCTGCACGTAAAGGACGTAATCCGCAAACTGGTGATGAAATTGAAATCCCAGCAAGCAAAGTTCCAGCATTCAAAGCTGGTAAAGCATTAAAAGATGCAGTTAAATAATTGTATCTAAAGCCCACTATGGGCTTTTTTTATTTGTTCTTATACCATTTTTTATAAATTATCGTTATAATAATAAAAGGACAAAAATAGAGGTAGATCAATGCGTTATTTACATAAAATTGAACTAGAATTAAAAAGACTTACAAGTCGATATCCATATTTCAAAAAAATTGAATTTGATGCTGAAATCATTAAGCTCGTTGATAATCTAAATGTCGATGAAAATGTAAAGTGTGCGATTGTTGCCATTGATACGAGTATGCGTATGCAGGATTTGATCAATGAAGATAATAAAGACAATTATGTACTATCAACGGATGTTTTGAGTGCATTATTTTATAAGTATTTATCAGAGCCATTTTATCAGCATGATTTTTTAGTACTGACGGATTGTGTAAGTCGTATCAATGAATTAAAATCAATAAGAGCAACGATAACAGACGAAATTGCTTTGCATAATATTAATAAACAAATTCATTATATGTTCATACAACCTTATATGAACAATGAGAAAGTGGTGTCTTATGAGTAAACAGTTAAATGGACAGGAAAAAAGTGAGCTTGTACATAATGTATTCCAGAATGTATCGACAAAGTATGACCGCCTCAACGATATCATAAGTTTTAATCAGCATAAATCCTGGCGTAAATATACGATGAAACAAATGAATGTTAAAAATGGGTCGAAAGCACTTGATGTATGCTGTGGTACTGGTGATTGGACAATTCAGATGGCACAGGCTGTCGGTAAAAATGGTCATGTTACAGGTCTTGATTTCAGTGAGAATATGTTAAGCGTTGCACAAGAAAAAACAAATCATATACAAAATATTGAATTGATTCATGGTAATGCGATGGCATTACCATTTGAAGATAATGTATTTGACTATACAACGATTGGTTTTGGTTTACGTAACTTACCGGATTATAAAAAAGGATTAGAAGAAATGTATCGTGTATTAAAGCCTGGCGGTATGATTGTCGTTTTAGAAACGAGTCATCCAACAATGCCAGTATTTAAACAAGGCTACAAATTATATTTCAAATACGTTATGCCTCTGTTTGGCAAAGTATTTGCTAAGTCAATGAAGGAATATAGCTGGTTACAGCAAAGTGCTTTTGAATTTCCTGATAAGTATACGTTAGCACATTTAATGGCTGAAACTGGATTTACACACATTAAATTTAAAGGATTTACTGGTGGCGTGAGTGCGATGCATCTTGCATACAAGCCGAAAGAAAAATAGAATGGATGATTGCTTTGAGTTATAAAGCGTTTTTAAACCCATATATCATTGAAGTTGAAAAAAGGTTATATGAGTGTATTCAGAGTGATTCTGAATCGATAAACAAGGCGGCACACCATATATTAAGTTCAGGAGGAAAACGTGTTCGTCCGATGTTTGTATTGTTAAGTGGTTTTCTTAATGATACACAAAAGGATAACTTAATTCGTACTGCAGTATCTCTTGAGCTCGTTCATATGGCAAGTCTCGTTCATGATGATTACATAGACAATAGTGATATGCGTCGTGGGAATACTTCGGTTCATATAGCTTTTGATAAAGACACAGCAATTCGCACAGGACACTTTTTATTAGCACGTGCATTACAAAATATTGCAACTATCAATAATTCGAAATTCCATCAAATTTTTAGTAAAACGATACTTGAAGTTTGTTTCGGTGAATTCGACCAGATGGCAGATCGATTTAATTACCCTGTATCCTTTACTGCATATTTAAGACGTATTAATCGTAAAACAGCGATACTGATAGACGCAAGCTGTCATTTAGGGGCTCTCAGCTCACAGCTTGATGAACAATCCACATACCATATAAAACAATTTGGGCATTGTATTGGAATGAGTTATCAAATTATTGATGATATTCTAGATTACACAAGTGACGAAGCAACACTTGGTAAACCTGTCGGTAGCGATATAAGAAACGGTCATATTACGTATCCGCTTATGGCCGCTATCGCTAATTTGAAAGAGCGTAATGACGATGAACTTGAAGTGGTTGTTAAACAATTAACATCGACATCAGAAGATGAAGTGTATCAATATATTGTTTCGCAAGTTAAACAATATGGAATTGAACCTGCAGAAGTGCTGAGCAGAAAATATGGTGATAAAGCGAAATATCACTTGAGTCAATTACAGGATAGTAATATTAAAAATTATTTAGAAGAAATCCACGAAAAAATGTTAAAACGTGTTTATTAACAATTGCAAGTAATCGCTTACAATGGTAAACTATTTAAGGATTTACTAAATTACAAAGAGGTAGGGATAACCATGGAAAAAACATTTTTAATGATTAAACCTGACGGTGTAGGTCGCGGCCTTATCGGAGAGATTGTAAAACGTATCGAAAACAAAGGCATCAAAGTTGTTGGCGCTAAATTAATGACAGTTTCAGAAGAATTAGCAAAAACACATTACGGCGAGCACAGCGAAAAACCATTCTTCGGTGAATTAGTTGACTTTATTACTTCAGGACCAGTATTTGCGATGGTTCTTGAAGGAGAAAACGTAGTTGAAATCGGACGTACTTTAGTAGGTAAAACAAATCCTGCTGAAAGTGCACCTGGAACAATTCGCGGAGACTTTGGTATGACTGTTGGTAAAAACATCATCCATGGTTCAGATTCAGTAGCATCTGCTGAAAAAGAAATCGCGTTATGGTTCAAAGAAGAAGAAATTTTATCATATGACTTAGTAACATCTGCTTGGGTGTACTAATAGAGTCTTTGAATATGAAAAAGGTTAAGACAGACTGTCTTAACCTTTTTCATTTTGATTATAATTATTGTCATAAGTGCGTTATAATAATACTTATTATATATTGTGAGGTTTTAAGATGAGATTTCTAACAGCTGGAGAATCGCATGGTCCAAAGTTAACGGTTATTATTGAAGGGATTCCTTCTAATATGGCATTAACGAGTGACATGATCAATAAAGAAATGTTTAAGCGCCAAGGTGGGTATGGACGTGGGCGTCGTATGCAGATTGAGAAAGATGCAGTTGTAATAACGTCAGGTGTTCGTCATGGTGTGACACTCGGCAGCCCAATTACGATAGAAATTAATAATGATGATCATAAACATTGGTTAAAAATTATGGGTGTAGAAGTTACTGAAGATATGACGCCGGATCGCAGAAAAATTACAAAACCACGACCAGGTCATGCAGACTTAGTCGGTGGGATGAGGTATCGACATAGAGATTTAAGGAATGTTCTTGAGCGTTCCAGTGCGCGTGAGACTGCAGCTCGTGTAGCTGTCGGTGCTGTATGTAAAGTGCTCCTAAATGCATTAGGAATCGAAATTTATTCACGTGTCATTGAAATTGGTGGCGCCCGTGATACAGGTAATTACAATTTGTCTGAAATTAAGTCTAAGAATGATCAAAATGACGTACGTTGTATCGATGGTACATTGGCACAAAAAATGCGCGATAAAATTGATGAAGCAAAATCTAACGGTGACTCTATCGGTGGTGAAGTACAGGTGATTGCTGAAGGTGTACCGGCGGGACTTGGCAGCTATGTGCATTACGATAGAAAGCTTGATGGCAAAATTGCACAATCTGTTATTAGTATTAATGCTTTTAAAGCAGTAAGTTTTGGTGCAGGAAATGATATGAAACATTTACCTGGATCTAAAGTACAGGATCCAATCGGCTATGATAGCGCAATCGGATTTAATAGAATGTCTAACAATTTAGGTGGTTTTGAAGGTGGTATGACAAATGGTATGCCAATCGTTGTAAATGCCGTTATGAAGCCGATACCGACATTATACAAACCGCTTCAGTCCATTGATATTGATACGAAAGAAGTGTATCAGGCATCGATTGAACGCAGCGATAGTTGTGCAGTTCCTGCCGCATCAGTCGTTTGTGAACATGCTGTTGCATTTGAACTTGCGAAAGAAATAATAAATGAATTCCAGAGTAATGACTTAAATCAACTTAAAGAAAATATAGCACGTCACAACCAATTTATCCTTGAATATTAAGGAGTGTTTATGAAATTTACTACTAATTATAAAGTTAACAATTATGAAATTGTTGTGGAGCATGGGGCATTAAATTTAAACTATGATTTTACGCAATATGATAAACGTATCGCATTAATTGACGAACATGTATATGGATTACATAGCGTTGCTATTGAGTCTTTTATCAAACAACATCATATCGAAAAAATGCTTATTCCGTTTGGTGAGCAAGTAAAAACTTCAGCGCATTATATTAAATTCACTGAACAAATATTAACGAAGCAAGTTACGCGAAACAGCTGCCTGTTTGCAATTGGTGGTGGTGCTACAGGAGACTTTACCGGATTTATTGCAGCAACAGTGTTACGTGGCATTCATTTCATTCAAATTCCGACGACGATACTCGCACATGATGCGTCTATCGGAGGCAAAACCGGGATTAATGCAACTACGGGTAAAAATTTAATTGGCGCATTTAAACGTCCTGATAAAGTGATTTATGATTTGAATTTTCTTAAAACATTATCGCAAACTGAAAAACTCAGTGGTTTTGCTGAAATTATTAAACATGTAATACTGAGTAGTACAGGTAAAATAATTGAAAGTAAGACGCTTCTGCAATTGATGAATGATATTCCTGATAAACATGCATTAAGTCATCTTAACGAAATTGAGCGATGGATTACATTTGGCATAAAAACGAAGATGCAGGTAATATTAGAAGATGAATTCGAAAATGGCATTAGAAAGCATCTGAACTTCGGTCATACATTTGGTCATGCGATTGAGTTTCATCATAAATTGCCACACGGTGTTGCAGTATTACATGGTATGATTTTTGCGTTAATATTAAGTGGCGTTGAAAAGTCGGATTTAACTTTGATTTTAACCTGGATGAGACGTTTAGGTTTACAGTCATTAAATTTTGATGAATTTAATATTTATTATAAACTTATGCAGAATGATAAAAAAAATGAGGCATCACATATTAACTTTGTTGTTTATAATGCATCAACAGGCTTTCATATACGTCAATTTGAGGAAGTACAGCTACAGCAAACATTTGAGATGCTAAGAAAACTAGAAGGTGAGTTTTTATGAAATTAAAATCTATCGGTCCACTAAAAGGTGAAATTTCCGTTCCTGGTGATAAATCCATTACGCATCGCGCAATAATGCTCGCGAGCCTTTATAATGGAGAAACGGTTATACATAAGCCGCTATTAGGTGAGGACTGTTTATCAACGATAAATATTTTCAGACAACTCGGTGTAAATATATCTATCACTTCAGATAAAATTATTGTCGATTCACCCGGATATGAAGCATTTCATGAACCGGATGACGTATTATATACAGGAAACTCAGGGACTACAACACGACTTTTATGTGGCTTATTGGCAGGTCTTCCGTTTAAAACAGTCTTAGATGGAGATGACTCTATTCGTAAACGTCCTATGGATCGCGTAATTGAGCCATTAAGACAAATGGGCGTGAATATAAAAGGTAATGAAAATCGATTTACGCCAGTTGTTATTAATGAAGGGACACCGTCTGACATCAATGGTATTGATTATGTTATGCCCGTAAAAAGTGCGCAAGTAAAAAGTGCACTCCTTTTTGCAGGATTGTTTGCAAATAGTGAAGTGCGAATTACTGAGCAGGATATTTCACGTAATCACACGGAGCTTATGTTCAATCAAAGCAATATTGATTTAGACGTTATTGATAATACAATTACATTAAAACCTTTAAGTATTGATAAATTAATGATGCACGACATTACGATACCAGGCGATATATCTTCTGCGGCATTTTTTATAGTTGCTGCGCTTATCGTACCAGGCAGCAGAATTGTTCTAAGTAATGTAGGGACGAATATAACTAGAAATGGTATTATTGAAGTCGTTAAAATGATGGGGGGTAATATCGAAATTAATGAGCGATCTGTTAATGCAGAGCCAGTAAGTGATATTATCGTTTCATATACAAGAGATTTAAACGCAATTACGATAGAGGGAGAATTAATTCCAAAATTAATTGATGAAATTCCTGTGATTGCGCTTTTACTTGCGCATGCGAACGGCAAAAGTGTAATAAAGGATGCTGAAGAACTTAAAGTGAAAGAAACAAACAGAATCGACACCGTCGTGTCTGAAATAAATGCATTAGGATACAACATACAACCGACTCATGACGGTATGATCGTTTATGGACAATCACGAGTAGATAGAACGCGTGATATATTTGATTCATATAATGACCATCGCATTGGAATGATGTTAGCAATTGCTGCACTTATTGAATTAGAACCGATAGAGATTCATCGTTTTGAAGCGGTCAATGTCTCATACCCTAATTTTTTAGAACATATTAAGCAGTTAAAAGGAGATTTATAATGGATATTAATCAATTAATTGACCAAATTCATCTACAGCATTTAGAAGGGTTATCGGAAAATGTGAAAGGTGCATTGTTTACTGATGATCATGATGCGTTATACGAGCTCGGAGCAACATTAATGCAGTTTGGAATTGTACAGGAAGGTAAGCTTGTTTTTGAAAGATTATTTGAACTTTATCCTGAAGAGCCGGAAGTTCTAAGCTTCTATATTGAAAGTTTAATTGATACAAATGAAATGGATAAAGCATTAATGATCTTACACGGTTTACCAAAAACAGTAGAACGTTTATTGCTTGAAGCAGATATTTATCAGCAGCAGGATATGCCGGAAGTTGCAATTGATAAAGTGAAAGAAGCTTATGAATTGTCAAGTGAAGACCCAGTCCTTAGTTTCGCACTTGCTGAACTTTATTACTTTGATGGACAGTACTTACCAGCAGTTAGAAATTATGAGACGTTGATTAATAGTGGTATTGATGAAATCAATAATATCATGCTTCATTTAAGAATAGCTGACAGTTTATTACAAACAGGTGATTATGAACAGGCTGTAATGTATTATGAAAAAGTTGATGAAAAAGATTACACTAGTGATGACTTTTTCAAAAAAGCAATCAGTTACCAGAAAGCTGATTTTATAGAACGAGCTATACAAACACTTCAAACGTTACTTGATAAGGATCCAGATTATATGCAGGCATATTTATTACTTGTGCAGTTACTTGAAAGTGAGCGCAAATATGAAGATGCGATAATTGCTGGCCAAAAAGGTATTCGCTTAAATGAATTTTATAAAGAGTTGCTGGCAGATACAGGGCGTATTATGATTAAGATGCATAACGAAAAAGGAACAGAATATTTAATCCAGGCGTTAACGATTGATCCTTCATACACAGAAGCAGGTTTAGTTTTAGCGGACTATTACAGAAAAGAAGAGATGTATGAAGAAATGATCCAGCTGTTTACCGTCGTTGATGAAGAAGATATAGATCCTGAAATATTATGGCATCTTGCATATAGTTATCAACAACTGGAGAAAGATAAAGAAGCAAAGCATTTCTATAAGGAAGCATATAACAGTTTAAACGAAAATATATCATTCTTAAAAGACTATTACTATTACAGCAGAGAAATTGCAGACAATGAAAGAAGTGCACAACTGCTAAAAATAATCGTTGCTCTGGAACCGGATTTTGATGGAAATTACTAACTTAATAAATGAACGCCAGCAGTTCTTAAAGTATTTACTAATGCAGCATCAGATTGAAAATAAAAATACAGTCTGGATATTAAATTTATTAAAGGACAGAGAAGATATACTCAGTAAAATAAAATTTATGCGACATGATGCTATGAGTAATCGGCTCATAATTTTCAATGATTTTAAAATTCATCTCGTGCTTCCACATGGTATTGTGACAGATGCATTTGTAATATTTCATTACTTACTTTCATTAAAACATACACTTTATTTAGTTTATTTACCGCATAATCAAAAGTATATGCAAATTGAAATGAAAGAACAGCTCGATCTGTTTGTACATTCAGTTGATGTAAACCAGATACAAGATATTGAACGAAACTTATACATTATACAACGAAATAAAATTGTAAAACAACATATAAATAATTACATTGATAATCTCATTGAAGTAACGCTATTAAATAAAGATAAAGAACGTTTTAATCAGCTTATGAATTTTAAACAAATGTTAGGAGAATGAAGTATGTTATTTAATCATCGAGATTTACTATTATTAAATGATCAGCTGGATTATATCGATACAGCGATTGTGCCAGTTATTCCTGTCGACTACAGTCAAAAACTTCTGAAAATTGCTGATGAATATGAGATGCTGCAATATGTAACGCTCGGCACTGAACAACAGTTTAAAGGACGACTGCTCGTTACACCACCGGTTCAATTATTTGATGCATTAAACCTAGTTGAAATTGTTACGCAGCAACTAAAACAATTTGGTTTTAAACATGTCGTAATCGTTTGTCCTCAAACTTTAAATATAGAAGCTGAAAATCTGCATAAAGTGACGGTAATGCCTTTAGAATCAATGGATGACAATATGAAACAGGAATTTATTCAGGACAATGTAAAAGCATTAATGAAATATATTATTACAATATGGAATAAATAATGACAATTTTAGTACTTAAATTGTGACATCTTATTGACCAACCTATATTTATAGGCTAAAATTGATATGTCCTAGTATATTTTTTATAAAAGAATCGCATTAGAGGGGGGAAAATTAAATGAGCCAACGTGTCACACGACGCCAATTTTTAAACTATTCCTTAATGGGAGTTGGATCATTTATGGCTGCTGGTATGGTTATGCCTTTAGGTCGTTTTGCACTAGATCCAGTATTTAAAAGTGGTGCAGCTGGAGAAATGATCACTACTAGCGTAAAAGTTTCTGAAATTAAAGAAGAACCAACAAAGGTTGACTTTAAATTCGAACAAAAAGATGCATGGTACACGAGCGAAGTTACAGAATTCGCATGGGTTTACAAAGATGGAGACAAAATTATTGCTATGTCGCCTGTATGTAAACATTTAGGTTGTACAGTATCTTGGAATGGTGACAAAGGTAACCCAAACCAATTCTTCTGTCCATGTCATAATGGTCGTTACGAGAAGAATGGCGCTAACGTTCCTGGTACACCACCACTTGGACCTTTAGACCAATATGAAGTTGGAGAAAAAGGCGGAATGTTAACAATCGGTAAAAAACACGAAAATGAATTAGTGAAATAGGAGGGGACAAAATGATCGATAAAATCTATGATTGGGTCGATGACAGACTCGATATTACACCAATTTGGCGCGATATCGCAGATCATGAGGTGCCTGAGCATGTTAACCCTGCTTATCACTTTTCTGCATTCGTATACTGTTTTGGTGGTTTAACATTCTTTATTACAGTAATTCAAGTATTATCAGGTATGTTCTTAACGATGTATTATGTACCAGATATCGTTAACGCATGGAAATCAGTTTATTATTTACAACATGATGTAGCAGCAGGTGTTATTGTACGTGGTATGCATCACTGGGGTGCGAGTTTAGTAGTTGTAATGATGTTCTTACATACACTACGCGTATTCTTTACTGGATCATACAAACAGCCACGTGAATTAAACTGGCTAGTTGGAGTATTAATTTTCTTCGTAATGTTAGGATTATCATTTACTGGTTATTTATTACCATGGGATATGAAAGCATTATTTGCGACAAAAGTAGGTTTACAAATCGCTGAATCTGTACCGTTTATCGGTCCATGGGTAAAAACATTATTAGCTGGTGACCCACATATTGTTGGAGCACAGACATTAACGCGATTCTTCGCGATTCATGTATTCTTCTTACCTGCATGTTTATTCGCGTTGTTAGCAGCTCACTTTATTATGATTAGAAAACAAGGTATTTCGGGGCCACTATAAACACGAATATTCTAAAAGGAGGTTATACAGATGCATCGCGGAAAAGGGATGAAATTTGTTGGTGATTCACGTATTAAATCGTATGAAAAACCAAAGTTAAATCGAGATTATTCAGAATTTCCTGGTAAAACAGAAAGCTTCTGGCCAGATTTCTTATTAAAAGAATGGATGACAGGTGCGGTATTCTTAGTTGCATATTTATGTTTAACAGTTGCGCATCCATCTCCATTAGAACGTATCGCAGACCCATCAGACACGGGTTACACACCTTTACCTGACTGGTACTTCTTATTCTTATACCAAATCTTAAAGTATACGTATGCTTCAGGACCATTTAATACTTTTGGTGCGATTGTAATGCCAGGTATTGCATTTGGTGCATTAATGTTAGCACCTTGGTTAGATCGTGGACCAGAACGTAAATGGACAAAACGTCCGTTAGCTTCTGGATTTATGTTATTATCTGTAGCAGTTATTTTCTATACAACTTGGGAATCTTCACATTACCATGATTGGAAGAAACAAGCTGCACAAGGTAAAATCGTATTTACGAACTTAGATAAGAAAGACCCAACATATGAAAAGATTATTAAATCAAACTGTACTTCATGTCACGGTGGAGAATTAACAGGTGGTGCTGGTCCAAACTTAGTGAAAGCTAATTTACCAGCAGCTGGTGTAGAAGCGTTTGTTAAAAACGGTGCTGGATCAATGCCATCATTTAAAGATACATTGACAGAAGAACAAATTAAAGAAGTTGGTAAGTTCATCGAAGGTTTAGAAGAAACTGACGAGAACGGTAAACCACTTAAAAAATAATGACTAAAAGAATCATCTTGCAAAAGATGATTCTTTTTTTATAAGGTGAAGATATGTCACAATATTATTTCTTAATTCAGAACAAAATATTTTTATCTATAATAATTGTCTGTAATATATTAGGTACGCTATATGGCTACTATTGGTATGCAGGACAGTTACAGCAAGCAAAGTGGTATTTCATGCCATTTATCCCTGATAGTCCGACAGCATCTTTATTTTTAGTTATTGCGCTAATAGCGATATTGTTGAAAAAGCATTTACCATTATTTGAAACGCTTGCTTTTATAACGTTATTTAAATACGGTATATGGGCAGTTGTAATGAATATTCTCGTATTTATTAAACTCGATACGATAACGACTATCGGTATGATGCTTCTTATTTCACACGGTATTATGGCCATTCAGGCGATTATGTTTTTTCCTTTATTTAAAATTAACTTAAAAGTGATGACGATTAGTGCGGTATGGGTGTTCCATAATGATGTGATTGATTACGTCTATATGCAGTATCCGGTATATAGTATGCTGTCAGATTACATACATCATATTGGCTATTTTTCATTCTGGCTTACTATAAGCAGTTTCTTACTACTGTTTTATTTATACAAACAAAATAATTTGATTAAAATTGACCAATAAATTAAAATATAACTATACTTATGAAGGAGTGTTTACATGAGCTATATTTTTTATTTTATTATTATTATGTTAGTTCCAATGTATTTCCAGTATAAAGTTAAGTCGACTTATAATAAATATAGTCGTGTTAAATCTACCAGTGGAAAATCAGGACAACAAGTTGCAGAGGAAATTCTGGCAGCGAACGGTATTACAGATGTACGTGTTGTAGAAGGCGAAGGATTCTTATCTGATCATTATGATCCGACAAAGAAACTTGTAGTACTCAGTCCTTCAAATTTCAGACAACCGAGCGTTGCAGGCACAGCAATTGCTGCGCACGAAGTAGGGCATGCAATACAACATGCGAAAGGCTATAGTATGTTAAAGTTACGTAGTGCATTGTTACCACTAGCAAATTTAGGTACAACATTCAGTTACTTACTCATTATGGTAGGTGCAGTATTAACGGGATTAAGTGCTCAAGGTGGCGGCATAGGTACGATGGCAATCTGGGCAGGTGTCATTTTAATGTCATTTGCAGTATTGTTTTCAATTGTTACTTTACCAGTAGAATTTGATGCAAGTAATCGTGCAATGCATCAAATTGAAAAGCTAGGAATTGTAAATGCAGAAGAATATAAACATGCGAAACGTGTTTTATCTGCAGCTGCAATGACTTATGTTGCTGCTACAGCAGTTGCGGTCGCAGAATTTATTAGATTTTTTATGATGGCTAGAAATAGTGATTAAAAAAGTGAGGCAAATGCCTCACTTTTTATCTTTCTATAGGTTTTTTAAACTCATCAAGCGTGAATCCTTCACCGAGGACATCGTGAACGTCAAGTAATGATACGAATGCATGAGGGTCGATTGTATTGATGATTTGCTTTAAACGTGGAATTTCATTTCTTGAAACGACACAATATATAATTGGACGATTTGATTTTGAATAATGGCCATGCGCTGAAATAATCGTTACGCCACGTTCTAATAAATGATTAATTTCATCAGATATTTCATTATGATATTCTGAAATGATCATAGCGCCACGTGCAGAATATCCACTGTCCTGAATGATATCGATAACGCGTGCACCGACATACACACATACGAGTGTATACATAGTAATGATATAATCACCAATCGTTATATACGTAGCGATAAGTACCAGGCAATCAAATGCGAACATCGTTCTCCCGATTGGGACATCAAAGAATTTTTTCATTAGCCGTGCAACAATATCCACTCCACCAGTCGTACCTCCGAAACGGAATATTATACCAAGACCAGTTCCGATGAACACACCACCGAATAAACTAGCAAGCAGTAAATCATTTTTAAGGGCAATGTGCATCGGAAATAATTCACATAACCATAAGAAAAATGATACACTTACAGTTCCGATGATCGTATAGATGAAAGACAGTCTCCCTAGTAATTTATACCCTACAAAAAATAATGGAATGTTAAATATCAAGTTCAATAGAGCAGGACTTGTGCCAAATAAATGATATAATATTAACGCGATACCGGTGAATCCACCTTCAGTCAGCTCATTTTCCATATTGAAATTGACAATTCCGAAACTAAAAATAAATGCACCGAGTAAAATAAATAAAATGTTGATAATCTTAAGTTGCTGATTCATATAAAATCCCCTTTCTTAACCATTATTATACATAATATTCTGTTTATTTGGAGGAGAAAAATGAATACTTTACACGAAATGCAGAACGAAGTGGATACATATATTCGTCAGTTTAAAGTTGGTTACTTTACACCAATGGAAAATATGGTCCGACTTACGGAAGAAGTAGGTGAACTTGCGAGAGAAATTAACCATGTTTATGGACCGAAACAAAAGAAACTTACAGAACAGGAAAAAGAAATTGGCATGGAGCTCGCCGATAATTTATTCGTATTAATTTCTCTTGCAAACTCAATGGATATTGATCTGACAGAATATTTCAATATGACGATGCAGAAATTTAATACGAGAGACCATGATAGATTTGAAAGAATAGAGGAGGAATAATATGAAAATAGGTATCACATGTTATCCTACGATGGGCGGTTCGGGCATCATTGCAACAGAACTTGGCATAATGATGGCTAAACGAGGTCATGATGTTCATTTTATTACATCGAATACACCATTTCGAATTCATTTTCAAATGCCCAATATAACAGTGCATCAAGTGGATGTGAATCAATACTCAGTATTTCAATATCCACCATATGATATTACTTTAGCGACAAAAATTGCAGAAGTTATAAATGTATATGACCTTGATGTACTGCATATGCATTATGCGGTACCACATGCGATATGTGGCATTTTAGGACGTCAAATTGCACGTAAAGATGTAAAGATTGTAACGACTTTACATGGTACAGATATTACAGTACTAGGTTATGATTCTACCCTTAAAGAAGCAATAAAGTTTGGAATTGAAGAAAGTGACATCGTAACAAGTGTAAGTAATTCATTAACGAATGAAACGTATGAAATAATCGGACCCGATAAAGATATACAGACAGTTTATAATTTTATTAATGAATCAGATTTTGAAAATAAAAGTAATCCATATTTAAGACAGTGTTACGGTATTTCTGATGAGGAAAAAGTAATCGTACATGTCTCGAATTTCAGGAAAGTTAAACGCATTCAGGATGTCATTAAAACGTTTAAAGGTATATTGGATGAAGTATCTGCAAAACTTGTATTGATTGGGGATGGACCAGAACTTTCTAAGATGAGAGACTATGCGAAGTCATTAAATATTTGTGATCATGTTTTATTTTTAGGAAAACAGGAAAGAGTTGCACCATTATATCAAATGGCAGACTTATTTTTATTAATGAGTGAAAAAGAAAGTTTTGGGCTTGTATTATTAGAAGCAATGCATTCGGGAGTTGTATGTATTGGTACTACTGCCGGTGGAATAAAAGAAGTGATTAAGAACGGTGAGACGGGATATATCGTTGATATTGGAGATACGAAAAAAGCGAGTCAATATGCGATAGATTTACTGACGAACGATGTACTGTACAAACAATTTCAAACAAAAATGCTGGATGATATAAATGAACGATTCGCTTCACATCATATTACGGATCAGTATGAAGAAATTTATAGAAGTTTGATAGAAAGTAAGAAGATAAATGAATAATATTAAAAATATGATAAGTGGGTTGGACGAAGATAAAAAGTTAATGTTTCAACGTGCGCAATCAATTATCAATTTACTGAATCAACATGGCTATGAAGCATATATTGTTGGTGGCGCCGTGAGAAATTTATTAATGAATATTCCGGTCAACGATATAGATATAACGACCGATTGCATGCCAGACAAGATCGTTGAATTATTTGATAAAACAATTCCAGTTGGGATAGAACATGGTACAGTAATCGTATTACAGGATGATATGCCATTTGAGGTTACAACATTCCGCGAAGATGGTGAATATGAAGACCATCGACGACCGGAATGTGTAACGTTTGTTAAATCTTTAAAAACAGACTTAGAAAGAAGAGATTTCACAGTCAATGCGATGGCGATTCAACATAATACATTATATGATTACTTTAATGGTGAGATGCATATCGAAAAACGCTTGATTAAAGCTGTAGGAGACCCGGATAAACGTTTTTATGAAGACGCATTGCGCATTATACGTGCATTAAGATTTATGAGTGTACTTAATTTTTCAATTGAGGACGAGACATTGAAGGCGATGGAAAAACATGCACCGTTATTGTCACACGTATCAATCGAGAGAATCATAATCGAATTATGTAAACTAACTGAAGGCATAAATGTTGCTGGTGCACTAAATACATTTTTTTCAATTCAGCTTCATAAACATATTCCATTTTTTAAAGAGATGGAAAACTTTGTTGTAGATCAACCAATGTCTTTTACTGATTATATATCCTTATACATATATTTAATTGATCTGACACTATTAAATAAATTAAATATATTAAAGTTGTCTAATAATCAGAAAAAGAGCATCAAAGATAATGTAACATTGCTATCAACTTTGTCACGTGGAGACAAGTCACTACCGTATCTTGTCTATCATTATCGTCAGGAACAACTCATTAATTTAGCTCATATTATTAATTTGATTGAAGAGATTGAATTAAGTGACGCATATAGAGAATTTAATGCATCAGAAATACTACGTGTAAAGGATGCGCTTCAAATACAATCAAGAGCAATGCTCGCAATAAATGGTACAATGTTAATGAAGCATTTTAACAAAAAGGGTGGTCCATGGGTTAAAACGGTCATCGAGTCTGTTGAGAATGCTGTTATTCACAATACGTTAAAAAATGAAAAGAATGCGATATTAGAATGGATTGATAAGCATGTCAAAATATGAATATGATATTGTTAAAGTTTTATATCGTTCAGCGTCAGCAGTGTCTGGCCAAAAGTTAGCTGAACAATTAAACATTTCAAGAACTGCTGTATGGAAAGCAATTGATGCGCTAAAGGAAAAGGGATATCACATTACTTCCGTTAGTAATAAAGGTTATACGTTAATTCAGTTTCCTAAAAGATGGGATGCGCATCTCATTAATTTAATTTTAGAAGATTCACAACTGTTTCATAAAGGTTTCATTTATGAATCATTGACGTCCACACAGGATGAGGCTGAAAAATTAGCACTAAATGAAAGCGACCCTTTTATCGTATTAAGTGAAGTCCAGACGGATGGTCGAGGACGCTTTAGACGTAATTGGTCTTCATTACCGGATACAGGTTTATGGATGAGCGTCGTATTAAAGCCAGATATAGCGCTTCATAAGCTAACGACATTTAATTTATTTATCGCACTTGCGCTCGCAGAAACGATGCATCATTACTACGAAGATGTAAACATTAAGTGGCCGAATGATATATTTATAAATGACAAGAAACTTAGTGGGTTTTTGACGGAAATTAAAGGGAACCAGGATCAAATTAATCAAATCATTTGTGGCATTGGTATCAACTTAAATACAGAAGTGAAACAATTTCCTGAAGCGTTACAGCAAACAGCTACGAGCTTAAGTGTTGAAACGGGTCTGTATATTGATCGTTATCAGTTTTTTAAATTGCTGATTTGTAACTTAGAAAAATATTATAACAAATTTTTGCACAGTGAATTCAAAGATGTAAAATCAGACTATGAGCGATATGCATTAATGTTCGACAGAACTTTAAAGTATACAGAAGGTAATAATGTTGTATATGGAAAGGCAACATCAATGAATGAAAATGGAACTTTAAATGTAATGGGTGAAGATGGTAAAACGTATCGATTTATTAGTGCAGATATAGAATTGTAGGTGATAAAATGAAGCGGAAATATGCAGTCGTTGATATAGAAACGACAGGTAACAATATTGATAGCGATGAAATGATTCAAATTGGAATCGCAATTGTTCAGGATAAGAAAATTATTGAAACATTTGATTCATTTATAGCGTGTAATCAGCAAATACCTGCATTTATTCAATCACTGACAAAAATTGATGAAGCACACTTATTAAATGCGCCAAAGTTCAGCGAAATTGCATCAGACGTATACGCATTAATAGAAGACTGTGTATTTGTAGCACATAATGTACAATTCGATTTAAGATTTTTACAGAAATATTTTAGACGAATGCATATGGATTATCATCCGAATTATATTATTGATACGGTAGATTGGTTTAAAATTGTCTATCCATCTTTAGAGCGCTACCAGCTTAAATCCATAACAGATGAACTGAATATTAATCTGGATCTTGCACATAGAGCAATAGATGATGCAGTCGCGACGGCAGAAGTGTTGATTGCAAGTATAAATAAAGTATCGGTATATCCGACCGATACTTTAAAAAGACTGTATAAGTATGCCAAAATTATGCGCTACAACATGGAAGAACTCATCTTTGAAATACTTATGGAATATTCGGCTGAAAAACATTTCGAAAATCACTCTGGGTTGTATTTTTATAAGAAACAGCAGTCGTTTGATACGTTACCACCTATACATCAATCATTTGATCAATTTTTTGAAAATACGATTATGAAACTCGGGTTTACATATCGTGAGAAACAATTTGAATTATCACAACGTATTTATAATCAATTGATGCAGCATAATACGTTGACGATTGAAGCGGATTTAGGAAGTGGGAAAACGGTAAGCTACTTAATCGCATTAATATATTATTTGAGTAACCAACAAACATCAGTTTTATTATCAACTTCAACTATATTTCTGCAAAAACAAATTATTAATGATGATTTAAAGCAACTTGAAGCAGCACTACATATTCAAGTGCCAGTGCAATTTATTAAAAGCAAACGCCATTATTTATCATTGCAATTTATTAATGAAATTTTAAATGATGAAAAAGAGAATCATGATATATTACTTTTAAAAATGCAGCTTTTAACGTTTATACTTGAGCCACATGGCGGTGATATTGATCGACTCAATTTGAATGGTGGAAGAAAAATATATTTTGATTTAATGTATGCATTATATGACTACAATCGTGATGCGTATTATATATATCATGATATTTCTAATACACCTCATATCGGTATTACGAATCACGCGCATTTATTAAGTCGTAGAAAAAACGATATATTTAAATCGTACGATCACTTAATAGTAGATGAAGCACATCAGTTGCTGGATTATGCATTAAATAATGCGTATGACACATTAAATTACCAGAACATTAAATATATAATCGGTCAAACGATAAAATCTTTACCCGACAGCAAGGTTCAATCTTTGAATGATATTCATAATAGTGATTATGAAATTACTTTATTAAATCAAAAAATTGATGATTTATTTGAACGCTTATCATTATATTATGAAGGTAAATATGTCATTAGAGTTACCATTGAAGAACACAGTCATATTTATGCGCTCTTTAAAGAGATAAATGATATTTTAACACAGTTACAAAGCGGGAAACTAGAAGACGTCGTAAAAACAAAACTTGCAATGCTGCATCAGTACTTTTTGACTGTCTGGATACAAATCAAAGTATATAAAGAATTATATATTCAGATGAAAAATAATAATAAAGCAAGCATGTCACTCATCAGTAAATCGATATCCATAAACGATTTACTGACAAATAGAATCTTTAATAAATTTTCATCTAAAGTATTTCTATCCGGAACGATGCAGACTTTATCATTTCTAGAGCAGTTTAATCCAGATGCAGAGCATTTCTATAAATATGAAAACACGTTTTCAAAATATAAAGCGACGCTGTTCGTACCAAATGATGTCCCGCAGTTTAATTACAGGCATACTGAACAATATATAGAAAGCTGTATGCAATATATACATTATTATTTAGAACATATTTCATCTAAAGTATTAATTTTAATGAACAGCTACGGTCAAATTGAATTATTACGAAGTTATCTCGTTGAACTATTTGATCCTTCATTAATTATTTCTCAAACGTCAGATGTTAATACTGTTAAGTTGAACGAGCAGTTTAATTTACTTGATAAAGGTGTATTTTTAGCAACGCAGACATTTTATGAAGGAGTAGACTTTAAATATGATGGATTTAAAACGGTGATGATCATCTCCTTACCGTTTATGCATCCGGACGATTTAAACATTATGCTCATGAGAGATGAAGTAAATGATGTGTTTATGGATTATCAGTTACCAAGTGCAGTTAATAAGTTGCACCAGGCAACAGGTAGGCTCATTCGAAATGAAAATGATAGGGGAATGCTTATTTGTTTTGACAGAAGGATACTTGAAGGGAAGTTTTCTTCGCACTTTTCTCATATTTTAAAGTCATTTCATGTAGAAAGTGGCAATATTAATACATTCACAGAAGTTATTGATGAAATAAATCAAAAAATTTAATACACACCACTTATCTTTCTAATGGATAATTGGTAAAATATTATTATAAACACTATGATTGGAGATATTAACATGACGAAAATTACAATAAATCAATCACCGAACTTTGTCGGTCAAACAGTGACGATTGGTGCTTGGATTTTAAACAAACGTTCAAGCGGTAAGATTGCGTTCCTGCAACTGAGAGATGGTACAGGTTTTATGCAGGCTGTCGTTGTAAAAGAATCAATTGGTGAAGACTTATTTAAAGTTGCAAAAGGGATTACACAGGAATCTTCTTTATATATTACAGGTGTAATTAAAGAAGATGAACGTTCTGATTTTGGTTATGAGATGGAAGTTACGAACCTTGAAGTAATACACGAAGCGGTCGACTATCCTATTACACCTAAAGCACATGGTACAGATTTCCTGATGGATCATCGTCACTTATGGCTACGTTCAAAACGCCAGCATGCAGTAATGAAAATCAGAAATGAAATTATCCGTGCTACATATGAATTTTTTAACAAAGAAGGATTCACTAAAATTGATCCACCAATTTTAACTGGTTCAGCACCTGAAGGAACGAGTGAATTATTCCATACTAAATACTTTGATGAAGATGCATTTTTATCTCAAAGTGGTCAATTATATATGGAAGCAGCAGCTATGGCTCATGGTAAAGTTTTTTCTTTCGGGCCAACGTTCAGAGCAGAGAAATCGAAAACACGCCGTCACTTAATTGAATTCTGGATGATAGAACCAGAAATGGCATTTTATACGCATGAGGACAGTTTAGAAGTGCAGGAGCAGTATGTAACGCATCTTGTTCAATCGGTACTTAAAAACTGTCAATTAGATTTAAAAATTCTTGGACGTGACACTTCGAAGTTAGAACAAATTTCTACACCATTCCCAAGAATTACTTATACAGATGCGATTAAATTCCTTAAAGAACAAGGTTTCGATGATATTGAATGGGGTGATGACTTCGGTGCACCACATGAGACTGCAATCGCAAATCACTATGATATGCCAGTATTTATTATTAATTATCCTACAAGTATTAAACCTTTCTATATGCAGCCAAATCCTGATGAAGAGGGTACGGTTAAATGTGCAGATATGATTGCGCCAGAAGGTTACGGTGAAATCATCGGTGGATCAGAACGTATTGATGACTTAGCGCTTCTTGAAGAACGCATTAAAGAACATGGTTTAGATCCAGCTGCTTATAGTTATTATACAGATTTACGTAAGTATGGTAGTGTACCGCATTCAGGTTTCGGACTTGGATTAGAAAGAACGGTAGCTTGGTTATCAGGTGTTGAACATGTTCGTGAAACGAGTCCGTTCCCACGACTATTAAACCGCTTATATCCGTAATACTGTTAATATTAATTACTAAATTTCAATCCGGACAATTTATGAAAATGAAATTTGTTTTCTAATTTTGTCCGGATTTTAATGTAGTCTGAAATAATTAAAGAAACTTATAAGGAGGACTACGTATGTCGCTTTTTCGTAAACCGATAATTATTCCAAGCGATTTATTTATTTATTATCATAAAATTAATATGAGTGAAACTGAACTCATTGTCATATTAAAAATCATTGAGTTGTCTGAATTCCAGCAATTGCCATCATTTGAAGTATTAGCAGATCATATGAGCATTAACCAAAGTGAGATAATGATGATTATTCAAAATCTTATTAGTAAAGATATTCTTAAAATTACTGTAGAAAAGGATAGTCATGCACAATTTAATGAAATTTATGATTTATCTCCTTTAGAGACAAAGATTGAAGCGTATAAATCAAAACTAATGTTTGAGAAAAAGACAAAAAATGATGATTTAAATTTTGAAAAAGTATTTGAAAGATTTGAATTAACATTTGCCAGACCGATGACACCGCTTGAAATTGAAACAATAAGTCATTGGATTGATAAAGACCGCCATAGCATTGAATTAATCAATGAAGCTTTAAATGAAGCAGCTGCGCATAATAAACTAAGTATTAAATATATTGATCGCATATTATTAAACTGGAAGAAGAAAAATGTAAAGACAGTTGTTGATTCGAAAACAGTAAGTCAGCATTTCAAAAATAAAAGTTTAGTAAAAGAAATACCAGATATTCCTGTATTTGACTGGGTGAACGGAGAGAGTCCATATGATAAGTAAGAAGAAGACATTGCAAATGCTTGATGTAATTGATGACATGTTTCCTGATGCTGAATGCGAACTGATTCATGAAAATCCATTTGAACTTACAATTGCAGTATTATTATCAGCACAATGTACGGATGTACTCGTAAATAAAGTGACTAAAAACTTATTTCAGAAATATAAAACACCAGAAGATTACCTGGCAGTTCCATTAGAAGAATTAATGGAAGATATCAGATCGATAGGTTTATATAAAAATAAGGCGAAAAACATTCAGGCATTATGCAAAATACTATTAGAAAAATATAATGGGGAGATTCCAGAGTCACATGCTGAACTCGTTAAGTTACCTGGTGTTGGGCAGAAAACTGCGAATGTTGTTGTATCTGTTGCTTTTGGAATACCAGCACTTGCAGTAGATACTCATGTAGAAAGAGTTTCTAAACGCCTTGGTATATGCAGGTGGAAAGATAACGTAAAGCAAGTAGAAGAAACATTGTGCAAAAAAATACCTAAATCAAGATGGAATAAAACACATCACCAACTTATATTTTTTGGAAGGTATCATTGTACGGCCAGAAACCCTAAATGTTTGGACTGTCCTTTATTAAATGACTGTCGTGAAGGAAAAAAGCGTCATAAGGTGATTGTCGAATGAAAGCACAAATTAAACAGTTAGAGACGAAAATAGATTTAGCGGTAAAGGATAGAAGACTAAAGCAGCAGGACGTCCGAAACCTTATTGATGAATATTTTAATATACTCATTAATTTACTTAACGAAATTAATGGATACGAAGAAAATAGTGAAATGCATAATTATGAAAAGTGTCCATTAAACTTTGATGATAGAATACATTATATTGAAGGTAGAAAGTATCACTATATGGGATATGAACAGTTAAAAACGATGATGAAGGAAGTATTAAAACTTAAAGCAATATATAATTTGAAAAATAAATAAACCAGAGCAATGGGATAATGCATTGCTCTGGTTTATTTTATGGACGTGTCGAATTAGATGAAGGTGATTGAGTAGTTGCTGGCTGTGTCGTCGCTGGTTGTGTCGTTGCAGGCTGTGTCGTTGCCGGCTGTGTTGTTGCTGGTTGTGTTGTCGTTGGCTCTGTAGTAGCACGTTCAGTCGTCGGTTTCTCTACAGTTTTTGCCTCAGTCGTCGGTTTTTCTATAGTTTTACGTTCAGTCGTTACCGGTTCTTCCGTTGTCGGTTGCGATCTAATTACTTTATAACGATTATTAGAAACTGCTCGAGAATCATCTCGAACAGTTTCATTATTGCTATTAGGCTTAATTGATGTCGTTATATTATTATCAGAATTCCCTTTAACTTGGAGGAATCCTCCTGAACGTTCTACTGAATCAGGCATTTCAAAATCAGCACCATCTATCGGACTGATTTCACTCATAACTTGCCTGAACAACTCTTTAGGTAATGACTGTTCATCTGGTCCTACGAAGGAGTTCTCACCATACTGAGCCATTTGTGTAAAGCCCATCCATACAGACATTGTATATCTCGGAGAATAGCCAACAATCCAAACATCTTTAGCTGCATTATCAGGTAAGTTATATTTTATATATGTTTCATCGCCATATGTACCAGTACCTGTTTTTGCGGCAAGGTTTAAACCAGGAATTTGGCTGCCGTATGCTGTTCCGTAAGGCTCAAAAGTACCTTTAAGCATATCAGTCACCATATATGCCGTATAATCTTCCATAGCTTTTCTTGAATTATATTCAAAGTTTATTGTTTCGTTATCCTGTGTAACTACTTTTCGAATTGCATGTGCTTCATTATATGTTCCACCATTACCAAAAGATGCATATGCACTTGCCATCTGTAAAGGAGAGAATTCACTAGACGAGCCACCAAGTGCATCTGAAGGCCCTAAATCGGACGATTTATAGTTCAATCCCACATTTTTAGCAAATTTTGCTGGAGCACCGTTACCAGCTTCCTGTTGCACTGCCTGGAACGTTTTCAACGCCGGAATATTTAAGCTTCGTCTAATCGCATCTCGCATTGTAACTAATCCATGACTTTGTTTGTCGTAGTTTCTGAATTTAATACCATGAATATCATATTCCGCTTCATCTTGTATTCTATGTCCGGTCGACCATTGTTCATTCTCAATGACAGGTCCATAACTTAAAAACGGTTTAATTGTAGACCCAACAGGATGAATGTCAGTCGCTAAATTACGATCAACAACATCTTTATAGTTGCGACCACCACTAATCGCTATCAGTGCACCAGTCTTTGTATCTACAATAGATGAGGCTGCTTGATGATATTTATTTTTATAAATATTCATATTGTCTGTATTATTTTGTAATGACGTTTGTGCGTTATTATCCATATTTGTATAGATGGATAAGCCACTCGTTAATATATCCTGTAAGTCTTTGCCTTCAAATTCTTTATTATTTCTTATTTCCTGTTTAATAACATTAATATACGATGCATATTTAGGATCATTTTGTTCTAAATTCTGTCTTTGTGCTGTTGTTCTCTGTACAAGATTTGTTGATAAATCTTGATTTTGTGCCTCTTCCATTTCAGCTTTCGTAATTCGACCGTGTCGATTCATTAAGTATAACACTGTATCTTTACGTTTTTCTGCCGCTTCAGGATTATCATATAGATTATAAGTATTCGGAACTTGGGGAAGCCCTGCTAAATATGCTGCTTCTGCAAGAGTGAGCTGATTTAAATCTTTATTGAAATAATATCTTGCTGCAGTTTTTACACCGTATATTCCATCTGAATAATAGATTTTATTTAAATACATTTCAAATATTTCATCTTTACTGTATTCCTGTTCTAATCGGTATGATAAGTATGCTTCCTGTGCTTTTCGTTCGAGGGATTTTTTATCCGTTAGAAATGATCGTTTAACAACTTGCTGCGTTATAGTAGATGCACCTTGAGAACCAAATCCACTAGATACATTACTGAAGACTGCACCGGTTAGACGCTTAAAGTCAATTGCACCATGCTCGTAGAAGCGATTATCTTCAGTTGCAAGCACTGCATTTTTCAATTGGTCAGGCACTTCCTGAAATTTAATACGTTCTCTTTTTTGACCCATCTGAAGTACTGTTACGAGATTGTCATCTTTATCATAAATCTTTGTTGGTAATTGATCACGTAATGCTGCTTCATCAAATTTAGGTGCTTTATAAGCATAATAAAGAAACAATAACATCGCACAAATAAATAAACTTGCAAATAATAAAAATAATCCACCAACAATTTGCAAAATTATTCTTTTTATATTACGTTTCTTTTTCTTTCTCGTCATTTAAATTTCCTCGCTTTCATTTAATCCATTAAAATAAATGCTGTTAACCGCTTGAATATAATCAATTCTTGGCTGAAATTTCCTGTTTACATGTATACCTTCTTTTTGAATATCAAGGTATGGTATTGATTTCGTTTTCTCCTGCAAATATGCACTCCAATATTTTTTAAATGCAGTGAATGGTAGAAGATATACTTCATCATGCGAAGAAAAATAAAATAATATAAAACAAATCGCACCATGATCTGTAACTTGCTGCATATGTGTGACTTGATGTTTATGAATATTATTGAGCGGAAAGCTAGTTTTATTTTGCGTTGCTTTTGCTTCAAAGTCAATATATTTACCCTTATATATACCATTATAATCTGTTGTTGACGGTTTTCTGAAGTATGCTTCTTTAATTACCGCTTGTGAACGTTTCGGATATGATACATCAACAATTTGAACAGGTGTCGGCTTTTTATGGATAATCGCGATATTTTCCTTCATATAAAATTGATTGGATAGGTCAATTTCTTCTTCAAATCGCATTCCACGTTTACCATACTCTATTTTACTATTTTTTAATTGCTTTGTAACTAATGCTTTAGACTTATGTTTTTTACCGTTTGGATAATTCACCATTTTACTCATCCTATTTGTGAAGTTTATTAATATAATATACAATGAGTGTATCATAAAAGCGAAATGGAGATAATATATGTTACAACAATGTATTCAAAGCTTAATTTATGATCTAGAGAAGATTGAAAAATACTTCGAATTAGCAAAAGCAGGTCATGCATTTAACTTCGTTATGGATGTGCAACCATTTACTGAAAAAGTTGATCATCATATTACTTTGCTTAATCAATATAAAGATGAAATTACGTCATTACCGCTTATGAATGAAAAGAAATACGATTTATGTATTGCGCATTTAAGAGATATTTCTGTCAGCTGCTTTTTCAGTAAAACGAGTAAAAAAGTTTTTATTGATCAATACAAAGCAGTGAAACATGAAGTTAACTATATAAAAAGAATGACAGTCTCATGAAATCAATTTATATTACAGGATATAAACCATATGAATTAAATATATTCAATAATAAACAGCAAGAAGTTAAATATATTAAATTGTATTTGCAGCAACGCATTAAGGAATACATTGAAGAAGGACTAGAATGGGTTATTATAGAAGGACAACTCGGGGTAGAACTTTGGGCAGCAGAAGTAGTCATTCGACTAAAGAAACATTATGACATAAAGTTGAGTATCATTACTCCTTTTTTGGAACACTTCAGTAAATGGAATGAAGAAAACCAACTGTATTATAGCCAGATTTGCGCACGTGCAGACTTTGTAACATCGGCACATGACAGCACTTATCAAGGTGGCCACCAATTTAGAAATACAGATCAGTTTGTACTGGATAATACTGAAGGCACTCTTTTGTTTTATGATGAAGAATATGAAGGCAGTGCGAAATATTTTAAAAAGACGCTCGTTGATTTTGCTTCAAAAAATCAATATAATATTGATATTATAACGATGCAGGATTTATCAGATTTTGTAAATAATTATATAGAAGAACATTCAGAATAGGGGAATTAATTATGGCAGATATTAATTTAAAATTATCAGCAAAAGATATTTATGAAAAAGAATTCGAACGTACAATGTTTAGAGGCTTTAAGCCGGAAGACGTTGATAGCTTCTTAGATGATGTAATAGAAGACTATCAGAAGATGTCAGATATGAATCATCAATTATTAAAAATTATGGATGAAAATAGTAAGCTGAAGCGTGAAATTGAAGATTTAAGAATGAGACTTGCGACTGGTAGAAGTGAAAGTCCTGCAAATACGAATAATTTTGATTTACTAAAACGTATTTCTAATTTAGAGAAAGCTGTATTTGGTAAATAATTAACTAGAGAAATAATCATATCCATGCTATAATGGGTTCTAATATAAAGATATCTCGGATAATCGCTATATTAATATATAGAGGAAAGTCCATGCTCACACATGCCTGAGATGGCTGTAGTGATCGTGCCTGGTGAAACAATAAGCCAGGGCATTAATTTGACGGCAATGAACAAACCTAAGTCAATGATATGGTTTAAGTAGTTTGAAAGTGCCACAGTGACGTAGCTTCTTTAGAAATAAAGAAGGTGGAACGCGGTAAACCCCTCGAGTGAGCAATCCAAATTTGGTAGGAGCACTTTTCTAGCGGAAATGAACGTATAGAAGAGGTATGAAAGTACAGACAGATGATTATCACCGGCGTACGAGAGTAACTAGGCTCGTTAGTAGTACTATGGTACAGAACATGGCTTATAGAGATATCTTTCTAGCATAAGCTCTCCATATGGAGGGCTTTTTTTATTGTATGATTCAATGTTAAAATAAAATGAGTGATTATTTAAATGAGTATAAAAATATTATGTTAACAAGGAGAATGTTATGTATCAAATATTAGCGACAACACCTATGGGTATGGAAGCAATCGCAGCAAAAGAAATTCAGGCACTAGGGTATGAAACAACAATTGAAAATGGTCGTGTATTGTACAATGGTGATGCGCGAGCAATAGTAAAATCAAATTTATGGTTACGAAGTGCGGACAGAGTTAAACTTGTTGTTGGTAGATTTTATGCAACAACATTTGAACAGTTATTCGATAAAACGAAAGAAATTCCATGGGAGAATTTTATTAGTGAAAATGGTCAGTTTCCTGTACAAGGTAAGAGCTTAAAGTCTAAATTATTCAGCGTTCCTGACTGTCAGGCTATTGTTAAAAAGGCGATTGTTGAAAGACTTAAACGTGCGCATGGAAAGCAAGGGTGGCTCACAGAAACAGGTGCACTATATAAAGTTGAAGTAAGTATACTGAAAGACGAAGTACTCCTCACAATTGATACATCAGGTGCTGGACTACATAAACGACGTTACAGACTTGCACAAGGGGAAGCACCGATGAAGGAGACTTTAGCTGCTGCATTAGTATTATTATCAAACTGGAAAGGTGAAACACCTTTTATTGATCCATTTTGTGGTTCTGGAACAATTGCCATTGAAGCTGCAATGATAGCGCAAAATATTGCACCGGGTTTCAATAGAGATTTTGCAAGTGAAGCGTGGGATATTATTCCTGATGGATTATTTGATGAAGAACGTACACTTGCTGAAGAAGTTGCAGAATATGACAAGGAAATTTCAATTACCGCAAGTGATATTGATCCTAAGATGGTGGAAATTGCTAAAAACAATGCGATTGAAGTTGGGTTTGGTGATATTATTACGTTTAAGCAAATGAATGTACATGATTTAACTTTAACTGGAGAGAAAGGTGCAATTGTCGGGAATCCACCATATGGCGAACGTATCGGTGAACGAAAAGAAGTTGAGGAAATGTACAAATTTTTAGGTGAATTAATTCATAAAAATCCTGAATGGTCACTTTATATTTTGACGAGTTATAAAACATTTGAAACATTAATCGGTCAAAAGGCGACAAAACGTCGTAAACTATTTAATGGCTATATTGAATGTACGTATTATCAATATTGGGGTAAAAAATAAAACAAAATTAAAAGCGATAGAAACTATTTAATGTTTCTATCGCTTTTATTAATTATGTCATTATTAATTGTTTACCAAAGTTTACCTTCACCCATACCAGCAGCACCTGGAGGTGGATTCATAAACATTTGTCCAATCGGCACAGTATATGCCACTAAAATAAGTGCGATTGTAACGACGATTAAGAATTTCCAGTTTTCTACGAATTTATAAACTGGTGCAGCTTCATCCATTGCTTCAGAAACTGGGAATGCTTCATAACCTTTAGGTGCAAAGAATGCAAGCTGAATAAATACGATTACAACCATAATAATTGAAATGAATAATATCGTACCACCAATTGCCTGAATGACTTGATAAGGAATCCATTCAGCAGCAATTTCTGAACCGCCATAAGTCGAGTAAGTTGAACGACGAGGTGCTCCGAATAATCCAACATAGTGCATCGCACCAGACATAATTGACATACCAATTGCCCACATGATGCCTTGTGCTATTGCTAATTTGTTGATTGCTTTAGTCATTACACGACCTGTAGCATGTGGTATTAACCAATACATTGTACCAAAGAATGTTAAGATTACAGCTGTTGCAACTGTTAAATGGAAGTGACCTGTAATCCAGATTGTATTATGTACAACTTGGTTCATTTGGGCAGATGCGTTTACTAAACCACCAGCACCACCTGGAATGAATGCAACCATTCCAATGAATGGTAATACGAAACGTGCATCGCTCCAAGGTAGCGTTTTAACCCATCCGAACAATCCTTTTGCACCGATATTTCGTCCATATGCTTCAAATGTTGCAAATAAACTAAATGCTGTCATTAATGAAGGAATTACTACCATAAACGTTAATACAACTTGTACATATTTCCAAGTTACATCAATCCCTGGTTCTGTTAATTGGTGGTGAATACCAACCGGAATTGAGAAGAACAGGAATAACATAAAACTCATGCGTGCTAAATTATCACTGAATGCTTTTGCACCGATAATTTTTGGTACGACAGCATACCATGCCATATAAGCAGGTAATAGCCAGAAATAAACTAATGCGTGACCAAAGTACCAGAATAACGTACGACTAAGTGTAACATCAATGCGCTCAACTAATCCAAGAGACCAAGGAATCATCTGGAATAATACAGTAGAAGCAACACCAATAGAACATACGAACCACATAACATTATTGATTGCAACCATATAAGAAAGTAATGGTGACTTCTGTCCTTTATGCTCTTTTTTCCACTGTGCATAACGCATCACTTGTCCAGCAGCTGATAACCATGAGCCAACAACTACAAGTGCCATACCAACATAGAAAATAACATGTGCTTTTAATGGTGCGTAGAAAGTATATAAAACTGTCGCTTTATTAAGAAGAACCATTGTAGCTGCCATTGCAGTACCAATTAACATTACCCAGAAACCAAGCCAAATTAATTTACGTTGTAGTGGGCTAAGCTCACCACAAGTACGAATTACAGCGGCAGTCTGGAAACCTAAAATAAAAAATGTTGTTAATACTAAAGCTAAAATAATACCATGAACTGTTAATATTTGATAATAACCAATACCTGCTGGTAATTCTAAAGTACCTGAGCGTACTAGTGTTTGCAGTAATCCTGCTAAACCACCAATTATTAAACATACGATAGCAACATACATGTGTGCCATTACTAGTTTACCGTCTTGTTTTGACATTTCTACACGATTTGCCATTTCTTCTTTATGGTGATTTCTAAACGTAGATCTGTCGTCGAATGCACCATTATCCAATTTAAATTCGTTCATTATTTATCAACCACCTTAATGTTTGACTTCATATCAGCGTGTCCCATACCACAATATTCATTACATAATAATAAATATTCACCTTTTTTATCAAACGTCTTCACAAATGTAGAAATATGACCTGGTTCAATCATCATATTTACGTTTGTATGTGCAATTTCAAATCCGTGAACTACGTCACGACTTGTTGCGATAATTTTTACTTTTGAACCTTTTGGAATTTCAACTTTACCAGGGTTGTAGTTGAATGCAGAAACTACAAATACTAATTCATAATCCCATTCTTTTCCTTCAACTTTATGTAAACCTGGCTTACTGAATACTTCATCTTTATCGATGAGTTCTGGTGCGATGAATTCACGTCCACTTGCAATAGGCTCATGTCCATTATGTAACGCAGAAACAAATATAATACCTAGAAACAGCACTAATGAACCTATACCTAGTCCAAGCCAAATTTTCTCTAACTTATGCAATGTTTTCCCCTCCTAAATTCGTTCAATAAATAATATGAAAATTGCAAACCATGTAATCACAAAAATTGCACCTAATGTAAGTACAGATGCCATTGTGCCACGTAAATCTAAATCTTTATGATCTGAATGATCATTGGCTTGATTTAAATTTTTATCGTCCTTCATATCGAACACCCTTTCTTATTAACTTTTCTTTCTTTATAATAATAGAGTGTTACATATATTAATGTGATATTTATCACACTTTTTGAGATTTCGTTATTTTTTTCACAAATAAATTTTAGTGTGGGGTATGAAATGAAAAATACTGAAACGATTAAAATGTTATATCAATTAAAGAAAGAAGTTGAAAAGTCTGATCATCATTTACTTGTCAGCCAAATAAATGAAGTGATAAAGAAAGTACATTATCAATATAATATTGTTAGTTTTATCGGCCATTTCTCGTCAGGAAAGTCTTCGTTAATCAACAAAATATGTAAAGAAGAAATTCTGCCAAGTTCACCGATACCAACAACGAGTAATACGGCACAAATCATTAGTGATGATAAATCTTTAATCCGTATAAATATGGAAAATCAGACGTATACGGATGTTGATGATTATAAAACCGTTAAGCAAGTAAACACTTCCAATACTCAAATCGAATCTGTTGAAATTCATAAAGATAATTTGCCATTTCAAAAAGGAACTGTTATTCAGGATACGCCTGGAATTGATGCGACATTTAAAAATCATGAGGAAAGTACTTTAAAGTACTTATTAATAAGCGATGTTGTTTTCTATACAGTTGAATACAATCATGTAAATTCAGAAAAAAATTTTAATCAGATTAAAGATATGAATAAGCTTGGAGTGCCGGTCATATTAGTCATCAATCAAATTGACAAGCATAATGAAAATGAACTATCGTTTGAAGCATTTGAGCAAACGATTCAAAATAATATCAACCTATGGGGTATTGCTGTTGAACAAATCATTTACACATCGATATTTGAATGTGAACATAATCAATTTTTACAATTAGATTCAACATTAAAAGAAGTAATAAATGAAAATATTAAAAATAGAGATGCTTATTATGATCGAATTATTAATTATATTGAAGCGTCTCAAACTGAATATCTTAAAGAAAAGAAAGCAGCGCTATTATCAAAATTAGAGATTGATGAATCAGAAGTAGAAAATGCGTCTGAAAGAAGTAAAACACAGGAAACATTAAATGAACAAATTCAATTGCTTACTGCCGACGACAATTCTGAACGAATAATAGAGGAAGTAAGAAAAATCATCACAAATGCATACTTAATGCCTTTTGAACTCCGTGAAAAAATCGCAGAGATGCTTGAGACATTTGCACAAAATTATAAAGTTGGTGGTCTATTCGGTAAACAGGCTAAGCTGCAGAATGCGCGTAATACAACAACTGAGAAAGTTGTTGTAATGTTAAATGATATTCTCGATAAACAAATTAATTTTCAACTCAGGCATTTTTATGATCAGTTTTCAAAGTATAGTGAAACGCCATCACTATTAAATGAAATTCGTTATATCGTAACAGTAGATGATGTACAAAAGCATATAAAAGCACAACCTGAAGTTACGAAAGACTATGTATTAATATTTTCTGAACAATTAAAGAAATATATTGAACAGTTTATTGTACAAAATCAGAAATCGTGGCTTCAAAAGTTCATAAAAAGTATAAATTTGTCTAAAATAAATAATGATAGTGACATTCATCAATCAAGTTTATTTTATGACTATTTTGAAAATGAAAAACTAATTACTTCAATTACGACTAGGAATTATACGCATTACTATATACATATCGATGAGTCGATAGATAAGTTGATTGATAGATCATATGTGACATTAAACTTAAAAACTGAAAATATAACACCTCATAAGACGCAACACAAAAATAATGGTGCAGGTGAGCAGGTGGAACTTGAAACACAAGTGTTACAAATGTTTAATGACGTAGCATATTTTAAACCTGATATAGAAAAGTTAGAAGCACAACTCAGAAGAATACAGGAAGATGTTACAAAAATAGTCGTTTTTGGGGCATTCAGTGCAGGAAAAAGTGCATTAATCAATGCAATGTTAAAGGAAGAAATATTAAAATCATCCCCAAATCCAACAACGGCGAGTATAACCGAATTATATTATGGAGATAAGCACTATGTAACATTTAAAAGTGAAGAGGTGTTATTGAATAAGTTAAACAGTATGACATCAATTACACATCCAAATTATCAATCAATCCAGGAATGGATAAAACAGAATAAGCGTCAGCTTAAAATCTTAAGTGATGAAGACAAAAGCTTTGCTCAAGGGATAATTGATAATTACTCAATTTATAAATCATATATTATCAATGCATCTACGATTGAAATCGATAAAAATGAAATTGAAAAATACACAGCTGAAGATAGTCATGCGGCTTTTGTTAATAAAATTAAGATAGGAATAGAAAATGAATTCCTTAAAAATAAAATTATCATCGATTCACCTGGTACAGGAAGTACAAACAGTCGTCATACGATGGAAACGACAGAAATAATTGCTGACAGCGATTTACTTATATATGTTTCTTACTATAATCATGTTTACACTGAAAAAGATAAGGCGTTTTTAACGTATTTAAATGAAATTGAAGTTATGAATGAAGAAAGTAAGAATTTCTTTGTCATTAACGCGGTTGATTTAAGAAAAAATGATGATGAACTTGATCTTGTGACTAATTACTTGAAAAATGAATTAAGCCAACTTAACATACATGATGCTATTTATCCTGTATCTAGCAAATCAGCTTTAACACAATATGATGAAAGATTCTCAGCATTTGTGTCTGATGTAGAACACTTTGTATCAACTACAAGTAGAGTTCAAAAAATTAAACAGTTTAACATGAATGCGCATAGACTATTACGAAATGCCGAAAGTATGGTAACTAACTATGAATCATTTAAAGAACAGCAGGCGTTACAACAAAATCAGTATAATGAATGGTTACAAAATGAGCCATTACCTGAGAATATTATCACGAACATTGCAACGAATCTTGAACGATTTCTTCATGAGCAAGTTACATATTTAAAGGATAAGATGAAAATACAGCTCTATGATATTATCAAGTCAGAAATTAATACATCACAATTGAATGCTGCAATGGAAAATCAATACAAAAACGCTGTTGCAACGAAATTAATATCTGAATTCCAATTCATTGTTCCAAGGCTCAATAAGGCGGCACAAACGTATTATAAAGCTGAAACGGCATTAATTTCTGAACAATTAATGAAGTATAATATTACAGAAGATGTATCATTCAAACTACCAATATTAATGATGCAGGATATAAAATTTAGTTCGATAGCGCATGAAATTGAAAAAATCAGTTTACCTGCAATTAAAGAAAAACAATTAAAGGACATGAAGTTAAGAGATACGCTCTTTACACAAATTCATGCACTAACAATGAATGAAATGGAGCAAATATTAAAGCAATTTGAGTTAATGATGAATAAGAACTTAAAAGAAAGCGAATTGATTATAAAGCAACATATTAACAATATGAATCATCAAATTAATTTAGAGATTGATGACAAACTTCAAACTAAGTTGGATGATCGCACTGTACTTCAAATAAAACAAATATTAGAAAGTTAAGGTGATGAGATGAAGATATGGATAGATGAGCATGAGGCTTATCAATTATATGCATCAGATGAAGCCATCATTTTTGATTGTCGCGGTATTATGGATGATGAACGTGCAACATTTCAAAATTTTTTAGATTCGCATATAAAAAATAGTATATATATTTATCCATTACTAACAGGAGATAATAAAATCAGTGGTGGCAGGCATCCATTGCCAGACTTAAATTTGTTTTATCATTCTGTCAGCAATTTAAGTAAAGGTAAGCACATTATAGCGATTGATCATAAGGACGGATTTTATGCTACAAGATTTCTGTATTTATGTCATCTCGTTCATTTGAATTGTTATATTATTGACGGTAGTTTTGAAAATTTGAATCAATTTCCGCTTGCAAATAATGATGATAAAGTATTTATTAACATAAACGAATATATTTCATCCGTCAAATTTGATGAAATGACTGACGAAACGATAAATTATAATGACGAATACAATTGTGCGATTTTTAAGACGCATAATGAAATTAATAATGGAGAAAAACAAATTTTGATTGATGCCCGTAATCACGAAAGATACAAAGGTGAATATGAACCAATTGATCCGATTGCTGGACATATACCGGGTGCTATTAATATACCGTTCACCAAAATTTTTGAACAAGGTTTTATAAAAAGTGGCGCAGCATTAAAGGACATATTTGGAGATGTATTAAATAAGAAATCTATTGTTTATTGCGGATCAGGATTATCTGCTACACCACTATATGCAGCGTTAAAATCGCTTGATGCAGACGTTGCACTATATGCTGGTAGTTTTTCAGAATGGTGTAACATTTATCCTGAAAAAATTGAGACTGGAGAATAAGTATGGAAAATATATTGATTGTTGATGGTATGGCATTGCTATTCAGACATTTCTTTGCAACGAGTCTGCATGGCAATTATATGAAAAACTCAGAAGGGATTCCTACTAATGGTGTTCAAGGCTTTGTAAAACATACGTTAAGTGCAATTAAAGATACAAATGCCGAGCACGTTATCGTTTGTTGGGATATGGGTGCTAAAACGTTCCGTAATGATATTGATGAAAATTATAAAGCGCATCGACCTGCGCCTCAGGAAGAGCTTGTTCCACAATTTGAAATGGCTCAAAGTGTTTCAAAAGCATTAGGTTTTCTGAATATCGGTGTACATCATTATGAAGCTGATGATGTAATAGGTACTTTAGCGAAAAGTCTGGATAACAATTATCATATTACCGTAATAAGTGGTGATAGAGATTTGCTGCAAATACTGGATGAACATATTGAAGTCTGGCTTATTAAAAAAGGTTTTAATATTTATAATAAATACGATACAGACCGCTTCAAAGATGAATATCAGCTTGACCCAATTCAACTGATTGATGTAAAAGCATTTATGGGAGATACTGCTGATGGATACCCTGGTGTTAAAGGTATAGGTGAAAAAACGGCACTTAAGCTTATACAGAATTATCATTCTGTTAGTGGTGTATTACAATCGATCGACGAATTACCAAAAGGCCAGCAAAATAAAATTAATGATGCACGTAAAGCGCTCGATATCTCTCTGCAACTCGCTGAAATCCATACTGAAGTGCCATTAAATATTGACGAAATAGTATCAAATATGTCTTACGTAGTAGATAACAATGTGTTAATGGATGTTTGTTCAGAATATGAACTCAACTCAGTTTTCAGATTCATAAACATAATTTAATGCATACTTTATCAGTCATATATGGTAAAATGACTGATAAAGGTGGTGTAATGATGTCTATATTTAATAATGAACAGCAAATAATAGTTAACTTATTAACACGTATTTACACATATAAAGGGATGCAGGAAATAATAAGTGAACCACATCAAAAAGCATTGATAAAAATAAATCGAGTGACGATGATAAATGCATTGAAATATACGATGCAGTTGAGTAATAAACAGTTTGCAAATACACGTGTAATACAGATGATTGATTACAAAAGAGAGATTATTGATGCAGATGATGAAGCATTAATGGGGTATAGAGATGCACTTATTTATATTTATAGTGATTATGAGTTTATAGATATAACGTATGATGAATGTATTAAAATGTTTTTAGAGATGACGGCAGGTAATACAGATATTATTCGAACTTTAGATCATGAATCTGAAAAATCAATGCGTTTAATAATTGATTCGTATCATTCAAACTTAAAATTACGTAATGAATTAGAATGTATATTTAAGTTTATTTATGATTTGAATCAACTTAAGCCCTTTAAAACGCATCATATAAAATTTATGCATCTTCTGATGACGTTATTACTCTTAAAACATAACTTTATCGGTCTAAAATATAATAATTTAGAAGCATATATTGTTTCAGATATTGATATTTATAAATCAATTACTGCGAATTCAACGTCATTTCATTCATTTTTTATTTTTTTCCTTCGTCATTTAGTTGAATGCTATGAACAATTTTTTAATCAAATGCAGCTCATTAACACTAAACGTTATGAACCTTATTATCGTGTTCTGGATTTATTAAATCGTTCGTTTCAACCACTTGCAAGATCTGATATAGAAATTAAACTTGCAGATATTAGTCGGAAAACAATAGAAAGAGCACTCGTTGCGCTTCAGAAGGACGATGAAATTATTAAAGTAGGTCAGGGGAAATCAACCCGATATACATTAAAATAACTGTTTCACGTGAAAGGAATTTTGAAATGAAAGTAATCGCAGTTGATTTAGATGGCACATTTTTAAATGATCAGCATACATTTGATGAACTTAGGTTTGCACGACTATATAAAAAGCTTCTTCGTTTAAATATTTATTTTATCGTTGCCAGTAGTAATCATTCCGTCGTGCTTAAAAAATATTTCGAATCGTATGACAACATTATCTATATTTCTCAAAATGGTGCGCTGCTTGAGATGGACGAACGTGTTATTAATAGTGTTTCGATTAATCGTGATGATTTTAATTTGGCTTTTTCTGCACTCACAAAAAATAATTACAACTTTGTGGCTACATCAGTATACAATGCATATGTACCGTTAAATGCAGATGAGGATTTTATTGAAATTGCTCAGCCATATTATCCTGAATTTATAAAAGTAAGTCATTATAAAGAAATTGAAGATGATATATTAAAAGTAACCGTGTCATCTCGTAGAAGTGAATTAGAAAGTGTCCGAACGATAATTCCCAATAGTTTGACATGTGTTTATAGCGGAGGGCATTGCATAGATATAACTGGAGCGGTTGATAAAGCATTGATGCTAACATATTTAATAAACGAGCAACAGATTAATCCTGATGAACTTTATGTGTTTGGCGATGGAGAAAATGATATTTCAATGATGCAGTTAACAAAGAACAGCTATGCGATGAACAATGCAGATGTTAATGTAAAACATCATGCAAATTTTATTGCGCCATCTAATAATAAAAGTGGTGTACTTGAAGTTATTGAAAGAACCTTAAATCAATGAATTTGATTTAAGGTTCTTCTCGCTATCGTATCTGCGTGTTTATTCATGTTTCTTGGAATCCAGTCGATAATTAATAATTCGAAAGCTTTCTCTAATTCATGAATTGCTGATAAATATTGTTTATATTCTTGATTCTTAACATAATTTTTCTGAATGGAGTCCGCAACGATTTTTGAATCTGTTTTTATTAATAGTGATGTAAATTTATGTTTCTTACATACTTTTAATGCAATAATTAAACTTTGCCACTCAGCGTGATGATTATCGATTTCACCCAGATATTCACCATGTTCTATAATAGAACTATCGTGCTTGATAACAATGCCGCATGCACTTTGTAATGGAGATTGTCTTGTTGCTGCATCAATGAAAACTTGTACCATTATATATCCTCTTTATGATATGATTTCGCCCAATAACCAAACGGAACATTTAGCAACGTTGATATGAGTTTGAATAAATAAGTCGTGATGAATATTTCGAACAGTACATTGTTAGGTAATATACCGGTAAATGCAATGACTGTAAATAATGCAGTATCAATAATTGAACTTATGATTGTACTGCCGTATGCACGAATAATAAATGTTTTATCCGATGAAAACTTCTGTTTAATTTTGTTAAATAAATATACATCTACGTACTGGCCAATAATATATGCAACAATAGAACCGAGCACGATACGCGGTACTATTCCGAATAATGTTTCTAAACTTTGCTGAGCGATATCACTTTCACCTGGTTTAAACTGGAGAGAAATTGTCATTAGAATCGTCATAATAATTGCAGATGCAAATCCTAACCAGACAGCTTTTTTTGCAGTACGTCGTCCGTATTTATCATTTAGGATATCTGTTGCTAAATAGATAGATGCAAATAAAACGTTCCCAAGCGTCGCTGAAATGCTGAAGAGCTCAACCGACTTCGTAACCTGAATATTTGCAATTATAGTCCCGATTGCGACCCAAACAAATAATCCTTCTTTACCAAAGTACTTGTACATTATAACGAGCAATAGAAATGTCGCTAAAAACGCAATTAATGCCCAAATTTCGTTCGTCATATTTTACCTCCTTTTTAAAGTCAACTTTAGTATTATATGGGGTATATAGTGATATTGCAATATGTATAGGCAAACTACATTTCATATACAAGTGTATTTGTTATACTATATTTTGAGGTGGAAATATGAACATCAGTCAGAAAGCGACGTTGCGTACAATAGATAAACTTAATGATCATTACTGTGAGCATTGTCTGCTTAAAGAATATCATCGAAAGCAATATAATAAAAATTATGCACATCATTATTGTATAAAAAAATGTTCGGTCGGTATAGAAATAAAACGACTAGGAAATATACTTCAATAGGAGGAACTTATGCAAATAAAAAGAATAGACCCGACACCGAGTCCTAACACTTTAAAAATCACATTAGATGTAAGTAAAAATGATAATAAAAGCATTACATATAATGAAATAAGTGACAGTAATCCTGAATTTATTAATGCTTTACTTCATATAGAAGACATTCAATCAATATTCCAGGCAATGGATTTTATTTCAGTTGATAAAAAGCCGAGAAGTGACTGGGAGATGTTATTACCTCAAATAAAAAACGTGTTTGATCAATCAGATGAAATGAATGAAATGATGAAAGAAACGATTGATTCAGGTGAAAAATCGGTTGAAGTGCTGCATTTTAAAAATATCCCTTATCAAATTAAAGTAACATCTCATGAAAATGAGACAAGAAAACAACTCGATGTTCGTTTTATCGATGCGATGTTAAACAGTCAGAATGATGACGATAATGTCATATTACTTAGAAAATGGGTTGATTTTGGTGTTCGTTACGGTACAGATGAAGAAATTATTAAAACGATAAAAGATGAACTTGATGCTTTGTATACAGATGAACGACTTGCAGAACTTGTTGTAATAGGTCAGGAAAATAAACATGAGGATTTAACTAAGCGATTAAGTCGTGTTTCCATTGAGACATACTTAAATACTGAAGACTGGAAAGCGCGTTATCGTATGCTCGATGCATATCCAACACCAGATGAAACAGATATTGAATTTTTCAAAGTTGTGTTAAATGATGAAGCGCCTCAATTAAGAAGACTTGCAGTTATGTTTCTAGGAATGATAGAGGATAAAAGCGTTTTGCCGCTTCTTCATCTTGCGATGCACGATAAAAATATCGCCGTTAGAAGAACATCAGGTGATACATTGAGTGACTTTGGATTTAAAGAAAGTTTGCCAGTAATGCATGATGCATTAAGTGATAAATCTCCAATAGTAAGATGGCGTGCGGCCATGTTTATATATGATGAAGGTGATGAGACAAGTTTACCTTACTTAAAAGCTCACTTAGACGATGCTGCATTTGAAGTACGACTGCAGGTGAAAATGGCATATGAACGCATAATGAATGGTGAAAAAGCTGTTGGATCTGTATGGAAACAAATATCAAATAGAAATAAAGGAGAATAACTATGAATGCATATGAAGCTTATATGAAACAATTATCTGAAGGAATGAGAAGTGAATTAACGAATCACGGATTTATTTCACTTGAAACGAGTGAAGCGGTTAATGACCATTTTAATTCAGTAGGAGAAGAAACGACATTTGTCGTTGTGAATTCAGTATGTGGTTGCGCAGCTGGACTTGCACGACCAGCTGCAGTTACAGTCGCTACTCAGAACCCGATTAAACCTGATCATGTTGTTACAGTTTTTGCGGGTCAGGATAGAGAAGCTACAGATACGATGAGGGAATATATCGCACAAGTACCATCAAGTCCTTCAATGGCTCTATTTAAAGGAAAGACTTTAGTTGGCTTTATACCAAGAGAGCATATAGAAGGACGTCCTGTTGAAGAGCTATGTATGGACATAAAAGAACAATTTGATGAAAACTGTTAATTTTCTGCGTGTTACAACTTGTGTAAAGCCTGATGCGAATGTTTTGATGTATGTTGAAAACATTCGTAATGATTTACAACAATATAACATTCAATTCCAGTTAACAGAAAGAAAAAAACGTACAATCAAATCACTTTTTACAAATTCAACAACGCCAGTACTCATCATCCAGAAAAACGGTATATATTTATATATTTCACCTGATGAAAAAATTAGCTATCAGGAAAGTACGATGAATATAAAATTTAAGGAATATAAAAAAAATGGCGTATTGCCACCTTTAGTTCAGATGATAGCTGAAGATGAAAATTGTACACAGCGCATTGCAGACTGTACGATGGGGTTAGGAAACGACTTAATGTTAATGGCATTAACGTTACCGCATGCTCAATTTACAGCGTTTGAACAAAATTTTTATATTCATTTTACTATAAAGTGGAGTATGCACTATTACTGTAACCATATAAATAGAGATTTAAAGCAAGCATTTGACAGAATTCAATTTCAATATGGATCAGTTGTTCATTCGAAAGTAGCATATGATGTATATTATGTCGATTGTCTTTACCACAATACGATTGAAACATCGAACATTAACCATTTAGTAAAGTTTGTTAATAATGATGAACAAAATGATGATGTTTTATTAGATTACGTTACGTCAAAGTATGGTAAAGTCGTTTTACGTGCAGAATATAATTCACCAATTATTAAAGATTATGGGTTTATCATGTCAGTAAGACGAAATACTGTGACACATTATGGATACTTAATAAATAAACAGCACTGAAGTGTTTACTTCAGTGCTGTTTATTATTAAATGAGATTATTCTGTAATGCACATACTAATCATATAGCATAATAAAAGAAATAGTCCTGAAACTACCATAATTGAAGCATCCATCATATTCACTCCTTCGTTCTTTATACATACATGTTTAATATTACAATATGTAATTCTTTAAATGTAACTTATATAAATGTATTATAATGTATATAAGTAAAAATAGAAAGAGGTGGCGCAATGAATTCTTTTGATCAAGCTTATCATGAGCTATTAACAAAGATTTTAGAAAGCGGTAAAGATAAAGATGACAGAACCAATACAGGTACTTTATCGATATTTGGTCATCAGATGCGATTTGATTTATCTAAAGGATTCCCATTACTTACAACTAAGAAAGTTTCCTTTAAACTTATCGCAACAGAATTAATCTGGTTTATTCGAGGTGACACAAATATTAAATACTTGCTCGAATATAATAATAATATATGGAATGAGTGGGCATTTTTAAAGTGGATTGAAAGCGATGATTACAATGGGCCAGACATGACTGATTTCGGTCACCGAGCTTTAACAGATGAAGCATTTAATGAACAGTATCAGCAGCAACTTGCAATTTTTAAAGAAAAGATACTAACAGATGAATCATTTATGAAAAAATACGGTGATTTAGGTAACGTATATGGAAAGCAGTGGCGTCAATTTGAAACAAAGAATCGTGTGACAGACCAATTAAAAGATGTCATAGAACAAATCAAGAACAATCCATATAGTAGACGACATATCGTATCTGCATGGAATCCAGGCGAAATTGATACGATGGCATTGCCGCCATGCCATACGATGTTCCAGTTTTATGTAATTGATAATAAATTGTCCTGCCAACTTTATCAAAGGAGTGCGGATGTATTTCTTGGTGTACCATTTAACATCGCAAGCTATAGTCTACTGACACACCTTGTTGCTAGAGAATGCGGACTAGAAGTTGGGGAATTCATCCACACATTTGGAGATGCACATATATATTCGAATCATATTGATGCTGTAAAAACACAGTTAGAGAGAGATTCTTATGATGCACCAACATTAAAGATAAATTCTGATAAAGATATATTTAATCTAGAATATGAAGACCTTGAAATTATTAATTATACTGCACATCCAGCGATAAAAGCGCCAATAGCGGTTTAAGGAGAATCAAAATGTTATCTATAATTGTATGTCATGATAAAAATAGAGTAATCGGATTTGAAAATAAAATGCCATGGCACTTACCAAATGATTTAAAGCGTGTGAAAGCATTGACAACAGGTAATACTATCGTGATGGGAAGAAAAACTTACGAGTCACTCGGTAAAGCGTTACCGAACCGTAAAAATGTTGTATTAACAAGAGATAAATCATTTCAGCCTGAAGATGCAGAGGTCATTCATAATATTGATGATATTTATGATTTAAAAGGCCATGTTTTTGTTTTCGGTGGTCAGAATTTTTACGAACAGATGATTGATAAAGTGGACGATATGTATGTAACGGTGATTGAAGAAAGTTATCCTGGTGATGCTTTTTTCCCTGAATATACATTTAAAGATTTTAAAGTACTGTCAATTGAAGAAGGGGTACTTGATGAAAAAAATACAATTCCACATCACTTTATGCATTTAGAGAGGTATAAAAATGTTTAGAATGGCAAAAACAATCGGTGTGATTATTGGATATGCAGCAATTGTCACACTTAGTTTTAAAAAAATCGAGCGTGAACTAAATCGGTATGATGATGTTTATACAAGGGATGTAGTAGCATTTAAAGCACCGAAAAAGTGGGCGCATGCAATTTTAAAGACTGCTGGTGTTACGGTTAATGTGACAAAAAAAGAGGAACTACCAAAAGAAAGTGTACTTTTTGTATGTAATCATGAAGGGAACTTTGATATACCCGTTATGATTCACGCCATTGACAAACCTTTTGGCTTTGTCTCAAAAATAGAAGTGAAAAAAATCCCTTTTCTAGATAAATGGATGGGGCTTATGAATTGCATATATCTCGATCGAACAGATCGTCGCTCATCACTTCAGATGATTAAAGATGGTATCAATTCATTGAAATCCGGACACAGTATTATGATATTTCCGGAAGGGACGAGAAGTAAAGGACAAGGAATGAATGAATTTAAGGCAGGTTCTTTAAAACTTGCTAAAAGTGCACAAGTAAAGATTATTCCAGTTGCAATAAGTGGTACTTCAAACATCATGGAAAAATACAACAATAAAAAAATGGTCCCTGGTGAAGTGAATGTATCGATTTTACCGGCAATTGAACCAGAAATATTTAAAGAAAAGTCCTTGCAGGAAGTTGCAGATTATGTAAAAGCATTAATACAAGATGAATTAAATATGAGGGATGAAAAATGAGTAAAATAAAATTAATTGTGGATTCAACACACGACTTACCCGCACAATATTTAGTGGATCATGGGATTGTGCAAGTGCCATTAAATATCGTGATGGATGGCAAAACTTATTTAGACCAGGAAGAAATTTCTTCACAGGAATATTTAAATAAATTGGTGGCATCTAAAGAAATCCCAAAAACGAGCCAGCCTGCAACTGGTAAATTTGTAGAAACATATGAGAAGTATATAGATGAAGGATATGAAATATTGAGTCTGCATATGACACATCGCTTAAGTGGAACATTAAACAGCGCGCAGACTGCCGCATCTATGGTAGATGGGAATGTTACTGTCATTGATTCTGGATTTATCGCACAATCATATGGATTTATTATTCAAAATGTAGTGGAACTGATTATAAAACATAAATCTATGGATGAAATTGTCGCTGCTATTGAAATAATGAAATCACAATCTAAATTATTTCTTGTAATATCACAACTTGATTATTTACGCAAAGGTGGACGAATCTCTCGTGGTAAAGGATTTATCGGGGGCTTAATGAATTTGAAACCTGTCGCTCAAGTCATTGATGGAGAAATTCAAGTGCTTCAAAATGCAAGAACTCAAAATGCAGTCGTAAAACTGTTAACGAAAGAAGTTAAAGCAATGAGTGAACAATACAAATATTTAAAAATAGGTATATCTGAAGCAGATGCAGGTGACTTATTAACGAAAGTTGAAGCGGCCCTTTCTCCATTTACAGATGAGAAAATTACGATTCATACAACAACACCAATTGTTTCAACGCATACAGGTCCTGGTGCAATTGGTTTATCCGTATTCGGTTATAATGATTAACATAATAAAAAAACCGATTTGGTTCGTTCTATTTATATTACTAGCAATTTGTAATATTTTCTTATTCCTGTTGATAAACCATGAACTAACGCAAAATGAGGAAGAGAGCGTTCTTTCAGAAAAGATTTCTGTACAATTTAATGATAAATTAATTTTAAACGAGTCAACGATTGCTAAATATTTGCCAGATGATCGTTATACGAAACTTTCTATTGAAGACCATAAAATTAAAATTGTCAGTACGACAAATATGCTTAACAAAGAAGTAAAGACGACGATGATAACGAAGCCGGATGTGGAAGTTGATGGTACATTAAAATTACATATTGAACAAATCAGTATTGGTCAATTGCCATTAAACAAAAAGCAGCAATTACAACTCGTTAAAAAGTTTGGTAAATTACCGGACGACGTAACACTTAGTGTAAAACAATCTGCTCTATACTATCATATGGGCATAATAAAGAAAAATGGTACGAAATTAGTATTAAAATCGATTACAGATGATAATAAGTGGGTATTTGATATAGAGTTAGGGGAGTGATATTATGAAAGCCACACTCGCAGGAGGCTGCTTCTGGTGTTTAGTTAAACCATTTGACACTTTTGACGGCGTATTAAGTGTTATTAGTGGATATAGTGGAGGTCATGTAGAAAATCCTACGTACGAACAAGTATGTACGAATACAACAGGGCATAGAGAAGCGGTTCAAATAACATTTGATGAGAATAAGATATCATTTGAGGAAATATTAAAAATCTTCTTTATGACATTTGACCCTACTGATAATGAAGGACAGTTTTTTGACCGTGGTGAAAGTTATGCTCCTGCAATTTTTTATCATGATGATTCACAGAAATGTTCGGCGATTCAATATATTGACGAATTAAATAAAGCGAAAATTTTTAAAGAACGTGTGAATACACCAGTCATAGCTTATCGTAATTTCTATCCAGCAGAAGAAGGACATCAATATTATTATAAAAAAGCACCATTATATTATGAACGCTATCAAATCGGTTCAGGAAGAAGGGCGTTTATTGAGCAGCACTGGGGGGATACGAATTGAAAAAGGATGTAACACAACTGAATGATATTGAGTATTATGTAATAAAAGAAAATGGTACAGAGCCACCTTTTCAGAATGAATACTGGAATCATTTTGAAAAAGGTATTTATGTCGATAAACTGAGTGGAAAGCCGTTGTTTACTTCAGAGGATAAGTTCGATTCATCATGTGGGTGGCCAAGTTTTTCTAAGGCAATCAGTAATGATGAGATTATTGAACTCGTTGATAAATCACATGGTATGACGAGGACAGAAGTACGTAGTGAAATAAGCGACAGCCATTTAGGTCATGTGTTTAATGATGGTCCAATCGATAAGGGCGGCCTAAGATATTGTATAAATTCTGCGAGCATTCAGTTTATACCGTATAATAAATTAACTGAGCTCGGTTATGATCAATACACGAAATTGTTTAACGAAAAATAAAGGAGAGAGACTATGTTTAAAAAAATGTTTGGTAAAAGTGAGCCGCAAAGTAAAAAAATAGAAATCGTTTCACCTATTACTGGTGAATATGTAGCAATTGAAGATATTCCCGATCCAGTTTTTGCACAAAAAATGATGGGTGAAGGTTTTGGAATTAAGCCTACTGAGGGTATTGTAGCTGCACCGATTTCAGGAGAAGTTGTAAATGTATTCCCTACAAAGCATGCGATTGGTATTAAGGCAGAAAATGGTGTTGAACTATTAATCCATGTTGGACTTGAAACGGTTGCGATGAAAGGGGCAGGTTTCAAAACGCACATAAGCCAGGGAGATATTGTTCAAAAAGGAGATACTTTATTAGAGTTTGATATCGCATTGATTGAAAAAGAAGCATCTTCAATTATTTCTCCTGTTATCATTACAAACTCAGATGTATTATCTGAAATTAAATTTGAAAATCAAACTTTATTAACAAAAGGTGAGACACCTGTTATGACAGTTGAGATGAAGTAATGAACAAAGCATCATTTTATCACTTCGTATTAAATGAAAGAGGCGCTAAAAATGAATACGGCACATTTGCTGAAGCTGTATTCAATGATTTAATGTTCCCAAAAGATACGAGTGATTTTCATGTGATTTCAACATATATCGAAGAATATGGGAGTGGAGATATGTCACTTTCAATATTTGATCAATTATATGAAAAGTATACTGAATGGCAAAAATTTTAGCACGTATCATATATGATACGTGCTTTATTATATTATTTTTTATATACTAAAATAATATAACGATGATTTGGATGTGAAATGATGACTGAACATAAGGAATACGAACAATATAAATACGAAAAGAAAAATGATAAGAGAAATTACGTAATATCACCATTTAAATTTATTATGATGATAATATCAACTATTATCATAACTGCAGCTGTGACAGCATTTGCGATATTGAGCGGCAATAATAAGATCATTAGTGATAATGCTCAGAAGCGTTCGGATTTTGTAAAGCTTTACGCCGTGTATGATACTTTGAATGATAAATACTATACGAAAGTAGATAAAGAAAAGTTAATCGATGGTGCAATCAAAGGGATGGTGAATGGTTTAGACGATCCATATAGTGAGTATATGACTAAAGATGAACAATCTGATTTTACTGAATCAATGCAAGGAGATTTTCAAGGTATTGGTACTGAAATAGTAGAAAAAGATAAAAAGATTATGATAAGTAGTCCGATTAAAGGGGCACCTGCTCAAAAAGCTGGTGTAAAGTCTGGTGATATTATTCAGGCTGTTGATAATAAATCTGTAGAAGGCAAATCAACTCAGGAAGTTGTAAAGCTTGTAAGAGGTAAAAAAGGGACTGCTGTAACATTAACGTTAAAACGTGGAGATGCAGAGCCATTTGATGTAAAAATTATTCGCGACAAAATACATATGAATAGTGTAGAAAGTAAGTTAAATAAAGATGGGACTGCAATATTAACAGTTACAAAGTTCCAGGAAGGTACGGCGGATGAATTTAAAACAGCGTTACATAAGATGCATGACGAAGGGATGAAGCGACTTGTCATAGATTTACGTGATAATCCTGGTGGTTACTTAGAAGAGGCAAGAAAAATGGCTGAACTTTTTTTAGAAAAAGGTGAAATCATTGTTCAAACTGAGGATAAAGAGGGTAATAAAGAAGCAATTAAAGCTAAAAATGATTCTGACAGTGCGACAAGCGAGCTTCATATAGTTATCATTCTGAATGAAGGGTCTGCAAGTGCATCAGAGGTTTTTGCTGCATCTTTAAAAGATAATGATAAAACTGAGATTGTAGGTACAAAGTCGTTCGGAAAAGGAATCGTACAAACAGCATCAACATTTAAAGATAAATCAATGTTAAAGTTTACGGAACAAAAGTGGTTAACACCATCTGGTGACTGGATTCATAAAAAAGGCATCATGCCGGATGTAACTGTTGAATTACCTGCGTATACGAAAGGGCAAATTCTTGATCCTGATGATGCAATTTCAATTCATGAAAAGAGTGCAAAAGTTAAATCTATGGAACAAGGATTAAAAGCGTTAGGATATGAGCCAGGAAAAGTAGACGAAACATTTGATGAACAAACATTAATTGCAGTTCAGGCTTTTCAGAATGATAATGCATTATATGTAGATGGCGTAATGACAGGGAAAACAACAGATACATTTATGACGAAACTTCGAGATAAAATAAAAAATGACGATACACAGTTGAAAAAAGCAATTGTACAAGCTAAGAAAAAATAGGAGGTATTATAGTGAAAATAGCATTTACCGGTGGAGGTACTATCGGACATGTTGCTGTAAATATGGCGATCATACCTGAAGCACAGCGCGAAAATATTACTTGTATTTATATAGGTTCAAAAAATGGAATTGAACAGGAAGTTATTACAAAACAATTTCCTGACGTGAAATATTATAGTATCTCGAGCGGAAAATTACGAAGGTACATTTCTGTTGAGAACGTAAAAGACGTCTTTAAAGTACAAAAAGGTGTATTAGATGCACTTAAAATATTAAAAAAAGAAAAGCCTGATCTCGTTTTTTCTAAAGGGGGATTTGTCGCTGTTCCTGTAACGATTGCTGCAAAAATACTTAATATAAAAACGATCATTCATGAATCAGACGTAACGCCAGGTCTTGCTAATAGGATTGCCCTTAAATTTGCACATAAAATGTATACTACATTTGAAAAAACTCTGGATTACATTCCTGACGGTTCGGGAGATTATGTCGGTAGTATTATAAGAAATGAATTATTTGCAGGAAACAAACAACAAGGTTATGCATTAACGCAATTTAATTCCAATAAACCTATTTTATTAATTATGGGTGGTTCATTAGGTTCTAAAGTAATTAATGATATAATATTCAACCATATTGATGAACTGCTCCATTCATATCAAATAATACATTTAGTTGGTAAAGGTAATCGTAACCAAATAAAAAAAGAAGGATATTACCAGCTTGAATATGCAGGTGAAGAACTGATGCATTTATTTAAAATAACGGATTACGTTATTTCAAGAGCTGGATCTAATGCGATTTTCGAATTTCTAGCTTTGAAAAAGCCGATGATTCTAGTGCCACTTGGTAAAGATCAGAGCCGAGGAGATCAAATTGATAATGCAGCACAATTTAAATCACAAGGTTATGCATCAGTAATTGATGAGCCATTATTTAGTTATGCAACGCTTACTAAACAACTGGATTATATTAAAAATCATCAGCATGAAATTCTACAGGCAATGAATAGTATGACAACTAGGTATACAGCACATGAGTTATTAAATAAAATTATACAAGATGCTAAATAAGGAGTAGTTTATGTCACAAGCGAAGCGAATTTCACTTATATTAATATTCAGCTTTATATTCGGGCTTATTGCATTTTTTCATGAATCAAGACTAGGAAAGTGGATTGATAACGAAGTATATGAGTTTATATACTCGTCAGAAAGTTTTATTACAACATCAATAATGCTTGGGTATACAAAGATTGGTGAAGTGTGGTCAATGATACTATTATCTTTATTAATCGTTTGTTATTTAATGTTAAAACGCATGAAAATTGAAGCACTTTTCTTTGCATTATCTATGATATTATCTGGTATTCTTAACCCGTTACTTAAAAATATTTTTGATAGAGAGCGTCCTACATTACTACGCTTAATAGATATTACAGGTTTTAGTTTTCCGAGCGGTCATGCGATGGGATCGTGTGCATTTTTTGGAAGTCTGGCAATATTAATAAGTAAAAACACTTCAAGTAGTTTTAAACCTTATTTTATAGGATTATGTGTGTTTACAATATTAATGATATCAATAAGCAGAGTGTATTTAGGTGTACATTATCCTACTGATATTATTGCAGGTATAATTGGCGGCATCGTCTGTGTTTTATTATCTCAATTAATTTTAAATAAAGTAATTGACAATCGTTCTCAATAAGGTATAATAATAAATGAAAATGATTCTCATTTACAAGAGTTCCCCCTCTGATGAGCATTTTCACCCCCCTTTTATGCCCATTAGCATCTGACTTGCCCGGTCAGGTGCTTTTTTGTATGAACAATTCTTAAATATAGATAAAAATTAAGGAATTGTGGTATGATTTTTTTATAAATAAATGATAAGAGATAATAGAATTGAGCTTACATACTTTTGAATCACTTGTACTTGAAAACGACAGAATTAAACTCATTCCAATGCAAATTGAACATGCGAAAGATTTGCACGAGATTAACCATGAATCAATATGGAGTTATATGCTATTTCAAGCGACAAATATGGATCTGATGGAGCAGTGGGTCATTGATGCGATTCATTTACGAGAAACCTTAAAAACCATACCTTTTATCGTAGTCTTAAAAGAGACAAATGAAGTCGTAGGTTCAACAAGAATAAAAGATATTGATTATGATAATAATGCATGTGAAATAGGTACGACATGGTTTGGTGTTAAAGCACAGAAAACATTTGTAAACACAGATAGTAAATATTTACTTCTTGAATTCTGTTTTGAAACTTTAAATATGGTTAGAGTTCAAATAAAGGCTGATGAAAGAAATGAGCGCTCAAACCGTGCAATAGAACGTCTGGGTTTTCAGAAAGAAGGCGTAATACGAAAGGAACGTAATTTACATGGCGTGCGCCGTAATTTAATTATATATTCTGTAATTGATGATGAATGGCCGGATGTGAAGAAAAAAATTCTTGAGATTCAACAGAAATATAATAAATAGGAAGTGTCTATATGAAACGAATTCTAGTTGTAGAGGATGAAGTGAATCTCGCTCGATTTATAGAATTAGAACTTGTTTATGAGCAGTATGATGTCACGGTAGTATATGACGGTGAAAGTGGATTAAATGAAGCGCTTAATGGCTCATATTCCTGTATATTACTAGATCTAATGCTACCGAAGTTAAGTGGATTAGAAGTGTGTAAAAAAATTCGCAATGAGAAGAACACCCCAATCATCATGATAACTGCAAAAGGAGATACGGTTGATAAAGTTAAAGGACTGGATTATGGTGCTGATGATTACATTGTAAAGCCATTTGATATAGAAGAATTACTTGCAAGGTTACGTGCATTATTGCGTCGAAATCATCAGGAACAAGATAATATATTGTACATTGGTGAACTTGAAATTAACCAGGAGGCATTTACTGTATCTTTTGAAGGTCAACCACTTGAGCTTACGAAGACAGAATTTGAGTTACTGAGATTACTTGCAGCAAATAAAAATCACGTCATGACACGAGAAATGATATTAACTACAATATGGGGCTTTGATAGCGAAGTGGAAACAAATGTTGTAGATGTATATATTCGCTATTTAAGAAATAAGTTAAAGCCAGTCGGTTATCATAAACGTATTGAAACTGTGAGAGGCGTAGGGTATGTAATACGATGATTAAACCTCAATCTCTTCGAATTAAATGGATGTTACTGACTACAACAATATCGTTTGTAGTTTTTATGTTGTTTAGCTGCTTAATTATCTTCCTCATTAGTGTTTATCAGAAAGAACATGAAGAAAAGAGTGCTTACAAAAATTTATCTGATATATCAGTTATATTAGAGTCGCGCAACATTGCAGAATTAAAAGTAGAGGATATTGTTAAAGCACTTCCGAAAGAAGATACTTTAATTTATTTCAATAGAAAAGGTGATGAAATATTTAAAATAAGTGGAGATGCACTTAATCCTGTGGATGTAAAATTTAATCCAACAACTAAAAGTGTTATACGGGATGAAAGGTATCATGATAAATCATATGTTACCATTTACACACCATTTAGAAATGCCAACTTTAATGGTTACTTAGTATTAGTGCACTCACTATCCAATTATAATAATATAATCGAATTTTTAATTATAATCAGTACTTTTTCAAGCTTGATGGGATTACTTTTAACTGCTTTATTAAGTTATATTTTTTCTGGACAGATTACTAAACCAATCAGAATGATTGCTTTAAAAATGCAGCAAATTAAACGTGACGGCTTTCAGAAAAAGTTGCAACTTGAAACACAATACAATGAAACGAATGATTTAATTCATACGTTTAATAGTATGATGTCCCAACTTGAACAATCTTTTGATCAGCAAAAACAGTTTGTTGAAGATGCATCACATGAATTAAGAACTCCGTTACAAATTATTAATGGGCACCTTAATTTAATTAAACGATGGGGTAAGCATAATCCAGATATATTAGAAGAATCACTCTCGATTTCTATAGAGGAGATGAATCGTATTAATAAACTCGTTGAAGAGTTGTTAATATTGTCGAAAGACCTTTCATATGTTGACCAATCAAATATAGAAGCGATTGATATAAATGGGGAAATAAAATCCAGAATGAATGCTTTTTCTCAATTAAAGCCGGATTATAATTTTGAATTTCATAGTGCGCTGGACAAAATAGAATTAATTATAAACAGATATCATTTTGAACAAATATTAACGATTTTCCTGGATAATGCAATTAAGTATGATCAAACGAATAAACATATTACAATCAGGACTAGTAAAAAAAGCAAGATGATTCAAATTGAAATCATTGATAATGGAGAAGGCATTCCAAAACATGACCTTAATAATATATTTGATCGGTTTTACCGCGTTGATAAATCTAGAGCACGAACGAAAGGCGGTAATGGGCTCGGTTTATCCATTGCAAAGAAACTTATAGAATCTTATTCTGGGAATGTAAGAATAGAGAGTGAAGTAGATGTTTTTACTAAAGTGATTATTCAATTTCCATCTAGGCCATAATATTTCACAAAGTTATGTTTTACCTCTTTAATTTCATACTTTGCTTTGTTAAAATAAAAATGTAAACGTTTTATAAAAAATGGAGGGTGGAACCATGACAAAAGGTAAAAACCTAGAGGAAGCACCTCCTAGATTTGGTACAAATTTAGGAATTCTTCTTGAAATGTTTGATGAATATCAAAATGATCCATCATCAGTCTCTGATGAACTACAAGTACTGTTTTCAAACATTCAAAGTGGGAACAGCAACTTAAAAGGGGTAAGTAATGCTGATGCAACAGTCGTTAAAAACTTAATGAGGCTAGTTGATAATATCAGGCAATATGGGCATTTAAAGGCAGATATATATCCTTTATATAAACCTAAGCGTGATCAGCAAATTAAATTAACACTTGAAGATTTCAACTTAACTGAAGAAGTTTTGAAACAGTTACCGGCATCTCTAGTTTCTGACCATTACGGTGAAAGATTGTCAAACGCATTTGAAGCAATTACTGAAATGCAGCAGACATATCAAGGACCTATCGCTTATGAAGTTTCTCACATTAATAATACTGAAGAGCGTGAATGGTTAAAAACTACAATAGAAAGTAATGTTAAACGTGACTTTTCAACTGAAGAGCGAATTGAACTTTTAAAAAGTGTTGCGCGTGTTGAAGGATTTGAAAAGTACATTCATAAAAATTTTGTTGGCGCAAAACGTTTTTCTATTGAGGGCGTTGATGCATTAGTACCAATGCTTGAACAAATTATTAAAATTTCTAATGAAAATAACATTTCTGATATTGAAATTGGAATGGCGCACCGTGGCCGCCTGAACGTATTAACACATATTCTTGAAAAACCATATGAAATGATGCTTTCAGAATTCATGCATACAGATCCTATGAAGTTTTTACCAGAAGATGGTTCTCTCGTAGTAACAAAAGGCTGGACTGGAGATGTTAAGTATCATTTAGGTGGTACTAAAATCACTGAACGTTTTGGTAACAAACAGATGATTTCGTTAGCAAATAACCCTTCACATCTTGAAATCGTTGCACCTGTCGTTTTAGGTAAAACGAGAGCAGTTCAAGAAGTGACTGAAGGCGTTAACAAACCAGTTCAGGACTTTAATAAAGCATTAGCAATTTTAATTCATGGTGATGCAGCCTTTCCTGGACAAGGGATTAACTTTGAAAGTATGAACTTGAGTAACTTAGATGGATATTCGGTTGGTGGTTCTATCCACATCATTACGAATAACCGAGTAGGATTTACTACAGAGCCTTATGATTCACGTTCAACGACTTATGCTACAGACGTTGCCAAAGGTTATGATTTGCCAATCATTCATGTAAATGCAGATGATCTTGAGGCTTGTATTGAAGCAGTAGAATTAGCGATGCAGTATCGTCAGAAATTCAATAAGGATTTTGTTATCGATCTCGTTGGATACCGTCGTTATGGACATAATGAAATGGATGAGCCGACTGTAACAAATCCAATGTTATATAAAGAAGTTAAAGGTCATCCGAGTATTGAACTACTTTACGGTAAATCACTCGTTGAAGCATCTGTAATTACAGAACAAGAAATGAATGCAATATTTGAAGAAGTGAATGAAAAACTAAGCCAGGCACATGATAGAATTGATAAATCTACAGTTAATACTGATAGTGACATGAAAATGCCACAAACAGTAGAAACGGGATATGACAAAATCGATACGGGTGTTTCACTTGAAAGATTAAAAACGCTTAATGACAATATGCTGACGACACCAGAAGGATTTACTGTGTTTAACAAGCTTCAGAAGATTCTTGAAAGACGTAACGACCCATTTACAAAAGATGGATTAGTCGACTGGGGACATGCAGAGTTATTAGCATATGGAACAATCATTCAGGATGGTAATCCAGTACGTCATACTGGACAGGATGCAGAACGTGGAACATTCGCACATCGCCATGCATTATTACACGATGTTGAAAATGGTGTACAATATGTCCCACTTCAAAATATTGAAGGTGCGAAAAGTTCATTTGATATTCATAACTCACCATTATCAGAAGCAGCTGTAGTTGGCTTTGAATATGGTTATAACTTACAGAATCATCAAGCTTTAGCAGTTTGGGAAGCACAATATGGTGACTTTGCGAATATGGCACAAATGATTTTTGATAACTTCATTAGTAGTGCTGAAGCGAAATGGGGAGAAAAGAGTGGTTTAACGGTATTATTACCGCATGCATTTGAAGGTCAGGGTCCTGAGCACTCTTCGGCAAGGTTAGAGCGTTTTCTACAACTTGCAGCTGAAAACAATTGGACTGTCGCAAACTTAACTAGCTCAGCAAACTACTTCCATTTATTAAGACGACAAGCACATTATTTAGGTACTGATAAGATGCGTCCTTTAATCGTAATGAGTCCAAAGAGCTTATTACGTAACAATTTCGTATCAGATACAATTGATAAATTCACTGAAGGTGGATTTAAAGCAATTATTTCAAATCAGTATAAGAAAACAAAAGTTAAAAAGTTATTAATTGCAAGTGGTAAAGTTGCAGTTGATCTCATGACAGAATTATCGAAAAATCCAAATGATGAAATTCATGTCATCAGATTGGAACAAATATATCCATTCCCGAAAGAAGACATTAAGGCAATTATTGATGATATTAAAGGTTTATCTGAAATCGGTTTTGTTCAGGAAGAACCACAAAATCAAGGGTCATGGCATTATATTTATCCGTTATTAAATGAAATTAAGCCTGAAAAAGTAAAATTAGCTTACTATGGACGTCCACATCGTGCAGCTCCGGCAGAAGGCGATAACGAAATCCATAAAATTGTACAATCAAAGCTTATTAGCGAAGCGTTAAACATTTAAGGGGGAAATTAAATTGGCTGAAATCAGAGTTCCAGAATTAGCAGAATCAATAACAGAAGGTACGATCTCAACATGGTTTAAACAAGTAGGAGATAGCGTTGAAAAGGGCGAGAACATCGTTGAACTTGAAACAGATAAAGTAAACGTTGAAGTAATTTCAGAAGAAGCAGGTGTTGTTACGGAATTAAAAGCTGCTGAAGGAGACACTGTTGAAGTTGGTTCAGTTATTGCGATCGTTGAGGCAGGTGGTGCAGCACCATCAAGCAAACCAGCTGAAAAAGATACAGCAGCACCTGTACAAACTGAAGAGAAAAAAGAAGTACAAGTTCAGGAAACTGCTGAAATTAAATCTGAACGTATTGTTGCTACACCATCTGCAAGACGTTATGCACGTGAAAACGGTATTGATTTAAGTGAGGTAAACAGTAAAGATCCTAGAGGACTTATTCGTTCACATGACGTTAAAAATGCACAATCTCAACCGGCACCTGCTCCAGCACAAAAAACAGAAACAAAAAAACAAGCAGAATCAAATCCGGCAAAACCAGTCGTTCGTGAAAAAATGTCACGTCGTCGTCAGACAATTGCAAAAAAATTAATAGAAGTTTCTAATAATACAGCAATGTTAACTACATTTAATGAAGTTGATATGACAAATGTTATGGAATTACGTAAACGCAAAAAGGATAAGTTCCAGGAAGATCATAACGGTACACGTCTTGGATTTATGTCTTTCTTTACGAAAGCAGTAGTTGCAGCACTTAAAAAATACCCAGCTGTTAACGCTGAAATTGATGGAGACGACTTAATTTTAAAACAATTTTATGATATTGGTGTAGCTGTTTCTACTGAAGAAGGTCTAGTTGTTCCTGTTGTTCGTGACTGCGATAAGAAAAACTTCGCTGAAATTGAAGGAAGTATTTATGAGCTTGCTGTTAAAGCAAGAGATAAGAAATTAGCATTAGATGACATGATGGGTGGTTCATTTACAATCACAAATGGTGGTGTATTCGGATCATTAATGTCAACGCCAATTATCAATGGAACTCAAGCTGCAATTTTAGGTATGCATTCAATCGTTACACGACCTGTAGCAATTGATAAAGAAAGAATGGAAAATCGTCCAATGATGTATATTGCATTAAGTTATGACCATAGAATCATTGATGGTAAAGAAGCAGTTGGATTCTTAAAAACAGTTAAAGAATTAATTGAAAGCCCTGAAGATTTATTGCTTGAAAGCTAATATTGATTTACGACAGTCCACTATACATTGTATAATATGTATAGTGGACTTATTTTTTGGAGGCATATATGGAGACGATTGGTTTACATCATGTAACAGTAGCAACACATGATATACAAAGGTTTTATAATTTCTATAATAAATTGCTAGGTCTTAAACTTATTAAGGAAAGTATGAATATTGAAAATGATGCAATGAAGCATTTATATTTCGGAGATAATAATGGGAATGCGGGCACACTTTTATCAGTACTCGAGGTGGCAAATCCATTTACAATTGAAGATTGTAGTGACGAAATATATGCATACTCATTCAGAGTTCCAACCGATTACAGTTTATATGTATTTAAACAGAGATTTGATGCTGCAAATGTCAAGTACGAAACTGTCATCAAAATAAATGGAAAGCATGCATTGCCGTTTTATGATTGTGATGGTCGTAAAGTATATTTAATTTCTGATGAATTAAACAATGGTATTCCGTTAGGTGAGCCAACACCCGATAGCGCTGTAGATGCGCTACATCAAATACTTGGTCTCGGCCCCGTATTTCTTAAATTAAGCAATGTAATGTTGACTGCAAGTTTATTAACGCAAGTGTTAAATTTATCTCCAGCTACGCGATATATGTTACCGTCCTTTAATAAGGAAGTGCAAGTTCTTCAATCGGGACTTGGAGGGAACGGTGGAGAAATTCATATGATACCATATGAGAGAACAGAAAAAAGTAAAGCATTAAATATTGAACAAGTAGCATTCACGGTGTCTCGTGAAGCGTTAGCATCGTTTAAGCAGAAGTTAGAAGAAGTGAATATTCCACATTCAAAAATTAGTGATCGTAAATATTATGAAACGATTTTTATCAAGGATTTAAGTGGCATCATCTTTGAAATCAGTACAGAAACGCATTTCAAATAAAAAGGAGTTTTTTTATATGTTACATGAAGAATGGCTAAACAAAAATGCAATTAAACAAGTAGAAGTTATAAATGTTGATGCAAAAAAATATAAAGTTGATAGCATGCTTACGATTGGCAAAGTATATGATGTTGTAAATGAAACCGAAGAATATTATCAAATAAAAGACAATAGTGGTAAAATCGGTGGATATTATAAATCATATTTTAAGGAACTATAATACAGTTTTAATATTTTTTTAATACAGATTGTAATTACTAAAGACTTATAGGTTTAATAAATTAAACAGGTTCGTTTATCTTAATAATACAATATAGTATAATAGAGGATGCTAAATCCTCTATTTTTTATGAGATGATTGAAAGGATGTCAGGAATGATAAAATATCAAAATAATGATAAAAGTGTATTGAATGATGCGCTTGGAATGCTTAATCTAAAGAAAAACGTGTTACTAAAGGGCCCAACTGGATCAGGAAAAACAAAATTAGCTGAAACTTTAAGTCACGAATTAAACTTAAAAATGAACAGTATTAACTGTTCTGTTGATTTAGATGCTGAAAGTTTACTAGGATATAAAACTATAGAAAATATTAATGGTGAAAGTCAGATTATTTTTGTTGATGGCCCAGTTATTGAAGCGATGCGTGAAGGAAATATATTATATATTGATGAAATTAATATGGCTAAACCAGAAACATTGCCGATATTAAATGGTGTGCTGGATTACAGAAGAACAGTGACGAACCCATTCACTGGTGAAGTGATTAAAGCACACGATAACTTTAAAGTTATCGCGGCGATTAATGTTGGGTATGTTGGTACATTGCCGATGAATGAAGCATTAAAAAATCGATTTGTTGTAATTGATATGGAATATATTTCAGGTGAAATATTAAAAACTGTTATAAAAGAACAAACGTTAATTTCAGATGAGCAGCTCATCAATCAAATTATTAAATTTAATCGCGACTTAATTACGATGGCAAGTCAAGGTCAAATTAGTGAGGAAGCAAGTTCTATACGTGCTTTACTAGATTTTTGTGATTTAACAACGATTATGCCTGTTGAGCGTGCTGCAAAACGTGCTATTATCGATAAGCTTGATGACGAGCGTGAACAAAATGCAATCATTAATGCTATGGAATTGAATTTCTGATGAGTGAAAAATTTATATTATTTAATGATGAAGTTGTTGATCCATCGTTAATCATGACATTAACTGACCTTGCACAACTTCTATTAGAAGATAATGAAGTTAAAGTTGGATTTCAGAAATTTGCATATTATGACCTTGTAGAAAATACGATAAATGTGTCATTTAAGTGGAAACACAGAAATGATGAAGATGTCATAAAATTATTAAAAAGTGATTGTGTATTACATGCTTACGGATTTCATTATATCAATCTTGATATAGTTAAAGAAATTATTGAAGAAGATGTTCAATTTAAGTCATTATTGCAGCAATTATTTATGCTGATTGAAGAATTCAGGTTGATGCATCTCATTCGTGTGAATCGTCCATTCACGAAGAAATTCTTTAATTTACGCGTAAAAGAAAAAATTAAAGATAATGAAGGACAGATTGAATTTTATAGAACAAAAGCTATGCCAACGGATGAATTATTCTTACAAATAGAACATGCGTTATTGCTTGAGAATTCATTATCATTTCATTCGTATTTTAATCCTGAATTATCATTTACAATTCAACTCGCTTTGCAGGATGCATTTTCATTAGATGATTCTGAAGATAGTATGAATCTGGCACTTAAACTCTACTATCAAATATTACCTGTAATAAAACAAGATATGCTTAATGAATATTATCATATTCCGAAAAACGCTTATATGAATGCACGAGCATATAAAAAGGCGAATCTCGATAAAGCAAAACAGGATGTTGATGATATGGGTGAGTCTGAGCGCGTTCAGACGAAACAAAAAGATATCAAAACTGAAAATGGTGCATATCTTGAAACAGAAGTAACGGAAGGCTCTAATAGTAACAATATAAAAGAAAATGATCGACAAGGCGATGCTTCAGATGATGTAACGGAAATGGTAATGGGTAAAGGTAAATCTAAACCACCACAAATTGATGCTGAAGGTAATGATATTAGTGACATTATCGGAGAAGAAAATTACTATACGGAAATTATATGGAAAAATAGTGTGCAGACAGAAAATAGTAAAGCTATTTACCATCAATATAAAGACGAAGTAAATAAGGAAATTAAAACTTTAGTAAATGTAATCAATAAAAGTATTGAGCACGAACAGACAGCGCCACGTACAAATTTAAGTAAAGGAAAATTAAGTAGAAAGCTTACTCAGTGGTTTTTAGATGATAGAAAACGTGTGTTTTATAAAGAAGACCAGGCTTCTTATAAGTTAGATGCAACATTTATGTTACTCGTTGATGCTTCTTTTAGTATGGAAGATAAAATGGAAGAGACGATGAAAGGAATTGTATTATTCCATGAAACATTAATGCAACTTATGATTCAGCATGAAATCATCGCATTTAATGAAGATGGCTTTGCTTCAGACCAATATAAACAACCGAACTACTTTGAACATATCATACCTTATGATCATTCTTTAAACGACAAATATTCCGCAAATATCGTAAGCTATCATAATGGCGAAGATAATAGAGATGGTTTGGCGATTCGTATTGCGGGCCATATGCTTAAGCAGCGCAAGGAAAAACAAAAGTTTTTAATCGTTTTCTCTGACGGTGAACCATCTGCATTTGATTATGAATCCAATGGGATTATTGATACACATGATGCGGTAGGAGAATTAAGAAAAGAAAACATATATGTTATTAATGTATTTTTAAGTCAATCCATAATTGATGAGAATACGAAAGCAACTGTAAAAAATATTTATAACGATTACTGTATATTTGTTGAAGGGGTAGAAAAACTTCCGAGCGTTATCCAACCTTTATTAAAAACGTTATTACTGCAAAGCATGAAACAATTTTAAAATATTCAGAAAAATTACAAAATGTACTTGTTTTCACCGATTTAAAGTGTTATTATAATTTACATTAATCAGTAGGAGGTTCTTATGAATAAAAACACTTGGATCGTCGGTTTTATGTTATTTGCAATATTCTTTGGTGCAGGAAACTTAATTTTCCCTCCGAATTTAGGTTTTTCCAGCGGACAGTATTTTTGGCCGGCAATTTTTGGATTTGTCTTAACAGGGGTAGGATTACCTTTGCTAGGAATTATCGTCGGTTCTCTGGATGAAGGTGGATATAAAGGTGCACTAAAAAAAATTAATCCGGTATTTGGTGTCATTTTCTTAGTGGCAATTTATTTAACAATTGGCCCGCTTTTTGCGATACCGCGTACAGGTGCAACGTCTTATGAAATGGCAATTGTTCCATTTTTAGCACAACCTTCATCAATGTCATTATTAATTTTTACAATATTATATTTTGCAGTCACTTTATGGTTATCATTAAATCCTTCAAAAATGGTTGATAGAATCGGATCGATATTAACACCGTTATTATTAGTATCTATCGTAGCATTAGTGTTTAAAGGTTTTATGCTACTTACTGGTGAAACTCCTGTACAGGCAGATAGCAAAGTATTTACAAGTAATACAAGTAGTTTCTTTAACGGTTTTACGAACGGTTATAATACGATGGATGCAATTGCAGCAATTGCTTTTAGTGTTATCGTAATTTCTGCAATAAAGGGTAAAGGTATAACGAAAGAAACAGGGTTATTTAAGCAAACTGTATTATCCGGAGTGATTGCTGCTGTTGCTTTAGGTTTTATCTATGTTTCGTTAGGGTGGATTGGAAGTCATTATCATTTATCACAAAGTGAATTAACTTCAATTGCTGAACATAAACTTGACTTAGGTACATACTTACTTACGCATGTTGCAGATGCAACTTTTGGAACGTTCGGTAAAGTTTTAATCGGTGTAATCGTATCGCTTGCATGTTTAACAACTTCGACTGGCCTTGTCGTTGCTGTATCTGAATACTTTCATGAAATTTTACCTAAAATTTCATATAAAGCATTTGTAATCATCTTTACAGTATTTAGTTTTATATTAGCAAATCAAGGATTAAGTTCAGTTATCGAAATGAGTATACCGGTACTGTTAATTTTATACCCAATTGCAATGACATTATTATTAACGATGTTACTTGCTAAGTTTATCCCAACACCACAGCTTGCGATGCAAATACCGATATTTGTTGTCTCAATTGTAGCGATACTTTCTGTACTTCAATTGAAGTTTAATATTGCTCCTTTTATGGACCATCTGCCGCTGAAAGCTGAATCAATGGAATGGCTCTTATTTGCTGTAATAGGTTATGTAATAGGCTTGTTAATCGGAAAAAATCAGGAAAAAATTAAATACACATAAAAATAACGCCACCAGGCAATTACCTGGTGGCGTTATTTATGTTTCTAATTTTTATTTTTTTGCAATTCAAGTAGTTGATGTTTTAAATCTTGTTCCATTCTGCTTAATTCAATTTCGGCATTTCGGCGTTTTTCTCTTCCATCTGCCTGAATCTGCATCGTTTCCTTTATTGTATCTACAATGTTCTGTTGCGTAATTTTTAAAGTTTCAAGCTCCACGATGCCACGTTCGTTTTCTTGTGCGGTACGTATCGTATTCATTTTCAACATCTCCGAATTTTTAAGCAGTAATTCATTTGTTGTATTTGTCACTTGCTGTTGTGCTTTAGACGCTTTTTGCTGATGTAATAAACTCATCGCAATTGCCATTTGGTTTTTCCATAGGGGAATACTTGTAAGAATTGAACTTTGAATTTTTTCTGCTAATGTCTGGTTAACGTCCTGGATCATTCTTATTTGCGGTGCCGATTGTAATGTGATTTGTCTTGAAAGTTTTAAATCATAAATACGTTTATCTAATCGATTTATATAATGTTTCATATCATTTACATCCTGAACAATCATCTGATCATTGGATTGTAATGCTTTTTGCTCAAGTTCTGGCAGAAGCGTTTGATTGATTTCATCACGTTTTTCTTCAGCTGCGATAATAAACATATCAATCGCTTCAAAATAAGCTTTGTTCTGATCATATAACTGATCCAGCATATGAATATCTCTCATTAATACATTTTTTGAGTTATCTAATTCTACAGAAATTCTGTCTATTTGACTTGCTACAGATTGATAACGTGAAATGAGTTCGTTTACAGATTTTGAAACACGTTTAAATAATCGCTTTACTTTACTTTTGTCAATATTTTGTATTTCATCAGGATCAACTTCTTTTAATTTTTTCATGAGCTGATCTAAATTATTTCCAATTGAACCGATATCTTTTTTCTGAACTTCATCCAGTATTTGGTGAGAAAACTGTGACAATTTCTGTTGTGCACCAGCACCATACAGTAATAATTTTTCATTATCAAGAGGTATAATCTGATTTTTTATCTGGTTGATTTGTTCACGTTTTTGTGGAGAAATCTCCTGTGTCATGTATGTAGTAGGAACTTTGTTTTCGATTTGATCTATATCCTTAATTTCTTCAAATGGATTATTTAGTAATGTGTCTGTAATATTATTTTCTGACATTGTATTAATTCCTTTCTTTATCATATTGTGACGAGCGTTTAAATTGAACAGGAACTTCTTCCATATGCTCAATTTGTTCTCTATTTTGTTGTGGCTGTAACGTAAACTTATTTGCAAGATCAATTTCTACTTTCATCGTTTCAACATTATCACGATTCAATGCGCGTAAGTCTGCCTGCAATGTACGTTTCAATTCATCGAGCGTAAGCTTTGCATGACTTAAAAGTTGCTGATCTTCTGTTGACTTATGAGGCATACGTGATAAATATAAATATTCATTCAGTAAATTAACAGTATTATCAAGATGAGAAAAGAAAAAGCTATCTACCACAAAGAATTTTCCTGGTGACTTTTGAACAGTTTTATAAATAATACGTGCAAGCTTATTAATTTCATTTACATTTTTTAATTCATTTATTGAACGAACCTTTTTATACTGGATTAATAGTTGCTTAATTTTAGGAGATGCAATTTTTAACTGCTTTCTTACATATTTATAATCACTTTTTGTTAAACCGATTTCTTTTAAGTATGATTGTGCTGATTTATGCTGGATAGGGATATATGCGCCAACGTATGATAAAAACATGATTAAGCTATCTATCCACATTTCAAACTGGAACACATTCATTGAAATAATGCCGGTTATAATCGCAATTGGAATTGCAATAATTGCTCCTAAAAAATAGGAAGTATTATATTTCATATTGATCAATCCTTGTTATTTTATTTAAAAAGACTTAATGTTATGAAGTAAAAACGTTCATAACATTATTTACTCCCTTAATATTATTATATGTAAGAATGAGTGAAATACATAGTAAATCGCATTGATAATAGTATTTACTTGTATTATTTGTCCTTCACATTCATAATAATCACTAGAGGTGAATCGTATGTTCGAAGTCGTAACAATCCGTACTGAATATGAAGGTTGGTGGCTGTTTGATGATTTGTGGGAGAGTGTAACGGATCATCAGTGTTTCAGCTCAATCCAATCAGCCGAATTATATTATATGAAGCGTCTTGAGAAACTAAGAGAAAGATATAAAAATGAACAAATCGGCAAATATAATATTCATGCTTTTTATAATAACTGTGAGCTGGAATATTGCGAAGATTGTGGCGAAGATGTTCAAATTTTTCATAGTCTGATAGTATTTAAAGATAAAAAAGCATACAATATGCCATTCTAATGTTACAAAAGAGTTAAAATTGTAAAAAGTTAAAATTTACAGTATATTGTATTGCATATATAAATCTGTTAATTTATAATATGAATTAAGCAATATGGTTATTCCATATTACAAAGTAAATGTAAGTTGATGTACCTGAATACACCGCCCATGTTTATTTTGTAATATGTGAATAATCACATATTGAATTAAATAGTGTGGAGGTTTCTTATTATGAAACAAGGTACAGTTAAATGGTTTAACGCAGAAAAAGGATTTGGATTCATCGAAATCGAAGGAGAAAACGACGTATTCGTACATTTCTCAGCGATCAATCAAGAAGGATACAAATCATTAGAAGAAGGACAAGCAGTGGAATTCGAAGTTGTTGAAGGCGACCGTGGACCACAAGCTGCTAACGTTGTTAAATTATAATTTTAATGTAAGAAATTATATATGAACGTTAATATGAAGCCCCGACATAAGTTGGGGCTTCATATTTTTATTTATAAACTAATATATAATCATATTATGTAAACTTAATAATTATAGAAGATCCCAAATAATAATAGGGGATCTCAAAAACATCTTATAATCACTCCTGATATTGAATTAGTTTAGTTTATTGAGATGAATTTGCTCTAAAATCTGAACAGCGTTTAGCGCTGCCCCTTTTAATAAATTATCTGCCGTACACCAAATGTGAAATGTATTATCAAGAGAATCATCTTGTCTGATTCTACCTACATATACATCGTCTGTACCAGTAGCTTTTATGGCCATTGGATATTCGTTCTTTTCGATGTTGTCAACGAGCCTTACATGTGGGTTGTTTTCAAATAATGCTTTAATTTCTTCAACCGTTGCAGTTTTATCCAATGTCACATTAATCGCAACTGAATGACTATCCTGAACTGGTATTCTGACACATGTTGCAGTAACACGTATATTTTCTAATTCCAAAATCTTTTTTGTTTCATCAATCATTTTTTGTTCTTCTTTCGTATAGCCATTTTCTAAAAATACATCAATATGCGGTAATGCATTATTATAAATTGGGTGCGGGTAATTCACAGGCTCAGTGCCTTGTTCACCATTTTTTAAATCGTTTATACCAGCGAAGCCACTACCTGATACTGCTTGATATGTCGTATATGCTACACGTTTAATACCGTATTTATCCTGAAGTGGTTTTAATGGTACGACTGATTGTATTGTCGAACAATTCGGGTTCGCTATGATTTTTCTTTTTAGTTTTGGTTGATTCACTTCGGGTACGACTAAATCGATATCCTGATGCATTCTGAAAGCACTTGAGTTATCGATTACAATACTTCCAGCATTTTCGAAAATAGGGGAGAATTGTTCGCTCGTTTTACCACCTGCACTCATTAATACAAAATCGAATTTTTGATTCGCTTCTTCTTCTGTTAATGCTTTTACGACATAGTTTTTACCTTTGTATGAAATTTCTTTACCCGCCGATCTCGGTGAAGAGTAGAGCACAAGTTCATCAAACGGAATTTCCTTTCGCTCTAATACTTCCAGCATTTTCTGACCTACTAAACCTGTAGCACCTACAACTGCAATTTTATACATAAAATACACTCCTAAATAATGATATTAAAAAACAAGTCCGGGTATGCTCTGGACTTATTTTTGTATACAAGTGATGTACTGATGATTGATGCGCCGCATATGTTACTTATTAAGTTATGAAGTATATATTATATAAATAAATCTGAATTGTAAAGTCTTTTTTAAATAATCTAAAAATTTAGAGAAAAAATGACCCTCGCATCATTAAATGCGAGGGTAGGGAATTACTTCAGGACGCCTGTTTCCTGTAAATATTCCTCATATGTGATTTCTTTTGAAAGGCTTCCGGTAACGTTTAAATCTATAACTCGATTTGCAATCGTATTAATAAATTCAAAGTCATGTGATGTAAAGATGATAGATCCTTTAAATGCTTTTAAACCATCGTTTACTGCAGTAATACTTTCTAAATCTAAATGGTTTGTCGGCTCATCTAACAATAATACGTTTGCTGATGATAACATCATTTTACTTAACATACAGCGAACTTTTTCTCCACCTGATAATACTGTTGCCTTTTTACGTACTTCTTCTCCTGAAAATAACATACGTCCAAGGAAACCACGTAAAAATGTTTCAGTTTGCTCTTCAGGTGGTGCATATTGACGTAACCATTCAACAAGATCATTATTTTTACCATCGAAGTACTCTGAGTTATCTTTCGGTAAATAAGTCTGACTTGTCGTCACACCCCATTTGTAAGTTCCTTCATCCGGTTCCATCTCGCCTGCTAAAATTTTAAGTAGGGTAGTTTTAGCGATTTCTGAATCTCCTACAAGTACTGCTTTGTCATTTGGATTCATCGTAAACGAAATGTTATCCAGCACTTTAATACCATCTATTGTTTTGGATAAACCTTGAATTTGTAATAATTCATTACCGATTTCACGTTCTGGCTTAAAGTTTACGAAAGGATATTTACGGCTTGACGGCTGAATGTCATCAAGTTCAATTTTTTCAAGCATTTTTTTACGGCTTGTTGCTTGTTTTGATTTCGAGGCATTCGCAGAGAAACGCGCAACGAACTCCTGTAATTCTTTAATTTTCTCTTCTTTTTTCTTATTAGAATCTTGTAACATTTGTTGTGCTAACTGGCTTGATTGATACCAGAAGTCATAGTTGCCGACATAAATTTTGATTTTACCGTAGTCTAAATCTGCAATATGTGTACAAACATTATTAAGGAAGTGACGGTCATGGGATACTACGATAACTGTATTTTCAAAGTTAATTAAAAACTCTTCAAGCCAGCTGATCGCTGGAATATCAAGTCCGTTTGTCGGCTCATCCAGTAATAATACATCCGGCTCACCAAATAGTGCCTGTGCAAGTAACACTTTAATTTTCTGGTTATTCTCAAGCTCAGACATTTTCTTTTCATGCAGATCATCTTTAATTCCGAGACCTGATAGGAGTACTTGAGCATCACTTTCAGCTGTCCAGCCTCCCATTTCACCGAACTCACCTTCAAGTTCGGCAGCACGCATACCATCTTCATCTGAGAAATCCGCTTTCATATAAATTTCATCTTTTTCTTTCATGACATTCCATAACTTTTCGTTACCACGTAATACGACGTCTAATACGCGTTCATCTTCGTAAGCGAAGTGATCTTGTTTCAATACAGATAAACGTTCATCTTTCCCAAGTGATACATGTCCTGTCTGTGAATCGATTTCACCTGATAATATTTTTAAGAACGTTGATTTCCCGGCACCATTAGCACCGATTAATCCGTAACAGTTGCCCGGTGTAAATTTAATGTTTACATCTTCAAATAATTTTCTATCACCAAAACGTAAACTAACATTAGATACTTGTAACATTTATAGTCTCCTTTATTGTTATTCCCATAAATTATAGCATAATTTAATCAGTATTTTACTGTCCATATTCAATAATATCATGCTTTCATGTTCATTTATACAATAACAGACGATTATTTAAATGTATGTTATAATAAGTAATTGATAAAGGCAAAGCCTTAAAGGAGAGACATATGGAACAAAAACAATTATCAGGAAGTATAGACTTCCTTCGTGTAGACCGTCTGGAAGGTTCTACGTATTACTTATTAGGACCAAACAGTGAAGAAGTAAAGCTCAATGCATCAGAAGTATTAGATGATGATGAACTGGAAATCGGTGAAGATTATTCCTTTTTCGTTTATCCAGGTCGTACCGGCGATTTATTTGCAACTCAAAATATACCGGATATCTCAACAGATCGTTATGATTGGGTAAAAGTTATAAAAAAAGACCGTGATGGTGTAACTGTAGATATCGGCATACCGCGTGAAATTATTATTCCGTGGGAAGATTTACCTAAACTTAAAGAAGTTTGGCCTGAAACAGGTGATGAAGTTTTTGCATGTCTTAGAGTTGATAGAAACGATCAGTTATATGGGCGTCTTGCTAGTGAAACGATTGTAGATACGATGTATACGGCAGCGCCTGAAACACTCCTTCACACAACAATTACTGCACATCCTTACCGACTTTTACGCGTCGGGACATTTTTATTATCAAAAGAAGGATATAAAATCTTCGTTCATGAATCAGAGCGACGCAGTGAACCACGTCTTGGTGAAGCTGTAGAAGTTCGTATCATCGGTCATAAAGAAGACGGGACATTAAATGGCTCATTTTTACCGCTTGCACATGAACGAATGGATGATGATTCTGAAATGATTTTAACGATGCTGAGTGAGTATGGCGGAGAACTTCCATTTTCTGATAAATCAGATCCTGAAGCGATTAAAGAAGTGTTTAATATGAGTAAAGGTAGTTTTAAACGTGCTATTGGAAGACTATACAAGAATAAACGTATTATCATTGAACCTGATAAAATTAAATTAAACCAATAAAAAAACGGCTGATTCAGCCGTTTTTTTATTGTAATGACCATCCCTGGTCATTATGATAAATCATTAATTTACTCATACCACCGTCAATTGTAATGTTTTCACCAGTTATAAATGCTGCATCATCTGAACATAAAAACTTGACCATTTGTGCGATATCTTCAGGTTTACCAACACGTCCTGCAGGATGTTGGTATGCATTTGCACCTTCAAAGTTTGTATTTGTAGTGTCAATCCATCCAGGACTAATAGCATTAACACGAGCTATGCCGCTTAAACTCACAGCCATAGCATGTGTAAGCGCGTGAACGCCTCCTTTAGCAGCACTATAACTTTCGGTCTGAGCCTGGCTCATCGCTGCACGAGTCGAACAAATATTTACTATTGACGCATCTTTATTTAAATGCGGTTTGAGTAACTTTACAAGATAGAATGGTGCAGTTATACCGACGGAAAGCGCATATTGAAATTCTTCATATGTGCAATCATCAATCCCTTTCATAATTGGTAATGCATTATTAACGATAATATCTACTTTTTTATATTGTGTAATGACTTTAGACACAAATGCTTTCAGTACTTTTTCATCAGCGATGTCACCGTGATAATAACTTCCTTCCTGTATATCGATGCCGCATACAATTGCTCCATCATTTTCAAAACTTTCTTTAATACATTTACCGATGCCGCTTTGATCACCTGTAATGACAACTACTTTTTGATTGAACATAAATGTCGGTCCTTTACTGATTTTCAATTTCTTCTGTTAGTTTTTCAAGTTCATCGACAAGACTTCCGATATAAGCGATTGTTTCTTTAAGTGGGGCATCTGTCGTTAAATCTATATCCACCATTTGTGCAAGTTCAACCGGAGTTTTAGAGCCACCCGCTTTTAATACTTTAGTCCACGCATCTACAGCAGGTTGTCCTTCTTCTAATATGCGTTTAGACATAAGTGTCGCAATCGTTAATCCAGCTGAATAAGTGTATGGATATAATCCCATATAATAATGTGGCTGACGCATCCATGTTAGTTCAGCACCATCTGTTATTTCAACAGCATCTCCCCAGAAATCCGAGATAACTTTATGTTTAATGTCATTTAAGAGTGGGGCAGTTAGTGATTCACCTTTATCCACAAGAAGGTATACTTCACGTTGATACGCCGCTTCAAGTAAATGCGTTACGAAGTTATGGTAATAAGTTCTTGAAATGATTGACGCAATTACCCAACGTTTAAATTCTGGATCATCTGATACTTTAAGTAAGTAGTTAGCCATTAACATTTCGTTCATAGTACTTGGTGCTTCTACAAAATATAATGAACAGTTCGCATCAAATATATTTTGATGCTTATTCGCATAATTAAAGTGACCGGCATGTCCTAATTCATGTGCTAACACAAATACTTCTGTCATTTTAGAAGTCCAGGAAATGAGAATAAATGGATTCGTCTCATACGGACTTGCACAAAATGCTCCTGTTGATTTCCCTTTATTCTGAACAAAGTCAATATAACGCTTATCATAAGAATCATTTACTAACTGCATATATTCTTCGCCCATAACAGATAGCGCTTTGTTAATATAATCGCGTGATTCTTCAACTGTAATATCCGGCTCATATGATTCATCCAATGAAATTTTCAGATCTTCAAATTTCATTTTTTCTAATTTATTTGTTTTTTGTAGTAACTTCGCATAACGTCGCATATGTGGTGCAAGTTCTTTAGTAATTAAATCGATTTGACGATTATAAAGTTCACGAGTTACTTCCTGATCATGCAGTAAGAAATCAATGACTGATTCATATCCCCTTAATTCAGATTCGATTTTTTCCTGTTGAACTTGTGTGTCATACGTTTTAGCTGTAGTATGCGCATACTTTCTTAAAGTATCCGAGAATGCTTTAAACGCATTACGTCTTACTTCAGTATCACCATCAACTTCTAGTTCACCTTCAAATGAAACATAACTCATCGGTATTGTTTTACCGTGTGCCTCAAATGTACCAAAGTCAATGTCCTGCATTTTCGTCGTATCATATAAATTATAAGGCGCATTAAACACCGGTGAAAACGATGCTAAAGCTTTTTCAACTTCTGGATGTAATTCATATGGCTTTGCTTTAATTAATTTATCAAAGAATCGTTTATATGGAAGTATATCTTTCAAGTTTTTAAGCTCTGATGCTTCTTTTGCTATAAGTTCCGAATTTAAAAATGTAAGCTCGCTTGCAATCTTACCGTAGCTAGATGAAAACTTGCTGTATAATTTTGCTGCATCTGCATTCGTCTGATCTGTGCTGAACTGTAAGTTTGCATAATTTCCTAAAGTATCTAAAGCGATGTTAATATCGGCATATTTATTTAACGCTTCGTGAATCACATTCACGTCATTTAAATGGCCTTTAAATTTCTTGTTGAATTGACGTGCATCTTCTACTGCTTTATCCAGCGCTTGATAAAATGCTGTATTATCTTTAAACAGGGGAGATAAATCCCACGTTTCTGAAACGTTAACTTCACTTCTTAATGGTAGTCCCATAATTCATCTTCCTTTCATTTTTAATCAACACTTTCATTGTACTACTATTCTAACAATTTAGAAAGTTCGTTTAATTAATATTTTTATGTATATACAGCAGTAAATCGGGTATAATACTAAAAGTATTAAATAAAAGATAAGTGAGTGATTGGATGTTTACATTAGGAGATATTAGTTTTTATGAAATTCCAAACTTTTTATTAATTACGATTGTCGGAATGCTTGTTATTTCAATTTTATTCGGATTATTAATGGGTCGATTTATTTTTGCGCCAGTAGTAACCTTTTTACTATTAGCAATATCAGCATTTATACTGCCTAATTTTTATGATATTAAATATCAGCCGTTATTAGGATATGCCGGATTTTTGTCAGTAATTGCTTTAATTTTAAGTATCATTTTCTGGTATATGACACGTGATCGCAGAAAAGCAAAACGCATGAAGCAAAAAGCATTAGATGAACAAAAACGATATGATAATATGCAGAATCAATCAGAGATGGAATCTGTAAAACGTCATGAAAAATAGTAACGGCGCCGGAACTGTGTTCCGGCTTTTTTAATTTTATTTTTTACATAAATTTTATATTCACTTTACATTTCTCCGATAAAATATATAAGACTATTGTTTAAACGGAGGATATTATGAATAAGTTACATAAAGTTATTACAGCATTTGCAGCTTCAGCGATTATTACAACAACATATGCGCAGGCACAGAGCGTAAATCATTATGGAAATCAATCAAATATTAAAGTCGAACAACTTGCGAGATACCATTCTAATACAGAATATGGTGAAAGCGGAACAGAAATTGTAAGTTTTGATTCTAAATATAACCAGGCATATTCGATTAATGGTGCTTTAAATGCCGTTGATATTTTAGATATGACGCATGTAACGCGTGGTGAATTTCCATTAAAGAAACGTATTTTCTTAAAAGATATTGGTATTGAAGGTTCTGATATTACTAGTGTCGCTGTAAATAAAAAATATCATTATATTGCTGTCAGCATTCCAGCATCTGACAAAACAGATGCTGGAACCGTTGCGTTTTTAAATCATGAAGGAAAATTACTAAGTTATGTAAAAGTCGGTAGTCTACCTGATATGTTAACATTTTCACATGATAGCAAGAAGTTGTTAGTTGCGAATGAAGGTGAGCCGAACGATGATTTAACTGTGAATCCAGAAGGTTCAGTTTCTTCTATTAATGTTTCGCGTAATGGTATTATTAAGCAGCACAATGTTAAAACAATACCGTTTAATCGTGAACAAATTAGCCATGATATCCGATCTTTAGGTAGAAATGAAGATGAAAGTTTCTTAAATCTCGAACCTGAATATATTACGATTGATGATCAGAATAAATTTGCATATGTATCCATTCAGGAACGTAATGCTATCGCTAAATTCGACTTAAAACGTAACAAATTTGTTAAAGTACAGAGTATGGGGCTTAAGGATTACCGCAAAGTTCCAATTGATGTATCTGATAAAGATAATACAGTTAATATGAAAAACTATCCATTATTTGGTATGTATCAGCCTGACGGTATTGCACAAATGAAAATTAAGGGCAAAACTTATATTCTTACTGCAAATGAAGGTGATACTCAGGATTATGATGGTTATAGTGAAGAAGCGCGAATCGCCGACATTAGTGATCAATTTAATTATAATAGCTCTTACTTAAATGGTACTGATCAGGCGCTATTTAATGATAAGAAGGCTTTAGGTCGTTTAAAAACTTCGACTTCAAATCCTTTTGTTAATAAGAACGGGAAATATGATGTTCCAGTGACATTTGGAGGGCGTTCATTCTCTATATTAAATAGCGATTTATCAATGATTTATGATTCTAAAGCAGACTTTGAGACAATTACTGCTGCAGCAAATAAAGACGCATTTAATTCAGAACAGGAAAATATGGGAGATGTGAAATTTGATTCCCGCAGCGACGACAAAGGTCCTGAGCCCGAATCAGTTGTAACTGGAGATATCGGTAAATCAACGTATGCTTTTATCGGTTTGGAACGAACAGGCGGTATTATGGTTTACAACGTTACAGATCCATATCATCCAGTATTTGAAACGTATTTCAATTCAATCGATAATGGCGATATTTCTCCTGAAGGGTTAACTTTTATTCCAGCTGAAATGTCACCAACACAAAAACCATTATTGCTTGCGAGTCATGAAATGTCTGGGACAATTGCAGTATATGAATTATCAGCAAAGTAATAAAAAAACAAGAAGAGGCGTATATTACGCTTCTTCTTGTTCTCTATACAACTTCCGATAATATATATTATGTAAACTAAGTTATTAAAAAATAATCGCTTTATTTAGCGATTATTTTTTAAGCTTATGTTTTATTTGTGATGCTTTAATTCGTGCATTTGTTAATAATTCAAACATATAATATTTCGGTTTATTAATTGGTTTCGTAAAGTCTCCAACAAGTTCTTCAATTTGTGCGTTAAATCCTCGTTTAAAACGATATACGCCATAATCTTCGCCATCTTCAGTGAAATCTCCAGATACACCATAGAAATTATAACGATCATATCCATGTTCTAAACAATAATTAATCATATACCAATGCATTGCATATGGACCCATAAACTTATTATATTTCGTACTTGAACCACCTGAGTAATAATTCACTTCGAAATGATTTTCAAAAAACATTCCTGATGCTAAATTGAGAATTTTTCCATCTGTTTGTCTCAATTCGCTTATTTCCAGCAACTCTTTTTGCATGTGTTCAATTTCACGATCAAACTGTTCAATTTTCTTTAATTGTTTATCGGATTTATTATCATTTGCCATCAGTTTATCTCTTGATGCTTCTGCAGATGTTAAATCTTCTGTTAATTTATCGATATATTCGTCTAAATCGATATATGCTAGTGGTAATAATACTTTATCTCCATAGCATTCATTAAAACCTTCCATATAAGCATCAGGTCTTGATATAAAACCTGCACGTTCTTCAGTTTCACGATATAAATCTAAAAAGATGTTCAGTTCATCTTTTTGTAACAATCTTATTTTTACACCGTATTTCTGTGCTTTTTTAACATTTCGTTTTCTTTGTGAATCGAATTGTTTCATTAAAGATTGTGGTGTTTCACCATTTAGATACATAACGCTCATCCATCGTACTTGCTGATCTGCTGTATAACCTCTCGTAAAACCTTTATGTTTGTATCCAAGCGAGATAAGCTGGTCGATGATTGCATCATTTTGTGTTCCATCTTTCGGGTTCACATCTTTGTCGTATAGTTTGTATATCCAGTATGGGTCAACCTTGACAAATACAGTTTGATTTCGCTTTAAATAACGATCTAATTCTCTGAAATAGAAGTCAACTAATTTCGAGTCTTTATAATCCATTACTGGCCCTCGGTTAGAATAGTACTGATATCCTCCAATCATAGGAATTTTTGAGAACAAACTTGCTGCGATTACACGGTCCCCTTCTTTAACGCCTAGTAATACGACATGATAACCGTCACGTTCTCTATTTTTTATATTTTCTTTCATCTGAAAGTAATGGCTCATCTGTGTAGTTTGCCATACGAAATCATCATATTCCTGAACCGTTAATTCTGTAAACTTCATTTGATTGCCTCCAACTTCGTTCGCTTATCCTTTAAGCATTGAGTATGCCTTATATGCTAATTTGTTAACTGGTAATGTAAAGTCGCCGATATATTCAATCACATCTGCGTTATAACCTTTTTTAAATTTAATAACGCCGGCATCTGGTGCATTTTCACTAAAGTCGCCACTAATGCCGTAGAAGTTATAGTAATCAATGCCGTGTTCAAGGGCATAATTAATCATATGCCACTGTATTGCATAGCTTCCCGAGAAATGTCTGAATTCATTAGAAGATCCACCGGCATAATATACAACTTCATGTGGATTAATAAAGTAAAATGCAGCTGCAACTGGTAGTGTATCGCCATGTTCTGATTGTAATGACTGCGCTTCATTTAATTTTTCGAGCGCGGCATCTTTTTGTCGTTCATTATCTGCGACTTTATTTGCAGCTTTTTTGTTATCCGGTTTTTTTTCTATTTCAGCTTTCGACTTTTCGATTGCTTGCTCTAAAGTTTTAACTTCAGCTTCTAGTTCCGGTATATACGTCGTAAAGTCAATATATGCTACCGGCATTTTAACACGGTCGCCGTATTGATTTAATCGAGAAATATAATAATCATCCCCACGATCTTCGAAATCTTTTTTATCGCTTGTATCCTGCATAAATGAGCGGAAGATGTGGAGTTCATCTACTGTTAAGTCACGAACCTTTATACCGTTTTTAATGACTTTCTTTGTATTTCTTTTACGTAAGCTATCCATATCTTTGATCAACTGATCTGCAGTTTTACTACGTAAATCCAAAATTGAATGCCAGCGTATCTGGTTAATTGGATGAAATCCGGTCGTGAATCCTTCGTGAACAAATCCTAACGCCTGTAATGTATCGAATATATCATCCGTTTTATATGTTTCCAGTATTTCACCATCATGATTACGTTTTTGATACGGAACATAAGGATCGATTCGTAAATGTAGCGCATTATGTTTTTTCATGTACTGCATCATTTCTTTAAAGAAGAAAGTTACAAGTTCCTTATTGTGAAAGTCCATCACGGGACCACGATTCGAATAGAAATATTTAAATACTTTCATCACAGGTACCGCCGTAAACAAGCCAGCAGCGATTACTTCATCATTGTCATCTACAACTCCAACTATATGTGTATCTACTCCTTCAGATACTTTTAAATCATAGTTAACAGCCATCTGTGTGAAATGACTTTTATGCTTATCGGTAAAAGTTCCGAATGCTTCTCGTGTTAAATTTACAAATTTCATTATTTACTGCCTCCAATTATTATCTCATGCATCATATTAACATATTCAAGCTATAAATATCATATAATACATATTATTCTTCGCTTATTTATATGTATTTCATCCCTTATCATGATTTGTATTTTTAAATGATACATGATAAAATTCGATTATATAATCGAATTTCTGTAAATTCGTCTAAATAATCGAATTGGAGGGTTAAGATGTTATCATTATTTATAATGGATGTGTCAAGCAGTACGCAAATGAATAATCAGTCTAATATTCGAAATGCTATGGAAAATATCACTGCACAAGTTGAAAGATGGTCTGAGCCACTACAATTTAAATATACGAACTTCAGGATGGGCGACGAATTATTCTTTGTATGTGATAACCTTGCATCGACGCTACTTATCTCTTATTATATAAAATTAATATGGCCATTTAAAGCACAGCCTGTAAAGTTTGGGATTGCAGCAGGTGATGAGCCGTTACCTGATATGAATATCGAGCATTGGAACAGTAAGTTAACAAAACTTGCACGTACAAATTTAGAACAGATTAAACGTTCAGATATAACAGATTTTCAATTATCGATTTACGACATGAATACCGATATTTATAACGATGTACTATTTCCCTATTTTACTTCAATTGTTAAAGCACATTCAAAGTTGCAGCAGTCAATACTCGTTCAATCGCTATATACTGAAACGCAAAAGGAAATAGCTCAAATCAATCATAAAAGTGAATCTACAATCTCATCACATCTTAATAAAGCGCAGTATAAACAGTTATCTCTTATAAAGAAACATTTGCTGACATTCGATACCGATATTCGTATAGAAAAGAATATTAAAGCTTCACTTAAAGGAGGACTACCATGGTATTAAAAAGTATCATCATGCTTATCGGAATACTTTTTTATCTCCTCTCAGGGCCTTTCATCAAATATGTGCTGGCAATTATGAGTACGAATGTTATGAAAACGTCTGATCATATCGGTTTACTCATCGGATATATTGAAAGAATGCTGTTATATTATTTTTTATACTCGGAGAATATACTGCTATCGGACTTGTTATTGCGAGTAAGTCTATTTTACGATTCAATGACTTAAAAGATGATCAGCACAATCATAATCCTGATAAAATCGATAAAAAGAGTGAATATATATTGCTCGGGACGATGCTGAGCTTACTTATCGGCATGATAAACGGTATTTTATTTAAGCTTATATTCATCATTTAATAAAGCCGTAGCGTTTGCTACGGCTTTATTTTATAATACTTTCACAAATGCTTCTGCGACATCCGTACTTGATTGCGGATTTTGTCCTGTTACAAATTTACCGTCTGATACAACGTTTGATTCGAATGCTTTTCCTTTAACGAAACGCGCACCATTTTGTTCAAGTTCTGTTTGAAGCGCAAAGGGTACATTTTGATCAAGCTTCATCTGAGTTTCTTCTTCATTCGTAAATCCAGTAAGTTTAACACCGTCAATTAAATAGCTACCACTTTTCAGTTTCGCACCTACAAAGGCACTTGGACCATGGCATACTGCGCCGATTACGCGATTATCATCTTTAAAGAATGCTAATATATTTTGTACATCCGCATCTCCAGGTAAATCATACATCGTGCCATGTCCACCCGGAATAAATACACCATCATAATTCTCGAATACAACGTCTTTCAGTTTCAATGTCTCACCCAGCTTCTGTACGACATCCTGAAACGTCTTCGTTTCATCATTTTGAGTTGAGTTTGGATCGAGCGGCACTGCACCACCTTTAATAGATGCAAAGTCAACTTCGATATTGTTACGTTCAAATACTTTGTAAGGCTCTGCAGCCTCACCGAGCCAAAGACCAGTTGGTGTTCCGTCGTTTAAAGTGTCGTGATTTGTTAGAATCATTAATACTTTTTTCGTCAATATAAACACTCCCTTTCTTTGATATACACTTATTATATCGAAGAAAGGGAGTGAATAAAAATATTTAACCTATAATACAGCGCTCATCACATAATGATAAATCAGTTTTTCTGTATTCAGCAGCGAATCTTTATGTGTGCGTTCCATTGCATGGCTTGATTCGATACCTGCACCGAACAATCCATGTTTAATATCATGACCCGCATGCATTGCAGCACTTGCATCACTGCCGTAGTATGGATAAATGTCCACTTTGTAGTCGATGTTGTTGTCTTTACAAAGCTTTACTAAATGTTGCTTCAATTCATAATGGTATGGACCTGAACTGTCTTTAGCACAAATTGAGACGGTATATTCATCTGATGACTGACCGTCACCTAAAGCACCCATATCAACAGCAATGTATTCTACAACTTGATCCGGAATGTTTGAATTGCCACCGTAACCAATTTCCTCATTATTAGAGAAATAAAAATGCGTCGTATGTGGTAATTGAATGTTTTCAGACTTTAAATAACGCAATAACTGTATTAACATTGCCGCACTTGCTTTATCGTCCAGATGGCGCGATTTAATAAAGCCTGATGCTGTAATTTCGCAACGTGGATTAAATGTTATAAAGTCACCGACGCTAATACCTAATTTTTCAGTGTCTTCCTGAGATTTTACAACTTCGTCAATACGTACTTCCATATGATTATCATCACGCTTAATATCACCTGCGTTACGATATACATGTACACTTGTTTCATGAAGACAGATTGTTCCTGTATATACTTTATCAGCAGTATGAATCTCGCAATATTCCCCTTCTACTGCATTCCATCTGAAACCGCCGACCATCGACAGACGAAGACGACCGCTCGGCAGAATTTCTTTAACCATTGCACCTAACGTATCAACATGGGCCGTTAAATATTTATGACGTGTATCATCTTTACCAGGAACAGTAACTAATACCCCGCCTTTATTCGTCTGCTCTACATTATAGCCAACACTCTCTAAAGTTTCAGTCACATAAGCAATTGCCTTAAAAGCAAACCCGGACGGACCTGGAATACTTACTAAACGCTCAATCTCCTGCATCGTGCTATTTACATCTGGATACATTTTCATTCTCCTTTTCAAATTTGCTGATAATTTAATATTATCTGATAATGAGGAGGAGTACAATGGTTGATAAGAAAAATACAAAAACTTTCAGTTAACTGAAAGTTAATTAAATTTTCTAAGGAATTATCAGTCTACTGAAAGCTTTTAGTTTTATGAATTGTGATTACTTTTTAAGATTTTCTATTTTCTTTTTAAGTTTGATAACATCCTGTATATTTATGTCAGGATCAAGTATCATTTGTTCTAATTTATATTCTAATAGCTGTAAGTGACTACTATCAGTCGTTTGATATTCTTTTTGTTTTGTGTCATCTAATAATTGTTGTTGTTTTATGACATATTTATACTTTGTCGTATTATTTATAAATTGCGCATCATGAGATATAATCAGAAAACTTCCAGGATAATCTTTTAAGAATTGCTCTAATGCCTGCATTGTAGCTATATCAAGGAAATTTGTCGGTTCATCTAGGATTAACAAATCATAATCACCGAGTAGTAGTTTTATGATTTGTAGTCTGACACGTTCTCCACCGGATAGAAACTTAACTGTTTGATTCAATCTCGAATAATCAAATCCCAATGCACCAAGTACGTTTCTAATAAGTATATCGTCCTGTATCGATGTACTTTGCACATTCTCAAATATACTTTTTTGTTCGTCTAACGTCGTTAAATTTTGTGCAAAATAACCTATTTTTATATTTGGTTTATAGTAGCCATTAATTTTCTTTTCAATTAATCGTCTAATAAAAGTTGTCTTACCACTCCCATTAGGTCCTGTTATTGCAATTTTATCCCCTTGAACTAGCTTGAAGATGCCCGATTGAAATAATAGATGATTTTCAATGCTAACGGAAAAATTATCTAAATGAATTAACGTAGCACCTGTATGTTTTAATTTACCTATTGCTTTAATCTTAAATTGTTTGTCACTCAGAGGCTTTTCTACTTTTTCTATTTGTTCCATTCGTTTTTGCAGAACTTTACTTGATTTAGCGATTGCTTTTTCCTGACTGTCATAAGCACCCATTCTTGAGTTGACTTTATAGTCGGAAATACTAATATTCTTCTTTCTTTTTTTAAAGTTTGAGGCATGTTTATTTCTTTCAATTGATTCTTGCTGGAGTTGATTAATTTTCTTTTGATACTGTTCATATTCTTTTAATTGTTGCTCATACTGTTTCTTTTTTTGTTCATCGTAATCATCATAGTTACCGGTATATATATTAAGTTTTTTCTCTTCTATTTCTAATATTTTTTGTACTGTTTGATTGAGTAATGATCTGTCATGACTCACGATTATCATTGTTCCTTGAAATTGATTGATTTGATTGATGAGCCACTTGATATTGTTCATATCTAAATTAGTGGATGGCTCATCAAGTAACAATAAAGCATTATTGCTGTTAAAAGCATCAAGTAAGTAACTTTTCGTCTGTTCCCCGCCTGACTGGCTCGTTATTTCTTTCAATTGTGGAACATATTTTGTTTGAAACGGATTAGTTATTACACCTGAATATGAAGTATCTTTTTGGGCAATCATTTTAAGTAAAGTTGATTTTCCACAACCATTTTTACCGATTAAGCCAATCTTATCTCCTTGGTTAATCTTTAATTGGTCTATTTTGAATAAAGTAGTATCTTTAACTTGTTTATTAATATTATGAAATTGTAGCATCATGTCATTCTTCCTTTCATCTTTTAATATATGAAAGTCCAAATGATGATATAAAAAAGGACATAGTAATCCTATCATCACAAATTATTATATTGTATTCAATATCATCATTTGGATTTATAGAATTACCATGACCTTTTACCTCGTCCTTTTAGATTAGTGTAATTATACCACACATATTCAATTTTAACACGCTCAATATAAATTGCTTAATGCTGTTTCAACTGCCGTGTCGCAACTTCTAACATTCTAATGTTTAAAGCATACTGTTCAGCAATCAAGTTATATACGCCGTCTTCTGATAATACACCCATTTATCTCGTTATTTTAGATAGGTGTAATTACAATTATGCCTTATGGCCCGCAATCAATCCATTACGTTTACGCGCTGTTCCTTGTTCTGTGTAGGAGATTGCACGGAGTACGCTATTTTTCCCGAAGCGAGTGCGTAGTTCATCAATCGTTCTTTCTAGACGCTCTTCCTTCGCGCGTTCAAACTCATCGACAAATAATGACAACTGGCGATCTTCCTCTTTCATAAGGTTTGTAAGTGCAATGTTGACAGTACGGTACATCCTTCTCTGATCACACTTCTGCTGCATAAATCCCCAGACGACTCTAAATACGTCTGAAGTTAAATTTGTACCTTCAGCTAACGTATAACTCTTGCTTACACTCCCCTCGTCACTATACCCTACCGTAAAACTAATTGTTCTCGCGATACGATTATCAGCACGGAGTCGAAATGTAATCTCCTCTATATGCTCAATTACAACTGCACGGAGTTCATGGAAGTGATAATCACGCATTAAAATCTGACTCTTATTGACAGAAGGTTTATAAATGCGATGTTTCTCACGTATAATACTGGAATCAATACCATTCGCATGTAGATGCAGATCCACACCAATGACACCGAAATCCCGTTTTAAATAATGGTGAGGATAATTGGCAAGCTGACCAATGGTGAATATACCTTTCTGGTTAAGCTTCTTCTCGGTGCGACGATTAATCCCCCAGAACTTGCTTAACGGCTCAATCGACCACATCTTCTCCGGTACATCTTCATAATGCCATTGTGCCACACCGTCAGGCGCCTTTTTAGCTTCCATATCAAGTGCAATCTTGCTTAATAACACATTTGGACCGATACCTACAGCACAACGTACTTGAGTTTTATCATAAATCTCATTCTTTATCTTTAACGCTAAGTCATAGCTTGAATCGGCGAACAACTTATAACTGTTTGTCACATCCATAAAAAATTCATCAATGCTATATTGATGATAATCTTCTGGTGCAACGTATTTCAGAGCGATTTCAGAGATTTGACTTGCGACCTTTAAATATTCCTTCATTGAGGGATTGATAATATAAATATCCGAATGATGCGGAATTTCGAATAGACGTGATCCGGTCTTAATACCGATGTCTTTAAGTGGTGGCGTCGCAGCAAGGACAACAGATCCCTGGCGCTTTGTATCTGCTACAACAGCGAGCTTTGTCGTCATAGGATCAAGCCCTTTCATGATGCAGGAAACACTGGCAAAGAAACTCTTCTGGTCAATACAGAGAACATCTCTTCTCTCGCATAAACTGTAATCATACATATTAAGCACCCTCTTTATAATCTTATGTTAAATTAATCATAACAGAACATACGTTCGTTTTCAATAAAAATAGAACGTATGTTCTGTTTAAAAATAATAAAAAAGTAGCCTTTATAGACTACTTTGAACAGAATTACCAATTGTCAAACTAACATCGATAGGATTATTTTTAATATATAAATTATTCATGACTTAACGGAGTTGAATAAGCATTTCCTTTTTTCTTTGATACATTGTTCCATCTTTCTTGATTAAAATCTACATATTGATCATAACGTATCTCTATTAATATGAAAGTAAGTAAAGCCAAACATAGAATAAAATAATAAAGGTTTATGTTTATTCAGTTTTTTTCTGCTTCGCATAGCTATAATTTCCTAAATACATGTTTACATTTTTATCTTCAATCCAATAAGTAACATCAAAAAACTTATCAAGAAAATATCTATCATGCGAAACAGCGATAATATGCTAGTTCTATTTCAAAGTTATAACTTTATACATTATCTTTATTAATAATTAAATTAATAAATGCTTCTTTTTCTTGTGTATATTTAGGTCTGTCATCTGCGTATTGTGTAGATAGTTTCTCTTTTAAACGTTGATATTCCATTCTAGCATCTGAATGTGAACGTAAATAATCTCGAAACTTTAATAATTCGATATATTTCTGCTGTCCTTTATTTACTAAATGAATAAAATGGGTATGTTTTTGAAAAGAATCATCCTCAAATTTCGCCAACACAATTTCATCATCTTTTTCAATACGCAATCTATAAATACCTATTGTCTTTAATGCTTCAAAAAAAGATTCAGGAAGTGACATATAATCTTCAACGCCTATTAATATATCAATAATAGGCTTAGCTGATAAACCAGGTATAGAAGTACTTCCAATGTGATGAATGGCGTTTTTGTCTAACTTCACAACTTTAAGAATTTCATTTTTAACATGATTATATTCATCTACCCAAGTTTCTTGGTATTCACTTAATACAACCTGACCACGATTAACCCCTAATGACATTGCGTCCAACCCCTATCAATTGTAATATATTTATTATATAGAATTTTCGGAAAATAGAGAATAATAATACGTATGAATAAAGGAAAGGATTTTGAATCTGCAAATATATTTGTATAACCTCATAAAAAACATATATTTTAAAGCACAAACCCATCGCTCAAATATTTGAGTGATGGGTTTTTAAAATCAGTATATCCAGGAGTAAAATGTAATAATTATATACATAATAACTCGTAAGTGGTACAATAATATTGTACAAGGAGGCGATAAAATGAAAGTCACAACTTATTCTAATGCAAGATCAAATTTTAGAAAAATAATAGATATTGTTAATGAAGACTGTGAACCTTACACAATCACAACAAATACGCATAATGCCGTGATATTATCTGAACAAGACTATAATAGTATGATTGAAACACTTTATTTACAGAGTACACCAGCGAATGCCGAAAGATTACAAAAAGCGATTGATGAATCAATTAATAAAAATAACTTACTTCAAGTTGAGATTGATTTAGATGCCTAAGAAAAAGATACTATTTTATTCAAGTGGTTTTGAAGATTATACGTACTGGCAAACTAACGATAAAACTGTATTAAAGAAAATAAATAAACTAATAAAGAGTATTATGATTGATGGTGCAAATGAAGGTATAGGTAAGCCAGAAAAATTATTAGGAAACTATACAGGTTGCTATAGCAGAAGGATCACTCATGAACATAGGCTCGTATATAAGATAGAAGATGATTTAATTTGTATTTTACAATGTCGTTTTCATTATAAAAGGTAGAATAGCTATTCATTAGACTATTCTACCTTAATTTTTTATAAATTTTATAATTAACTTCATCTCTTTTACTTTGAATCGTCTCAAATCGTTCTATCGTCCACGGTTCCCAAAATGTCTGTCCTTGCTTGTTAAAGACATATTTGTCATCAATCGCATAACATGCATGTGTAAGTAAATCGTTATAATAGAAACAGATAACATCTCCACTATTAAATGAAGATGCCACTTCTTTGTATCCAAGACGATTAAGGAAGAGCATAAAGGTTTCCTGATGCACCCACTGTTCTAATATAAATGGATTTTTAGTTAATGCATACAGTGTTGCCGACAAACAATTTGCGCCATGGTTTTCCGGGAATTTATTATGCAATGCAGTAAGATGAGATATTGAACTGAACTGCGTAATATCTGTTTTGCTAGGTTCATCATCGAACTGTTGGATAAACCTTATTTGTTCTTTTTGAGAAAGCGTATCCCAATATGCTGAAGTGATTAATCTATCAACATGGATCAGCTGAATGCCATTATCAATCATTTCTTGTTTCAATGCATCTTTAAATGTATTTTCTATGCTTTCATACCACACTGGTTCAGCTACAATAACAAATTCATATGTCAGATGCCATGTTTGATACGTTGAATTATTAACAACATTCGATAAGCTACTGTTTTTCTTAAACTCTTCTTTCGGAACAACTAAAGTGTTTAATAAATAATGCTGATGTTCATTTAAGAAAGCTTCTGATATAAAGAAAAGATCAAACTCGAACTTCAAATTCCGCATGTTAACTACCCCACTTTAATAAACTTGCAATATTTATCCCATAATTCTGGTATTAATTCATCTAAATTTTGTTCAATTTCATTCGGTGCTACCCACTTAGCATCAACGACTTCTTCATCTTGAAGGGTGACTGTGATGTTATTCATTGGTGCTTCGTAAAGATAAGTTTCAGTAATATAATGCGAATGCATCGTGTAGCCTTTAAATTGAATGTCTTCTAAAGATGCATAAATACCTGCTTCTTCAAGTAACTCACGATGTGCAGCAAGTACACCATCTTCTCCTGCAACAGCAGATCCTCGACTACACTCCCATTTCAAACCAAGTGGTTTATCAGGATGACGTTGTGTAAGTAGCAAATCACCATTTGGTTTTTGTACCCAGATTTCTACTACTAAATGGTACAATCCATCAGGTACTGTAACGCCTCTTTCATGGAGGATACCCGTATTTTGTCTATTCATATCTAGAAGTTCCCATATTTCACCCAAGTGTATCCCTCCAATATTTTAATTCGCAATTTTATTATATTTATTATTTTAAATTGAGAAATAAGTGGTCGAAATAATCTACAATTCGCCCACTCAAAACGATAATAATCGAAATAATAAAGATTATTTATACCATTTAGGAATTACAATATTAAAATCTTCATAATACTTACGTTGTACTTCAAATTCTTGTTTCATGACTTCTATTTCTTTGTCACCAAATGGGACTGCCCATGGTAATGAAGATAAGATATTCGTCGCGATATAAACAGATAATACTTCCCAAAAATCAATCGGTACTTTACCATAAAAATATCCATCGACGCGCCCTCTACTAAATGCCTCACTCGTATTTACACACCAGCTGATACGATTGAATTCTTCAAATGATTCACCGATACTACATCTATCAAAATCAATAATCCATAATTTACCTTTTTCGTCAATGACCATATTCCCAACATGATAATCGCCGTGGTGGAAGACAACAGGTTTATCGATGATACAATTTTCATACTTATCTATTACATTAAATAAACACTGATCGTTATCGTATTTATATTCACAGTTTAGATACATCGATTTCTTACGTTCGATTTTCTTTAGGAAAAAGTCACGCCATTCAAACTGATTTGCTCCAGGTATAGCATGAATGGCTTTCAATATTCTCCCGGCTTCAAGACCAAGTTCATATTGTTCTTCTAAAGTTAATGTCGGCAATATTTCTTTAGCTTCATGACCTTCAATCCATTGGTATAATAAATAATAATGATTATGATACTCGCCGTGTGATACTAATTGTTGCACAGGAAGTCCTAAGTCCATACACTGCTCAACTAAATAAATTTGCAATTTAATATCCTCTATTCTATCCATAGAAGAAAGACGTAATAAGTACTTATCATACTGACTTGTAACAATATATTTTTGATCATCCGACCAGCCTTTATTAAAGCTTTCTAACTTCACAAAATGAAAGCCTGGCAAATGATCATTTAAATCATCAATATGCATGGCACCCTCCTAAATATGTGTTTCAAAAAAATGTGATAAAGATACCTTTCTTCCTTCCGTATCCCAATCATGATAAAGTTTAAATAAACGTGATACATCTCCATCTACATGCCTTACAAACTGAGTGATTTTAACAAAACTCATCCTGTAATGAAACATAATATATTCCTTTGGGTGCGAGTAAATATCATATGTAAAGTGTTCTAAAGGTAAGTCACCGAATTCATTTAAATAATATTCGTAAAGTGACTTTTCAAGATGATAGATGTCTTCGAATAACTGTTCATCAAAAAAGAACTTTCTTGGAAGATACGTCGCCATTCCTTCTTCAAACCACATATCTTCACACGTTGGATGCTCTTCATCAAATTCAGCAAGAAATAGATCAATATGATGTGCGAGTTCATGTCCTAATATTGCAAGCATCTCATCTTTAGTGTGTGCGGCATAAAATGACATATATTTATCTTTTAAAGCTTCTGGTAGCAACGCTGTTAAATATCGTGCCCAATAATCACGATCAGCACACATATAAATCGCTTCATCTCTCGTAAAAGCAGGTACTGGTTTTTCAAGTACCTCCTCCATCACAAAACGTGATGTCCAGAATATACCATGTGGTATATCCTTTAACTGAAAATAATCTTCAAGATATTGTTGGAAATCATTTATTTGCGTATGGAAATATGTAATATCATCATGATACTTATTTAGATCAGCTGCTTGTTCAAAAGTATAGATTGGTTTCATTAATATGCACCTTTCTGTATTTATCATAAGAAAAAAATATATAATGTCATTATACAGAAAATTCTTACAAAAAGGTGATTCGATGTTAAAACAAGTTTATGAAATTAACGATGAAATTTTAGCGTTATTGTTATTAGCAGACCCTTCGATTGAAATGATTAATCAATATATTAGTGAAAGTTCAATCTATATATTAGAACAAAGTAAACCTATTGGTGTTGTCGTATTAAAAGAAGTTAGTGAATCAACCATTGAAATAATGAATATTGCAGTTAGTGAAGCTTATCAAGGAAAAGGTTATGGAAAGTTGATGCTAAAAGAAGCAGAAAAAATAGCGAAGTATTCGGGATATAACAATTTAATCATTGCAACAGCCAATTCAAGTCTAAACCAACTCGCATTATATCAAAAGTGTGGATTTAGACTTCATGAAATAGAAAAAGACTTCTTTATCAATGCATATAAAGAAGTCATAATTGAAAATGGTATAAGAGCGATGGATAAGATAATACTTAGTAAATTGGTGTGCTAATCACTCATAATGTCCATATGCTGAATAGATTGTTACAATTTTATCTTCGTCATTTACTGTATAAACAACACGATGTTGTACATTTATCCTTCTCGAATAAAATCCCTTTATTGGGGGAATTAATTTTTCGAAAGAATGGTTATTATTGTATGGATTTTCTTTAAGCTGATTAATGATTTTTAGAAAATTCGTTTCTAAGTGCGTGTTTTTTATCTTCTTTAAATCTTTCTTAACACTAGATTTCATTACAATTTTGTACATTATATATTATCCCAAGTACTGTCAAAATCAATTTCTTCTTCGTCTTTACGTTGTTCAATTTGATAAGCAATACCTTTTTCTAATAAGAATAAAGTTTCCTGAATAGCATTCCAATCATCTTCACCGACTAAAACAGCACCTTTTTCTCCAATTTTAGTTGGTGCGATATATATTTCTTTACTATCTTCATTAACAGATTTGATGATGTTGAAAAAATCTTTTCTAGCACTTGTTGGTGTATAAGTATTCATAAATGACCCTCCCATAACGTACATTATCGTGTACATTATAACATTAGAGTTGGGATTGTCCAAATAAATATATCTAAATTCCTCCTTATTCTTATTCATGATTAATAATATGTTCAAAACCTTTATTCTCATCTAACAGTTTTTCTTTTAATATTGCCGGTTGAATATTAATCTTATCGATTTCATTTATTGGGAACCATCTATACTCCAGATCCTCTCCATTTTCATTTCCGACTATAGACATCCCTCTATCCCATAATGATTTAGAATGACAAAAATAATAAACACCAAGTTCATGGAATGATGTTTCTTGTAAATGATATGTTTGTTCAATGAAAATAGCACATTGTACTACATCGATGTCAGTACATAATTCTTCTAATACCTCTCTTTTTAAGGCTGTTTTAGAGTCTTCCAGCATTTGAACTTTGCCGCCTGGCGGTGTCCAGTAATCATTGAAGTTCTGTAATAATATATGATCATTTTCTATAATTAGCGCTGAAGCTCTATATTTGAAACGTATATTATCGTGTGTAAATGTGATGTCCATAAATTACTCCTATAATAATATAATTTTATTTAAAGAATCTTTGATTAATATATCATATAATTAATTCAATATATTTACAACAAAGGTATAAATGAAAGAAATATTGAAAATTCAAGAAATCATATAAAATAAAACTCCGGTTCTTTAACCGAAGTTTTTCATTTTTTGATATAATATGAATTAATTTTTATTTACTAAATTTAACGAACACTTTCAAAATAAACTTCATCTTCATCATAATAATCAACAGAGCTGCTGACAAATACATGTGTAATTATCACGAATGTATGACCCATATCTTCTACGTTATGAATTGCAGGAAATGTGAATGGAATTGTTTCTGACCCTCTGTTTTCGATTGTAAAAGTTGCTAACTTCTCGTCTAAGTACTCAAACTGACTCATTTCATCATTATTTTTCTTACGCTCAATTAAAGACAATTCAATGTGATCGATTTCCAGACCATCCAGTTCATGCACATCAACTACACCTTTAATATCTTCATCTAATCTAAAAGACGTTTTCTCCAGCTTCGTATCAATTTTAGAATCTCCAATGCCAATAGATGTTAATAGTTCTTTAAACATAATGACCCTCCTGAAATTAGTTAGTACTATTGTCGCATAGTTCAAATAAAATTAAAAATCATTGAATATTAATATTAGAACATAGTGCTTATAAAATTAATTCATAAGAATAACATAATTCATCATGCTCATCGATATATTCCGTTTTTATAAAAAAACCTAATGACTCAAACAATCTTTGAGAAGCCTTGTTATAAGAAAATACTTTTGAAACTGTAAGACAAGAATATTGATAAAATTGAGCGATTTCTATTAACAATTTTAATGCTCTCTTACCAAAACCTTGACCAATAAACCTATCGTCACCAATAACTATCGGTATCATAACAGGTGATAATGTAATATCCCCTATTGAAAGCCATTTGTTTTCAAAGAAACATTCTATTATATAAACATTACCGATACGATTTAAATGTGAATACATACGGAAAACCGTTTGCTCATCATATACAGTAATATGCTTTCCTTCTGATCCTAAAAGGACTCGTTCACTACGATACCACTCTGCACATTTTTCTAAATCATTACATAAATCAATTTCACGTAATCTAATTTTCATGTTATCTCCTCATTGTTAATTAGTGGATAATATTAAATAAAATTTTAACATAAAAAATATCTTCCTTTTTATTATGTTTATTTTCACATATAATAGGTAAAGTAAATAGAAAATTTAATATGTTAGGAGAATTCTATGACAGGATTATTTACATTGCTTAAAAAAGGAAGCAAATCCTCTCTTATGGCTGCCATCGTAAACTTTGTTCTCGGAACATTAAAGCTCGTTGCTTATATTTTTACGGGTAACGTTGCAATGTTCGCAGAGATGATGCACTCTTACGGTGATGCTGCAAACCAGCTTTTTGTATGGGTTGGATCTGCGGTTTCAAAGAAAGCACCAAATGAGAAATTCCCGTTCGGTTATGGCCGTCTTGTAAATATCGTCTGCTTATTTGCCGTTATTATTGTTGCAATTTTAGCATACGAAACAGTACTTGAAGGTTTCCATCACGTAATGCATCCGACACATCAGGAACAAACGATGCAACAGTTTTTAATTGCAGTTGGTGTATTATTAATAGGTGTGGTACTTGAAGGGACTGTTTTATATAAAGCAGGACAGGAAGTACTAGAAGAAGTTCATAAACCGACAAATGGTATACACCCATTTACAACAAGTTATGCAAACATTGGTCGTGCGAAACCTGCTACAAAACTTGTGTTTATGGAAGATACAGTTGCAACTGGTGGTGGCGTCATCGCATTGATTGCAATTGTAATTGCGCGCTTTACTGGCTGGACCCAGATTGAAGGTATCGTTTCAATTATTATCGGTTTGGCTATGTTCTATGTTGTATTTAAAGTATTTATGGAAAATGCAGCAGGTGCAATCGGCCGTGCGGATGAAGAAATGGAAGTACATGCTTCTAAAGTCATTTTAGAGCATCCAGAAGTTTCAGACATTAAACGTCTTGTCGTAATGAAAGAAGGCGAAGATAAGCACGTAGAAGCGTTAATTGAAGTTCGAAACCATGAATTCAATTTACGTCAGTTAACAGAAATCAAAAAGGAAATCACTAATAATTTATTACAGCAACCTCATGTGACTGATGTTAATATTGAAATTATGGAAGACGATGGTCTAGATGACTGGAAAAGTGGTAACGGATCATCGATTAACCGTAATATATACGAATAAAATTAAATAAAAAGGAGAATGACAATGCCATTCGTAACAGTTAAATTAGTTGAAGGACGTTCAGAAGAACAATTAAAGAAAATTATCGAGGAAGTAACTGAAGTTGTAAGCCGTAACTCAGGTGCGCCTAAAGAGAAAGTACATGTATTTATTGAAGAGTTAAAAAAGGATCGATACGCAGTAGCAGGAAAACTTATTTCAGAACAATAAAAAGATGGGGATTAATCCCCATCTTTTTTTATTCATTTAAGAACTTCTGTATTGCTTTTTTATTCTTTTCTTTATCGATATCTAATACTGCACCAGCTTCTGGATAGCTCGCCTGCTGATAACTTCCCTCAATAGGTACCGTTAATGTGTTTTGTTTCTTATCACCACGAATTACAAAACTTGTCCCCATTCTGAATATTTCACTATCTTTTAAATCAGTATTAACATAACCCCTTGCAATACCTGCAAGTTTAGGTGTCTTAAAAAGTACAGGTAAGCTCACCATTTCCTCTTTCAATGCAGTAATAACTTGCTGCTGACGTCTTACTCGACCGAAGTCCCCTTCTTCATCATGTCTGAATCTCGCATATCCTAGTAACTCTTTACCGTTTAAATTATGCTGACCTTTTTTGAGTGACACGCCAATTCTTTCTGACATATCCTTTTCAACATTAATCGGAACACCAGACGGAGCAATTTCATCAACCATCGCTTCAAAGCCTTTAAAATCAATAATAGCATAATGTTCAATCGGTATGCCTAAATTTTTCTCAAGTGTTTTTCTCAGTAATTCCGGTCCGCCTAACGTGTATGCTGTATTAATTTTATAATTTCTGTAACCTGGTATTTCAGCATATATGTCACGCATAACAGAAATGATTTTAACCTTTTTATTCAGAAAATCATATTGTGCTACCATGATTGAATCAGTACGTGCAGATCCATCTATCATACGGTCCTGACCTAATATTAATATATTAGATTTACCATCTTTGTTTGAAACGCCATTAAATTCATAGTTAACATGTTTTTGACCATGTTTTTTAGCGAGTTCAATACCACTTGAGTAACTGGATTTAATATAGATGACTGCTAAAAAAATCAATAATATAAATCCTAAAATAACGAATGGTAATTTTTTCAACTTAAGTTTTTTCTTTTTCCGAATTGGCGCCGTATTTTCGCTCATACATACCCTGCTTTCTATATTACAATATAATAAACTTATAAAAAATTTATCGGAATTGCAAGTAGATATCTGTTTATTTTTGTAGAAATTTATGTAAAATAGCTAAAAGGAGGTTTATCAATATGAAAAAGAAAATATATTTAGCAGGTGGTTGTTTCTGGTGCATGGTAAAACCATTCGATACATATGAGGGTGTTGAATCAGTAATTAGTGGGTATATGGGTGGAATCGTGGAAAACCCAACTTATGAACAAGTAAAAACTGGTGAAACAGACCATTTAGAAGTCGTAGAAATCACATATAACGAAACACAGTTTTCTACTGAGAAGATACTAGAAATATTTTTCAAAATTATAGATCCTACCGACAACGGAGGACAGTATCAGGATAGAGGGAGTCAGTATAGAACAGCAATTTTTTATACAGATGAAGATCAGCAAAGCCTCGCAATGGATTATTTAGAGAAAATCCAACGTCACTTTGATAAACCTATCGTAACAGAAGTAAGATATGCAACACCATTTTATAAAGCTGAAGAATATCATCAGGATTTCTACAAAAAAGACCCTGAACGTTACGCAACAGAACAGCAAATAAGACAAAAAATAAAAGACAAGAATTAATTTCTTGTCTTTTTATTAATGATATAGCTAACACGGAGCAACGAAGTTAATAAACTATTCCCTTTCTTATACACCAAATATCTCGGCTGCCATTCGGGATTATATTTTTCCTTATAGTTACGTAACCCTTTAAAACTATAAAGATGAGATATCGTTTCAAAAATCTTTCCAGCAAAACGCTCTCTGTAAAATGCATATTTATGACTTCCGACATTTGAAAGTGGTGCCATACCCATATTAAAATAATCATATTGTTCTTTAGCAAATAACATAGTATTCAAATATAATCCATCCATCATCTGTAAATCATTGTGCTTCCATCGAATGAGGTCAACTGATACAGAATTATTATAGTGTGTAGGCATAAATGATACGAATCCAATTATTTCATTTTCATTTCTAATAATGCCAATCGGCGCTTTATTTAAATATGTTGTGTTAAAGTTTCCGACTGAAAAATGCATTTCATTGCGACTGCCGAGCCATTCATCAGAAATCATCTTTAATTCGTCAATAAACGCTGCATCAAACGGTGGATTAACAACTTCAAAATAATATCCATTCGTTTCAAATTTGTTAACAGTCGCTCTGAATGCGCGTTTTTTCTTCCCACTGATCGAAAAATCCGATAGCGGAATAACTGCTTCCTCACCAAGCTTGAAAAATATATTTCCAAAATCATGATATAACGGTAAGTAGTCAGGTTTAACCTGATAGAAAATAATTTCATAACCGAAATAGTTCGCCTGTTCATAAAAATTAAACAATAAGTCCCTGAAAGCATCTCGATTACCAACAGGATCTCCAAGCACAAATATCGTGTCATAATGCGTATTAAACATAATAAACGCATCTTTTTCATCATTAGTAAAAAATGATTTATCGCCTGTATAGTTAAGGTGACTTACAAAATTTCCGCCATACGTTTCGATAATACGTGTTCTCTCTTCTTCTGTAAGATGCATCTCAAGACAAGTTAAATACTTCTTATTGAAGAAATAAGTAATGACCCCTGTAAGAATTATCGCTGCAATAATCAAAAATATAAAGAAGTTTCGCATGAGATTGCCATCAAAATCTATATTTTCCTGAGTTAGTAAGTCACTTAGCTGCATTTTAAGAATCCAGCTATTTAAACTTAGCAAACTAACAGCAAATATTAATGTCATGACGCCACGTAATAATGTAATCGGTCGTTTAATCATTTTAATGTTTAAATTACCGATTATTAATAATGCGATTAATACAGAAAGCCATATATACACAAGCCAGTTACCATATGTTAATGCAAGAATGATTAAAAGAACTGATGAAGATACAATACTTATGATGTGTGCACGACGTGTATCATGCATTACACCTTTTGCATTAATCATTAACAGCAAACATGCAGCAGAATATAAAGCTGCTAAAAATGTATATAGATTATGCTGTACATCAAAAATTGCATCGTTAATCAGTATGCCATTTAGCATGAGGAATATAAAACCTGTAATAAAGGACAGGCAACCTAGAGCAATTGCCGGAATATATACAATTGAATCTTTTAAAATACTTAAAAATAAAGAACTCGTTTCTATTGCTGGAGCAAAGTAACGATTGTCTTCAAAACGTTCTTCGAATTGCTTCCTTGCCACTCCCTTAAACTCGAAAGTTGATAACACTAATGCGACAAGAAATGGAACGAAGTAATACGCAACACGATAGATTAATAAAGCAAGCAATACTTTCTCTTCAACAATACCAATACTTTTAAAACCAAGTATAATCATCAGATCGAAAGCACCAAACCCACCAGGTACAAGTGAAAGTAATCCTGCTAAAGCCGCAACTACAAATATACTGACGATCACACTATACTGAACATCAATATGAATAAACTTAAAGATCAAATAAAATACGCCACTCGCTGCTAGCCACTCTGCACTTGAAACGAGCGTAAAAACAATTCCTAATAATCTATCATGATTTACAGGTTTTATAACTGTATAAGCGATAAATAAAGGTAAATACAAAGTAATTAAAACGAGCCCGATATTGTACCATTTAAAATGATCGAAAGCGTGCGTATTCGGAAAAATATTTAATATGATGCCAAAACTTAAAATACTCATACCAGAAATCATAGATAAAAGCATTAAAGAAATAACTTTAATTAATGATTTCTCATCATCTGTATGATTGCGATATATAATCAAGCGGAGTCCCGCTCCAATCATACCACCGAAGCCAAGTACCGCATTTAAAGCATTAGAAATAAAACTAATATTGAAGAGTTTCAGACGACTGATATTCATGTTCAGCCTTTTGACTAGAACGAAGTCATATAGTGAAAGCACACTAACTGCAAATAACCCTGATAATATAATGAGCGCAAGTTCAAAAGTACCTAATCGTTTAAAAGCAGCAAGCGTTGCATTAAAATCAATTGAAGCTAACTCCCCTACTAACCGATAAATAACAAAACTCAATAATATCGCCATGAATAGGAATTTTAGCAGATTACTATATTTCTTTAATACGTTATTCATGTTATCCCTACTTATAAAAATATTTAATATAAAACTATTCTACATAAATATTGTATAAAAACCAAACATAATTGGTAAAAAATGATAGTTTTAGAAAACTATCATTTAATATCGTTCACCGTCTTTAGCAATATATAAATTATATCTTTGTTTTAATTTATTAAATAAGTACTGAGTTAGCACTTTTAAAATAGCATAGAGAGGAATACCGAGAATAACACCGATTAATCCAAGCAGATTACCGGCACAAAGAAGCACAAATATAATCGTAAGCGGATGGATCTGCATTGTTTTACCCATTATATTCGGTGAAATAAAGTGACCTTCTAAAAATTGTACAGCCATCCAGACGACTGCAAGTTTTAATAACATTACCGGAGAATCAACAAGTGCAAGAATGATTGCCGGACTAATCGCTATCATTGGTCCAAGATATGGTACAACGCTTGTAACAGCTGCAATACATGCAAGAATAAGTGCGTACTCCAGACCGATAATATTATAACCGATAAATAAAAGCACACCGATACAAAAAGCAACAATCATCTGGCCTTGAATATAAGAACCTACCTGAACATTCATCTTATCAAGAATTTCATGTAAATCATGACGAAATTTTGGTGGTGTCAACTTTAAAACATAATCTTTAAATTGCTTTCCGTCTTTAAGTAAAAAGAAAAGCACAAACGGAAAAGTCATAATAACAATTGCAACACTTGCAATCGTATCAACGACCGATCTTAATTTCGTAGAGAAATTACCTAAATATTCCCCTACTTTCTTTGGTAAATCGCTTAAATTCGTATTCACCCATTCCTGTACATGCTGCAAATAAGGTGCAAACTTAGAGTCATTTGAAATTTGATTGAAATCTCTTAGCAAATGGTTTAAGTAGCCTGGTGCATTTTGAACTAAACTCGTAATCTGAAATTCGATAATTGGAATTAACCACGTAATTAATAAGCCGAAAACTGTAATGATTAACCCGATTAAAATAATAATCCCCCATAATCGTTTAATACGATAGCGCTCCATTAAATTTACTATTGGATTTAATAAGTAATATAGTACAAATGCCAATATAATTGGACCTATTACTGTATTAAAAATAACGAAAAAAGGCTCGAAAATAAATGAAACAAGGCTGAAAACAAATAGTGCAATTCCAATTAAGATAATCGTTGTTAATGTAAATAATAATTTTTTTCCTCCAAAAAATTGAAAGAAATTTTGATCAGACATACAATTCCTCCTTATGTAATGTTAATTTTTATTAAAAGCTTTTAGTTTACATAATATAATTATTTTATAAATACAATATAATAAACAAATTTAACCATAAATATAATATAAAATCAAGAGGCCTGAAGTATCATTACTTCAAACCTCTTGATGATAATTATTATTTAACTGTTAATAAAGCGTCCCCTGCATTCACTTGACCAAATTTAACGTCATGAATCATCTGATTGTTTAAATTTGTGAAAATGATTGGTGTAATATCACTTTCAGCATGTGCACGAATATAATCTAAGTCTACTTTTAATAAAGGCTGACCTTTATGAATCGTATCACCAGGTTTAACAAGCATTTCGAATCCTTCACCTTTTAAACCAACCGTTTCTAAACCGAAGTGAATTAATACTTCTAATCCATTTTCATTTTCAAGTCCGATTGCATGTTTCGTTGGGAAGTCCATCTTTACAACGCCATCAAATGGTGCAACAACTTCACCAACTGAAGGGATGATCGCAACACCATCACCCATTAACTTCTGACTGAATACTTGGTCTGGAACAGAAGCTAAGTCTACAACCTCACCAGTAATTGGTGCGAAAATTTGATTTGCATTGCCAACCACATTTTCTACTTGAGTTTCAGGTTTGACAGTTTCAACTTCGTCAGTAACTGTCGTTTGTTCAGGACGTGTAATTTCTCCAGAAATAATACGCGCCATATCGTGTTTAATCTGATCAGATTTCGGACCAAAAATCGCCTGCATATTATTACCCACTTCAAGCACACCAGCAGCACCTAAAGCCTTTAACTCAGCTACATCAACTTTAGATTTATCATTAACTTCAACACGTAAACGTGTAATACAAGCATCTAGATGTTTAATGTTTTCTTTACCACCCATGGCATCTAGAACATGGAATGGAAGTTCATTCGTTGATGTCACCTTAACTTGTACTTCTTCTTCCTCACGACCAGGAGTTTTTAAATTAAATTTTGTAATACAGAATCTGAAAACGAAATAGTAAATCGCTGCATAAACTAATCCTACTGGTATAACTAACCACCAAGCCGTTCTACCTTGTAATATACCAAAAGTAAAGAAATCAATGAATCCACCTGAGAAAGTATATCCAAGATGTAAATCCATAAGATATAAGATTAGGAATGAGAGACCATCTAAAACTGCATGTACGAAAAATAAAATTGGTGCTACAAATAAGAATGAGAATTCTAATGGCTCAGTAATACCTGTTAAAAATGAAGTCAATGCTGCTGAGGCCATTAAACCGCCAACAAATTTCTTCTTTTCAGGACGAGCAGTATGATAAATTGCTAATGCTGCTGCCGGTAAGCCAAACATCATTACCGGGTACTCTCCTTGCATAAATGCTCCAGCAGTTAGTGTAGCTTTATCTTGTATCTGTGCCATAAAAATATTTAAATCTCCATGAACTATTTTACCAGCTGCATTCGTATAATTACCAAATTCAAACCAAAACGGTGCATGGAAAATGTGATGTAATCCAAAAGGTATTAATAGACGTTTTATCATTCCAAAGAAAAACACAGCAAGTGCCTTATTCTCTTCCATTAAAAATAATGATAAACCATTCATACCACTTTGGATTGCTGGCCATATAAAGTACATCAAGATACCAAGAATAAATGAGCTAAATGCCGTTACAATTGGTACAAAGCGCTTACCAGCAAAAAATCCTAGAAATGGTGGAAGAGAGATGTTATAAAATTTGTTATAGGCCCAAGATGCTAAAATACCAATAATAATACCACCAAAAACTCCAGTTTGAAGCGTTGGAATTCCTAAAACAGTTGCAAATCCAGGACTTTTACCAACATTATCAGCTGTAATACCACCGATTTGCCCCATAGTGACATTTAACACTAGATAACCTACAAATGCAGCAATTGCCGCAACACCATCTCCACCAGCAAGACCTACTGCTACCCCTAAAGCAAATAGTAATGGTAAGTTATCAAAAATTACTCCGCCAGCTGCCTGCAGCATAGAAGCAACTTTCACAATTACATCATTTGCTAAGAAAGGGAAAAAATCAACTAGTGAATCAGTTTGCAATGCAGCGCCTATACCAAGCAGTAAACCAGCTGCTGGTAAAATCGCTACTGGTAACATTAATGCTTTACCAATACGTTGTAATTGACCAAAAAACGTTTTCCACATAATATATTCCTCCTAAATATTTTTTCGTAAAAATGAACGACAGCATCAAACAAAAAAGGCATGAGTATATACTGGTCCCATAGTACCAGTCATAACTCATGCCTGCATTATCAGTTACACGTTATCGACTTCAGTATTAAAAGCTTGAATATGCATCGTAAGATATACTAATTCCGAATCATAAACCGGTTTGTTTAAGTACGTCTGCATCATCTTCACGATCTTTACAGACGTATTGTAACATAAAGGATATTGCGCTTTCAATACCGATTCTAAACTTTTTTGCTGCGGCATTCGCCCATTACTCATCACACGCTGCACTGCAAATGTAATATGTCTCAAAAAGCGTGAATAATTAATTGAATCTCTGTCAACGCGTATCTTTAAATCTTGTTCGATAATCTGAATCGCGTTCTGTACAATTTCTGTCATTAACCGCATATCACGTAACGAATGATTATTGACCGATGAGTGAATATGAAGCGCAATAAAACCCACTTCAGATTTAGGAAAGTTTACTTGTAATCTTTCATTTAGCATTGCTACAACTTGTTCAGCGATAAGAAATTCCTGTTTATATAAACTTTCTGTCTCTTTTAAAAATGGATTTGCAACGATGATACCATCTTTAAACCGCTTTACTGCGAATATAATATGATCTGTCAGTGATAAAAGTAAATTATCGTTTATATCTCCTTTAGTTTTAAGATTGATAAATTCAATCACTTCAATTACTGTCTGAATTACAGCTTCATTTGTAATTGATAACAATGTTTTATAACGTTCCTGTTCTGACGTTGATTTAAGCTCAAAAACTTTTTCAATTTTCTCTAGATCCTTATCTTTTATTAAATCTCCATTGCGCTTACTGAACCCAATACCTTTACCGATTAAAATTGTTTCCTCATCATTTGAAGTTGCAATCACAACATTATTATTTAATACTTTTATAATTTCATAATTCATCAAAACACCTCATTCCAAAGACCTATGTACATATTAATAACTCATGATAATATAATGATAGTAAGTTAAATATCAGGAGGAATCAATATGAAGAGAATTTCTATATTTTTATTGACTACATTATTATTAGCTTCATGTCTCATTACGAATCGTGCGCAGGCAGTAACACAGGAAGCATGGTCTGAAGCAGTAACCGTATATGGTGCAGCATTAGAACAGAATAATACATTAAAGGATAAAACGAGCACACTATTAGGTAGTTCATCTCAGGATAAGACAACTTTTGTATATGCTGAAGACTTAGGGAAGTACTTAAATTTACAATCGAGCAATGATGTATTAAAATCAAGCATTCGTATTAAAAAACTGTCATCAGGTAGTGGACTTACTTTAAATATAAACCAATCTGCTGGTAAAATCACTAAAATCACTGAAGATACATACAAAAACGCACTCCTTACAGCTGGTGTAACAGATGCTGACGTTACAATTGCCGCGGCAGAAGATGTTACTGGTGAAAGTGCACTTGCAGGTGTTTATAAGGCATTTGAAGCTCAAGGTGAACCTATCGACCAAGCAAAAACACAAGTTGCTCAGGAAGAATTAAACTCAATTGCAAATATAAATGAGCAAAATTCAGGCGTAAATGGTTATTCTCAGGAACAGCTAAATAAAGCGATTGCTGAAGCAAAAGCAGAAATTGCTAAACAAGGTGGAAACTTAAATACAACTGAAATTAAAAATATAGTCATTCAAAAAATCGAGAACAATGGTCTGACAAATATTATTAACGAAAATCAAATTAATATTATCGTGAATTTTATTGAAAATGCACAAAACAATGGAATATTTAATGGTGAAAATAAAGATCAATTAATTAATAGCGCAAAAAACTATGTTGACGATATTAAAAACTCAGATGGTTTTAAAAAAGCAACGGACAAAGCGAAAGAACTTGGTAACAATATTACTGATACTTTAAAAGACGAAAGCTTCTGGGATAAAATATTAAACTTCTTCCAGTCAATTATCGATTGGATCGTAGGATTATTTATCTTTCAAATGATAAGGATTATCTCCCCACGTATCAACCTCTGATAAATCTGCTTTAATATTTTCTGTTTTAAACACGGGATTTAAACCTTTTTTGCGTTGTTCCCCATAATCTTTAGCAACTTCAAATACAACATGTGCTAACCCAATAATTGCTGTTATATTTAAAATTGCCATCAGTCCCATAAATAAATCTGCTGTTGCCCAAACTGTTTCAACTTTAACTACTGCTCCGAAGAACACCATCAGAACAACAAACAATCTGAAGATAAACATCACAACTTTATTCGTTGTTAAATATTCGATATTAGACTGACCATAATAATAGTTCCCAATAACTGATGAATAAGCGAATAAGAATACAGCTACTGTAAGGAAGAATCCACCGAAACTACCTACGTGTGCATTTAATGCTGCCTGTGTTACCGCTACACCTTGAGGAGCTTTTTCACCAAATTCTAATCCAGAATACAATAAAATCATAATCGCAGTTGCAGTACAAACAATCATCGTATCGAAAAATACACCTAACGACTGAATTAACCCTTGTTTTACAGGGTGACTTACAGCAGCAGTTGCAGCAGCGTTCGGCGCAGAACCCATACCTGCTTCATTCGAGAATAATCCTCGTTTAATCCCCTGCATAATCGTAAATCCTAATGCACCACCGAAAGCTTGCTCCATACCGAAAGCACTTTTAATAATACTGATGATCATAGGAATAACATCACCGATATGCATTACGAGTACAAATAAAACAATTAAAATATAAAATATTGCCATAACAGGTACAATCGTAGAAGATACATTCGCAATCCAGCGAACTCCACCGAATATTACAATTGCAGTAATTATCGCTAAAATAACACCAGTAATCCATGCTGGTGTATTATATTGCGTTTTAAAGCTTTCAGCAATCGTGTTTGATTGCACAGTATTAAATACAAATGCAAAAGTTACAGTTATTAAGATCGCAAATGTAACACCTAACCACTTTTGTCCTAATCCACGTTCCATATAGTAAGCAGGACCCCCACGGAATCCTCCATTTTCATCTTTAACTTTATAAACTTGCGCTAATGTTGCTTCAAAAAATGCACTTGCGGCACCGAAGAATGCAATAATCCACATCCAGAATACTGCACCAGGTCCCCCTAACACGATTGCAGTGGCAACCCCGGCAATATTACCTGTACCGACACGACTTGCTGCACTAATCGTAAACGCCTGGAATGATGAAATCCCTTTTTGACCATCTTCTAAAGTTTCTGGCTTTTCACCAATAACTCTAAACATTTCTGGTAACCATCGTAACTGGATAAATTTAGAACTTAAACTGAAGAAAAAACCAGCAAGTAATAATAATCCAATTAAAAACTGTGACCAAATTAAATCGTTTCCGTTTGAAACTATCATTTTGAACCATTCCGGAATGAATGCATCAAAATTTACTTTAGTTATATCCAAAATATAAACCCTCCACTTTCAAAGTAAAATAAAACTAAAACTATTTTACCACAGAAAATGTGAGGGTCTATAAAAATTTATGATTCGATTGAATTTACACGTAATGCGTGTATTGTTCCAAACACTTTGTCATCAACAATAAAGCTGCCGTTTGTATATCGATCGGTTTTACGTATATCTTTTGTGAAACCAACTTTTTTATTATTTTCATTGTAAATAACGTACTGCATATCCGCAGTTAATACATATGCACCAATAACAAAGTGTGGATTAAGTTTTAACTCTTTTAATACCATAAGTCCACGTTGTGCACGTTTGCCTTCCTCAAATAAATTAATATCCATTTTTTTCATTGCACCACGTTGTGTAGCGATAAGTAAAGTGCTATCCGGATAAATAATTTCAGTGTTTATTACTTCATCATTTTCTTTTAAGTTTATAGATTTAACACCAGCTGCTTTGAGTCCTGTTTCAGAAACTTCAGACAAACTATAATGCAATGCCATTCCGAACTTCGTTATTACAAGAATGTGCTCGTCTCCAGTAACAAGATGTATTGTCTGTACGATGTCATCATTTTTTAATTTCATATAAACTAACGGTTTTGAATAACGTGTCACTTCTAAATCTTTCATTGCCGAAAGTTTTATCATACCGTGTTTTGTTGCAATCATTAGTTTCGTATCATTATTAAAATCCGCAACAGTAATCATGGTAATCACTTGCTCCTGTGCATCTAAAGGTACAATTTGAGAAATGTGTGTTCCTAAATCTTTCCACCTTATATCCGGCAGTTGATGGACAGGAATATAAATATATCGCCCTTTATTTGTAAATACAATAGCAACATGCTGAAGGTTACTTTCGTGATAAGATAACAACATATCTTCATCTTTCATACCAATTTCATCAATACCACTCGCACCAAAACTTCTTGGAGAAGTACGCTTAATATAACCTTCCTGCGTAATACTCATAATTGTATCTTCATTTGGCACTAAAATTTCTTTAGAAATTTTAATTTCAGCGATTTTTGCTTCAATCTCACTACGACGTTCCTCTTTGAACGCTTTTTGAACCGCCTTTAATTCCTTTTTGATAACTTGTTTCAAATAATTTTCATCATTTAGAATACGTGATAATTCATTTAACGTTGCCTTTAATTCCTCCTGCTCAGATTCAAGCGCAACGATATCAGTATTCGTTAAACGATATAACTGAAGCATTACAATAGCTTCTGCCTGTGCTTCTGTAAAATCAAACTTCTGAATCAAGTTTTGTTTTGCATCAGCTTTATTTTTTGAGGCTCTGATAACCTCGATCACTTCATCGAGTATAGACAATGCTTTAATTAAACCTTCAACGATATGCATACGTTTTTCTGCCTGATCATAATCGAATTGACTACGTCTTGTTACGACCTCTTTCTGATGCATGATAAAACTGTTCAGCATCTGTGTTACACCTAATAATTTAGGTCGTCTGTCACTGATTGCGACCATGTTGAAGTTATAAGCAACTTGCAAGTCAGTATTTTTATACAGGAAGTTTAAAATTCCTTCACTATTGGCATCTTTTTTAAGTTCGATCGCAATTCTTAAACCATTACGATCCGTTTCATCACGCACTTCAATAATGCCGTCTACTTTTTTATCTGCTCTTAATTCATCAATACGTTTTACGAGATTACTTTTATTCACTTCAAACGGGATTTCAGTAACGATAATTTCTTCACGACCACCGCGTAGCTTTTCTATTTCAACTTTTCCACGAACTTGTATTTTTCCTTTACCCGTTTCATACGCCTGTTTAATCCCAGCCTTACCCATAATAATGCCACCCGTCGGAAAATCAGGTCCTGGTAATACTTTCATTATTTCATCAACAGACACATCAGGCTTATCAATTACTTTTAGTGTTGCATTTATCACTTCGTCAAGATTATGAGGTGGAATATCTGTTGCATACCCCGCAGAAATACCTGTAGAACCATTAACAAGTAAATTCGGATAATTCGCCGGTAATACCATCGGTTCCATTGCAGTATCATCAAAGTTCTGAACGAAATCTACTGTATCTTTATTAATGTTCTGCAATAAAATATTGGCAAGTTTAGATAACTTTGCCTCTGTATAACGCATTGCAGCTGGTGGATCGTTATCGATACTACCGTTATTCCCGTGCATTTCAACTAATACATGACGCAATTTCCAGTCCTGGCTCATACGTACCATCGCATCATAAACAGATGAATCACCATGTGGATGATAATTACCGATTACATTACCGACGGTTTTAGCACTTTTTCGGAAATTTTTATCAAATGTATTACCTTCTGCAAACATCGCATATAATATACGGCGTTGTACTGGTTTTAAACCATCACGCACATCAGGTATAGCACGATCCTGAATAATATATTTAGTATATCGTCCGAAACGATCCCCAATGACGTCTTCAAGAGGTAAACTTTGTATGTGCTCATTCATTACTTTCACCTACTTCAGCATTCTCAATTGTTTCAATATCTTCTATTTCTGTTAATAATTCTACTTCATCATTTTCCAGTATGCTAACGTCTTCCTGCATACCAAATTCAACATGACGTTCAATCCAGTCACGTCTCGGTTCTACTTTGTCTCCCATCAGTGTGGAAACACGTCTGGCGCTTCTTAATTCATCTTCAATTTCAACACGAATTAATGTTCTTGTCTCCGGATTCATCGTTGTATCCCATAATTGGTCCGCATTCATTTCACCAAGACCTTTATAGCGCTGTAACGTGAAACCTTTACCGACTTTTTTCTGAACATCTTTTAACTCATCATCGGTCCATGCATATTCGACAACTTCCTGCTTCCCTTTACCTTTTGAAACTTTATATAGCGGCGGTAATGCGATATAAACTTTACCGGCATCAATTAAAGGTTTCATATATTTAAAGAAGAATGTTAATAATAACACTTGAATATGCGCACCGTCAGTATCAGCATCGGTCATGATAATGATTTTATCGTAATTACTATCCTTTAATTCGAAGTCATTTCCGACACCGACTCCAATTGTATGAATAATCGTACTTATTTCTTCATTTTTAAGAATATCTTCAAGTTTTGCTTTTTCAGTATTGATAACTTTTCCGCGTAAAGGTAATATCGCCTGAAATTTACGATCACGCCCTAATTTCGCTGATCCACCGGCTGAGTCACCTTCGACGAGATATAGTTCATTTCGACTCGTGTCCTTACTTTGTGCAGGCGTTAGCTTACCGGATAAAAGTGTTTCTTTTCGTTTATTCTTTTTACCATTTCGCGCCTCTTCCCTCGCTTTACGAGCAGCATCTCTTGCTTGTGCTGCTTTAACGGCTTTCTTTACTAACTTCTGACTTAATGCGCCGTTTTCTTCAAAATAGAAAGGCAATTGTTCACTTAAAATACTATCTACAGCGCTTCTAGCTTCACTTGTGCCTAATTTTGACTTCGTCTGACCTTCAAACTGAAGAAGATGTTCAGGAATTTTTACGGATATGATTGCTGTCATTCCTTCACGAATATCATTTCCATCTAAATTTTTATCCTTTTGTTTCAACTCACCAATTTTTCGGGCATACTCATTAAAAACGCGTGTAAACGCCGTTTTCATCCCTACTTCATGTGTACCGCCGTCTTTCGTACGTACATTGTTTACAAATGAAAGGATTGTTTCAGAATATTGATCATTAAATTGGAAAGCTACTTCTGCTTCAATGTCGTTAGCTTTACCGCTAAACTTCGCAACTTCATGTAATACTTCCTTACCTTCATTTACAAAGTTCACGAAATCTTTAAGGCCATCTTCATAAAAGTATGTTTCTGAACGTCCTTCATCACTACGATTATCAGTAATTGTTATTTTTAAATGATTTAATAAAAATGCAGATTCACGTAATCGCTCACTTAATGTCTCAAAGTTAAAATGTGTTGTCTGTTTAAATATAGATGGATCCGGTTTAAAAGTAACACTAGTACCTGTTTTCTTTGAAGTACCTATCTCTTCAAGCGTTGTTACTGGAACACCACCATTTTCAAAACGTTGCTTAAATATTTTGCCGTTATTATAAATGACAACTTCAAGCCAGCTACTGAGTGCATTAACAACTGAGGCCCCGACACCATGTAAACCACCTGTCGTTTTATAGCCACCTTGACCGAACTTACCACCTGCATGTAATACAGTAAATATAACTTCAGGTGTCGGTTTACCAGTTTTGTGCAGACCTGTTGGCATCCCACGGCCATTATCTGTCACGGTTACAGATTGATCTTTATTTAATGTGACATTAATTTCATTTCCATGTCCATTTAATGCTTCATCAATTGAATTATCTAATATTTCATATACTAAGTGATGTAACCCTCTTGAATCGGTAGAACCGATATACATACCGGGTCTTTTTCTAACTGCTTCAAGACCTTCCAGCACTTGAATGGATTCATCATTATACTGATTTACTGACAATTGCTTACCCCCTACAAACATACGTTCGAAAATTTTATACACATTAATTATTTTAAATGAATCAAGCAAAAATGCAAGTCTTTCCAAATATACATCTATTCATTTTAAGTTTACATAATATGATTATTGGATTTTTAAAATTTTTATACACAACTATTTTTTTATACGTTATAATAAGTTTAGTTAATAATTACTATTAGTACCTACTCACAAAGGAGACTTATTATGACGATTGCTTTACTATTAGCTCTTTCGTACTTACTTGGTGCAATTCCTACTGGTTTAATCGTTGGCCAGCTTTTGTATAAAAAAGACATTAGAAAATTTGGTAGTGGAAATTTAGGTGCAACCAATACATTTAGAGTGCTTGGGAAAAATGCAGGTATTTTTGTTACCATATTTGACGTTGCAAAAGGCGTACTTCCAGCAACATTCCCATTATTATTTAATTTAGACGTACACGGTATTTGGTTTGGTCTCGCTGCAATATTAGGACATGTTTACCCTATATATTTAAAATTTAAAGGCGGTAAAGCTGTAGCAACAAGTGCCGGAGTTATTCTAGGTGTTAATCCTATTGTATTCACAATCATTGCAGTTATCTTTTTTACATTATTATTTACTACGAGAATGGTGTCATTAACGAGTATTTTTACAAGTATTGCTAACTTTATAACGACTTTATTTTTTGATGATATCATCTTAAAAGTAATATCATTTGCGTTGATGGTATTAATCGTCTATCGCCATAAATCTAATATTGCACGAATTTTAAATGGAACAGAACCAAAAATATCATTTAAAAAATAATATAATTGCAATATAAAACCCGGCCATATCAGTTAGTCGGGTTTTATATTAAATTACTTCTCCGATAGTTCCAAATACTTTTCATGCCAATCTGGATAATATCTATCCAGTCTTACGGGCTTCTCACTTCCCTTTTTAATAATCACATGCGTCGTCTTACCTGTTGCAGCAATAGATCCATCTTCTTTAATTACTTCATAAGCATATATGGTTTTAAGCTTACTATATTGGTCAATCCACGTTTTTACGATCACTGACTCAGGATACGTTACAGATTGCTTATATTTGACTTGAACATCAAGAACGGGTGAAATTAGGCCTTCATCTTCCATAGATTGATAATTAAATCCTGCTTTTTTAATGAAGTCTGTACGACCAACTTCAAACCATACTAAATAATTAGCATGGTAAACAACACCCATTTTATCAGTTTCTGCATATCGAACATCGATTTTCTTTTCAGTAATATACATCTTAATTCTCCTTTATGTAAGCTCAAAACAATAATATCAAAAATATCAGAGAAAAACAGGAGTGAATATTTAAATCACCCCTGTTTATAGAAATAATATTATTCAGCAAGTTTTCCTCGAAGTACCATTTGAAGAATTCCACCATGGCGATAGTAATCAATTTCCACTTCTGAATCGAAACGTGCCAATGCATTAAATTCAACTGTTGTTCCATCAGTTTTTACAGCTGAAACTTTTACTTCATCACGAGGTTTAATGCCTTCATGAATTTCAACAGAGAACTTTTCACTTCCATCTAATCCAAGTTTTTCTGCTGAATCACCTTTTAAGAATTGTAATGGTAATACACCCATCATCACTAGGTTAGAGCGGTGAATACGTTCATAGCTCTCAGCGATAACAGTTTTAACACCTAATAAATTTGTACCTTTAGCAGCCCAGTCACGACTAGATCCCATACCGTAATCATTACCAGCAAGAACAACTAATCCAGTACCATCAGCCTGATATTTCATACAAGCATCAAATATCGGCATTACTTCACCTGTTGGCCAGTAAGTCGTAAATCCACCTTCAGTTCCAGGTGCAATTTGGTTTTTAATACGAATGTTGGCAAATGTTCCACGCATCATTACTTCGTGATTACCACGACGTGAACCATACGAGTTAAAGTCACGTATTTCTACACCATTTTCTCTTAAATACTTTCCTGCAGGCGTATCTTTACCGATAGCACCAGCTGGTGAAATATGGTCAGTCGTTACTGAATCACCGAATTTCCCCATAACACTTAAGTCTTTTAAAGGCTCAATAGCACCAGGCTCTTTTGAAAGACCTTCAAAGAATGTCGGGTTCTGAATATATGTTGAACTTGGATCGAAGTCATATAATGCTCGATCAGTAGATTCAATTTTATTCCACATTTCATTTGAATTAAATACATTCTCATATTCTTTGCGGAATAGTTCAGGTGTTACTACAGAATGTACTTCATTTTTAACTTCTTCAATTGATGGCCAAATATCTTTCAGGAATACATCTTTACCATCATGACCTTTTCCAATAGGGTCGTTTTGTAAATCGATATCAACAGTTCCTGCTAAGGCATAAGCTACAACAAGTTGTGGTGAAGCTAAGTAGTTCGCTTTAACTAATGGATGAATACGACCTTCAAAGTTACGGTTTCCTGATAATACAGATGTTACAAGTAAATCTTCTTTAGAAATCATGTCCTCGATTTCAGGTAATAAAGGTCCTGAGTTACCGATACAAGTCGTACAACCGTATCCTACAGTATTAAAGCCTAGCTCACCTAAATATTTCTGTAAGCCAGAATCTTCAAGGTAGCCTGTTACGACTTTTGATCCCGGAGCTAATGATGTTTTAACATAGGCAGGAACTTTTAGTCCTTTTTCAATTGCTTTTTTAGCAACAAGTCCAGCCCCTAACATAACATAAGGGTTTGAAGTATTCGTACAAGATGTAATTGCTGCGATTGCAATATCTCCTGTTTTCATTGTAACTGTTTTTCCATCTGATAACGTTGCTGTTGCAGTTTTATCAAACTCTGATTTATTTAATCCATGACCTTGATTTCCTGCTTTAGCAGTAACGGACTTAACGAATTCTTTTTTCATGTCGCTTAATTTGATTAAATCCTGAGGACGTTTCGGACCAGAAAGTGACGCTTCTACAGTTGATAAATCTAAATTCAGCGTATCCGTATAAGTAGGATCCTCTTTATCTGTCGTGAAGAACATATCGTTTTTCACTAAATATTCTTTTACAAGCTCAATATGTGCTTCGTCTCGCCCTGTCAAACGCATATAATTTAATGATTCTTCATCAACTGGGAAGAAACCACAAGTTGCACCGTATTCAGGTGCCATATTCGCAATAGTTGCTCTATCTGCTAATGGTAAATTCACTACACCCGGTCCATAAAACTCAACAAATTTACCTACGACACCTTTTTTACGTAACTCTTGAGTTACACGCAATGCTAGGTCTGTCGCTGTTGCACCTTCAGGTAATTCACCAGTTAATTTTACACCGATAACTTCAGGGACAGGGAAATATGATGGTTGTCCAAGCATGCCCGCTTCTGCTTCAATACCACCTACACCCCATCCGAGTACACCGATACCGTTAATCATAGTTGTATGTGAATCAGTACCTACGAGTGTATCCGGGAAAGCAACTTGTTCACCTTCAACTTCTCTTACATGCACAACGTTAGCTAAATATTCTAAGTTTACTTGATGCACAATACCTGTTGCAGGAGGTACTGCACGATAGTTATCAAATGCCTTAGTTGCCCAGTTTAAGAATTGATAACGTTCTTTATTGCGCGCAAATTCTAACTCCATATTGCGTTGCAATGCTGATTCATTACCGAAAGCATCCACTTGAACTGAGTGGTCAATTACTAAGTCAACCGGTACTTCTGGATTAATCTTAGTAACATCTCCACCAACATCATCCATTGCTTTACGAAGCGATGCTAGATCAACTACAGCTGGAACACCAGTGAAGTCCTGTAAAATAACGCGCGAAGGTTTAAACGGTACTTCTGCATTCGGATCGTTCTTTTTACCCCATTTCACTAAATGCTTAATATGCTCTTCATTAATTACACGTCCATCATATTGTCTTAATACAGATTCTAATAATACTCGAATCGAATAAGGTAACTTCTTAATTTCACCTAAACCAAGTTCTTCTAGTGATTTCAAACTGTAAAATGTGTAACTTTTACCATTCAGGTCAAATGTCTGTTTAGCAGCTTGCTTTAAATTTGAATTCATACTGGTTCCCCCTATTGATTATTAAAGCCTTTACAATATTATTTTAATCAATTATTAAATAGAAGTAAATATTATCACATTCCAAATAAGCTATATATAATTATAAGTTTTACTTATATATAAAAACAGACATAAATTTAATAATAAATTTATGTCTGTTACAAAGTTTATTTGGTTATTGATTATCTACTTCAAAATCAGATGAATTCGTTTTACGAAATTTCTTATCCGGTTTTAATGTTAAACCTATTCTCATACGTTCAGCATTTCCATCTTTATATAACGCATAAAGCATCAGAATTAATACAAATGAGAATGGAAAAGCTGCAATGATTGCAGCACTCTGCAATGCACCAAGTCCACCTGCATATAATAATACAGCTGCAATAATACTTTGTGCCAGTCCCCAAATTACTTTAATATAATTTGCAGGTTCCAGCGACCCGTTTGTCGTTTGCATACCGAGTACAAACGTAGCTGAGTCAGCTGAAGTAATAAAGAACGTACAAATTAATAACAACGCGATTAAAGATAATCCCATCGCCATTGGCATATGTTCAAAGATTGCAAACAGCTGTGTTTCTACTGCAAGTTTGCCGATGCTCGGGAATTTCTTGAAGATTTCAATACCACTTACGCCAAACACACTAAACCAGAGCATACTGATCAATGTCGGTACAAGTAGAACCCCAATCAGAAACTCACGAATCGTACGACCTTTCGAAACACGTGCGATAAATATTCCAACGAATGGACTCCAGCTCATCCACCAACCCCAGTAATAGATTGTCCAGCCATTCATCCATTCACGTTTTGATTTATCTAACGGTGCCGCATCAAAACTCATTGATAGGAAATTTTGAAGCAGATTCCCGATAGAAGTCGAGAACATGTTCATAATTAAAACTGTCGGTCCAATAAATAAAACAGCAAATAATAATAACGTTGCGAGACCAATATTCACGTTACTTAATATTTGTATCCCTTTAGATAATCCACTCCATGCACTTACAAGGAATAAAACTGTTACAACAACGATAATAATCATCTTTGTTGATATATTATTTGGTACATCAAATAAGAAATGTAAACCACCATTGATCTGCTGAGCACCCATACCTAATGAAACTGCAACCCCTACAACAGTAGCAAATACTGCAAGTACATCAATGATTGTTCCGATAAATCCATCTACTTTATCGCCGAGTATCGGTCTTAAAGTTTTTGATAGTAACCCAGCTTCACCTTTTCTGAATTGTGCATAAGCAAGCCCTAACGCTACGATGCCGTATGTAGCCCATGCATGAAAACCCCAGTGAAAGAATGTGTATCTGAAAGCGTCTTTCATTGCGCCATCTGTTTCACCACTACCTGTCGGTGAATTAATAAAGTGGCTAAGTGGTTCTGCTGCACCATAGAAGACGAGTCCAATACCCATACCAGCACTAAATAACATCGCAAACCATGACATTGTACTGAACTCCGGCTTATCTGTCGGCTTCCCTAGCTTTAATTTTCCAATTGGACTTAAAATTAAAAATAGACAAGCAAAGACAAATATAGATGTAATCATTACATAGTACCAACCAAAGTACTGAGTAATAAATGCGTTAACTTTACCAGTAACACTTTCAAATCCTTCTGGCGATATTACACCAAACAAAACAGTAATTAATACAAAAAATAATGCAATGTAAAATACAGAAGTAAGTTTTTTTCCGTTTACCATACATTTCTCCTTTCAAAATTAAATTATAAGTAAAACAGTTTTAAGTATAACAAACGATATATAACTTCACAAATGATTGAAATTTAACAAAATTCAATTTAGGAAAATACTATTTACATAATATTTATTAAAAATAAATTGATTTTTAAAATGTAACATTGTAAACTTATGTTTATTAGGAGGTGACTATACATGTCATTATTAAAAGAATTTAAAGAGTTTGCGATTAAAGGAAATGTATTAGATTTAGCTGTAGCAGTAGTAATTGGTGCTGCATTTGGTAAAATTGTATCATCTTTAGTAGCAGATGTTATTATGCCTATTATCGGTCTTATTTTTGGAGACACGGACTTTGCTTCAAACTGGGCTTACAAAGGAATCAAATATGGTGTCTTCATTCAATCAATTATCGATTTCTTAATCGTTGCAGTTGCAATTTTCATCTTCATCAAATTAATCAACAAATTAACGCGTAAAAGTGAAGTTGAAGAAGTTGAAGAAGCAGTGGAAGAAAATACTGTGTTATTAACAGAAATCAGAGATTTATTACGCTCTAAATAAAATAAAATCACTGCTCAAATGAGCAGTGATTTTATTTTTTATATGGACCTTCTTTAATCATCGTTTTAACATCTTCAACGATTTCAGCTTTCGGAAACTTTTTATCTCCAGTATCTTTGCCTGCATAATCTTTAATGATCATTCCATTTTGGTCTACGAGATAGAAAGAAGTTCCGTGCGTTGCCTGATCATTTGCTTCTGTTGGAGGAACAACAATCGTCTTGAAATTTTCCTCAGCAAATTGTCTAATAAATTTCTCATCATAGTTTGTTACTGCTCTCCACACGTTTTTTGGTGGATTATGCTGGTTTATATATTCATGAATTTTAGATGGCGTATCACGTTTTGGATCTACACTAAAACTGATAACCCCATAATCTTTCGAACTTATACCATCTTTTTCTAATTGATCTACAACAGTACTCATATTATATGTCATCGGCGGACAGACTGTTTCGCAATTCGTGAATATAAAATCAACTAACCATACTTTACCTTTCAGATCCTTATTTGAGATTTCTTTACCTTTGTCATCTGTACCTGAAAACTCACTTATTGTATTACCATATAAAGATTTAGGTTCTAATCTTGAATTACTACATGCACTCAAGATAATAACTACAGTCAAAATTAAAAATGCACTTAACTTCTTCATATTATCCTCCTTTACATACTCAATAATAACTATAACAAAATTAATATTATTTAAAAGTATCTCTACATATTAAATTTTGACATAGTTGTTACAATTACTTAAAAACGAAGGACGTGTTACTCTCAAATCCATCAGTAGTAACTTTCAGCATCGCTGGAATCGTTTCTTTGAGAGATTGTACATGACTGATAATACCAATCAACTTACCACTTTGCTGGAGTTCAATAAGCGCATCTACAGCAGTATCCAACGTCTCCTGATCAAGCGTTCCAAACCCTTCATCAATAAATACAGATTCTAAATTTATTCCACCTGACTGCTGCATAACATAATCACTTAAACCAAGTGCTAAACAAAGCGAAGCAATAAAAGTCTCTCCCCCTGATAAAGATGATATATCCCTAACACGATTCGCATGAAAATCATATACTTCTATTTCCAGACCACTTCGCTTTCTTGCATCCGCTTCAACTTTTCGTACGAGTTCATATCGATGGTGTGACATTTTTTTTAGACGTTCATTTGATAATTTTAATATTTGTTCTAAATAATATATGAGCACGTAATTTTCGATAGAAAGCTTAAGCTCATTTTTACCATTTAGAACTTCATACAACTTCATTTCTGAAACGATATCTCGCATATGGTTGTTATATTCACTATATTCGTTTTCTAATTGATTAATTGCCTTAAGCATGATTTGTAAATTATTTTTATCTCCATTTACTTTTTCAAACACTGCATTTTTTTCTTCTTTTTGCTGTTCATAATCTTGCTGTAATTTAATAATATCTGGACGTGTTTTACCTTCTAGCACCGTTTCATATTCATTTTTTAATACTTCAAATTGTTTAAAATCATTTTCAAACGTTTTTACTATGTGATTGAGTTCATTAAGAATACTCTCTATATTTTCACTCTCATATTGAACTGAAATATCATCAGGTATATCATAATTTCGTTTTGTGCTCTTTCTTTCTTCTAATAGTTTATGATTAATCATAAGCATATCCGATTGATGTTCAATCGTCTTATTGCTGTTAGTTATAGCTTTAGACGTATTATCAATCGAGATTTTTAATTGATTTACTTCGTCGATATATTTCTGGTATTCTTTCTTTTTATGAATATAATACTGCTCGAATGACTCATAGCTTTCAAATGTTGTTTCACTTATAAACGATTCATATTTCGCTTTCATAACAGGTAACATTGCGAGATCAACGTTTAATTTCTCAATGTCAGATGAAATTGATTTTATTTTTTTCTCAAATTTCTCACTTTCAGTCTGCTTTTCATTATATATAACTTTTAATACTTTAACATCTCGGTCGTTTTTTTCTTTTATTTTTTTATTTTCTTCAATTGTTTTATCAGTTTTTTGAATAATTTCTTCTAATTCTTTCAATTGCATTTGATTGACTGATGAAAATTCTATTGATGCAAGTTTTTCTTCAAATTTATCACATTGTTCATTTTCCCATTTAATCTTATTCGCTAAATTATTCATTTCACTTTCATTTAATTTTTGTTCAGTCACTAGTTGGTGGTATTTGTCATGTGAAATATCATTGATTGTAAGTACCTTATTATTGCACACAGGACAGTTTTGACCTTCTTTCAATTGACTTTTAATAACATCTATTGAATGCATATCAAATTCTACATTACCAAAATTAAAAGTATCGATCTCTTTTTGAATAACTTGATAATTCTCTTGTAATGCTGACATCTGATTTTGACGTTCAATTATCTTTAATTTTTGAAGTCTGTATTCATTTAGTAATTCAGATTTTTGCTGTTCCTGAGAAATAACTTCATTAATTTTTATATTGTTTTCTAATTGTTCCAAATATAATTTTTCATTTACTTTAATTTCACCCTTAATCATTTCATACTGATTCTGAAGTTGTATTTTCTCTTTCTTATATTTATCAAGCGTTGTTAATCGTAATTCCAATTGCTTAATTTCGTCTGCGATTGATTTATACTGCACATTTAAAAACCTTTTATTTGAAATTAAATAATGATTTAATTGCTCCATTTCATTATCGCGTAATAATCTTTCTTCATATTCCGCTTCAAGTTCCTGACGTTTCACATTATTTTTCTGAAGATTATCCTTCTCTGTTTGAATGGTTTGATTGATTTCAGCAATCTTTATTTCTAGTTCCTCAATTTCTTTTTTAATTTTATAGTAAGCATCAAGTTGTGTTAACTGTTCAATTAATGCTCTCTTCGAATCTATCGATGATTGCTGCTTTTTTAATTTATTATACGAATCTCTATATTGCTCAAGTTTATTATATTGTTCATTTAATTTTTCACCGCTTTGTAGTGCTTCTAATTTTTTATTGAGTTTAGATTCTAAATCTTTTAATCGTTCAACATCATTTCTATGTAACATTAATTCGGCATCATAATATTGAAGTAATGTATCAATTTGTTTACCGTAATCAATCATTTCGTTCGGAAGTTCAATATCAAGATGGCGTATCATTAATTCAATTGAATGTTCATATCGCTTTTTTATTTCAATTTTATCGTCAACTTTTTCTTTTAATTTCTTAACCATTTCTTCTAAATACTTCGTATTAAATAGCGTTCTCAATATATCATTTTTACTTTCACTATCAGACACGAGAAACTTTTTGAATTCCCCTTGTGGTAAAATAAGAATTTGTCTGAACTGATCTGCATTTAACTTAACGATAGATTTTATTAATTCATTCGTTTCTGACTTTTTATGTGTACTTATTTTTTCTTTGATTTTATCATTACATTCATAAAACTCTAATCTTGACTGTATCGGAGTTTTTTTTCCTTCTTTTACGTGTGGTAAGTTTCTGATTACCTCATACTGTTTATTCTGTATGGCAAATAAAAACCGTATGTATGATTCTTCATGATCTTGCGCGTGCTGATTTCTAAGCGCTTTAAAGTTTCTGGATTGCGTAGACGCTGTGCCATATAATGCAAACATCATCGCATCGAATATAGTAGTTTTACCAGCGCCAGTCTTACCAGTAATTAAAAATAAAGCATGATGTTTTAATTGTCTGAAGTCAATAATTTCTTTTTTAAATGGTCCAAAATTGTTTATTTCAATTTCAATCGGTCTCATCATTCATCCTACTTTCATTAATTAGCAAATCAATTAATTCTTGTTGCACATCATTGAGCGGTTCATCTGTCATATCAAAATAAAATTGTTTAACAAGTTCAGTTTGAGAAAGTAGCTGAACTTCTTTTTGCTGATACTCAATATTCAGCTTTTCTGTTTTATGTTTCAATTCTAATAAATAAGGATAAATTTGCTTTAATTTGAACATTGGTTCTGAAACATGCTCCATATTTGATAATTCAAACTTTAAATAAGAATCTTGACTGACACAAAGTTTTTTATTAACAGCATCGTCATATGTACCTTCCGCATACTCTAAATTTCTTGGAGGGTTTAATGGGATAAATCGAACGCTTTTATCCTCAGTATCAAATAATCTAAATCCCTTTCTCTGATGCACTTCATCAAATGAATATTTCATAATACTACCACTATAAAACACTTTATCATCTTTAATCGCATCCGGTGTATGCAAGTGTCCCAACATTACATAGTCAAACGATTTAAATAGATCAAGATGTACATTCTCAATTGTGCCTACTGATATTTCCCTTTCAGAATCTGTTGTATTACCACCTGAAACAAATAAATGGCTTACCATAATATTAAGTTTGGCATTGTTAATACGTTCTTCGATTCTGTTTATTATCGCTTTATATGTATCATGATGCGTCTTAATCGTATCATCTTCAAAATAAAGACGTGCTGTAGCAGGTTCTATATATGGAACAAGATAAAAATCAATATTATCAATTGATACAGGATCAAATCCATCTTCAATCGAAGTACTAATATAAAGATTCAGCATCTTCATCCACGCTTTACCATGACCAAGTCGTTCCGGACTATCATGATTCCCGCTAATAATTAATACTGGTTTCTGTAATTTTTGATTCAAATTATAAATAAATGTTTCATATATACCCATCGCTTCCTTTGAAGGAATAGATCTGTCATATATATCTCCGGCAATTACTATAATATCAACTGATAATGCTTCAACTTGCTTTACTAATTCATCCAGCAATTGTGATTGCTCATTTAACAAACTTTGCTGGTTTAACGTCTTTCCAATATGCAAATCACCCAAATGCATAATTCTCATAAGCTCACCTCAAATATATTATACAAAAAAACACATCCCATTGCTGAGATGTGCTGATAATGATAAGTTTATAAATTATTTATTTTCGAACAAAAGTTGTTCTGTGCGATCAATAAGCTTTGCCGATTTAATTGACGTTAATGCACCTGAGTTCGTTGCTAAGTAGTCTGCACTAATGAACATTTCCATTGCCTGCATAACTTCTTCTTTTGTGATATTTTCTTTTGGATTTGTAATTGTAAGTGCATATGTTTTACCGAATTCTGTACCAAAATTCATTTGTAAAGTTTTCATTATGATTCCCCCTTATTAAATTTCTTTCTTTTCAATTTTATTAATCGCAATATACATTTCACCTGTTAAATTTGAAATCAATTGTGCGAATGCTTTTGATTCAGCATCAGAAATTTGCAATTTCACTTGATTAAATCTTCGTGACTTTAAAATAGATTTACCTTCATCTGTTACAGATTGAACAAAAGTAAGTTCTAAAATAATATCTTTTATCATGTTCTCACCTCCTTTGCACAATATATATCGAATGAACTGAATAACATGGACACATCATTTTTAGTTCTATATAATATGTAATGAGGTGATGACGTGAACGACTGGTTTATTACGTTAATTTTTTTATGGTCGGTATTATTTATGGGCCTATTAACTATTGGTGGATTTTTTATGTTCCGTAAATTTCTGAAAAGAATGCCTAAACAAGATGGAAAAAGTGAGTTGGATTGGCAGGAGTATTATATTAAAAAAGCGCTCCCATTATGGAACGATGAGGCAAAGCATTTACTAAATGAACTCGTAAGTCCGGTTCCTGAACTCTTCAGACAAGTTGCGAAAGAACGTATCGCAGGGAGAATTTCAAAAATTGCCCTTGATGAAAATGCAAAAACAATAACACTAGATCACATATTAAGGGGTTATATTATCGCTACGCCTAAACGTGACCATCCTTTCATGAAGAAAAAATTGAACCAGATGAATATTGACTATGCACCATACGAAGATTACTTTAAATATGCAGATGATGAAAAAAGGAAATTCTCAATATTCGAACATTCTGAAATCGTTAATAAAGAAAAACAGTCGTAATTTTATTACGACTGTTTTTTTAATGAATGTTCAATTTTTTTGAATTTCATATACATTGCAATTCTCCATGGTACAATCATACTGAAAGCAAGCAGGAAGAACATGCCCCCTAATTCACCTGCATGAATCGTACTACTTAAAAAGAATTTCATTACTGTTCTGATCACTAATAATGAAATCAGAATTAAAGGAAATAGTTTAGAACGTTTCATATATATTTGATTATTTTTCACTTCAAAATTAGAAGTGAAGATTAAAAATAATGAAAAAAACATTCCTACAACAACCGCTTCTAATATTTCCATAGGTGTTAATCTAAAATAAGGAAATATGTACATCAAAGCGCCTGTTGCCATAAAAAATGGCGGCAAAATAATTTTTTTAGCATTTGTTGGATAATTTTGTGCTTTCATCCTTACGATAATAACAGTAATACCCATAAAAAGGGCGACAAGCATAGATAAAACAAAATACATACCATTTCCACCTTTAACTAAAGTACTGGTTAATTACAGATAATTTATTAAAGAATAATAATAATCCCATGATTATCATTATAACCCCGCCAACTTTAGTTAACAACTGACTATACTTTTTAAGGAAATTAATTTTAGTAATAAAGAATGTCAGTAAGAAAAACGGAATACAGAAACCAAGTACATACATAATCATATAGATTAATGCTAATGAATGATTTACTGCAGCCATTGAAAATATAACACCAATAATCGGACCCATACATGGTGTCCAACCAGCCGCAAACGCAATCCCAACTAAAAATGTTCCAAAAAATCCGGCCGGCTTATTTTTAAATTCAAACTTATGATTGGACATTAGAAGCTTTGGGTTGAATATACCTAATGTAATCAATCCAAATATAATACATAACAAACCACCAATCATTCGAATCGTATTATCATATGAAATTAAAATATCTGAGATAAATCCTATACCGACACCTAATGAAATATAAACCACTGAAAAACCTAATAAAAAGAAAACTGTATGTATCATAGCATTTTTGTTTAGTTTTGAATCTTGTAAATCATTATACCCAACACCAGTAATATACGATAAAAACGCTGGATAAATCGGCAATACACAAGGAGAAACAAAACTAAGTAACCCCGCACCAAATGCTACTGCAATTGTAATATCTCCCACAATATAACCTCCATTCCTTTCTATTCTATCAAAGGTGACGATTGAATTGTTTAATGATTTTGAAAGATATGTGACATTCTTATTAATATTATTATATTCAACAAATCCTATATTATGATATATTTGTAGTAATAGTGAGGAGGCAACAAAATGAATAAAAAAATGATGATTACGACTGTATTTTTATGTATTTTAACATTAACAGCATGTAATAAAGAAAGTGAACCAGAAATTAAAGCAACAACATCGAAGGAACAACAGAGTAATGTCATTAAAAAGCATGAAGTAAAGCCAGATAAGAAACTATCCGATAAAGCCGAAAAGAAAATAAAGGCGGCTAAAGAAAGAGGTAAATCGTTAATTGACACACCTTCAACAGAAACACCAACTACTGAAGCACCTACGACAGAAATTCCATCAACCGAAGTACCAGTTGAATCTTTACCTCAAGTAGAAAATCAACAACCGGAAATAATTGAACAGGCGCCTGATCAAAACGCTCAGGACCCAAATATACAACAAAGTCCTTTACCTACTGAAGGTGAAAACACTATCGAACAACCTTCAATAAATCAGGAAGTGCAAGACGAGAGTGTTACAGAAACAACTATAGAAGCACCTGCTCCAACAACAGATCAAGTACAATAAAAATACCGTGATGTTGATATCTTCAACATCACGGTATTCATTCTATATGAACAAAGTCATCAGTAATTTCTATTTAAGGTTTTGATTCATATTACGGTTCATCATCTGCATCATTTGATTAATTTTCTTTTGAGATGGCTTTTGACCCATTTGCATCATCATCATACGTAACATCTCTTCATTAATAGGTGGATTTTTCTTTAAGTAATCCATCATATATTTTCTCGCTAAGAAGAAACCACCCGCTGCACCTGCTATAAGTGCAAGTATTACAATAAATATCCAAATTCCAGTAGTCATTTGTTCACCCACTTTCTCATTCCTATAAAATTTTACTAAAAAGCATCATATATTTCAATAAGTTTTTAATAATATAATACGGAGCAAGTCGATATTATACTCACTCCGTAAATATTGATATTTAATTATTATTTCATATTTAAGATTTCATTTACAACGTTTTCAGAAGTAAATCCATATTTCTCCATTACAAGCTCTCCAGGCGCACTCGCACCAAATGTATCAATACCAATAACTTTGCCACCTAATCCAACATATTTATACCAACTGTCAGTTGCTGCCATCTCTATCGCGATTCTTTTTGTAATTGAAGGAGGCAGTACTGTTGTTTTATATGATTCATCCTGTGCATCAAATTGCTTCGTATTTGGCATTGATACGACTTGAACTCCTTTTCCTTGCTGTTCTAAAGTTTTAGCTGCTTCAATAGCTAAGTTAACTTCAGAACCTGTTGCTATAATTAAAATTTCAGGTTTTTCAGATTGATATGCGATATATCCACCACGTCTGACACCTTCTTCTAATTTATCCTGATTAATATCAATAACATCTAGATTTTGTCTTGTTAATACTAAAGCAGTTGGCGTTTCTTTAGATTCTAATGCTATCTTCCATGCAACACGTGTTTCATTACCATCAGCAGGTCGAATAACATTTAAATTCGGTATCGCTCTTAATCCCGCAAGTTGTTCGATTGGCTCATGCGTAGGTCCATCTTCACCAACTGCGATTGAATCATGCGTAAATACATAAGTTACTGGTAATCCCATAAGTGCAGATAAACGAACTGCAGGTTTTAAATAGTCACTGAAAACAAAGAATGTTGCACCATAAACTTTAAGTCCACCATGGGCTGCCATACCATTTAATGCTGCTCCCATTGCAAACTCTCTCACACCAAACCAAATATTCTTACCTTCTGGTGTCTCGGCTGAGAAGTCACCAGTTCCTTTTACGTTTGATTTATTTGAAGAAGCAAGGTCTGCAGATCCCCCGAAGAATGACGGTACTGTTTTTGCAATCGCCTGAATCATATCTCCACTCGTAGCACGTGTAGCCGCGCTTGAATTAACTTCATAAGTAGGGAACTGCTCAGCATAGTTTGTATGTAACTCACCAGCAATATCATTTTTAAATTGCGTCGCTAATGATTTATTGTCTGTTTCAAACTGTTTGAACGCTTCGTTCCAGTTATTTTCTTTTTCATTTGCACGTTTTAACATCGTTTCCTGGAATATTTCATACACAGATGGATCGACGTGGAATTTTTTATCAGCATCTAAAGCATATGCTTCAAACACTAATTTACGCTCATCAGCGCCTAAAGGTGATCCATGTACTCCATTTGTACCTTGCTTGTTTGGTGAACCATATCCGATAATCGTTTTCACTTCGATAATTGTTGGTAAGTCACTCTCTTTTGCTTTTACAATTGCTTTATCAATTGCTTCCAGGTCATTTCCGTCTTTAACGAGAATGTGCTGCCAGCCGTAACTTTCAAATCTTCCTTTAATATCTTCCGAAAACGATTTATTTAATTCACCATCCAGTGAAATATCGTTTGAATCATATAGTGCGATAAGTTTATTTAATTTAAGGTGCCCCGCTAAACTCGCTGCTTCATGAGAGATACCTTCCATCAGATCACCATCTGAAACGAGTGCATACGTATAGTGATCAACGAGTGTATCATTGTACGTTGCAGCAAGATGTTTTTCAGCCATCGCCATACCAACACTCATCGCAAAACCTTGCCCAAGAGGACCTGTTGTAATTTCTACACCTTTCGTATGGCGATATTCAGGATGTCCAGGCGTTTTTGAATCCCACTGTCTGAACTGTTTTAACTCTTCGATTTCCAGTCCACCTGATACATGTAAAAGTGCATATAATAATGCAGATCCATGTCCAGCAGACAGTACAAATCTATCCCTGTCAAAGAAATCGTGTGAAGCGGGATTAAAGTTTAAATGGCGCGTCCATAATGTATAAGCCATTGGTGCTGCACCCATCGGTAAACCTGGATGCCCAGAATTCGCCGCTTCAATTTGGTCAATACTTAAAGCACGAATAGTATCTACTGCTAATTGATCTTTTTCGTTAAACATAAAAATTCTCCTATCTATTGATTATTTTAATTTATTTTGTTTCTGAATATTTTTTAATTTTTCAGGTGTTACATCATTACCTTCCGGGTCAATTACTGTAGTATTTTCAATTGTCTTCTTGAAGGAATGACGGAATGACTGTAAATATTCTTTTCTTAACTTTGTTTGTTCTTTACCTTCTTCTTCTGTTAATCCTACTGTTTTCTTTTTATTTGCTAATTCATTGATACGTTTTATTTTTTTTTCATCTAACATTGAATTCATTCCTTTCATTATAAAGATACCAAAAAAAACGAGTGAAACCAACTGGCTTCACTCGTAATCCAATATAAAATAGAGTTAATTTACAACACCTAATACTTCACCATTTGATACTGGATCGTGATACACGTCCGAATGGGGTAGCTTCGTTTGATCCTGTTCCCCTATTTGTTCTGTAAATCCCGGTGCATCGTTATAATAAATTGCTTTTGATTGTTCGATATATAATATAGTAAAGACTGAGATCATCAAAAATAATACGAAACATAGCATAAATTCCTTAGAAATTCTAATTGTCATATTAAATTCCTCCTAGAACATTTGTTTGTATTTACACTTTAACAGAACACTTGTTCTATGTCAACAAAAACACGAACAAATGTTTGTTACATACGAACGTATATGCTATAATACAATTAACACCACATATAAGGAGTGTTTAATATAATGAGAGAACTTACAAAAAGACAAGAAGAAATATATGAATATTTAAAACATATTGTATCAACTAAAGGCTATCCCCCTAGCGTTAGAGAAATTGGTGAAGCAGTTGGTTTAGCGTCGAGCTCAACTGTTCATGGTCATTTATCCAGACTTGAAGAAAAAGGATATATTAAACGTGACCCTACGAAGCCTCGTGCAATTGAGATTGTTTCAACAGATGCTACTGAAAATTTTTCTGAAGCGACGATACACGTACCAGTTATCGGTAAAGTAACAGCTGGTATTCCAATCACCGCTATTGAAAATGTAGAAGAATATTTCCCGCTCCCTGCCCATTTTACTTCAAGTCATAATAGCGATATTTTTATTTTAGAAGTCGTTGGTGAAAGTATGATAGAAGCTGGTATATTAGATGGTGATAAAGTCATCGTCAGACGTCAATCAATTGCCGAAAATGGTGATATTATCGTTGCCATGACTGAAGATGATGAAGCTACAGTGAAGCGATTCTTTAAAGAAAATAACAGATACAGACTACAACCTGAAAACCCATCTATGGATCCAATTTACTTAGATGCTGTTACTGTTTTAGGAAAAGTTGTCGGCCTCTTTAGAGAGTTTTAGATTGTAACGAGTCAATATGAATAATCAAAAAAGTCACCAGACATTCTGGTGACTTTTTCATTTACCTAATATAATTTTTACTTGCTCTAATATATCTTTATGATCTTTTTTCTTAGTTTCTTTCATCTTACTATCCCCTTACTGTTCTATACCTCTCAATACCCGATAATGTATAACAGTAATCATTGAAACCTTGTATTTCTCATTTCTTTCTATTCGAAAATCCGAAAATTGCCAACCCTGCTATAAGTAAAAATAACGTTACTTGGTCATTTATAAGTTCAACACCATATCTCAAAATGAATAAAATCAATACATAACTAAAAACTAATGTTAATTTCATGTTTACTCCACCTCATTTATTCATATTACCATAAATATTTCATTGACGAATAAAATAAATTAAAGTATTATTTAAATCGTAATAATTACGATTGGAGATTAAAAATATGAAAAAGCCTTTTATAATCGGTTCAGCAATTACTTTATCAGTTCTACTTTCAGGCTGTAACCAGGACAAAGATAAAAATGAAGCAAAGAAAACTCAAACAGAGCAACACGAACATAAAAAAGATGAAAACAGCGTACATGAACATGACCACAAACACGATCATAAGCATGAACATGACCATGGCCATCACATGAGTGATGCTGATAAAAAAGTTTATGAAGGATACTTCGATGATTCAGCAGTTAAAGATAGAAAATTAACAGATTGGGAAGGTAGCTGGCAATCTGTTTATCCATTTTTAAAAGATGGTACACTTGATGAAGTTTTTGAGCATAAAGCAGAAGATCAGAAAAAGTCTGCTGAAGATGTAAAATCTTATTATACAACTGGTTATAAAACAGATGTATCACATATTAAAATTGGTGAAAAAGAAATAACATTTACACAAAATGGTGAAAAGCATAAAGGTGAATACGAATACGATGGTAAAGAGATTCTGACATATGAAAAAGGAAATCGTGGCGTACGTTATATATTTAAGCGTGTATCAGGCGATGATAAAGCACCTAAATTTATTCAGTTCAGCGATCATATTATTGCACCAGAAAGAGCACTTCACTTCCACATTTACATGGGTGATGACAGAGCAGAACTACTCAAAGAACTTGAAAACTGGCCAACATATTATCCAGATGATTTAAGTGCAAATGAAGTTAAGGAAGAAATGTTAGCGCATTAATAATAAAACAACCCCGAATTCATATGAATTCGGGGTTGTTCGTATATAATTATAACCAAACATTAAATGTATGCATTAATAGTATTACTGCAGTCAAGACTACAAATAAACTCGTATAGACTTTACGTGATTTCACATGACCTATTAGCATGCTCATATATAAACCAAGCAATGTTAACGCATATAGCAGTAGTTTTACATAAAGATTAATCTGCCCTCTCCCATTAATAGATGGTATAAAATAAAGCAAAATAAGACATAAGACAAAAATTACAAATAAGATTCTTTTATACATTTCTATCTTCACATCACAATCACATTAAAATAATGTCCATCTAAGTCAGTGAACATCATGCCATAATAACCATTTTTCATCGATGGTTCAGCAAGTACACTTCCCCCTGCAGTTTTCACAGAATGATTTAATACATCTACTGACTCATTATTAGAAAAATTAAATGAAACGATCATTTCCGGCTTATCAGAAATACTTTTTACTTCAGTGCCTATAAAACCTTCAAGTATATCATTTCGAAAGACACAAATTGTCTGATCACCGATTTTAAATGCTCCAATCGTTTCATTGTTACTTCGTTCTTCAATAATTTCAAAACCGATTGCTCGGTAAAAATTAAGTGCTTGTGCTACATTACGCACAGGTAAATTCAGCCAGTAATTACTCATAACGCTCTCCTAATGTATATTTATTAATGGAACACTTGATTTAATCACTTGATTTGAAATGATCAACTGTTTTAATTCGTCAGCAATATCGAGTTGATCCAAATGTTCAAAATCAAGCCATGCATAAGGATGGCTCACTTTAAATGTTTCATTATTTCTCGTATTAAATACAAATGCTGTATCATGAACTCGTGATTCAAAGATAAAACCTTTAAAAGTCTTTTTTTCCTCTACAACAAATAAAATACCGCCTACTTTTATGTTTTTATTCAACTTACGTGCAAACTGTTCTGCTGTTTGCTTTATCGTATGCTGACCTTTTTTAACGATACCTGGCAGTTTCATTTCTTTATTGCCAGTATCCTGAATTAATATTTTATCTTCAGTTGTAATCAGCAATGAAGCTGTAATTTTATCTTTCATTTCAATACTCCCTTGTCACTTATGTTCATAATATTATACCATATGACGCGCGGATGCAAAACAATACCCCGAACAATAACTTCGTTATTGTTCGGGGTATTGATGTTCAATCGTTTTACCAACTTGCTTTTTTTACACCAGGTAATTGCCCTTTATGTGCAAGCTCTCTTAAAGCGATACGTGATAGTCCAAACTTACGATATACACCACGCGGTCTTCCTGTCATTTGGCAACGGCTAGTCAATCTTGACGGAGAAGAATCTCGTGGGAGCTTACTTAATGCTGTGTAATCCCCTGCAGCTTTTAGTGCAGCACGTTGTTCTTTATATTTTTCTACAAGTTCCTGTCTTTTAAGTTCTTTTGCAATTTTTGATTTTTTAGCCAAATAATCTCTCCTTATTAATTGTTTAATGCTTTATCAATTGATTTAATATTTTCTTTCATTAAGTCCTGATATGTTACATCTTTTTTATCGTCTTTCGTTAAAACAGCTAAATTATGAAACTTTGCTGTTTCAATTTTTGTTTTATCTTTGATGATGTCTGCTGTTTTTGTCGGAATGTTCTGTTCATATAAAATAACAGAAGCTTTTGTTTTATCAATATTATTAATCATATTAATAATATCACTTTGAGATGGTTCTTCGTTATTCATACCAGAAACACCTTCTTGCTTAAATCCGTAACGGTGTGCTAAATATCCTAATGAATCGTGAGAAATGAATACTGTATCATGTTTTTTATTTTTTGTTACTTTCTTCATTTCCATATCGATTTCGTCTAAATCTTTAATTAGCTTTTTATAGTTTTCTTCGTATACTTTTTCATTTGCTTTATCTTTTGCGATTAATTCATCTTTTATTTGTTTCGCAAATGCTTTGTTTAATACAGGATCTAACCAAATATGTGGGTCATGTGCCCCGTGATCATGACCTTCGTGATCGTGTTCATCTTCATGTGCTTCATGATCGTGGCCATGTCCTTCGTGATCATGATCATGTGCTTCACCAGCAATCATATCTGATTCTTTAATCGCTTTATCAAGTGCGACTACTTTTGTTTTATCCTTAACAACTTTATCTATCTTTCCACCCACAGCATCTAAAGCCTCACCTGAATAAATAAATAAGTCAGATTTTGCAATTCGCATTGTATCCTTTTGTGTTGGTTCGAATGAATGGATATCAATGCCTTGTGGGTAAATAGATGTAACATCTACATGGTCACCACCAATTTGCTCAATAATACTTTTATAAGGAAATACTGTCGTATATACCTTTAACTTGCCATCACTTTTTTCTTCTTTACTTCCACAAGCAGCTAATAAAACTAACATCGCTACTAATAATAATGAAAAATACTTCTTCATTGCTTCATCTCCTATTTCGTAATCGTTACGTTTTAATATTCTATACTCAATCCAAATAAATTGCAACAGTTAATAAATACAATGATATAAGAATAAAAAATTAATTCATAAATTTATTGAAATATGCTTTACAAAATGAATGAAAACATATATCATAGTAAAACGTAATGATTACGAATTGGAGGTTGTACATTTGAAAGTCCCTATTACAGTATTAAGTGGCTTTCTAGGAAGCGGAAAAACAACATTACTCAATCATATATTAATGAATAATGAAGATAAACGCGTAGGTGTCATCGTAAATGACATGAGCGAGATTAATGTTGACGCTGACTTAGTAAATATGTCACGTACAGATGAAAAAATGGTACAGTTACAAAATGGTTGTATATGTTGTACGTTGCGTGAAGATTTGCTAATTGAAATTGATAAATTAATTAAAGCCTCAGAACTAGATTATATCGTTATTGAATCAACAGGCATTTCTGAACCTTTACCGGTAGCTCAAACGTTAACATTAAACGATGAAGTGCTTGGTATAAACTTAAGTGAAAATACAGTATTAGATACGATGGTTACAGTTGTTGATGCGAATAGATTCTGGGATGATTATGCATCAGGTGAATCGCTGCTTGAACGCCAGATGGCAAATGATGAGCATGATACGCGTGAAGTCATTGACTTATTAATTGATCAAATTGAATTTGCAAATGTTATTCTGTTAAATAAAACAGATTTAGTGCATGAAGAAGATGTTAAAGAACTACGTGCATTAATTCATCAGTTAAACCCAGATGCACTCATTTATGAGACAGATCACTCAAAAATTGAGATGGATAAAATTTTAAACACGAAGTTATTTGACTTTGAAAAAGCATCTCAAAGTGCTGGATGGTTGAAAGAATTAAATAACGAGCATACACCGGAAACTGAAGAATATGGTATTGGCTCATTTGTGTATAGAAGAAAACGTCCTTTCCATCCTGAACGTTTTATGCATTTTCTTGAAAACTTCTCACTTGATGTTATTCGATCTAAAGGATTCTTCTGGCTTGCATCTCGTAATGATATGTGCGGTTTGATCAGTCAGGCCGGCAATTCGATGCAGATTCAAGGTGCTGGTGAATGGATTGCAACGTTAAGTGAAGATGACATCGCTCTGGAAATGAAAGAAGACCCTACGCTTAAAGAGAGATGGGATGAATACGGTGACCGTCAGACAGAAATCGTATTTATCGGTATCGAAATGAATCAACAGCAAATAACATCTGACCTTGACAACTGTTTATTAACAGATAAAGAAATGAAGATGGACTGGGCAACATTTAATGATCCCCTACCTCAATTTACGGTAGCAGAAACAAACCCTGATATTATATTAAACTAAAACAAATTATTATAGGAGTGAACAAAATGAGAGTAAATATTACTTTAGCTTGTACAGAATGTGGAGATAGAAACTATATTACGAAAAAAAATAAAAGAAATAATCCTGAGCGTATTGAATTAATGAAATACTGCCCTAGATTAAAAAAATACACTTTACATCGTGAAACAAAATAATCTTTGTTAAATGCGCAACTCGCGTTTAAATATACTATACGACACTAGGCAATTTGCCTATTAAAAAGTCCGTTCGGCAAATTTTTATTATTGCTGTACGGACTTTTTATTAATTTATTTAATAGAGGTCTATAATGAAAAATTATAATGGATACCTAATTTAATTGTTACAGGTCCATATACAGAACTATATGTTGGTCCAATGAGCCGGAATATTATGGGTGGACGACAAGCATCAGAAATAATTCTTAAATACTTTAGCAATTAAAAGCATGAACGCATTAAACCTTTTTCTTGCTAAATTTTCATAATTGTCATACAATAATAACTATATTTTTGAAAGGTCAGGTGATGATATGGAAAATAACCAAATGGATAGAGATTTAAAAACGCGTCATATTTCAATGATAGCAATCGGAGGATCTATTGGGACCGGGTTGTTTATGGCTAGTGGTGCAGTTGTAGCTCAAGCAGGTCCCGGAGGTGCAATTCTCGCATATTTAATCATTGGGGTAATGATTTACTTTTTAATGACAGCGCTCGGTGAGCTAGCAACTTTCTACCCTGTATCAGGAGCATTTAATGCATACGCAAGTCGATTTATTGACCCTGCTGCTGGCTTTACAGTTGGTTGGTTTTACTGGATCATCTGGAGTTTAGTCACAAGTGTTGATATTTTATCGGCAGCTAAAGTATTAAGTTACTGGGAGTTATTCGGAGGAATTCATCCATTTATATGGAGTTTGATTTTTCTGGCTTTAATATTTATGTTAAATGCATTCTCTGTGAAATCATTCGGGGAAGCTGAATATTGGTTTGCGATAATAAAAGTAATAACGATATTTGTATTTTTAATTATGGGCTTCCTGTTAATTTTCGGAATCATTGGTGGCGCTCCTATCGGTTTTATAAACTTTACGATTGGTGATGCACCATTTCATAATGGCGTGTTCGGTTTACTCGGCGTGTTAATCGTAGCGGGATTCTCATTTGGCGGTACTGAAGTTATTGCCGTTACCGCTGGTGAATCAAAAAATCCTAGTGAATCGATGCCTAAAGCAATCAAGCAAGTATTCTGGAGAATATTATTATTTTATATCGGATCTATATTTGTAATCTCATGTATTATTCCGTATACAGACCCGTTACTTATAAATGAAAATAACGACGTTGCAATGAGTCCATTTACAATTATCTTTGATAAAGTAGGTATATTATTTGCAGCATCCGTTATGAATGCTGTTATACTTACTGCTGTATTAAGTGCCGGAAATTCTGGCTTATACGCAACGAGTCGTTTATTATTATCTTTAAGTCGCGATAATAAAGCACCTAAGTTTTTAGGTAAACTGAATAAAAATAATATGCCATTTAATGCATTGATTGTAACGACATGTTTTATCATTCTTACGTTAATATACGCAAACGTCAATATGGGTGGCTACGGAAAACTACTCAGTATGGTCGGCTCGTTAGTATTAATCGTCTGGATGATTAGTGTTATCAGTCATATGAGGTTAAGAGGTGCTATTAAAAAACAGCAAAAAGATATAAATAAACTGTTACCATATAAAGCACCGCTCTTTCCATTAGGTCCAGTCATCGTTATTATCACGATACTCTTTCTTTTAATCGGTCAGTCTTTCGGAGACTTAAAAGCAATGCATTATGCGAAAGTTTTCGAATCTTATTTACCAATTATTGCTGCAATCGTCATTTATTTCGGCTATAAATTCATTCATAAAACAAAAATCGTTAAGTTAGAAGATATTAATCTGGACGAACATAAACTATAACGAAAACGCCATACATTCTGTACAATGTATGGCGTTTCTATGTATAATTAAATTAAGGAGTGATGAATATGAGCAACGGACAAATAGATTTATTTGACGATGTATTAAAAACGGATGAGAAGTTTGTGATTGTCGTTCAAGGTGTATATAATAAGCATAACCAAATAATAAAGAAAATTTTACGAGAATATCCGGGACTCGATCGAACAGCAATGGTACGATTATTCAATCATCTTAAAGATACGTATTTAAACGAATCATTCGAAGAAGATATGGTATTTTATGATATTACCGTTTATACGAATGAGGATTATGCTGCTGATCACATTTTTGCCCATACGAAACTTCATCGAAATGCGCATGAATGGACACATACTGCAAAATAGAGGCTGAGACATAAAGTTTTCTGTAACACGCAAAAACCGAGCAAAACTATTAAATCGCGCTTTGTAGTGAACCCTAAAAGTTAGACTATTTGGAATGGAGAAATCCATTCCATTTTTTTATGCAATTTTTACATTTAGTCTACTTTCTCTGAACCCTATCGGGCTCTTCCATTCTAATTTTGATTTAATTCGCTTATTGTTGTAATACCATATATAATTTTCAATTGCTGCTTCAAGTTGTTCATAACTTTCATAAACTTTTCCGTAGAATATTTCCTGTTTTAAAATACTGAAAAAGCTCTCCATCGGCGAGTTATCCAGACAATTTCCCTTACGGGACATACTCTGAAATATTTTATTATCTTTAAGCTTTTGCCTATATTTTTTCATCTGATAAGCCCAACCTTGATCGCTATGAAAAGTTCTTCTAAACTCACATGCATCTGTTAATGCCACAGCTTTTGTAAGTGCTGACATAATACCTTCTGCATTTGGCTTTTTGGATATACTATATGAGATAATTTCTCTATTAAACAAATCCATAAATGGGTCAAGATAAAGCTTCCCAGTACAAATTAAACCATTTTCATTAAGATAATGGTATTTAAACTCTGATGTATCTGTAGTTATTTTCTGATAGGGAATATTTGTATCAAACCTACGGTTAACCAAATTATCAGCGATACGGCCAATTTTTCCTTTGTAGGATGAATATTTTCTATTTTTTCTAGTAAATGAGATTGATTTTAAATTCAATTTACTCATGATTCTCTGAACTTTCTTGTGATTAATAATATATCCTCTATTTCTAAGTTCACCTGTAATCCTTCTGTAGCCATAATTCATGGCGTTTTCCTCAAAAATTTCCTTTATTTGATTTTCTATTTTCTGATCCTTATTTTCTTTATCAAACTGCTTCTGCCAATACATATATGTAGATTTTGGGAATTTCAGTGCTTCAAGGACAATGTTTAATTTGAAATCTTTTCGGAGCTCTTTAATGACTCTTGATTCGATTTTAGCAGTCGGTTCGGTATACTTATCCCTGAAGCTTTCAACTTTTTTATATAGGCAAGTTCAGCTCTTAAAAGTTCATTTTCATGTTCAATTTTTTTCACATAGTCACTATTACCATTATTAATTTTTTTCTTCTTCATAGATGGACTTCCTTTCTTCTTTTCAGATAATCCATCAATACCATGCTTATTATAAGCATTCACCCAAGAAGATATAAGAGATGGATTATTAATACGGAATTTGGTTGAAGTAATACTTAATGAAGCATTATTCTCTTTCATCCATCTCAGTATAACAATCTTATCCTCTAAACTGTATTTCTTCTTACTTCTTTTTCTTTCTAACCCTTCAATGCCGAAGGCACTATATGCTCTATACCAATCTCTAACCATAGAGCGACTTATACCATTACGCTTACCAACAACACTGAATCCACCTGTGCCATTAATATATTCAATTACGATTTTCAGCTTGAATTCCAAATCATATTTAGCCAAATAAAACACCCCAAAAGTTAGATTTTAAGTCTAACTTTTGGGGTGCACTACACTTTGATTTATAGTTTTTGTTCGGTTTTGTTGTAGTGGGAACTATTAATCTGCCTTATGACATAATTATCGTTGCTTCTTTTTCATGCAATCGTTCTATGATTTCATTCTTTTCATTCATGACGGCGACTTTCGGTACATGTACACGTGCTTCATCCGTCGTCATCGTTACATAGCTCATAATGATGACGATATCATCCTTTTGAACTAAACGCGCCGCAGCACCGTTCAAACAAATTACACCGCTACCTCTTTCTCCTGATATCACGTATGTTTCAAATCTTGCACCGTTATTATTGTTTACAATCGCTACTTTTTCATTCGGTAAAATATCGACTGCATCTAAAATATCCTGATCAATTGTAATACTACCGACGTAATTTAAATTCACTTCTGTTACTCGTGCACGGTGTATTTTACCGTTCATCATCGTTCTAATCATTTCGTTCATCCTTTAATATAATATTATCAATTAAGCGTGCTTTACTGTATTTCACAGCGATAGATATAAATACTTGTCCAGTAATTGTATCAACAGGTTTAAGTTCCGGATATGCAAATACCGCTACTTCATCAATTTTTCCTTTTGTATGCTTTGTTAAATAGTTTATTACAATACTTTGAAGTTTCCCTGCATTTCTTTCACCATTTTGAAAGGATTTATTTGCTTCTTTTAAACTTTCAGACAGTGCAACTGCTTCAAGACGTTCGTCTTCCGTTAAATAAACATTTCGTGAGCTTTTTGCAAGGCCGTCATTTTCTCGAACAATATCTACACCAATAACTTCAATATTATGATTAAATAATTTAACCAACGCTTCAATAATTGCAAGTTGCTGGGCGTCCTTCTTACCGAAATATGCTTTATCAGGCTGTACAATATTAAATAATTTGTTTACAACCATCACTACACCATCAAAATGACCTGGTCTTTTAGCGCCTTCAAGTACTGAAGCCATTTCACCTACATGTATCGTCATCGGAACAGTTGGATACATTTCTTCAGCTGACGGATAGAATAAATAATCTATGCCATTAGCAATTAGCAACTGCTCATCAATTTCTATTTGTCTCGGATAATCTTCATAATCTTCATCTGGACCAAATTGTAAAGGGTTCACAAATACACTTGCAATCGATATATCATTTTCACTTTTAGCTTTACGCAATAAAGTAAGGTGCCCTTCATGCAAAGCACCCATTGTCGGAACAAATCCGATTGTATTACCTTGTAATTTTAGTGTTGTTGTAATTTCCTGCATTTCTTTAATTGTTGTAATTCTTTTAGTCATGATTGAGTTCTCCCATAACTTTCGCTTTATACGTATGTGCTTCTGTCGGGAATGCACCACTTTTTACTTCTTCATTAAAAGTACGAAGTGCTTCTACACCAACTGAAAAGTCTCCATACACTTTTACAAACTTTGCGCGATGTTCCTGTCCGTATTGCAATACATCATGATATACAAGGACTTGACCATCTGTTTTGTTTCCAGCACCGATACCGATAACCGGTATACTTACTTTTTTACTGATTGCTTCTGCTAAATCGCTTGGAATCACTTCGAGAACAATCATAATCGCACCTGCTGCTTCCATCGTTAGACAATCCTCTATTAACTGTTCAGCAGCTTCTTTCGTCTTTGCCTGTACACTATAGCCCATAATACCTACAGATTGTGGTGTTAAGCCGAGATGGCTTACAACAGGGATACCTATTTGCTTACATTTCTGAATAAATGATGCCAAGTGTGCGCCTTCTGCTTTAATCGCATTTGCACCACTTTCCTGATATAAACGTAGTGCATGATTTAAGTCCTGCTGGTCGCTTATACCTACACTACCAATCGGCATATCTGCAACGATAAATGTGTTTGGGGCACCTCTTCTTGCTGCTTTTGCATGATGAATCATATCATCAAGCGTTACTTGAACTGTTGATTCATAACCAAGTACGGTCATACCTAAACTATCTCCGACAAGTATTGTATCGATGCCTGCTGCTTCAACTTGTTTTGCACTCGGATAATCATAAGCGGTCATCATCGTAATTTTTTCATTTTGCTGTTTCATCTTCAGTAATTCCTGTGTTGTTCGCAACTTCTTCACCTCAATAAAATTTCTAGTGCTATTATATGATTAATCGTTATAATTGTATATATAAAACATCCATTTTTAAAGGAGAAATTATGCAAAAACATGCAATTATTGGTGCTGGTGCAGTTGGTAGTATACTCTATTACTTACTCAAGGATAATCATGAAATTGATATTGATATTTATGCGAAGGAAGCGCGCAAACTATATATCACTAAAAATGATAAACCGATAGAAACAAAGAAAATAACAAAAATACTACCTACTAAAACACAATATGATACGATTTACATTTGTGTTAAAGCGACAGCTACTAAAACAATTATTGAAGATGTACTTAATATGTGTCATGATCAGACAAATATTATCATTTGTCAAAATGGCATTTCACAAGTTGATTTATTCAATCATCCATACACTTATCATGCTGTAGTTTATATTAGTGGTCAGAAAAAGAATGATGAAGTTATATACTACCAGGACAATACACTCATATTACCGGATGTTGATAAATTAATTACATTAAAGCAGTACACAGATTTGTCACAATTAAATATTGTTCTGGATGAAAATCATCAAGAAAAACAATGGTTTAAATTACTTGTGAACTTAGGTATTAATACCATTACTGCACTTACAAAAAATACAGCACAAGTGTTAGAACAAAAACAAATTGAATCTTTGACCGAACAGCTATTAGCAGAAGGCTGTACTGTAGCACGTCGACATGGTATAGCACTAGGTGATGATACGATTGAAAATATTATGGCCATCTATAAAACTTATCACCCTTTAATGGGGACGTCTATGTATTATGATGTTTATGAAAACAGACTTACCGAGTTCGAATATATTCAAGGATATATCCACCAATTAGCATCATCTTATCAACTTCATACCCCTATTTTAAATACGGTAACAGCACTTTTAGCAGGCTACCAATATAAAAGAAAATAAACAAGCACTTATTTGTGCTTGTTTATTATATATTCGTCTATAATTTTATATATACCGTCTTCATTGTGATCTAGAGTAATGATATCTGCAACTGCTTTAATTGAGTCATTTGCGTTACCCATTGCAACACCAAGACCTGCAACTTCAAGCATATCTTTGTCGTTATTACTATCACCAAAGGCAATGATTTCGTCAGTATTTATATTGAGATGCTGCAGAAAACGCGCTAACACTTTTCCTTTTGAGACGTCTTTATTCATAAACTCAAGAAAGAATGGCTTTGAAGTCGTCGCATGAATTTGTTCTCCAAATTTACCATTGAGCTTAATATTTAACTTAGAAATATGCTCTATATTACCTACTCCCATTACTTTCGGAACATCTGTTTGAATCATTTTTAATAAGTCAGTTGTTTTCACCATTTCAAGACCAGTAAGCTCTCCTTCAACATGCTCGTATTCAGATGTTCCTTCATAATAAATTTTATTATCTTTATAAGAAAGTGCCATAATATTTTCGTTTCTTAAAAATGCAACAATTTCTTTAAACTGAGTACTGTCAACATACGTTTTTTCTACAAAACGTGCATTTGCCATATCATAAATTGCTGCACCATTATAGCTAATAATATAAGAATCAAACTTATCAAGCTGAAGCTCCTTTGCGGCATCCATCATTCCGCCAGTCGGTCTTCCGGAAGCCAGTACTACTTTAACACCCAATTGCTGCGCCTTTATTAATGCTTCTTTCGTAGATGGTAATATTTCATTGTCGGATGTCAGTAATGTGTCATCCATGTCTAATACGATCATTTTATACTTCATGTAACCACTCCTAAAATTGATAGTATTAGTTTAACATATGACCATCTTTTTCGAATGTAATAACACCTTCTTGGTCCGGCTCAATACTTTTCACTTCGCAATCTGGTAGTTTTAATAAATTAAAACGATTCTCATCATAATAATCCGGATGACACACGATAAAGATTGATGGACCTGCACCACTTAAAAATGCGTAACAGTTTTCCGTAATCGCATCTTTAACGCGTTGGAAATGTGGTACAAGATGTGCACGATATTGTTCATGATACAAATCATTCATCATCATTTCACCTAAAATGCTGTAATCTTTCGCATACAAAGCAGCAACTAACATATTTGCGATTGAACCTGCTTTTACTGCTTCATCGAACGCCATATTATCTGGCAGTACATTTCTTGCTGCTTCTGTTTTAAGTTCATAATTTGGTATAACGACCATTATCGGCCATTTAATTACAGGTACGGATAACGTAACCGTTTCATTCGTTGCATTATTATAATAACCTGCAACGATACCTCCTTTTATGCTCGGTGCAACATTATCAGGATGTCCTTCTATCTCTGATAGTATACGAATACGTTCTTCCTCACTTAAATTTAACTGATAAAAATGATTAATAATTTCAAGACTCGCAATTAATGCAGAACCACTACTTCCTAATCCACGGGCTAAAGGTATATCCGAATACATAATAATTTTGAACGCTTTACTCTCCAAATTAAAATGAGTCATAAAATGTTCACACATTTTCCTGATGTAATGATTTTCATCGTTACTCAGTTCTGACAATACATCCCCTAAATGCTGAATGTCCCATTCGTTACTTTCTTCTACTTCCAGTTCTAAATAAATATTGACGGCCATACCGATTGAATCAAATCCAGGTCCTAAGTTTGATGTCGAGGCCGGTACTTTAATATATAGCATTATACGCGTCCCTCGATATATTTAATAATTTCAGTTTCATCATTTTTCAGGACCTCTGGTTGGATATCAATTGAATCAATCGCAGTTTGTGGATCTTTTAATCCGTTACCTGTTAACACTGCAACAATTTTTTTATTTTTCGGAAGTTGATTATTTTTCTTTAATTTCAATAATCCCGCGATACTTGCATTACTACCTGGTTCTGCAAATATACCTTCCTTAGTTGTAATTATGTGATATGCTTCGAGAATTTCATCGTCAGTTACTGCATCGATTAATCCATTAGACTCGTCTCTCGCTGCTTCTGCTAATTTCCAGCTGGCAGGATTACCTATACGAATTGCTGTCGCAATCGTTTCTGGCTGCGCAATGACATGACCTTTAACAATCGGTGCTGCACCATCAGCCTGAAAGCCGTACATTTTGGGTAATCCTATATGATGTTTTTCATCATATTCTTTAAATCCTTTCCAGTACGCAGTTATATTCCCTGCATTTCCTACTGGGATTGCGAGAATATGTGGTACACTTCCGAGTTGTTCTACAACTTCAAAAGCAGCTGTTTTCTGTCCTTCTAAACGATACGGATTCACCGAATTTACAAGCGCAATATCATCTCGCTTATCAGCAACTTTACGTACAATCTTCAGCGCTTCATCAAAGCTCCCTTCTATTGAAACAATTTCTGCACCATACACTATCGCCTGTGCAAGTTTACCCATCGAAATCTTACCTTCAGGTATGACTACAATTGTTTTTAACCCAGCACGCGCTGCATATGCTGCTGCTGAAGCTGACGTATTACCTGTAGAAGCACAGATTACAATTTCTTTCCCCTCTTCTTTAGCTTTTGCTACAGCCATTACCATTCCTCTATCTTTAAATGAACCTGTCGGGTTTGCACCTTCATATTTAACGTATACTTCGTTTTCAAGCACATCAGATAAATATTCACAGTAAATTAAAGGTGTTCCGCCTTCATTTAATGTAAGTTTCGGTGTTGCGTTATTTACCGGTAAAAATGATTTGTATTCTTCAATTAACCCTAACCATCTATTCATATTTAACACCTTCAATTCTATAGTATTTATAATTCAACTGTTTACTTTCTAAATATTCAGTATTAACCGAACCATTAATTTCAAGTGCTAAAGTACCGTCTTGAATTAAATGTCGTTCTGATTTCAATTCATTCATAATTTCAGCAACATCACTATCCGCATATAAATCGATAATGACTAAATACTGTTCCAATTGCTGAACTGTTAATTGTTCAACTTCAAGATGAAGCGGTAAGTTATGAAGATTTGTTCCCATAAGTTCAATAACATTAAGTAGATCACTCATTACTGCACTACCTGTCGCTAAACTACCTGCGCCTTTACCGTAGTACATCGTATCTCCGACAGCATTACCATCAATATAAATAGCATTGTATTCATTTTCAACATGTGATAATTGATGGTGAACCGGTATACACATCGGTGCAACTGAAAGTGAGACTTCAGAACCCTGAACTTCTCCTTTTCCGATAAGTTTAATTCGATAATCGAACGCCTTAGCAATCTCAATGTGTGCGCGTGTAACATCACGAATACCTGTATATTCACAATCCTTTAACTGTTTAAATTGATTGAATGCTAAATAACTCATCACTGTCACTTTACGTGCAGCATCAATGCCATCAACATCTGCACTAGAATCAGACTCTGCATAACCTAAATCTGTCGCGATTTTTAATGCTTCTTCATAAGATAAATTTTCATGCGTCATCTTGCTGAGAATAAAATTTGAAGTTCCGTTGAAAATCCCCATAAATTTACCGATACCGTTTGCATTTAATCCATAATTTAATGCGTTCACAACAGGAATACCACCTGCAATACTCGCTTCATATTTTAAAGAAACACCATTTAAATGTGCTGCTTCTTCAAGATCTTCTAAATGTTCCGCAAGTAAATCTTTATTCGCTGTAATGACATGAATTTTATGATTCAGTGCATGTAACAATATATCCTTCGTTTTGTCAATACCACCCATAACCTCTATATATACATCAATCTCGTTATCATTAAATATATCTTCAATATTATCAGTGAGTTGAATTTTTGAGGTATCAATATTACGGGGTTTTGTTGTATCAGAAACTAGAACTTTGCTTATCGTAATATCTGCACGATGTTTCTCCTTTATTTGTTCATAATTTTCTAACAATATTTGAACAACACCACTACCAACTGTACCTAACCCCAGTAATGCGATATTAATCTTCTTCATTCGATTCACTCCTGATGTGTATTTTTCAAAAATACACTTGTATTCTTGAAATAGATTTATAAATATAGTATAACTAATACATCGACAATGTAAAGCAGTTAAGAAATAATTTTATTTAAATTTTAAATCATTAGTTTCTTATTACATTTTATAGATAATTTAACGATAAACAAAGAGAAATGAGTGGATATTATGAAAGTTTGTAAATTTGGAGGATCAAGTGTTGCAGACGAGCATCAAATCAGAAAGATATTAAACATAATCAATAATGATTCAGAACGAAAATATATCATCGTATCTGCACCTGGTAAAAGGTTTAAAGAAGATGTTAAAGTGACGGATATGTTCATTGCTTTAGTTGAAGCAATATTAGAGGGAAGTAATTATGATGAAATTATTGAACAAATTTTAAATAGATATAAACATATCGAAAATGGACTTGAAGTTAACCATTCATTAATCTCACATTTTAATGATGTAATACACGAATATATTAACCATTACAAAAATAATCCCAATCGACTTACTGATGCACTAAAAAGTTGTGGAGAAGATTTTAATGCACAATTAATTGCAAATTATAATAATGAACAAGGCATTAAAACGACTTATTTATCACCTGGAGAAATTGGATTATTTGTTTCAGACGAACCAGGTAATGCGATAGTGCTGAACGAAAGCTATGAACTTATCAATAAGAATTTAAATCATATTGAAGGTAAAGTTATAATTCCCGGATTCTTCGGCATTAACAAAAGTGGAGATGTTAATACATTTTCACGTGGTGGCAGTGATATTACTGGCGCTATTATCGCAAGTAGTATGAATTGTAGTGTTTATGAAAACTTTACAGATGTATCCGGTATCTTCTCAGCAAATCCAAATGTCGTGAACAATCCGGCATCGATATTACAATTAACATATGAAGAGATGCGTGAACTATCGTATGCCGGATTTAATGTTTTTCATGATGAAGCATTATTACCCGTTTATCGTTCTAATATTCCAGTAAACATTAAAAATACAAACGAACCAGATCATCCGGGCACTTTAATAACGACAACGAGAACTTCAACTGGTGTTGTAGGCGTAAGTTGTGATAAAGGGTTTGTGAGTATAAATATGAAGAAATATTTAATGAATAGAGAGATTGGATTTACAAGGCGTTTACTCTCTATTTTAGAAGATCTTAATATTTCATATGAACACATGCCTTCTGGAATAGATGATATTAGCGTTATATTACGAGCACATCAGCTCCATAATAAGGAAGAAGTACTGAAAAACAGAATAATTCAGGAGCTTCACGTCGATGCATTATCCATCGAAAAAAATATTGCTGTACTTATGATTGTAGGTCTCGGTATGAAAACATTAGTTGGGACAGCGAATAAAGCAACTGAAGCATTTCAAAATGAAAATATAAATTTAAAAATGATAAATCAAGGTTCCTCAGAAATAAGTATGATGTTTGGTATCGAGGAAAATGATGCGGATAAAGCGACTCGTGCAGTATACAAAGCATATTTTAATACAGATAATGAGCAATAAAATAATCCGGAAGTTTCAGAATTAAAATTCTGGATCTTCCGGATTATTATGTTTAACGATTAGAGTTAAAAGACAATAGGTTGATTATATAACCAGTCAATCTTTAACTGGTTTAAATTAAAGTGAGCAAGTTTCTCACGCCTCAATTGTCCATCAATAAATGAATCAAGGTATATATCAGAATTAAATATTTGATGATGAACGTGATATATTTCTTTATCTATTGCATATTGCTGTATTAATGATAGCAATGACTGTTTCTTCTCATCCGACCAGTGCTTCGTAACATGCATATGGAAAATAATTATTGGTTCATCATCAGGCAATTGTGCTATATGTTCCTTTAGCAACGAAATTTCATCCCCTTCAAAAATTTCTACAGGATGTTCGAGAAATACTTTCCTCGCTTTATTATAATATTTTCGTCTTTTCTGTTCTTCCGGATAATATAGACTCAGAAGCCAGTAATGTTCCTCATCAACAGTAATATCCATTTTATTACGCGTTATACCAATTTTTCTGATGGGATGTACAATCGGTTCTAATGAAGATAAATCATCATAATGATCGATATGCACTTTAATATTAAATGTATCAGGATCTCCTACTCTTATTGATTTATTAAAAGTATAGCCGTACCAATCATAATTTAATAGAAGCCCGGCTCTTGTACCAAGCTCAATCACATTAAAATTAGTTTTCCCACTCGATTTAATAATTTCAGTAAAAATAGGTACAAGTACTGACGAGCGCTCAACAATATTTTTCTTTAAATCAAATCGCCTAACATCGAGCATAATAGAATCAAAATGTTCATAAACAAATACTTTAAATAATATAAGTAACTTATCACTCGGCGCTTTAGGATGCTCTGTGAAATTTAAATAGTATTTTCTTAATGCATTATCATTTTCATATAAACATTTAAGCGTTGCTGCAAAAAACATTGGTATAAAACCAACATCAGAAACATAAGGTTTTAGACGCAGTAAGAATACTTCATCATTAATTAATTCATTTGAAATGAAATGATAAAGTGGGCTATCAGACTTTACAATATTCCGATATGCAATAAATTGCTTTTTTAATTTTTCAGGCATTGTTCTGCCTCCATTTTGTTTTTATCCTAACAATTATATATCTTAGTGCGTTAGAATTACAAACAAAATATATTCATTCAGTCTTTTTTTAAATTCTGCAGATCTTTAATGACTTCTTCATAAACATCGATTTTCGAAAGTAAAATTGAGTTTTGATGTATATCATTCTGATTAATAAGTGACTCTAATAACTTTTGTTGTTTTTGATATTTTTCAATCAACTTTGTTATTTCCATAAAAAAATTCCACCACTTCAAATAAACTTAAAAATACATTAATACATATATCTTTATATTATTATGTTAAAACATTTTAACAATTTAAACAATTAAAACTTTGTTAATAAATTATATTTTTAAAATTTTCTTAAAAATCATTATAATAATTTTAAATAAATTTGTATACTGTTAATAAATAATAGTCAAAACAAAATAAAACCCTCTAACCGTAATGGTTAAAGGGTTTCATCTATTAATACTGCTTCATGTACTGGTCGCGCTCCCACTCACTTACCTGCATTCTATACATATCCCATTCGATAGATTTAGAATGGATAAATGCACGGTAAATATGTTCACCTAATGCTTCTTTCATCATGTCGTCTTCTTTCATCGACTTGATTGCAGTGTAAAGTGTTGATGGTAAATCTTCGATACCAACTGCTTCACGTTCTTCACGGTTCATTTCATAAATATTTTGATCAACTGGTGCCGGACAAGCTAATTTATTTTTAATTCCATCTAACCCTGCTTGAAGAATTGTTGCTAATGCCATATATGGGTTAGCAGATGGATCAACTGATCGTACTTCTACACGCGTAGATAATCCACGTGAAGATGGTATACGAATTAATGGTGAACGGTTTTGACCGCTCCAAGCGATATAAACAGGTGCCTCGTATCCAGGAACTAAACGTTTGTAAGAGTTAACAAGTGGATTACATACTGCAGTAAATCCTCTCGCATGCTTTAACACACCTGCGATGAAGTGACGTGCATCGTCAGATAACTGCATTTCACCGTTTGGATCAAAGAAAGCATTTTCTTTTGGTCCTTTGAATAAAGAAACGTTAAAGTGCATACCTGAACCACTTACACCATATAATGGCTTTGGCATAAATGTTGCATGTAAATTATGTTTACGTGCAATTGTTTTAACGACTAATTTGAATGTTTGAATGTTATCACATGCTGTAATTGCATCTGCATATTTAAAGTCAATTTCATGTTGACCTGGCGCTACTTCGTGGTGACTCGCTTCGATATCAAATCCCATATCTTCAAGTTCTAATACGATGTCACGACGGCAGTTTTCACCTAAGTCAGTTGGCGCTAAATCGAAGTATCCACCATTATCATTTAATTCAAGTGTCGGCTCACCTTTTTCATCTAATTTGAATAAGAAAAATTCAGGCTCTGGTCCTAAGTTAAAGTCAGTAAATCCTAGCGATTCCATTTCTTTTAAAACACGTTTTAAGTTGCTACGTGGATCTCCAGCGAACGGTTTGCCATCTGGTTTATATACGTCACAGATTAAGCGTGCAACTTTACCTTTGTCTGATGTCCATGGGAAAATAACCCAAGTGTCTAAGTCTGGATGTAATTTCATATCTGACTCTTCGATACGCACAAATCCTTCGATTGATGAACCATCAAACATCATTTCATTATCTAGAACTTTTTCTAACTGACTAATCGGTACTTCAACGTTTTTAATCGTTCCTAAAATATCCGAAAATTGTAATCTTAAATAACGTACGTTTGATTCCTCTGCTAATTTGATAATGTCTTCTCTTGTAAATTTAGCCATAATAGCCTCCAGTTTTTTAGTTGAAAAATCTTGATAAATCACCGCGGTTAATCGGTACTGTACTACGGTCTAACTTTGTAACTTCGTAATCCAGAGATTCTTTAATCTCAAATGTAGGTTGTTGTGATTTTTCTTCAGCTATGATGGATTTGATTCGCTTCATGTTAAATCCTTTTTCTAAAAGCAATTTAATATCAAGTAATAAATCCAGATCATTCATCGAAAATAATCTTTGATTCCCACGCGTTCTCTCAGGTGAAATTAATGATTGCGACTCATAATATCGGATTTGTCTGGCGCTTAATTCCGTTAATTTCATGACGACACTCATAGGAAAAACTGCCATATTCCTTCTTATTGAATCACTCATTTAATAACTCCCTCTCGAACATATTTGTAATTTAACATACTTTTTTTCAAAAAACAAATCCATGTAAGGAAACCTTACATGGATTATTTTATAATGATATTATGTTCTTTTCAATTAATATTTCTATTGCTTTTATAATTGCAAGCTTAACATGCTCATATGTTAATCCACCTTGCACATATACTTCATATGGTGCACGTATCGGACCATCCGCGGTTAATTCTATAGAAGCACCCTGAATAAATGTACCTGCTGCCATAATTACATCATCTGTATACCCCGGCATATACGCTGGCATCGGTAGATATTGAGAGTTAATTGGAGATGCCATTTGTATTGCCTGTGTAAATGTGATCATCTTTTCTTTATCGTTAAAGATGACAGATTGTATTAAATCCGTTCTTTCGTCATCCCACTTTGGTGTCGTATTCATATTCAGTGACTGTAACATTGCACTTGTAAATACTGCACCTTTTAATGACTGACTGACAACGTGCGGACTTAAGAAAAAGCCTTGATACATTTCGTGCAGACTGTAAAGTGAGGCACCCGCTTCTTTACCAATTCCGGGTGCAGTTAATCGGTACCCGACACGTTCAATTAAATCTTTACGTCCAGCAATATAACCACCAATCTTACATAATCCACCACCTGGGTTTTTAATAAGGGATCCCGCTATAATGTCTGCACCGACTTCAATCGGTTCTCTATATTCAGTAAATTCTCCGTAGCAGTTATCAACAAATATAATAATATTCGGATGCACTGCTTTTATCGCTTGAATTGCTTCACCGATTTGATTTACGGTTAACGACTTACGTGAACTGTACCCTTTTGAGCGTTGTATTCCGATAACTTTCGTTTTCTTTGTAATAGATTGAAGTACACGCTCGATATCGATTTCATCATTAAGAAGCGCTATGTCTTTATATGACACGCCGTTTTCAATGAGTGATCCAATACCATTACCTGTGACACCAACGACTTCAAGTAACGTGTCATACGGTTTACCTGTAATGTAGATCAATTCATCGCCATGCTTTAAATTTGCACTTAAAGCAAGCGTTATCGCATGCGTGCCACTGATTACTTGTGGTCTTACGATTGCATCTTCTGCTTTAAAGACTTGTGCATAAACAGCTTCCAGATTATCGCGACCACTATCATCATAACCGTAACCATTCGTCCCACCTAAATCTGCATCGGTTATTTTAATTTCATTAAAAGCATCAAGTACTTTCTTCTGATTGAATAATGCTACTTGATCTATTTTTTTAAAAACAGGCTCAATTTTCATCTCATTTTGTTCAATTAATTGCTGTAATTGTCTATTTTCAGTAATATTCATTTAATTTATAACCTCTTTATATGTTCATTTCTTAATAATTTATCGATAATACCTTCCTGGTCATGTTCATAACCTAATACTTCGTACAAATTCGTAATTTCATTATAGGTAACATCTGTCGTTAATGTATTTTCCTTTAAATATGCAATCCATTGCCCTGCATCATCTTGAATTTGAATTGCGTATTGCTTCATTGATCGCTGCATCATCTTAATCAGCTGCTCATGAATATGGTGCTGATCTTCATTATCATAAACTGACACAACGAGCTGATCATTCCCTGTTGGTGAAACAAAAGTATCGATCTTATCCTTTTTATTTAATAATGTGAGCATAGGAATCTTTTCCATATCAAGTTCCTTCAATAAATTTAAAACAGTATCGATATGATTCAAATAGTTTGGATGACTTCTATCGACGACATGAATTAAAATATCCGCATATTTTGCTTCTTCTAATGTTGAACTGAAAGCTTCGATTAAATGTGTTGGCAGCTGCTGAATAAAGCCAACAGTGTCACTCAGTAATACAGGATAGCCTTCGTGTAGTTTCATAATTTTACTTTTCGGATCAAGCGTGGCAAATAATAAATCTTCCATATATGTTTCACTATCGGAGAGCGCATTAAACCATGAAGATTTCCCGGCATTCGTATATCCAACGAGCGCAACTTGAAATACATTTCTTTTTTTTCGGTTTTCTCTATAGCGCTTGCGATGCTGCTTAATCGTTTCCAGCTGTATTTTTATATCATGAATCCGACTTCTAATATGACGCCTATTCATTTCCAGCTTTGTCTCACCAGGTCCACGCGTACCGATACCTCCACCAAGTCTGGATAAGCTTAAACCGTGGCCTGATAATCTTGGCAATAAATATTCCAACTGCGCAAGTTCCACCTGCAGTTTACCTTCCCTGCTTTTTGCACGTTGCGCAAAAATATCAAGAATCAACTGTGTACGGTCAATAATTTTACAGTCCAACACTTCATTCAAGTGTTTAGACTGACTTGTCGTTAATTCACTGTTGACGACTACAATATCAAATTCCACGTCTTCACGATCACGCAATGCTACAATTTCTTCAACTTTACCTTTACCAAGGTAATATTGGTTGTCCGTTCTATCTTTATTCTGAATAATTTCACCTGTAACATAAAGCCCAGCTGTTTCACAGAGTGACTTAAGTTCATTTACAGATTCATTAAAGTTAAATTCGTCGTCCTTTTTTAAATGAACTGCTATAATAAGAGCACGTTCAATTGATATATTAGTATCTTTCAATGTTCCACCTCAAATGATTGATACTTCATTTTAACATATTTTGAAAGGATGCGAATTTATGTCGATTTATGATATTACCGTAACGAAAGCCAATCACGAGGATTATACTTTATCAAAGTATAAAGGACAAGTACTACTTATCGTTAATACTGCAAGTGAGTGTGGATTTACAAAACAGTTTGATGGACTGGAAAAACTATTCCAGCAATATAAGGATCAATCATTCACAGTACTTGGATTCCCTTGTAATCAGTTCGGTGGCCAGGAACCCGGAAGCGGAGCAGAAGCTGAACAAAACTGCAGATTGAACTATGGGGTTACATTTCCAATTCATGAAAAGATTAATGTAAACGGTGATGAGGCACACCCTTTATTTAAGTATTTGAAAGATGAGACTAAAGGTCTTATGGGAAATAAAATAAAATGGAACTTCACGAAATTTTTAATCGATCGTGAAGGTAACGTTGTTGAGCGTTTCGCACCAACTAAAACACCAGAGCAACTAAAACAGTATATCGAAAAATATTTGTAAAAAAATAGAACAATTCCGATTAGGAGTTGTTCTTTATTATTGAGTATATTATTCTACAAATGTACTGATTGCATGTTTGTAAATTAAATTTTGTTTGTCTCCGACTTTCAGTAATATAACGTACTTATCGTAGTCCAGTACAGTCCCTTTCATCTGAAACCCATTCGTTAAAAAGACTGTTATTTCCTGCTGATTCTCTTTGTAGTTGTCTAAAAATGTATCCTGCAGGTTAGCTGTATTCGTCATTATAATTCCCCTTTATATTTGTTGTAATTTGTTCAACGATTGATCCAATCGTTAACTCAGAAGTGTCAAACCATTCAATTGCCATCTGGTTATTAAACCACGTCAATTGACGCTTTGCGAAATTCCTAGAATTTTGCTGCAAACTTTCTACCGCTTGATTCAATGAAACTTCTCCATCTATATAAGGAATTATCTCTTTATATCCTATTGCAGTCATGCTTTGTTTCCCTCTATAGCCTTTACTTAACAATGTACTCACTTCCTGAACAAGTCCTTGTTCTATCATGAGTAATACACGATGGTTGATTCTATCATATAATTTAGGACGCGGCATATTAAGTCCTATAATTAATGTATCATACTTTGAACTTAATGTCTGACTTTTTTTCTGGTTCGTTATAGATGTTTCGTGCATATCAAAATATGTAATGGCACGTAATACACGTTGACGATTATTTTTATGAATTTGCTCTGCTGCAAGTGGATCTTTATTCAGCAATATTTCATATAAAGCATCTTTATCATATTGTTCGTATTGATCCATTAGTTTTGCTTTTTTATTTTTATCTTCTTCAACAAACTCATATTCATATAATACACTTTGAATATATAATCCTGTACCACCAACGATCATCGGTATTTTGCCGCGGGTATAAATATCTTCAATTAAATATTCTGCATGTGCTTTAAATTCAGCTGCTGAATACGTTTCGTCCGGATTCTTTATATCAATTAAATGGTGTGGAATACCATCCATTTCTTCCTCGCTAATCTTTGCACTACCGATGTCCATACCTCTGTATACTTGAATAGCATCTCCACTTATTATTTCACCATTTACAGCTTTTGCTACTTCAATACTTAATGCAGTTTTACCAACAGCAGTAGGTCCAACGATAACAATTAACGGAATTTTATTCATAACTTAACCACTTTCTCATATTATTTAATACTTCTCGCTGATTTCGCTCAAATAGCACTTCATGGCGTGCATGTTCATATAACTGTAAATATACATGTGTAATACCACAACTTTTAAACAGCTTCCCTGTTTTTATAACACCTTTACCAAAATTAGAAAATGGATCATCGTTCCCTGCAACTAATAATACTTTAAGGGATTTATTCATGCGCTTAACATTCTGTTTTCTGCTGACATACTTCAATGATTCATTTATTGAATTGAGCGCACCGATTGACATATTGAAACCCGTATAAGGATCGTTAATAAATGCATCGACATTATCTTCGTTAAAACTGAGCCAGTCACTTTCTGTTCGAAGCGGTTTAAATGACTTATTAAAATCTCTCAACGTAATCATATTTACAAAATCGAGCTTTTTATTTTCAGGGTGAATTTTGAGTAAAGGCTTTAAAATCATAGACGCTGCTTCAAACTTTTTATTATAAAAACTAGTTCCTGATAAAATCAGCTTATCAAACAATCCAGGGTATTGGATCACATATTTTCGCGCTACAATACTGCCCATAGAATGACCAAATAAAACATGCTCTCCTTTGAATGCGAATGTCTCAAATATTTCATATGCATCTTTGACTAATGTATCAACAGATGGAAAATGTCCTCTTAATTTTTCATCGATATTCTCTCCATGTCCACGGTGATTATGAATCAGAACATCATAGCCCAGATCGTTAAAATACTTACATACCGGTTCGTATCGCTCCATATGCTCAGCCATACCATGCAGCATTTGTATCACACCTTTTGCATCATTACAGCGGTATAATTTATATTCTATTCGTGTATTATCTTTAAGTGTGATTAACTTCTTCGTTATCATTACAATTTCACCTCAATTCTATTATAAAGAAAAACAATTGAAACGTCACAATATTAAAAGGCTGTGACAAAAATTTTCGTCTGTTAATCGAAAAAAGATAGAGACTTAAGTCTCTATCTCTCGAATAAATTTCTTATGATTCCACAGATACTTGAATAGATGGTGCTTTTGCTTCGTGAATTTTCTGTTCTAATTCACGTGAATACTCCGTAATTTGTGCGTTATCATAATTTAATAATTTTGCCATCGTTTCTATTACAGCATCTTTATATTTTTCTACATTATTTATATTGAAATATAAATCTCCTGTTCGTCTCGTTAAGAAATCTGTAGGCTTCATAACCATTTCTTCCTGCACCGTATAGACAAGCTGTGCATAATAAGATAAAGGCATACCATTAACAAAAGTTTCATGTTTCGCATGTGCAATACTGAACAATTTATCAACGTTTGAGCCGTACTTTTTAATCAGGAAGCGTTGGTCGCTTTCTGGTAAATAGTGATACATTTCCGGTTTAAGGTTTTGCTCAATGAAGTTAGCAAAGTTTGAGCTGCCACCAACATCTCCACCTGACATCGTTGTATGTTTCGTATTGCTTTCTTTGAACGTTAATTTATGCTCTTCTTTTAAACGTTTCGCAACAAGATCAACAATATCCTGAGCCATATGGCGATACCCTGTTAATTTACCACCGGCTATTGTGAGAAGGCCTGATTTTCCTTCCCATATTTCATCCTTACGTGAAATTTCAGATGGATCTTTCCCTTTTTCAAGAATTAACGGTCTAATACCAGCCCATGTCGATTCAATATCGCTATCCTGAACATTTACAGTTGGGAACATATAATTAATTGCATCTATAATATAATCACGATCCTCCTGTGTCACTTTAGGACTCGTTTTATCGTTATTATAAAAAGTATCCGTCGTTCCGACATAAGTTTTTCCATCTCTCGGAATTGCAAATATCATACGCTTGTCACTTTCTGTATCGAAATAAACAGCTTGTTTAAGCGGAAATACACTTTCATCGAACACGAGGTGAATCCCTTTAGTCAGGCGTAATTGCTTATTGTTTTTAGAATAATCTGCGCCACGCACTTCATCTACCCAAGGTCCTGATGCATTGACTACTTTAAGTGCTTTAATCGTAAACTTTGTATTAGTTATCGTATCAATTGCTTCGATACCATCAACTTTTTTCTTCTTATTATAAGTGAATCCTGCTGCCTTCGTATAATTTAATATATCAGCACCAAATTCAGCTGCACGCTTCATTACTTCGATTGTCATTCGCGCATCGTCAGTTTTATATTCAACGTAATAGCCGCCACCTTTTAATCCTTTACTTTTAACAAGTGGCTCTTTATTTAACGTTTCTTTTGCAGAAAGCATCGTTCTTCTTTCTGATTTTTTCACACCCGCTAAATAATCATATACTTTTAATGCAAGAGACGTTGTTGTCGGTCCAAATGTACCGCCTTTATGCATCGGTAAGAGCATCCATTCTGGTGTCGTTACATGTGGTCCATTCTCATATACAATCGCTCTTTCTTTCCCAGTCTCACTTACAACACCAATTTGCAGCTGTTTTAAGTAACGTAATCCACCATGAACAAGTTTCGTTGAGCGTGATGATGTACCACTTGCAAAATCCTGCATTTCAACAAGTGCGACTTTCATACCGCGCTGAGCTGCATCCAGTGCAATTCCAGCACCAGTAATTCCCCCACCGATAACAACGACATCATACGTATTGTTTTTCATTTTGTTCAAAGTTTGATTTCTATTCAGACTTGAAAGTTGCATTATAATTCCTCCAGATTTTTATTTTTTAAATACTTGTGTAGCTTTAACGGCAGTTTGCCATCCTTTATATAAATCTTCTCTCTTTGTTTCGTCCATCTTTGGATCAAATTGTTTTTCTAAATTCCAGCGATTTCGGATTTCTTCTTTTGATTCCCAGTAACCAACTGCAAGACCTGCTAAATAAGCTGCACCTAATGCAGTTGTTTCGTTAATTTCAGGACGCTCTACAGGAACATCTAAAATATCAGACTGGAATTGCATTAAGAAATCATTTTTAACTGCACCACCATCTACACGTAATGTTTTAAGTTCAATTTTCGCATCCTTTTCCATTGCATCTAATACGTCACGTGTTTGATACGCTAATGATTCAAGTGTTGCACGGATAAAGTGTTCTTTCTTTGTACCACGCGTCAATCCAAATACAGCACCTCGTGCTTCAGAGTCCCAGTAAGGTGTACCTAATCCTACAAATGCTGGTACAACATAAACACCATCTGCATCTGTCACTTGTGTTGCATAAGCTTCACTTTGAGGTACATCCTGAATCATACGCATACCATCTCGTAGCCATTGAATTGCACTACCTGCTACAAAAATCGATCCTTCTAATGCATAATTAACTTTTCCATCAATACCATATGCAAGCGTTGTTAATAAACCATTCTCACTTTTAACTGCTTTTTCACCTGTATTCATTAACATGAAACATCCAGTACCATATGTGTTTTTAGCTTCTCCTGACTCGAAACAAGCTTGTCCGAATAATGCGGCTTGCTGATCCCCGGCAATACCTGATATCGGAATCTGATGTCCGAAGAAATGATGATTTGCAGTTTTACCATAAACTTCACTTGAAGGACGAACGTCTGGCAGCATTGAAGCAGGAACAGTTAAATATTCTAATAACTTCTCATCCCATTTCAGCTCATGAATGTTGTACATTAACGTTCTACTAGCATTCGAATAATCCGTTACATGTACTTTACAGCCAGAAAGCTTCCAAACGAGCCATGAATCAATTGTTCCAAATAGTAAGTCACCATTCTCAGCTTTTTCACGGGCACCTTCAACATTATCAAGAATCCACTTTACTTTCGTTCCTGAGAAGTAAGGATCTAATAATAATCCAGTTTTATCACGGAATTCATCTTCTAAACCTTTATCCTTTAAGTCATTACAAATATCCTGTGTCTGACGAGATTGCCATACAATTGCATTGTAAATTGGACGTTCAGTTGTTTTGTCCCAGACAACAGTCGTTTCACGTTGGTTCGTAATACCGATACCTGCAATTTGATCTGGTTTAATATTAGATTCAGTTAAAACAGATGCGAAACATGAAAGTACAGTTGACCAAATTTCATTCGCATCATGTTCCACCCATCCAGCTTTCGGAAAATGTTGTGTGAATTCGCGTTGGGAAACCCCTTTAATCTCTCCATCTTTATTAAATAAAATTACGCGTGTACTCGTTGTACCTTGATCAATCGATAAAATATACTTTTCCATAGTCATCACCCTTTTGTTTTATAATAGATCTACTTTTTCATTCTTTAAGATTGCTTTATTTAAGACTACACCTAAAATAAGTGTTAAAACAATTAATACGATTGAAATAATAAACATGACAAATTGATCTGATTTAAATAATACATGATATAAAGTAGTACCAAATATTGCACCTACCATTGGACCGACCATTGGTACAACTGCATATTTCCAGTTTGAATGTCCTTTACCTGGTATCGGTAAAATCGTATGTGCAATACGCGGACCCCAGTCACGTGCCGGGTTAATTGCATATCCTGTAGTTCCACCTAAACTTAAGCCAATCGCAATAATTAATGCCCCAACTACTAGTGGATTTAAACCTTCTGAGAATTTGTTACCACCGATAAACAATAATGCCATAAGTAAAATAGCTGTACCGATTATTTCTGACACGAAATTTGATACATAGTTTGGATATGCAGGGCCAGTTGCAAACACCCCTAATTTCGTTCCTGCATCCTCTTCTTCTTTAAAGTGCGGCATAAACTGGAACCATACGAGTGCAGCACCGATTACACCACCGATCATCTGCCCTGAAATGTATGGAATGACCTCACGCCAAGGAAGACTACCGTCTACAGCCATTCCGAGCGTTACTGCCGGATTAAGATGTGCACCCGAAATCGAACCGACAGCGTAAACACCCATTACAACTGCTAATCCCCATCCGAATGCAATAACAATCCAGTCAGCTCCTTTTGCATAAGTGCCTTTTAAATTTACGTTTGCATTCACACCACAGCCAAACAAAATTAATACAACCGTTCCCACTAATTCCCCGATAAAATGACTCATAAATCCACTCCTCAAAAATTAATTTAGTTAAAAAAAGACAAAAAGACCCCTAATACGTTTATTAGAGGTCTCTTATACTCGTCCCAAATTATTAACTTGTAACCATCATACATAAAATTGAAAACGGTGTCAATCTATTTATTCACAATCTTTCCATAATGTAGAATTACTCGTCGTTACACATTGTGCACCCGCTTCCAATGCTTTTCTCACTTCATTTTTGTCTTCAATAAGTCCACCAGCAATAATGCGTTTACCCGTCACTTTGTGAATATTTGAGATAGCTTTGTAAAGAACACCAGGTAATACTTCAACATAATCGGGATCTGCTGCTTCAATTAATGCATAACTTTTCTTTAATGCACTTGAATCTATAATAAATGTGCGTAATATCGTCTTAACACCGAGTTGCTTTGCACGTTTTATTATTTTTGGTTTAGTGGAAACAATGCCATCCACTTTATACTTCTGGATAATATATTCAGCCGCAAATTCATCTGTAGACATCCCTTTGATCAAATCTATATGAATGAATGCAGATTTTTGATTTGCTTTTAATATATTAATGTAATTACTAACATGTCCGATATGCACGTCCAAAATGACACACGTATCGTAGCTCGTTTTTATAAATTTTTCTAAATCTTTCATTGATCGAATCGCAGGCAGTATCATTACATCACTCTCTTAAATAATTTTTCTAATTCATAAGTTGTAAATTGTATAATTATCGGTCGTCCATGTGGACATGTATAAGGTTCCTTCGTTTCAGCCAGTTCCTGAATTAAGTAATTCATATCATCTATTCGTAAATAATGATTTGCTTTTATCGACTTTTTACAACTCATCATTATTGCTGTTTCTTCTCTAAATTTATTCAAATCAATGCGTTTATTGTCAAATGCAAAATCAATAAGTTCCTGCAGCGTTTCTTCGTATTGCTCCGGAAACCAGACTGGCACTTCATTAATGACGTAATCATTACCTCCGAAATGCTCGAGTGTTATACCAATGTCTTCGAGTAGAGGTTTTATTTTCTGAATATTGATTGCTTCATCAGTGCTTAAATTTATCGTAACCGGAATTAAGAGTGACTGCATCTCCATACCGACATCACCAATACGCGCTTTGAAATACTCATATTTAATGCGCTCTTGTGCTGCATGCTGGTCAATCATATACATGCCTTCATCATTTTGTGCAATAATATACGTCCCATGTACTTGTCCAACGACTTCCATATATGGGATTGAACGTTCTGGTAATTGTTTTTCATCGTGAACGCTTTTAGTTCGTTCAGAGTTATCTCCAGAATGAATAGGCTCATCTGCCGTTTTATCCTGAAACGCAATTGTTTCCCTGAATAATTCTTTCACAGAATTTGAATCATTTGCTTTATCGCGATCATTATTCTCATAATTGAGAATTTGTTTCGTCTCTTCCTTTTGTAATATCGGCTCAGTAGCTTCCACAGATTCATTACTTTCCTGTACAATTTGGTTTAATTCATCTTTATGTGACTTATTTTTGAGATCATATTCGAACTTTTGCTGTTTAAATTGCTCAAGAACCGATTTTTTCTCAACTTTTGGAATTAAATTTTGCTGCCAGATTTTTTCTTTTATTAGTTGCGATATTAACGCCATAAGTTGTGGTTCTTTCGATAATCTTACTTCCTGTTTTGTAGGGTGGACATTTACATCTACAAGTGCCGGGTCCATCGTTATATGTATCGCAAGCACCGGAAATCGACCAACTGGCAGTAATGTATGATACCCTTCAAGAATCGCTTTCGTAAGCATGAAATTCTTAATATATCTTCCATTGATAAATAGTGACATATAATGACGATTACTTCTCGTATGTTCTGGTTTCGCTATATAACCTGTCACTTTATAGTCTCCAGTTTCACCATTAATTTCAACGAGGTCCTGCGCAATTTTCATACCATATATCTTCGACATTGCTTCCTGCATATTACCATTACCACTCGAATTAATTAACACTTTTTCATCACTGACCAAAGTAAATCTAATATGTGGAAAACTCATAATAAATCGATTCATAATATCCGTAATTTTCCCGAGTTCCGTATGCAAACTTTTCACATATTTAAGGCGCGCAGGCGTATTGTAAAATAGTGCTTCAACTGAAATCTCCGTACCTTGTCGCGCATGTGCTAACGTCTTATTCACTATTTCTCCGTCAATTACATCGATTTGACGGCCTATTTCCCCATCATAACACGTAATAACGCGTACTTTACTAACAGAAGCGATTGAAGCTAAAGCTTCACCCCTGAACCCAAGTGAGCGGATATGAAATAAATCATGATCATTTTCGATTTTACTCGTTGCATGTCTCATAAACATCAGTTCAAGATCGTCTTCCTGTATACCTGAACCGTTATCCGTAACTTTTATTTTATTTAAACCCGCTTCTACAACTTCAACAGTAATGACCGTACTTCCTGCATCAATTGCATTTTCAACGAGCTCTTTTACAACTGACTGCGGGCGTTCAATTACTTCTCCTGCTGCAATTTTATTGCTTATCGAGCTATGTAGTGCTTTTATAACTCCCATGTAATTCACCTACTTTAATCGGGATTTAAGTTCCTGTAACTTCAGTAACGCTTCTACCGGCGTTAATGTATCTATAGATAATTTTTCTATATCTTTAATAATCGATTCATATTCATGTTTCGCCTCAGGAATATGCGTGTCATTGAACAGATCAAATGATGGTTGAGTTTCTTTAATTGTACTTTGATGCTTCGTAGTATCGTTTTGTTCAAATGCTTCTAATAATTCACGTGAACGCTCAATAATATCATCCGGTAATTGTGCAAGCTTTGCAACATGTATACCATAGCTGTTTTCAACAGCACCTGGCATAATTTTATGTAAGAATATCAACTCACCATTATACTCTTTCGCTGCCACATGAATATTATTTAAACCGTCCAGTGACTTTTCTAAATCTACAAGTTCATGATAATGTGTTGAGAAAAGTGTTTTTGCCCCTATCTTATTATGAACATACTCAATCATCGACTGTGCTAATGATAACCCATCATATGTACTAGTTCCACGACCTATTTCATCAAATATAATTAAACTGTTTTCAGTTGCATTTTGTAGTGCGTTTTTCGCTTCCAGCATTTCTACCATAAAAGTACTTTGACCTGAAACTAAATCATCTGCAGCTCCAATTCTAGTAAAAATTTGATCGAATATCGGCACTTCAGCAAATGACGCCGGAACGTATGCACCCATTTGCGCCATAATACTAATAAGCGCAACTTGTCTCATATATGTGCTTTTACCGCTCATGTTCGGTCCAGTTATTAAATATATAAATGTATGTGTATCGAGTAAACAGTCATTTGCGACATACTGGTCTCTTTCCATAACTGTTTCTACTACAGGATGTCTGGCATCCTTTAAGTTTAAAGTTTTTGTACTTGAAATAACCGGCTTCACATATTGATGTTTTACAGCAACTTCACTAAAGTTCTGCAGACAGTCAAGTACGGCAATATTTTTCGCTTGCTGCTTCAAGTTTAAAATAAACGACTTCACATAATCTCTCAATTTAATAAACAGTTCGTATTCTAAATTCATTAATTTATCTTCTGCACCGAGAATAAGAGATTCTTTTTCCTTAAGTTCATCCGTAATAAACCTTTCAGCATTACTCAACGTCTGTTTTCTATTATATCCAAATGCTTCTACATCTAAATTGACAAGGTTAGCCTTAGAAATCTCAATATAGTATCCAAAAACTTTATTGTAACCAATTTTTAATGATTTTACACCTGTACGTTCACGTTCTTTCGCCTGCAGTTCATTGAGCCACTGTTTACCATTTTTTGATGCGAATCTTAAATCATCAATATCCTTGTTAAATCCATCTTTAAATATACCACCTTCTTTAATTGAAGTTGGCGCTTCGTCAAGTAAGCTCGACTCTAGCGTTTCATATAAAGGTGAGAGCGCATCAATATTATCGAGTGTATGAATGACAGCTTTATGAGGTGTAAGTAACTTATGAATCACAGGTAATTGCTCTAATGAATACTTTAACTGAATTAAATCCTTTGCAGTTACATTACCGAACTGTACGCGCCCTGCTAATCGTTCAATATCATAGACATGTGTTAAAGCTTCTCGTAATTCATGTCTTAAAATGAAATGATTATTAAATAGCTCTACACCATTATGTCTAATTTCGATTTCATGCTGATTCAGAAGTGGACGCTCTATCCATTCCTTTACTAATCGATTCCCCATCGGTGTTTTACATTGATTAAAGATAGATAACAACGTACCTTTCTTATTTTTATGACGAATACTTTCTGTTAACTCTAAATTACGCTTTGCATACATATCGAGACGCATGTAATGAACTGGTTCATAATGTACTGCATTATCAATATGCACGAGTGCACTCATCTGCGTGTATTGTATATAAGATAACAGCAAATTTACAGCAGGTTGCATCGCTTCACTTACACTTTTCGCCTGTTCAAACGTATCATTTATCTCAAAACGAGAAATAACTTCAGTGATCATCTTAATTTTCGAAAGTAATACTTCATTCAGATGAATATTCGTAATAATTTCTTTCGGATTTACTGATGCAAGTTCATTCAGCATTTCATCTTCACTTAATTGTGTTACTTTTAACTCACCAGTTGAAACATCACTATATGCAATAGTAAATGAATCCTCATAATAAATACTCGCAATATAATTACTTTCATTCTCGCTGATCATGTCATCCATTACTGTACCAGGTGTGATAATTTTTACAACTTCACGTTTGACCATACCTTTAACTTGCTTTGGGTCTTCCATCTGTTCAGCAATTGCAACTTTATATCCTTTTTCGATTAATCTTTCAATATATGCTTTCGCTGAGTGATGTGGCACGCCACACATTGGTATATTATTTTTTTTATCTCGACGCGTAAGTGTGATTTCAAGTTCTTTCGCTGTTAATTCTGCATCTTCATAAAACATCTCATAAAAATCGCCGAGTCTGAAAAATAAAATACAGTCTTTATATTGTTCTTTCATTTGTAAGTATTGCGTCATCATTGGTGTTGGCTTTGACATAATCTCAATCCTTTATTTCTTATTTTCAAAATTGGAATTGTCTAAAAAAGAGGTTCAGACAAAATCGTCTCAACCCCTTTATATTATTATTAATTTCCACAACCAGGTGCTGCGTTTGCTTTTTCCGCGCCTGTTTCACCTGTTAATAAATCGCCACCTGTTGAAATAATAATTTCATCTGTTACTGTTTGGCTAATGGCATGTGATACCATTTGAAGTAAGCCGTTCACTTCAAACTGCGCTTCTTTAAATTGGTCAACAATCGGCATTTCATCAAGTTCTGCTTCAACTTTAGCAATCTTCTCTTCAACCATACCTAATGCTTTTTCCTTACCGTACTGCTCAAAATTCACAGCTTGTTTCTGTAATGATTTTAAAGATGCCATCTTTTCACGAACGACTTGCGTTTCATGAATTTGTGCTTCGGCACGTTTGAAAAATTCAACCGCTTCTGTTTCTGCCATCATTTTACCAAGTTCTTTTGCTTTTGCTAAAATTTCATCGTTTGTATACATATCTACACCTCTAATGGTTTTATTATTTCAATCATTTCACCGTTCATTGAATATTGTTTCGTCTCAGTTACTTTCAATTTTACAAATTGACCAATAGCTTCTTTAGGTCCTTTAAAGTTTACGAGTTTGTTCTTCTCTGTATAACCAGCTAAGATCTCATCATTTTTCTTTGAAGGCCCTTCACAAAGCACAATAACTTCTTCATTTAAATATTTAGATAACGCTCGCTCAGTATAATCACCTACAAGTTTATTTAAACGCTGCAGACGATCTTTCTTTTCGCGCATCGGAACGTTGTCTTTCATTTTTGCTGCCGGAGTCCCTTCACGTGGTGAATATAAATACGTATATGCATGATCAAATTGAACTGCTTCATACAATGATAATGTTTCCTGGAACTGCTCTTCTGTTTCGTTCGGATAACCAACGATAATATCAGTCGTTAATGCTACATCCGGCATCGCACGCTTAATTTTACCGATCAGCTCTAAATAACTTTCTCGTGTATATTTACGTCCCATAATTTTAAGTACTTCATTATTCCCACTTTGAACAGGTAAATGAATATGCGGCACGATATTGCCACCTGCTGCAATTACTTCAATTAATCGATCATCAAAGTCCCACGGATGACTCGTTGTAAAGCGAACACGTGGAATATCAATTTTCTGGATATCCGCAAGTAAATCACCTAAACCGTAATTTAAACCTTCAATATCTTTTCCATATGCGTTAACGTTCTGCCCGAGAAGACAAATCTCCTTATACCCACGACGTGCAAGGTCACGTACTTCTGCAATAATTTCTTCTGGCATACGGCTACGCTCTTTACCACGTGTAAACGGTACGATACAGTATGTACAGAATTTATCACAACCATACATAATATTAACCCATGCTTTCGTATCACCTAAACGTGATTTAGGAAGGTTTTCAATTACGTCACCTTCTTTACTCCATACTTCAACGACCATCGCCTTAGACATATATGCTTCATCTAAAATTGCTGGTAAACGGTGAATATTATGCGTTCCAAAAATCATGTCAACGTTTTGATATGATTTTAAAATTTTATTTACAACAGATTCTTCCTGTGACATACAGCCACATACACCGATAAGCACATCAGGTTTCGCCTGTTTAATGTGTTTCAAATTACCGATTTCACCAAAAACTTTATTCTCAGCGTTCTCACGAATCGCACACGTGTTTAATAAAATAACATCCGCTTCATTTACATCAGTCGTCGCTTCATATTCTAAAGCCTCAAAAATACCTGCCATTACTTCTGTATCATGTTCATTCATCTGACAACCATAAGTACGGATGAAGAATTTACGACCACGACCTAATCCACGATATTGCTCATCAATTTTGAAATCGTTATGATACTTTACGTCTTCTTTGCCTCGACGCTTTGCTTCTTTTAAATTTGGTCCTTGATAAACATGCTCAAAATATTTGCTGTAATCTTTTTCAGGAACAGCATTTACTTTCGCATCTGACCTTTGTAATCTTCCTTCTTCGTTCATTTTATATAACCCCATTTTATTCATAATATCATTACTATAGTATAAAGGTTTAAACATAGATTTTCAAAGCATTTTTACTTTTGTAGGCGTTTCGTAATATTCTTGATTGTACTACGATATATTTTTATTTTTAATATGCTTCAACTACAATTTCATCCGTCATTTATATATTAATGACGGATGAAATTTATTCTAACAACGCTTCATCTCCACTTTTTAACATATTCGCATAAACACCATTTGATACAATTAAATCTTTTTGATACCCTTGTTCAATAATTTCACCTTTTTCCAGAACGACTATTTTATCTGCCTTTTTAACCGTATTTAATCGATGTGCAATGATAATACTCGTTCTGTTCTCCATTAGTCTTTCTATCGCTTGCTGCAATTTCATTTCTGTAACCGTATCTATATTACTTGTAGCTTCATCCAATAGTAATATTCTCGGATCAAGTATGAGTGCTCTTGCGATGTTGATAAGTTGTTTTTCCCCTTGAGAAAGATGTGTCGCTTCAAATGAGATTTCTGTATCAAAGCCATGTTCAAGTCTCATAATAAAGTCATAAGCATTTGCATCTTTTGCTGCTTGAATCATCACTTCATCCGAGATATTCTGATTTCTATATTTAATGTTTTCACGTATTGTACCATCAAATATAAACGGATCCTGTAATACATACGCCATTTGACTTCTTAATGTTGCTTTCGGTATATCTTTAATATTGATACCATCGATTTGTATAGTACCTTGACCTATTTCATAAAAACGCGCTAACAACTGCATTAATGTTGTTTTTCCTGCACCGGTTGCACCTACTAATGCAAGTGATTCTCCTGTTTTTAAATTGATTGATACATTATTAATCGTCGGTCGCTCCTGTTGTTCATTGTATTTAAATGTTACATTGTTAAAATCGATATTTCCACTTATGTTTAATTTTTCATTTATACCACTTATATCTTCTTCTGGCTCTGTATCTATTATTTCGAAGACACGTTCTGCACCGCTTAACGCAGATAATACTGTATTAAATTGGTTTGCTAAGTCGTTTAACGGTCTTGTAAATTGTCTTGCATACTCTGCAAATATAACGATCGTCCCTACTGTAATATTATGTCCGTTTAGCGCAAGTATCCCGCCAATACCGGCGACAATCGCAAACGATAAGTTATTAAAGAAGTTCATTACTTTCGGTATTAATCCGGAGTACGATACTGACCAGTAACTTGTATCGCGCACTTGTTTATTTTTCTCACTGAATCCTTCTATTACATACTGCTCTCTCGTGAATAGTTTAACAACTTCCTGTCCTGATATAATTTCTTCTATATATCCGTTCATTTCACCTATTGCTTTTTGTCTTCTTTTATATAATATACTCGTTCGATTCGTAATCCATCGCATCGCAATAAACATTAAAGGTATGATCAGCATCGTCAGCAATGTCAAAATTGGACTTAACATTATCATAACGATAATTGTTCCGATAATTGTAATAATTGATGATGTAAATTGTATGAATGATGAATTAAGCACTTGCGATATCGTATCGATATCATTCGTCATACGACTCATCAGTTCACCGTGCTGACGTTTATCGAAAAAAGGTATCGGTAATTTTTGTAAACTTCTGAACAATAACATTCTTAATTTGTATACTGCAACTTGTGCTATTGTAACCATTAATATCGCCGCAATATATGAAAACAGTGAGAGTCCGGTAAAGATAAGAAGTAATAATAGTAAATCAATCTCAATACCATCAAAACGTTGTGTTAATATTTTATCGTCAATTAGTTTACCGATTAAGTACGGTCCTAACAATCCTAAAAGTGAGGAAATGATAACGGAAATAATTACAACTGCCAGCTTCCATTTCTGTCCTTCCATAAGTGACCATATTCGACGTAACGAATACTTCCAGTTTTTAGACTTTGCAATTGGGTTACCACGTTGATCCGTTTTCTTAACTTTACTTTCTTTTATATCTTCTTTCGTTAAGATGACGGGGTGTCCTAATATAGATTTAATCAATTGAATCACCTCTTTCCTGAGAATCATTGATTGCTTTATACAGTTGCGACGACTTAAGTAACGCGTTATGTGTACCGAACGCAACAATCTCTCCCTGATCCAGCAGGAGTATATGATCTGCACTTTTCGCTGTTTGAATCTTCTGTGTAACGATTATTCTTGTCATACTGAGTTTTGATAATGCTTCGAACAAATTATTTTCTGTATGAACATCAAGTGCTGACGTACTATCGTCTAAAATAAGTATACTCGGTGATTTAATCACTGCTCTCGCAATCGCTAAGCGCTGTTTTTGACCACCCGATAAATTTACACCTTCCTGGCCAACTTTTGTTCCATATGCATCATCAAAATCAAGTATATTTTGATGGACTTGTGCAATTTTAGTAGCCTCTGTTACGTCTTCTGTCTCTGCCTGACGATTACCGAATATAATGTTATCAAACACACTACCCGTAAAAAGAATGTTCCGTTGTGGCACGTATCCAATCATTGTTCTTAATATATTAGTATCAATTGATTTAATATTAATGCCATTTATAAGTATTTCCCCTTCACTTACATCATACATTCTCGGTAGCAAACTCAGCAGTGCACTTTTTCCTGAACCAGTCGCCCCCATGATGACAAATTTTTCACCTGCATCTATATTAAAAGTGATGTCTTTAAGTGCATATTGGTGGCTCAGTGGATATTTGAATGAAACATTTCTGAATGATACTGAAGCACCACCTGATATTTCAATTTGCTCTGTATGATCATCTGAAGATGTTTCAGTCAGCAGAATTTCCTGCATTCTGTCAGCACTTGCTTTCGCTCTTGAAAACGCAATGATAATGAACGCAAACATTGAAAAGCCACCTTGCATTCTTAGTGCATAATTGATCACAGCAACAAGCGCCCCTACATTTAGAACGCCTTCTGTTATATCAAGTGCTCCGATATAAATAATTAATAACAATGAACTATTCATAACGATGAGCAGAAACGGTAAAATTCTCTCCATTAATTTAAGTGCTTTTGTTGTATCATCTTTAAGCGATAACGCAGTAATGCCAAACTTCATCGTTTCATAATCCGCACTCATATTTGCACGAATCATTCGTACTGCGGATAAATTCTGCTGTACGTTGCGATTAAGATGATCTAATTTCTCCTGAACTTTCAGGAAAATTTGCATTCCTTTTTTAGATGTAAAATATAAAAAAATAAATATTAATGGTGCACCGATAAGTAAATATAACGCTAAATGCGGCGCTACGATAAAACTCATAATAATGCTTCCTAAAACGAGCAACGGCGCTCTCAGCATTATCCTTAAGCTCATAAACAATACCATTTCACAAGCGATGACATCGTTTGTAAGTCTCGTAATTAAACTTGAAGTTTTAAACTTTTCAATATGCTTTAAAGCAAATTGCTGTACTTTATTAAATAATGCAGTTCTTAAGTCGAATGAAAAACCATGACAAACATGACTTGCAATAAAGGAATTGACTACACCACAAATAAACGCAAATGCGCTTAATACGAGTAGCAGTATTAAATAAAAACGTGTTGCATCCATATTTTCTTTCATCAAACCATCATTGATGATAAATGAAAGTATTATCGGGAGACTGAGTTCTACTGCTAATTCTGCAAGCATAAGCAATAAAGCAATAACAATCCACAAACGATATGGAAAAGTAAATTTTATTATTTCTCTCATCATTTCCCCTCCATAAACTGTATTATATATTATTGTGCCATATCGGTTTCCGAAATGTATAATTTATGCTCTATTTATCGCAACTTTCTTAAAAATGAAGTATAATAATTAAATATTGTAGAAAAGAGGATTATCCCATGTCATTTATATCACAGCTCATAGATTTTATACTTCACATAGATGAGCATTTAGTAAATATCGTGAAAGATTATGGTACTTTAACGTATGCAATTTTATTTACGATCGTATTCGTTGAAACAGGTTTAGTCATAATGCCGTTCTTACCTGGTGACTCGATGTTGTTTGCGGCTGGTGCACTTGCACCTCAAGGTGCACTGAACATCTGGATTTTATTTTTCGTACTGACTGCCGCTGCAATCATCGGTGATACGGTTAATTATCACATCGGGAAATTTTTAGGTTTAGGTGTATACAACCACCCTAAACTTGGAAAATTTATAAAAAAGGAACATTTAGATAAAGCTGAAGATTTCTTTAATACACACGGTGGTAAAACAATTGCTATTGCACGTTTTATGCCATTTATCAGAACGTTTATTCCTTTTGTTGCCGGCGCAAGTAAAATGCGCTATGGATACTTTATTACGTATAATATAATCGGCGCAATTTTATGGGTCGGCATATGTCTGTCTGCTGGATACTTTTTCGGTAACATTAAAATTGTCAAAGACAATTTTGAAATTGTATTAATATTAATCATTTTAATTTCTGTATTACCTGCAGTTTTCAGTTTCGTCCAATCATACTTTGTTCGCAGAAAAATGAAACGAAACACTAATAGAAAGCATTAATTAAAAATAACCGAATGTGATATCACATTCGGTTATTTTAATAGTTGTATAATGTTTGCTTTTAATTGAGCCGATTGCGCTACTGTTAACTGATCAGATACATCAATTGACTGAATTATCGTTGCAGGCTTTTCATTTAAAACTAATATTCGACTGCTCATCTTTATCGCCTCATCAATACTATGTGTAATCATTAAGACTGTTTTATCACTTTCACTTAATAATGATTTCAGCCATACTTGCATATCATTTCGCGTTATTTCATCAAGTGCAGAAAATGGTTCATCCAACAATAGTAACTGGTGGGTCGTATTGAGCGCGCGAAGAAACGAAACTCGCTGTTTCATTCCTCCTGATAGTTCATGCGGATACTTATCCTTGATTGAAAGAAATCCTGCTCTTTCCAGTAAGCTTATTGCGTTACTTTCGCTCACATTCGCTTTAATTTCTGATGCAAGTTCAATATTTTGAATGACCGTACGCCAAGGCATTAATGAATGCGTCTGAGGCATAAACGACACATGACCTGTCGTACCATTTAAGTAACACGCGCCATCTGTCGGATGAATGAGTCCACCAATGATATTCATTATCGTACTTTTGCCACTACCACTCGGACCGATAAGTGCAACAATCTCACCTTGATTGAGTTCCATATTCACATCTTTTATGACTAAATCCTTATCATAACGATGCATAATATTTTGAAGTTGAATAATAGGTTTCATCGCTGCCACCTCAATATAATACGTTGAATTATATATATAATTGAATACATTACCATCGCAAAGATTATAATCCATACAATTGCTACAAATACTTGATCGACTTGAAAAGCACGTTGTGCGATCAGCATAAACTTTCCTAATCCTTTATCGCTTCCGAGCCACTCAGAAATAATCGCCCCCATAACAGAGTATGTACCGGCAATTTTTAATCCGTTAAAGAAAAACGGCATGCTGTTTGGCCATTCCAGTTTAAAAAATCGCTCTAGTCGTGTAGCGCCCATCATTTTCATATATTTCTCTAAATCTTTATCTGTTTCATTAAATCCTTCAAGTAAGCTTACAGTAATCGGAAAGAAACATACGAGAGTAATCACAATTAACTTTGGCAAAATGCCAAACCCAAACCAAATGACAAGTAATGGCGCAATAACAATGACCGGTACATTCTGACTCATTATAAGCAGTGGGTAAATATAATCGTTTAACACCGGCACTAAACGTAATAGTACAGCGACAAAAACACCGCATATTACAGAACATATCATTCCTAAAATAACGAGCTGCATCGTCGGATATAAATGAACATGATATGTACTGAAATCATTAAAGAAGCTAATAAAAATTGCACTAGGTGCCGGTAAAGTATATTCATCAACATGCAATATACGTACAAGAACTTCCCATGTTATGAGCAAACTTATAAAAAATATAAGAAATTTTATATACTTAATCATCTATATTTCTGAACAAGTGAATCCATTGATACATGTTCAGCATGATAAAACTTCACTTGAGAAATAATGGATGCACAACCCATTTCTCGCATCGCCTTATTCATCTTTTCAATCAATGATAACAATTCACTCATATCCCCTTCTATACTTGTTTCAAGTGGACTTACATAATATTTAAGGTTTGAATCATCTATTACTTGTATTGCTCGATCAACATATGGAATAACATCTTCACCGTTTGGTGTTTTCGGGATAATTTGTATACTCATAATCGTATCTGCCATTATTTTTCCTCCACAAATTCATTTGTAAAAGCATCTTTTGCTACAAAATCTTTCGTGATAACTTTATTATCTTTCATAAATTGACCGAAATTTTTCCAGATGCGTTCTTGCTGATAGCCCCAGTACTTCGCATCATCCTGATATTTAGGCGATAAATACTTTTGCGACTCATAGACTAATTTTTCCTGCTTTTTAAGTTCAGGAGCAGCTTCCATTAATATATCTGCACTTTCTTTATCATGTTTAATTGAATATTCATATCCTTCTTTAAGTGCAGTCATAAATTTCTTAGCAGTTTCTTTATTAGACTTTAAATATTGCTCGTTTGCAATTACAACTGGCGTATAGTAATCAAGGTTTTTATCATAATCAATTAAATACTGCATGTTTACATCTATATTACGTGTTTTTGCTTCAATACCAGTCCATCCGTAATAAACCCACGCGAAATCAATATTTTTCTTTGAAGCCGTAAAGAAATCTGTATTGCCCATATTAATAATTTTCGTATCGTTTACAGAAGCACCGTCTTTTTTCATAACAGCATCTATCATAGGTTTTTCAATCGGCGCACCCCAACCGCCATAAGTTTTACCTGCATAATCTTTTGGTGTCTTAATATTTTTCTCTTTTAAGCTCATAAATCCACTCGTATTGTGCTGAATTATTGCACCGATAGATTTAACGGGTATACCTTCTGAACGTGATTGTGTTACAGTTTCCTGAGCGCTAATCCCAAACTGAACATCCTTCTTGTTTGCTGCGATTAACTGATCTGCCGTAACTTCACCAGGAGTCTTAATTTCAACGTCAAGCCCTTGTTTTTTAAAGTAACCTTTCTTCTGTGCCACATATAATCCTGTATGATTCGTATTCGGCGTCCAATCCAGCATGATAGTTACTTTTTCATTTTTTGAGTCTTTACCTTTATCTGCAGCTTTATCGCCACAACCTGCCAGTAAAATAACACAACTTGTACTTAATAATAACTTTTGATTCATATTAGCCTCCAAAAAAACACAACCTGACTGCAGGTTGTGTCGATTGGCACTTCCCTACGCTGGTTTCACCCAGATCAGGTATATAAGGGTTTAGGACGGATCCATTCTCAGAGTAACTCCCCTAGTGTTTATAGTTAATTTATTTTGTTCTAACTCAGTATAACAGTTTTATATTAATGAATGTACACCATTTATACTATATTATTAAGTTTTATTTAAATTGCGCCATTAATGCATCAAATTCTTCCTGCTTAATGTTTAAATCTGCCTTCGTTAAGTTGTCACTATATCCTTCGATTTGTGACTCGTATGTCGGTGCTTCTGTATCCTGATACACAATACCTGTTACAAGTCCATTATGCTCATGTACAGTATTCATAGCAAGTTGTTTATTTTTATAATCATATCCATCAATATCTGATAATTTCGTTAAGTTTTCTTTAAACCAATCGTACGTATTCACTTTATTGTACGTCACACATGGTGAGAATACATTTACGAATGAAAACCCTTTATGATTGACTGCCGCTTCGATAATCGCAGTTAAATCTTTAATATCACTTGAGAAACTTTGCGCAACAAATGTTGCCCCACTCGCTAATGCAAGTTCAAGTGGTGAAACGTGTTTTTCGATTGACCCTTTAGGCGTTGTTTTTGTTACGAACCCATGTGCAGAGCTCGGTGATGTCTGACCTTTCGTTAAGCCATAAATTTGATTGTCCATAACGATGTATGTGATATCGATATTACGACGCAGTGCATGAATTGTATGTCCCATTCCAATCGCAAATCCGTCTCCATCACCACCAGAAGCGATTACTGTCAACTCCTGATTTGCCATCTTCACACCTTGTGCCATTGGTAATGCACGTCCATGAATAGAATGGACGCCGTATGAATTCACATATCCTGATAAACGTCCTGAACAACCGATACCTGTAATTAATGCAAGTTGTTCTGGCTCAAGGCCAATATTTGCACATGCTTTTTGAATCGCAGCTTGTACTGAGAAGTCTCCACATCCAGGACACCAGTTCGGTTTCACATTATTTCTGAAATCTTTAAATGTTGCCATCTATATTAACTCCTTTAAAGTTGCATTGATTTTCGCTTCAATTTCATGTGGTAAATATGGTGTGCCATCATATTTACTCATTTGAATCAGCTTACCTTGATGATGTGTATTCATCTTAATAATTTGTCCGAGCTGTCCATTAAAGTTATGCTCTACAACAATAACTTTCTTCGCATTATCGATTGCATTTTGTACTTCTTCAGCAGGGAATGGATGGAGCTGTTTTATATGGAGCTGATTCACTTTACCGTCCACTCTGCTGATTGCTTCATCTATTGCACCGTACGTTGAAATATATCCGATAACTAATACATCAGATATATCATGATGTTTATGATAAACGACTGGTTCATTTATCTTTAATTTTTCCAGTTTGCGCATGCGTTTTTCCATTTGCTTAGCACGATTCACAGGTGATTCGCTCGGTTTACCTTCTTCGTTATGTTCAACACCTGTTACGTGGTGAATACCATTTTTAACTCCAGGAATCGTTCGAGGAGAAATACCGCTTTCTGTTACTGCATATCGTTTGAAGTAAGCTTTATCTTCACTTGCTTCAACTTCAGTAACGAGTGCACCACGGTCAATATTTATTTTTGTATAATCCAGTACTGGTACTGTCTGTTTACCGAGTGACAATTGTAAATCACTTAAAATAATAACAGGGCATTGATAAATTTCAGCTAAGTTAAATGCTTCATTTGTTAAATAAAACGCATCTTCTGCTGTAGTTGGGGCAAGCACAATTTTCGGAATCTCACCATGTGTGCCATAAATCATCTGCATTAAGTCCGATTGCTCCTGCTTCGTTGGTAATCCTGTTGAAGGACCACCACGCATCGTATTTACGATTACTAATGGCTGCTCTGTCATACCACTAAGTCCGATTGCTTCCATCATTAATGATAATCCAGGACCACTTGATGCTGTAAATGCACGTACGCCTGCATAGTTCACACCTATTGCCATCACTGCTGCTGCAATTTCATCTTCTGTCTGTATAACGGTTCCACCAAAGCGTGGCAATTTATCAATCATATACTCCATAATTTCACTCGCCGGTGTAATCGGGTAAGCAGCCATAAATCGAGCACCACCTGCTAATGCGCCAAGTGAAATCGCTTCGTTACCAATCATAAATAAATGACCCGCTTCTGTTGACGGTTCTAATTTAAAATCAGATGTTAATTCCGTGTGGCTTTCAATTTCCGCAAATCCTTTATGAAGCGCTTCTTTATTTAATGCACAAATCTTTTCGCCTTTTTTTGCGAATAAATCATCAACAAGCACTTCAAAATGTTTTAAATCTACACCGATTAAGTTCGCTGTTGCACCGACTGCAACCATATTTTTCATTAATGCCGTTCCAAGTTCTTTCGCTATTTCGGTAAAGCCCATGCTGATAAATGCACCTTTATAATCTTCAGGTGCTACCGGATCAAACTTACTATCTGCAAGAATAATCCCTTCATCTGTTAATTCATGATAATTTAAATCAATTGTCTCCTGATCAAATGCAACAAGGATATCTAGATCATCACTTATCGCATATACAGGTGTCGTAGATACACGAATTTTATTGTTAGTATGACCACCTTTAATACGTGATGAGAAATGACGATATCCATATAAGTAATAGCCTAAACGGTTGAGTGCCGTTGAAAATATTTCTCCAGTACTTTCAATACCTTCACCTTGCTGACCGCCGACTTTCCAAGAAATTTGTGTCTTCAAAACAATTCCTCCCTAATTTAACTATCTCTAATATAACAGAAAAACCTATGTCTATATAACAGACATAGGCATTTTGCATAAAAATCAGTCGAATGGCCGATAATTAAACGAGATAATCCTTTAAGTTAATTTCACCATATTGTGTTTCGTACGCATATACAACAGCATTAATTTTTGAATATAAATATTTCGTCAATTCAGGACTTAATATTATATTCGCAACTTGCTCATCCTTATCCGGACCTTCATAGTAAAGTTCCAGTAAAAATGAAATATGATTAAAGTTCACGACGATGTTATTGACATATTTCAATGTTTTTTCTAACTCACAAATTGGTGTCTTTGTGTTATACAACTCAGAGCGATATGTCTTAATATCCATAATTTCATCTTCAAAATCTTCAATCGACGCTGCTAAAGATTCACTTATTAATTTCGCGCTTATCATCGACATAATGAGTGAACATTGTTTTACAATACCTTCAGGAACTACCTGATAAAAATGCATAATCATATCGTAATCAAATCTTTCTAACGCTATATAATTATAATATTCATTTTGAATTGTATGTTTAGTCAATTCTTTTTTCTTTAACATGATGTTGCTCCTTATAATGGATGATCTTCATTAATTAAAATACGTTCTATTTTCTTTGCAGTTCCGTCAGATTTCAGTTCAGCATATATACCACTTAATACCCCACGGCCACTATCGGGAACGACATGCTTTACAGGCATCCCGGTTAAAAATCGATGGATGACTTCATCTTTGTTAATTCCGAGTATTCCATCATAAAACCCAGTCATACCTACATCCGTAATAAATGCAGTCCCATTCGGTAGAATTCTGCTATCACTTGTCTGAATATGTGTATGCGTTCCGACGACAATACTTGCACGACCATCTGCATAATAGCCGAATGCCCCTTTTTCACTCGTCGTTTCTGCATGGAAGTCTACAAATATATAATCCGTTTCCTGTTTCGCAATTTCATAGAGTGCATCAAACTTCTTAAACGGGCAGTCACTTTGCATCATAAATGCACGGCCCTGCAAATTGATTACTGCTATTTTTTTATCGTTAAATTTAATTATTTCCATCCCTTTACCTGGTGCTGCATCAGGAAAATTAGCAGGACGAATGATTTTATTGCTGCTGTTTAATAAGTCATAACTATCACGTACACCATATGTATGATTCCCCATCGTTACACAATCAACGCCAAGTGTCATCATTTCTTTAAATATCTTTTCATTTATACCACGTCCATGTGCGGCATTTTCACCATTTACAATCGTAATATTCGGTGCATACTTTTTCTTTAATTGTGGTAAGTATTCACTTAACATGTTTCGCCCAACTGCACCTACAACGTCTCCGATAAATAATATCCTCATAATTCACTACCCCTACTCTATTTGTCTTTATTATATAGAAAATTTCAACTGAATTAAATGATTTATATGCGTATAATAAGATTGAGGTGATAATATGCATACTTTAGGAACTACTCTCGTTTTATTTATTGTATTTTTTACGACATATTTAATATGTGACCGCATCAGCAATATATTCAGAACAGTAAAGCAACGTCCGAAATATAAATCTGCACTTGTCGGTGGTATCATTTTTTCAATCGGACTTTCAATCATGCAATACTGGTCGACAATGTAAAAAATAGAAAGCGCAAATGCGCTTTCTATTTTTATTTTGCGTATTCTACTGCACGCATTTCACGTACAACAGTAACTTTTATATGTCCAGGATATTGAAGTTCTTCTTCAATCTGATTTTTTATATCTCTTGCGATTCGATGTGCTTTTAAATCATCGACTTCTTCAGGAGTTACAATAATTCGAATTTCTCTACCAGCCTGAATTGCAAATGATTTCTCAACACCATCATAACTTTCTGAGATTTCTTCAAGACGTTCTAAACGTCGTACATAATTTTCTAACGTTTCACGTCTTGCACCTGGACGTGCTGCACTTAAAGCATCTGCAGCTGCCACAAGAATTGAAATAATACTATTTGGCTCTATATCTCCATGATGTGAGTGAATTGCATTTATCACTACAGGGTGCTCGCGATACTTTTTCGCAAGATCTACACCAATTTCAACGTGCGAACCTTCTACTTCGTGATCGATCGCTTTCCCGATATCATGCAGTAAACCTGCACGCTTTGCAAGTGCTACATCTTGACCTAATTCGGCTGCAAGCATACCAGATAGATGTGCAACTTCAATTGAATGTTTTAACACATTCTGGCCATAACTTGTACGATATTTCATACGTCCAAGAATTTTTACGACATCAGGATGTAAATTATGTATTCCGAGTTCGAACGTTGCAGCTTCGCCTGCTTCTCGGATAATTTCATCAACTGACTTTCTCGCTTTTTCGACCATTTCTTCAATGCGTCCTGGATGTATACGACCATCAGACACTAATGATTCCAGTGCTGTCTTTGCGATCTCTCTTCGTATTGGATCAAAACCTGATAAAATAACTGCTTCTGGCGTATCATCGATGATTAAGTCAACACCTGTCAATGTTTCTAAAGTACGGATGTTTCGACCTTCACGACCGATAATTCTACCTTTCATCTCATCATTTGGAAGGTTAATTACAGAAACTGTAGATTCAGAAGTATGTTCAGCAGCTAATCGCTGTACTGTTGTAGCTAAAAGCATCTTTGCCTTTTTATCGACATTTTGTTTTGCTTCCTGCTCTTTTTCTTTTACCATGACTGCAATATCATGTGCTAACTCTTCTTCAACCTGATCAATAATTTCTTGTTTCGCCTCTTCTTGTGTCAATCCGGAGATGCGTGTTAATTCCTGTTCATGTTTTGCTATGATACCTTGAACACTTTGCTCTAACGCATCTACTTGCTGTTGCTTTTCTTCAATTTTAGATTCTTTTTGTTCTAAAAGATCATCCTTTTTGTCTAAAAGGTCGCTTTTACGATCTAAGTTTTCTTCTTTTTGAAGGAGTCTTGCTTCTTGTCTGGCAAGTTCAGAACGTCTATCTTTGTAATCTTCTTCAAGACGATCACTTCGTTTTTGATATTCTTCCTTTGCTTCAAGAAGTTTCTCTTTCTTAAGACTTTCAGCTTCTTTGTTTGCTTCTGCTACAATATGTTCAGCAGTTGTTCTTGCTTGTATTTGCTGATTCATCAACATATTTTTTGCAACAAAGTAACCAATAGCAACACCGACTATGATACTAAGCAAAATGTATAAGAGGATAGTTAAGCTCACATAAACACCTCCTTATTTGCTTTTATATATCAATAAAACAGTATATGAAATGGCTTCATATAAATTAATTGTACGTTTATGTAGTATACTCGTCAAGCAGTCATAAAAAATTAAATATATAAATTTACAATATTTTACGCAATTTATTGTAATATTAATTTTATTATAAATACATTACAAAACAGAGAAAGGAATAATGCCCTTTCTCTGTTAACTGATTATTCTAATTCCCCATCAAACAAATCATCTTCTCCAACGACATCTTTTGGTGTCTCTGGCTGCTCAAGTGATGCACCGACACCCATCGCTTTTCGGATTTTCTGATCGATTTCATCTCTCACTTCTGGATTTTCTTTTAAGAATGTCTTAATGTTCTCACGACCTTGACCGATGCGTTCTCCGTCATATGAATACCATGCACCTGCTTTTTGAAGTACTTCATACTCTGCACCTAAATCAACGATTTCACCTTCTCTTGAAATCCCTTTACCGTACATAATATCAACTTCAGCAACTTTAAATGGTGGTGCAACTTTATTTTTTACAACTTTAATTTTCGTTCTATTTCCGACAATATCCTGCCCTTGTTTTAACTGTTCTGCACGACGTACTTCTAAACGTACTGAAGAGTAGAACTTAAGTGCACGACCACCAGGAGTCGTTTCAGGATTACCGAACATAACACCAATTTTTTCACGAACTTGGTTGATGAAAATTGCAATTGTATTCGATTTAGAAACTGAGCCTGAAAGTTTACGCAAAGCTTGAGACATTAATCGCGCCTGAAGCCCCATATGCGAGTCTCCCATTTCACCTTCAATTTCTGCTTTCGGTGTTAATGCTGCAACTGAATCGACAACAATGATATCAATTGCACCACTGCGCACGAATGCTTCAGCGATTTCTAAACCTTGCTCACCGTGGTCTGGTTGAGATAAATATAAATTCTCAATATCTACACCTAAATTTTTAGCGTATACCGGATCCAATGCATGTTCTGCATCAATAAATGCTGCAACCCCACCTTGACGCTGAACTTCAGCAATCGCATGTAAAGCAACTGTCGTTTTCCCTGAACTTTCAGGACCATATATTTCGATGATACGTCCTTTTGGATATCCACCTACACCAAGTGCACTATCTAAAGTAATAGAGCCACTTGAAACAGTAGAAACATTACGGTCTGTACTATCTCCTAATTTCATTACAGCACCTTTACCGAATGATTTCTCCATATTTTTAATAACTGTATCTAAAGCCTTCTGTCTTTCGCTCATATTATTCCTCCTGATGAATAAATAAATGTTTCTATATTTAAATTTCAATACTTTATAAAGTGATGAACTACATTTACTACTATACGCATATCTATAAAAAATAGCAAGCAAAAAGCGAACGTCTGTTTGTATTTTTTATGCTAAAATTCAAAAATAAGAACGTGTAAGCGATTTATTTTTTATATTTTATGCAATTATTTAATAATAACGCGAAATTATTTAATTTCTGCAATAAAAAACAATGCCTGCATTATACAAGCATTGTGCTTTAAATTATTTAGAATTTTTAAATACATCTCGCCCATGATAAAAGTATTCAATACCTGATAAAATCGTAAAGAATACAGCAACATACATTAAGTAATAACCTGCATCAATACCAGTCCATTGTGAAAATGGCTCATTCAACAGTAGTAATGTCATAGATAACATCGTAACTGCAGTTTTAATTTTACCGAGCTGACCTGCTGCAGAAACAAACCCCTGTTCAATTTGCAATAATCTCAGTCCTGTTACCGCAAACTCACGTGCAATAATAACGATTGCAATCCATGATGGAATGATATTTAATTCAACAAGTGCAATGAGACCGCTCGATACAAGTAATTTGTCCGCTAGAGGATCTAAAAATTTCCCCATATTCGTAACGAGTTGCCACTTACGTGCTAAATAACCGTCAATCCAATCTGTCAATGACGCAAAAATAAATATCAATGCAGCAATAAACTGCTCAATACGCATCACTTGTGACCCTAATATTTCGATTTTACCCATACCGAAATCTGCAAGTAAAAAAATTAAAAAGATTGGTATGAGGAGTACTCTCGCAACAGTAATCTGATTTGGTATATTCATATAATTCATCCTAACTCTAGTTTTTTACTACTTTAAAATAGTATGTTCTCGTAATGAGATTTTCTGCTTCTTTCGGAATCGAAATTTTCTGTTTATTAATATAGATATCTGTCGATGTAGAATTTCCAGATATAATTGTTACATCTTTAACATCTTTATCTATATTGAACGTTTCCTGTTTCAGTTCTTTATAAGCATAATTTTTCTTGTTATTATCAAACACTTGCACCCAGTTCGGTACTTTTGAATCAATTTTAATTTGTAAAGGTTCATCTGTCTTAATTTCGTAACTCAAATTACTACCATCAAAGTTTTTATAAACAACATTCGTAGACGATTTCGTTTCCTGCTTTTGCTGTGACTTTTTCTGCACATTCTTTTTTGGGGTAACTTCTTCTTTCTTTTCAACGTTTACATTACGGGAAGGATTGATTGATGCAGGTTTAAAAGCATGATCACGATCTTTAATTAAAAACTGGCTTAAAAACCAAATGACGAATAAAATTGCTAATATACTTAAAATAATTGCAATCATCTTACGCGCTGTTTGATCTTTTTCTTCAACGAGTGATTGCTTCATATTATCGATTGCTTCTTTCGCTGAAATCTTTCTTTCTGGAAGCTCTGACTCATGCTGTTGAATTAATTCTGAACCGTTTAAGTTAACTGCACTCGCATATTTTTCAATAAATCCTCTCGTATAATCAGGATTTGGCAAACGGTTGAAATCGTTCTTCTCAATCATTTCTATATATTTCTTCTGAATTTTTATTTTCTTTTCCAGGTCAATCAATGTCATTCCTAGTGATTCTCGTTTAGATCTTAGTTTTTGACCAATTTGTTTCATTAACGTACTCCTTTATAAAAAGAATCCAAAGTCATTATTATCAAATAGATTATTTTTTGATAATTGTTCATACGTAATTTCCTGATCTTCTGTTTCTCGTATTTCGATAATATAATCAAAATCTTCGATAGAATAATCTGTCTTCTGAACAAATAAATCTGGATGTTCTATTACTTTAGTTGCAGGTAACGCCATCACTTCCTTGATTAAATCAAGATGTTCATGGTTCTGCTTTATCGACAATGCACCGTCGATAATATAAATATGTTTATCGTCATATTCACCTTTAAAAAGAGAATTTCGAACGGTCTGTTTAATCATTGTAGATGAAATAAACAACCACTTCTTATGCGCACATACACTCGCTGCAACGATAGATTCTGTTTTACCAACACGTGGCATACCTCGTATACCAATTAATCTGTGACCATCCTCTTTAAATAATTCTGCCATGAGGTCAACAAGTATACCGAGTTCTTTACGTACAAAACGGAAAGTATTTTTTTCATTCGTATCCTTTTGAATATACTGTCCATGCCTTACAGCAAGACGGTCTGTTAATCGTGGTTTACGTAATTTAACGATTTCAATATCATCCAGCTGACTGATAATATGCTCAAAACGTTTTACCTTTTCTTCATTATCTGTCTTAATTAACAGACCGCGTTTACCTTGATCAACACCATTAATCGTAACAATACTGATGCCCAACGCACCAAGTAAACTTGATACATCGCCGAGTAAACCTGCACGGTTAATCACGATTTCATACTCCAGATACCATTCTTTTCTTAACGTTTGTTCCATAATGCCCTCCTATATGTACCATCCACCATTGATACGCATTACAGTACCTGTAACGGATTGCGCATGCATATCCAGTAACTGAAGCACTGCGAAACTAATTTCAGATGGTTTTACAAGTGTTTGCTGGGGGATTTGCTCTATAACATCAGCAACATCACTACCGAGTGCATCTGTCATACGACCTTTTACGATGCCAGGAGCAATAATATTTGCCGTAACATTTGTTCGCGCATATTCTTTTGCAATCGACTTAATAAAGCCGATTTGCGCTGCTTTAAAGCCACTATATATGCTTTCCATACTGCTTCCTGTTTCTCCCCAGATAGAACTTATTACAACAATTCTACCACGCACACCTTGTAATAAACCACTAGAAGTGTATTGAACACATTTAATTAAATTAAAAAAGTGAATATTGTATTGTTCATCGATCGCCTCATTTGACACGTCCTTAAGCTCAGCGAAATATGAACGCCCCGCTGCATATATAAGCCCATCGACATGATTGATCATCCACGGTTCAAATGGATTTTGCAGCAATGGCTTACATAGGTCAAGCTTTATAAAAGAAACTGCTCGACCATTAAATGCCTCTTGAAGTTCACTTAAACACGTATTAAAGTACTGTGCAATGACTTCGTGACCAGCATCCAGAAGATCATGAGTGATTTGACGGCCAATATCACCACTCGCACCAAGAACGATATATTTACCCATTCGGCAACATCCTGCTATCCGTAACTGCAGCACCGGAAATTGTCGCTTTATAAGTTTGAATACAGCCACTTAATGAAAGGCTTTCTAATATTGGAAGTAAATCAAATAAAATAGCACCATTAAAGAAATAACGTGTGAATTGATTTGCGATATATTCCGGGCTATTCATACTGGATACATATTCACCTATTGTTTGCTTTACGAGGCGATCAAATGCAGTCTGATCATATAATGCTTCAAAGTTATGCAGTTGATTTAATAGACGCTCCTTCAGCACTTCTGGTTGATCTGTAGCACCTGCAATTAAAATATGAGAAAACGTCGGTTCAATAATAAAGTTGAATCCGAAACTATCATCAATAAGGTGATCTTCTAATAACGACTGATAAAATTCGGTCTGTTCACCAAATAATAAATCAAGTGCAAACAATACTTCCATCTCCAGTTTCATATGAGATGACTCATACGTGTGAATCTGGGTTTTAATTCCGAGCATTAACTTATCTTTCTGCACGTTTTCAAATGACTGGATATATGGTTGATAAACATTAGCAGGCTCTTCAAACGCCATTAGCATGACATCGTTAAATTCTTTATGTTTATAACTTATTTCATTTACATATGTATATAAATCAAATGGATCTACATCGCCGACGATAAACATCACCATATTTTCAGGATGATAAAACGTTTCAAAACATTGATAAAGTGTTTTATCAGTAATTTCAGATATGCTATCTACTGTACCTGCTATATCATACTTTACTGGATGCGTGTGATACATTGCATTCATCGTCTGATAATAAAGTTTATAGTTCGGCTGATCCTGATACATCTTTATTTCTTCAGCGATGATTCCAACTTCTTTCTGTACACTTTCTTCTGTAAAATATGGTGTATTCAGCATGTCCATCAATAACTTGATGTTTTCTTTTAAACTTTCCACTGTTGTAAACAAGTAGCTCGTTCTATCATAAGATGTAAACGCATTTGCAGAACTTCCGTATTTCGAAAATGCATTAAACATATCACCGTCTTCTTTTTCAAACATTTTATGTTCTAAAAAATGCGCAATACCTTTTGGCATATGCATCAATGTATCATCAATATAAAAATCATTATGGATGGAACCATACTTTGCAGTCATTGTTACATAAGATTTCTGAAAGCCATGTTTAGGAATAATGAATAAGTCTAATCCATTGTCCAGTTTAAATTCATATAACGTTTCATCTACACGATTATAATATGTTTTCTTCATTGTAATCCTCACTTGTTAAACAATAAATGGTGTGGAAATATCCGGTTTTTGCGAGTTCTATAATATCCGATTTTGTTACAGATTGAATCCCCTTAATCCACTCATCATTTGTTATTTGTTTTCCGAATGTATTTGAAAAAGTTGCTTCAATAAATCCTTTCGGGCGGTCCATCGACTCTAATCTGCTGTTTATGATCAAGCGTTTTGAAAGCACGATTGCCGATTCATCAAACGTGCCGCTTTTTATGCGGTCAAATTGATCAATAATTGTATCGATGGCCTGCTTACGGCTATCCTGATTGACACCAGCAAGTACATATAATAACCCATGACGTGCATCAATTTGGCTATGTATTTGATAAGCTAAACTCATCTTTTCTCTGACATTCATAAAAAGCATACTTGAAGGATCGCCACCGAATAAATGATTTAATACAATGAAACTAAAGTATGACTTCTCCGGATGTACAACATCAAATTTCATGCTGATGTTTAAACGCGCTTGCGTCGTTTTTATCTTTTCTTCAATGTAGGCAGGCTTAGCGTTCTTTTCAATAATGAACTCCGGTAATTTCACAATATTCGCTTCTAATCCAATATATTTCGAGTAAAGATCATATATTTTATCAAGTGAAACTTCTCCAACAGTATAAAAATGAATTTCATCATTCTTTTTCATACTTTCAAACGCTGCATAAAGTTGCTTCCCATCTATATTGTCCAATTGTAGTTCGTCACCAAAACTCGGTAAACGATTTGGATCATCGTGGAACATCGATTTGAGTAACTGATAAAATCCATATTGCCCAATATTCTCTTTAATAGATTCAAATTTATTTTTTAGTAATCGCTTTTCCTGCTTTACTTGTTTACTAACGAATGCTCCATTTACGACATTCGGATTAAACAACACTTCGTGTAACAGCTGAAATGCCGCCTCTAAAACATTAGAATCTGATAAATACTTATCATTCACAATATCGATACCAATCGTTAATACGTGTGCGTTATTCTGTTTAATTACAGAACTGTATAAATGTGCACCATATAAATCGGCAAGATGATTCATCATATCAATTTCCGTATTATACTTTGCAGTTGTCTTATGAATCAACTTTGACAATACACTTCGAACGGTCATTGTTTCTTCATGAAGCGGTGCTTTAAATTTCAAAACTAAAGATACCGTTTTAAATTTACTTGTGCTCAATATTTCTATATTTTGCTGCATAACGTTCTCCTATTTTCTTATCGTTCGTTTAATTTTAAACTTAACTTGACTGGATTTAAAGTAATTCATTGAATATAATACCGGCTCATCCTGATCATTATAATGAACTTGTCTGAATAGTAATAAGCTATCTTCTGGTGCACATTGCAATGCATTTGAAATATATGGTTCATATCCAAGTGATTCAATCTCAGTCGTTGCATAGCGAATCGAAATACCACTATCATGTAGCATTTCAAATAATGATCGTGATTGGCTGGATGCATAAACATTAAAAGATTCAAGGTTAATTTTATCAAGGCAATATACAACAGGATTGTCATCAGCTGTACGTATTCTTTCAATTACTGTAATGCTTCTATCATCATTAATATTTAAAACGACTTTATCATCGAGTGATGGTTGTTCTAAATCCTGACTTAAAATCAATGTACCCGCACGAAAACCTGCTTCTTCAAACATCATCGTTATACTTTTTAGTTCATCTACCGGATAATCAAATGGTGGCGCTACTTTTACAGAATATCCTTCCTGAAAGTGCTCCGTTATGATTTGCTCTGTTACAAGTTCATGAAATGCAAGTTCAATTGCATCTCTTGATATATTAATCTGTCTTGAAATATCATAATGTGATGGCAATGCATCCCCACGCTTTAATTCACCTGTTTGAATTTTTGATAATATCCAATCTTTTGCTAATACAACGTCTTGATTTGCAGACACGTTATTCTCTCCTATTCTTCGTTAGCCTCTATTAGTACACTTCTCGGTTTACTTCCTGTTGCAGGACCGATAACACCGTTTGCTTCCAGCTCATCTATTAACCTTGCAGCACGATTATATCCAATTCTAAACTGTCGCTGTAATAAACTCGCTGACGCTTTTTGTTTTTCAATAACGAATGCATATACATCTGCATATAATTCATCTTCTGAATGACTTTCACTTTCTTCTACTGCATCCGGTTTCATTTCTTCAATATAATTTGCAGACTGCTGACTTGTAACGTAGTTTACTACAGCTTCAACTTCAGCATCTGATAAAAATGCACCTTGTATTCTCGTCGGCTTAGACTGCCCATAAGGTAAATATAACATATCTCCTTTACCGAGTAGTTTTTCAGCGCCTTGGCTATCTAATATTGTTCTTGAGTCGACAGCACTACTCACACTAAAAGCGATACGTGACGGGATATTCGCTTTAATTAAGCCCGTTATAACATCGACAGAAGGACGTTGCGTCGCAATAATAAGATGAATACCAGCAGCACGCGCCATCTGTGCAAGGCGCATAATCGCCGCTTCTACATCTTTACTTGCAACCATCATTAAATCAGCGAGCTCATCAACGATGACAACTATATAAGGTAATTTTGCATTTTTTTCATTCAGTTCTTTATTTTGTCGCTCTAAATAATCGTTATAACCTTTAATATTTCTCGTGCCTGTATGACTGAACAAGTCATAGCGACGTTCCATTTCACCAACAATTTTTTGTAATGCCTGCGCGGCTTTTTGTGGATTTGTTACAACAGGTGTTAACAAGTGTGGAATACCATTATATACGTTCAGCTCAACCATCTTCGGATCAATCATCATTAATTTAACTTCATGTGGTTTTGCGTGCATCAGTATACTCGTAATAATTCCATTGATACATACAGACTTACCACTCCCTGTTGCACCTGCAACGAGTAAATGCGGCATTTTATCCAGTTCTGCGGTAATGGCATCACCTGAAATATCTCTACCAAGTACGACTTTTAATTTATTATCCGTTACTGGTGATGCTTCAATGACCTCTCTTAAAGTTACCATTGATATCGTCTGATTCGGCACTTCTATCCCAACAGCAGACTTTCCGGGAATAGGTGCCTCAATACGAATATCTTTTGCTGCAAGTGCGAGTGCAATATCGTTATGTAAATTAACAATTCTACTCACTTTAACGCCCATCGCTGGCTGAATTTCATACTGTGTAACTGCCGGACCAATTTTAATCTGACTTACTTTTGCATTTACACCGAAATTCTTCAATGTCGTCTCCAACAATTGTCCGCGTTTTTTTACCATTTGCATATTGTTTTTCGCCTTCTCTGTAGCGGCATTCAGTAAATGAATTGGTGGTAGTTTATAGTTTATATTTTCATCTTCAGAAATAGGTTGCTCATGTATTTGATCGACTTCTTCAATCGTTTGCTGATAGGCATTCTGCTCAACTTTTTCGATTGGTAAATCGTCTTTTATAACCGACGTATTTCCGTCATATATCGGAATTTCCTCAACTTCTGTTACCTCCTCTAAATGCGTAACGTCTGCTGGTTGTTCATGATTTTCAATTTTTGTTTCTTTTTGCGAGCGTTTATGATTGTAATAATTTGTAATCATTTTTTGTATGTCTTTGACACGATTAATTATAAAATGAAGCAGTTGTTGAGCAGCTAAACGTATTGACTTACCTAAAATTAGCAGTATGCTCATCACGACCATAACGATAGAAAGCATTAAGGAACCGACAGTGCTTAATAACGTACTGAACAGAACATCATAAATGTAACCGATAATGCCACCGCCAAAGAAATGAATGCCTGTTCGTGACTGTAACTCATAAATTGTATTAAATATCGGTTTGATTGTTTTACCATTTATAATATGCTGAATCACCTGTAAAAATGATGGAAATGCAAAAAGCATAAACAACCATCCGTTAACACGTCTGTTCAGTGGAATCATTTTATTATTAACGGCGTAATACATCGTAATTAATATTATAAGTATATACACATAAAACCTTGCACTACCCGTTAAATAGGCAAACAAACTATCAATACCTGTGCCAAGAATTCCAAATTGCAGCATCCCGATCACCATGGCAGATATTATTATTAACGCAAATAAGTAACGGTATGGCGTCGTGTTGTTCTTTTTTGCCGGTCGTCTTTTCTTTCTCGTTTTTTTCTTAATTGCCATATTAACACCTACTTTACTAAATAAATAAACAAGCTAATAATAGCTTGTTTATTCTTGAATTAAATTTCTGAAATCACAGGGATGATCATCGGACGACGCTTCGTATGTTCATATAGCAACTTACTTAACTTGTCACGCATTTCCTGTTTAATTTCTGCCCATTCAATTTTATTTTTAGTTAAACCTTCTTCAACTATCGCCTGTACTTTCTCTTCAGCTTCCTTAAGTAATGCTTCACTCTCACGTACATATACAAATCCTCTTGACTGAATTTGCGGTCCCGCGACAATCGTACGATTTTTAGGGTCGATTGTCACTACAGCAATGAATATACCATCTTCACTTAACAATCTTCTGTCTCGAAGTACAATATTACCGACATCCCCTACACCTATACCATCAATTAAAACGTTCCCTGCAGTTACTTTTTCATTAGGTAGCATGTGTTCACCATCAAAGTTTAAACAGTCTCCTTTTTCTAATAAGAAAATATGTTCTGGTAGCACACCCGCTTCTGCTGCTAACTTCGCATGTGCGATCTGCATTTTAAATTCACCTTGTACTGGTACAAAATAAGTCGGTTTCATCAAATTAAGCATTAACTTTAACTCTTCCATACACCCATGTCCAGAAGCATGAATCTTTTTATTTGTTGGTACAACGTGTGCACCCGCTTTAACTAAGTGGTTTATCGTTGACCCTAATATAACTTCCATATTAGATGATGGTGTCGTCGTAATAAATACTGTGTCACCTTCTTCGATGTTTAAAATATTATGTTTATTCATAGCCATCTGTGCTAACGCTTCAATCGGTTCTCCCTGCGTACCTGTAGCTATTATAACCACTTCATTCTTCGGATATTTCTCTACATCTTTAATCGGGATGAGTAATTGTTCCTTAATATCGAAATAACCTAACTTTCTCGCGATATTAAATGAGCTTTCTAATGACTTACCTAAAAATGATACTTTACGGTTATTTCTTGCAGCACTATTTAAAACTTGCTGAATACGAATAAAGTTTGATGCATAACATGATACGATAATGCGTCCCTTCGCTTTAGCAAACTCATCATTAATATGGCTTTCAATCACGTTTTCAGGTGTATTATATCCAGGCTTTTCAGCTTCAGTTGAATCACTGATCAACATTAATACGCCATTATCACCAATTTGACCCATCTTCGTTATATCTGGACGATAACTTCCAGATAAACTTTGATCAAATTTAAATTCCCCAGTATAAACTATCGCGCCATGTGATGTATGAATTACAATACCTAAGCTATCAGGTATACTATGAGATGTACTGAAAAATGATACGTTTACATTTTTAAAACGCATAACAGAATCATTATTTACAGTATAATATTTAATCTTTTTGTTAATTTTTGCATCTTTCATACGGTCCTTAACGAGCGCTATTGTTAGTCTAGAACCATAAATCGGAGCATCGATCTGATTCATAATATACTTTAGTGCACCGATAGCGTCAACATGTCCATGCGATAAAAAGATACCTTTAAGTTTTTCTTTGTTTTCTAACACGTAATTAATATCCGGAATAACAACATCAATCCCTAACATTTCATCTTCCGGGAACATTAACCCTGCATCTAACATAAACATTTCATCGTCTACTTCAACGATATACATGTTTTTTGCAATTTCACCTACACCGCCAAGTGGTGTCATCTTTATATGTTCATTTTCTTTTTTTACTAAATTCAAAATATTTCCTCCTAATATTTACCCGTTCAATTATATACTCTTTATATTATAAGCTAATCAGAGAGGAATTAACAATAAAAAATGCACAACCTTCATCAGTAGGTTGTGCATGCATATTATTTTTCTAATTCCATCTTGAACTCTCCACCAGCGAGTGTATAATGCTTTAACGTTAAACCTGCAGATGCATAACGATCAGTTTCACCTTTGAATAGTACAAGCTTGACCGGGGCATTAGTTGTTTCAATTTGTTTGAAGACAAGACCTACATCTTCGCTAGTTGTAGAAACTTTTACAGTTTCATCTTCAATTCTGAAACGCCCTTCTGCTTCAATTACTGAATCATTCACTTGAATCTTATCAAATACCATAGTTACATCTCCTTGTTTATATAGTCAATTTCATTATACTCCTTAATGCATTTATTATCTATAAAAACCTAGTAAATTCGGTAACTTGCATACGCTTTCTCAAATAACTTCAATGCGTTATTAACTTCATCAAGTGTCACATTCATAATTTTTTGTTCAAGCGCCTCTATTTCGTAAATTTTATTATATAGCATCAAGCTTTTACCCATATGCTCCATTATCGAACCATCATAATCTAAATTCATATATAAGTTCGTTACTAAATAATGTTGCGTCTTCGTCAGCAGTTGTATATTAATACCTTGCGCAAGTTCATTGTGAATTTTGTTAATTTCTTCTAAACATAGCGTTATATTTTTCGCATCTGTTGCAAAATATGTATAAAGTACGCCACCTTCTTTATACGCATCTACTGAAGAATATAAGGCATAACATAATCCAAGTGATTCTCTAAGCTTGCGGAATAAAAAGCTTGTCATGCTGCCACCATAAAAGTTATTGATGATTTCATATACCGCAGACTGCTCATCGAGATAACCGATGCCTTCATGTGCAAGAATTACATGTGCCTGTTCCATACTTTCCTTATGGTGTTCAATGTTTACATGATTTACTTTAAATTCTTTATCATGATACGTTACACTATGCGAACAATCTATTTGCTGGAATATCTTTTTAATCTGCTGTTCATTCGTACCTACATAAGACAAAATCATATTATTCGTTTGATAAAATTGATAATAAAAACTTTGTAGCATATTTCTAGTGATTGCATTAACGCTTTCTACTGTTCCAAGAATTGGCGTGCTAAATACAGTACCTTTAAATAATTCACTTTCGAATTGTTCAAAAGCACGTTCCTCGTCGTCATCTTCAATCATCTTAATTTCTTCAAGAATGACTTGTCGTTCTTTTTCTATTTCATCCGGTGGAAACGTCGCATGAAAAACCATTTCTTCTAATAGTTCAATCGCTTCTGCTTCAAAACGCTTCAATGTTTTAATCGTATAGCAAGTATACGTTTTTGTCGTATACGCATTCACCTCTCCACCAAGTGCATCGATTTTTTCCGATAGCTCCTGGAACTGGAACTTATTTGTACCTTTAAAAACCATATGCTCGATGAAATGTGCGATACCTGGTGGATAATGATATTCATCTATCGTGCCTGCTTTAATATATAATCCAATATGAACGACTTCTAAATTCGTATGATGCCATGCAAACTGCATGCCATTATTTAATTGTAAATGTTTCAATATTTCACCTCACATTACCATTATAAAAAGGTGAGACAGCCGTCTCACCTTTAAGATTATTTCTCTTCAGATGCTTTCTTTTCTTCTTCTAACAGCACTTTACGTGATGCGTTAACACGTCCTTGTTTATCAATTTCCGTTACTTTAACTAAGAACTGATCACCAAGTTTTACGACATCTTCTACTTTGTTAATGCGTTCTAGTGCTATATGAGATATATGCACAAGCGCATCTTTTCCTGGGAAGATTTCTACGAATGCACCAAATTTCTCAATACGTTTAACTGTTGCCATATAAATCTGACCTACTTCAGCTTCACGCACAATGTTTTCGATTAACTTTTTCGCTTCCTGAATCATCTGAGCATCACTTGAACCGATAAATACTGTACCATCTTGTTCAATATCAAGTTTTACGCCAGTTGCATCAATAATTTCGTTGATTTTCTTACCACCTGGTCCGATAACATCACGAATCTTATCTGGATTAATATGAATGATTTCAATTTTAGGTGCATACTGACTTAATTCTTTTCTTGGCTCACTAATTGTACTTAACATATGATCCATTATATGCAGACGGCCAATACGTGCCTGTTCTAATGCTTCGCGTAATATGTCTTCAGATAATCCATCAATTTTAATATCCATCTGAATCGCAGTAATACCTTCTTTCGTACCTGCAACTTTAAAGTCCATATCACCTAATGCATCTTCCATACCTTGAATGTCAGAAAGAATCGTATAATTGTCATCTTTCGTAACTAATCCCATTGCAATCCCTGCAACAGGTGCTTTGATTGGAACTCCTGCGTCCATTAACGCTAACGTAGAACCACAAATTGAAGCTTGTGAACTTGAACCGTTTGATTCTAAAACTTCTGATACAACTCGAATTGTATAAGGGAATTCTTTCTCATCCGGAATTACTTGTAACAGTGCACGCTCTCCTAAAGCACCGTGACCGATTTCACGACGACCAGGCGCACGAATCGGACCTGTTTCACCTACAGAGAAGTTTGGGAAGTTATAATGGTGCATATAGCGTTTCTCTTCTTCTACACCTAAGCCATCAATAATTTGATGTTCACCTAGCGCACCAAGTGTTGCAACTGATAACGCCTGCGTTTGTCCACGTGTAAATAGCCCTGAGCCATGCGCACGAGGTAAAATACCAACTTCAGAATCTAGCGGACGAATTTCATCCGGACGACGACCATCAGGGCGTACTTTTTCCTCAGTAATAAGGCGGCGCACTTCCTCTTTAATTAATGCATCGAACTTTTTATTAACAGCAGTAATTACCATTTCATCCTCACCTTCAAATGCTTCGATGACTTGTAATTTAATCGCTGTAATATTTTCTTCGCGTGCTACCTTCTCCTGTGTCTGAATTGCTTTTGATAATTCAAGTTCTTCTGCGAGTTGTTCTACTTTTGCTTCAAGTTCAGCATCAGTTTCAACTGGAACGAACTCAGATTTTACAGGTTGAATTTCATCAATAATTGATTTCTGGAATTCAACAAGTTTCTTAATTTCGGCATGTCCAAACATGATTGCTTCTAACATTTTGTCTTCCGGAACTTCTTTTGCTCCTGCTTCAACCATGTTGACAGCATCAAAGTGACCTGCAACTTGCAGATCAAGCGTTGAAACTTCACGTTCAGCAACGTTTGGATTAATAATAAACTTGTCATCTACTAACCCTACATTTACCCCAGCAATCGGACCTTCAAATGGAATATCAGATACTGATAAAGCCATTGATGAACCAATCATTGCAGCCATTTCAGGAGAGTTATCAGGATCAACACTCATTACAATTGAAATCACTTGTACATCATGACGATATCCTTTCGGGAATAAAGGACGAATCGGACGGTCGATTAAACGAGATGTTAACGTTGCATCCTCACCGGGACGTCCTTCACGTTTATTAAATCCACCAGGAATCTTTCCAGCTGCGTATAATTTCTCTTCGTAATTGACCATTAACGGGAAGAAATCTACGTCTCTCGGTTCTTTACTTGCTGTAGCTGTTGATAATACAACTGTATCACCGTAGCGAACGAGAACGGCACCGTTTGCCTGTTTTGCAAGCTGGCCCGTTTCAATAATTAATGGACGACCCGCCCATTCAGTTTTAAATACTTTCTTTTCTTGAGACATGTTGTATCTCCTCTCTCACATATATCCTTAATCATAACATGACATTTCATATTATGTCATAAAATGCATAAAAAAATCGAAAGAAACGGATGTTTCTTTCGATTAAAAATAGAATTAACGACGTAATCCTAATGATTTGATTAATTCACGGTAACGTTGAACATCGTTCTCACGTAAGTAAGTTAATAAGTTTTTACGACGACCTACCATTTTTAATAAACCACGACGTGAATGGTGATCTTTCTTGTGCGTACGTAAATGCTCGTTTAACGCATTGATTTCTGCTGTTAAAACTGCGATTTGTACTTCTGGTGATCCTGTGTCTGTTTCATGTACACGGTATTGTGCAATGATTTCGTTTTTACGTTCTTGTGAAATTGCCATTGTTAATAGCCTCCTATAAATTTAATTTACACCATAACCTGAGCATAAAGTCGGAGTGATCTATAAGCCAAGGAAAGGTACTTCGTTATTATACCATGATTACGAAAATAATCAATCATTAATCAATGTGTAATGTATTTAAAATTTCAATCGCTTTTTCTTTGTCTTTATTGATTTGAGCAATTAAACTATCAATACCATCAAACTTTTGCTCAGGGCGTAGGAAATCATGCCATTCAACTTCTACGCGCTCACCGTATATCGAATCAGAAAAATTAAAGATATTGACCTCTATAGAAACTTGCTGCTTCTCAGGATCATGGAATGTCGGTTTTACACCTACATTACATACCCCTTTATAAACTTTACCTGTCTGCTCAATTTTAATCGTGACAGCATAAACGCCTAGTCGCGGTAAAACAAAGTTTTCATTCGGCTCAACATTTGCCGTTGGAAATCCAATCGTACGGCCACGCTTTTCACCTTGAACAACGAGTCCTGTAATTTTATACGGTCGTCCCAGTTGTTTATTCGCAGGTTTTATATTGCCTTCTTTTAAATCTTTACGAATTAAAGTTGTCGATACCTTTTCATCATTTAAAGCATGGCGTTCAACCATCGTTACTTCAAAGCCATCTTTATCCGCTTCAAGTTTGAGCATATTACCTTTTCCATATTTACCATAAGTAAAATCAAATCCGGCAACGACTTCTTTCACTTTGTTTTTAGTAAAGTAATTTGCAATAAAGTCGCGCTCTTCCATTTGAGCAAGAGACGATGTAAAAGGAACAATGAATAAGTAATCGATGCCCAAATTTTCTAAAATTCGCTTTTTCTCGTGCATCGGTGTTAAATAATCCGTTCGCTGTTTCTCTGGGTTTAATACAACGGATGGATGCGGATCAAATGTCATCACAGCTTTTTTCAAACCTCTTTCAGCTGCAATATGAGACATTGTTTCAATTACTTTCTGGTGACCTGTATGAATACCATCAAAAAAACCAATTGCAAGTGCACAAGGTTCATGTTCGTAACATAGTTCTATCGGATGTATCATTTCTATTGTTTTCATAATAATCCCCTAATTAAATACTTTTTTCGCTTTTATTAAACCCGGATGTTTTTCATCAGGTATAAAGATTGCGATTACTTTATCATTGTACGTCATCACCGTCTCATCTTCAATTGGCGGGCTCATCTGACGCAGTTTCTGACCAAATAAAATTTTTACAGAAGTCGGTTCATCGACCGCAACATGTGGCATATGTTCAAGACCTGCTTCAATCGGTTTAAAATACGAATCTATTTCTTCAAACGGTACTTCACGTAACGCATCCAGCGTGATGCATTCATCAAGCTTAAAACCACCACTTTCTGTACGTGTCAAATCTGACATATGCCCAATTGTACCGAGCTTATCCGCAATTTGTGTCGCAAGTGTTCTGATGTAAGTTCCTTTACCACATGCCACTTCAATATTGAATACACATTTATTATCGATATAACGTACTGCACTTGTTCGCTTTAAATCATAAATTTCAACAATACGTTCAGGTCGCTCAACTTCAATACCTTCACGTGCATATTCATACAACTTTCGTCCTTTTACTTTAACAGCTGAATACATCGGAGGAATTTGTTTTATACTACCTGTTAAATCACATAGTACATCATCCACCTGCTGCTCAGAAAAACCACCATGATTAATATTAATCTGCTCAATTACATCACCGTGTGCATCTTCTGTAGACGTTTTTATGCCAAGCGTTACTTCTGCAACATAACGTTTACCACTTTGCATTACATAGTCACTAATACGCGTTGCTTTACCGACACAAATCGGCAATACACCATCCACTTCAGGATCCAGCGTGCCAGTGTGACCAACTTTCTTCGTTTTTAAAATTTTACGCAGTTTAAACACTACATCATGACTTGTCATACCGCGTGCTTTGTTAATACCGATAATGCCATCCATAAAAAAACACTCCTTCAGTAAACTCTAGAATAGTTTACATGAAAAAGTGTGTTTGGTCTATTGATGTTAAGTTTCAACTTTAATATTACCTTCTTCTATTTGAAATGGACCTTTTCCGACAATAAATTTTGAAAAACTCATCTCTTTGAAAAGTAAACCAATTCCAATACAACATCCTAATGTAATCAATACGCTTATGATTATAAAGAGTATTGTATATCCTTCGAATCGACTCGTATAAATATATATTGTGTCGATAAGCATCGGATGAATTAAATAAATAAAAAATGAATATGCACTAACAATAGTAAAAAATTTAAACATAAATGGAATAATAGTTTTAGCAAATACTAGAATTGCTAAAAACATAACAATACAATACGGAAATATTGACCAATTAAAGCTTGTCACAGTCCAAAAATCATGTTTTTGTGAAAATATAAAAAATACAAACGAAATAATTATTGAAAAAATCATGATGCTTATATATTCTGATAAAAAATTTAGAATTTCTTCATAATACAGTCCAATAAATGATCCTACAAAATAATAACCAATCCATCCAAAGATAAAAGTATTAGGAGATAAATAGTAGTGATTCTCTACTAAATTTAAAAATTGCGTATTATTTTCAAAATTGTATAAATAAACCATATTAATAATAACAGAAATCGTGATTATTATTTTTGACTTAAAAATATTAATGTTAAATTTTTGATTAATAAAATATATTACTTTTGTAAGTAAATAAAACTGAAAGATAACTAATATAAAGTAGCCGTACCAGTTCCCCTTTATTACTGCATCATAAAATATTAAATTAAACGGACGACGCAAATACATGTACTCACTAAAAGAGTAAAAAGTACCAATAACAAGGTAAGGAATTAAAATATATTTTATACGTTGCAAAAGAAAGTTTGGTGGAAGTTTAATTTTATAATTCATCGTAATTAATACTTGGCTTAACATGATAAAGCCAGGTGTACCAATAATGAAAAGCATACGAACCCAATAAAGCGTTTCAATTTGTTTATCATCTGGACTAGTATTAATTGTATACTGAGTAAACAAATGCGTAACTACTACAAATACACATAACAAACTTCTCAAATAATTTAATTCAACTTTTTTATTCATCTTGTTCAAAACCTTTCCACTTTGTCACAACATGTACAAATGAATCATGATTTACAAGAATTCTAGGTAATTCATAATCATTACTTTTTTTAGTGATAATATCTTCTTTTAATGTGAATGCATATTTAAACCCAGATTTCTTAATTGATTTAATAGTTTCATCATTGTACTGACCATAAGGATATGCATAACTGATAGCATCAGTTTCTGAAAAGTTCGTTTGCAAATAACGCTTTGATTTTTTTGCATCATCAGCAACTTTATCAGATTCATCAACAAGTACTGATACATCTCCTTTTAAATCATGCAAATTGTGTGTGTGAGAACCATAAGTCCATACTCCGCTATCATACATTTCATCTAATTGATTCTGTGTCGTAATTTGTAAATTATTGAAATCATCCTGTCCAATAGCGCTACTGATAATAAATCCAGTTGCTTTTAATTTATGCTTTTTTAAAATTTCATGTGCAACCTCATATGTTGAAATATCCATATCATCAAAATTTAAAAATACACAACCTTTTGGAAATTTATTATTTTTTTTATATTTTATGAGTTCATCAATGGAAACAAAAGTTGCATTATGATTTTTCAACCATTTAAGTTGTTCTTCAAATTCCGTATCTGTAATACTATATAAACTCATTTCTTTACTGTTAGTAATTAATAGTAATATTTTATCTAATAAAGTATCTTTTCTAATACGATGATAATTTAATGCAATACAGCCATTAGTTTTATTGAGTTTATTATTATGTTCATTGTCCGTGTTTGCCTTTGTTTGTTGATCAACGCTAAAAATCGATGCCACTATTAATACGATAATAACGATTATCCTTAAATTATTTTTCATTTGATCGCTTCTCTCTGAGTTTCATATTAATGATATAGCTTAATAATAAATATATTGTAATAAATATCGATACATAACCGAGTATGACTGCGGTATCATATACTTGGTATAATTCTATATTTAATGCATTTCTAATCAACTTAAATTCATAATTATTAATTCTGCTGAATAAAATCGCTAATATAGCAACAACTGCGATGCAATACATCCATAAACTTAAAGAAAAGAAATAAATTATACATTCACGAAAAATATTTAAATGTGATTTTACTGTTGGATATTTCCTCTGTCTGGACTTGACCATGTAGCGAATTCCCCTTTCTTTCTTCTAAGTGCTTTTGGAAATGCAATTATTGCAGTAGATGCATTTAAAAACCAATAAAACGTTGGATACCAGACTAAAAAGAATACATACCACATGTTTTTCTTCTCATATTTGCTGTCGATAAATAACGATAATGTAAATTGAATTAAATTAACAAATGTCAATAATAATGCTGAATATAGTAATAAACTAAAATCATAATCGTAGTAATAAAAATCTAGATAATTATTCTTAAGTATAGAAAGTATCAATAAAACTACAACACCATAAACCCAAATAATAGATAGAACTTGTTCTACAAATAAAAACCATAAAGAAAAGTTTTTTTGATGTCTCATTTCTTTCCAATCTCTTAATAAAACTTCATGTCCACCTTGCGCCCATCTTATACGCTGTTTGAATAACCCTGAAAGAGTCTCTGGTACGAGCATCCAGCAAAGCGCTCTCGGTTCATATTCAATGTGATAACCATTTAAATGGAATTTCCAACTAACTGCGATATCTTCAGTAATCATATCCATATCCCAATAACCAACTTTTTCAAGTGCTTCACGTTTAAACAAAGTAAATACTCCAGATATCGTGTTAATATATCCATTCATAGTCTGTGCACGTTTAATACTGCCAATCATACTTGCATATTCAATTGTTTGAATTTTTCCTAATAAAGTTGATTTGTTTCTAATTCTTGGATTTCCAGTAACAGCAGCTAATGTTGGATTATTATTAAATCTTTCCATCATATAATACGGTGCTATATCTTCAATTATCGTATCGGCGTCGATACAAATAATATATTCATTAGTAGAAATTTCAGCTGCTCTATTTAATGCATGAGCTTTTCCTTTATTATTTACAATATTTAAAAACTTAAAATCTAATTTTTCTTCTAACTGTGATAATACTTTAGCAGTATTATCACTACTACCATCATTAACGGCAATAATTTCTTTATTAGGGTAAGACATTTTTAGAACACTACGTATCGTATCTTCAACTGTTTCTTCTTCGTTATAACATGGAATAATAAAAGTTATACCAGGTAAATTTTCTTTATTTACTTTCTTTTTCAACCTTATTTCAATAATAAAAAAATATAGTATTGTTCCTACAATCCAGAACAATGACATAACAATGGGATAAAATAAAACAAAATTCCCAATTATTTTCACAAACGTTTCCATATAATCACTCCAGGTTAATGAATAAAAATAAGATACAAACACTTCAATTTACATAATAATCTTGCAATACGATATTAATCTCAATAGTCTTATCAACGATGAAATTTAACCAACTCAATATATAATATTAAGTTAATTTGCATAATTATTAATCAGATCAAAAGTATTCGTATCTTACATATATAAATTAACTATAAATGAATTGATGAAATATAAAAATAGACATTTGTCGTTTAAAATGTCGCCTTTTGGAAATTTCAAACAATTCATAGTTTTTTACCAAAAAAAATAGCTTAGAGTAATTAAAGATTAATTACTCTAAGCCAATTATTTTTTGTTATTCAATTCGGCAATCATACGTTCAATTTTATTACCATAATCAATTGACTCATCGTATTTAAATTTTAAATCCGGAACGATACGTAAATCCATGCGATGTGCAATTTCTGATTTGATGAATCCTTTAGACTTCTCTAAACCTTCTAAAGTCTTTGTACGTTCTTTCTCTTCACCTAAAACCGTAACGTATACAGTCGCTAAACTTAAATCACCTGTAATTTCAACTTCTGTTACTGTAACAAAACCAACATTAGGATTTTTTAATTTCTGGTTAATGATCTCACTTATCTCTTTCTTCAGCTGTTCACCAACACGTTCACTTCTTAAACTCATTTTATTCACCTCAATTTATCGATTGACCTTTATTATACGAATTAGAGTAGGTTTAAGTCAATTAAAGGAGATTGAAATCTTAAATTTACAAATGATAATCAGGTTAATTTTAATATCATATCACGAAATAAAAAAAAGTACTAAATAATAATAAAAAACACTTCACCGATAATAGTGAAGTGTTTAAATATAAAATTCTAATGTTAAAATATTGAATTAAACTCTCTTAATTTCTTCCATTACGAAAGCTTCAAATATGTCGCCTTCTTTAACATCGTTGAAGTTTTCAATCGTTCCAACATTTACAATAATATTCTTTGAAGTATTGATATAACTACAATCTTTACTATTTAATTAATTAGATTATAGCTTATAGTAATGGTTACTGTCAAAAAAATTAATATTTTAATTCTGTATATTATAAATAAAATAAGTTAATTCTACCATAATAAGAGCTACTAGTTTACGTTAATCATATAATGTTTTTAGAGCATATTATTTATAAAGTATTTAACAAATCAAAGAAATTTAATATTATTCACTATGCTTAATAAAATTTAATTCTTCGCTCATTTCTAAAAGTTCATTAGTAAGTTGTTTCCACAAAATATTATGATCTCTAAATTTGTCCTCGCAAGTATATTCAGAAAGTTTTTTGATTTGATACCAACTTGCGTCCCAAGTGTTAAGATGATATTCTGGGTTTTGCTCATGAATCATTTTTCTATATGGAAACGTCTCTTTAATAATATCTACTGCTTTAACAATTAATTTTCTTGACGTATCATTTAAATACTTTTTGTTTGCTGATAAATAGTTATAAACAAAACTTTCATCTCCGTAACCTTTTGTATCCATATAAATTTCTCTATCACCCACTGCATTAGCAATATTTCTTATATCTCCATTTTTGATAAAAAACCATTCATTTCTTCTACTATATTGTTCGCCATCTATTTCAATATTTCTAAAGCTGATTACTAAATTAGATGGAGAAAATAATGTATAAACTACACTGTTCACACAAAAAAATTTAAATGTATCGTTGTTCGTTTTATTCCATTTGGATTATTTTTCTTAATTTTTCTTTACATATTAAAAGAATATAATGTTTATAAAGCTAATCATTAATTTGATTGGCTTTTTTTATTTATCTGAATATAACGTACAAGATATTAAAACCATCAGGGAACGATTAGGTATGAGTCGTAAAGAATTAAGCATATTGTTAGGAGTATCTAAAAAGACAGTAGATGCGTGGGAACGAGGAGTAAATATTCCGAGTGGTACAGCAAAAAGACTCATGCAATTGATTAATGATGATAGTGAGTTTGTAGTTGATCGATTGACTCATCATGAATTAAGCGATACAAAAAAGGATAGAGAAGCGGTCAGAATGTAACAAGACCCAAGCATAGAAATGACTATGCTTGGGTCTTGTTTAAATTTAATCTTCTACACAAATATGATTTGCGAACGTGTCTTTTACTGATGAAATGAACTCAATTGAGTCACTAATAATATCTATAACAGAATTACTAATGTAAAGCATATTTTCATCGTTGTAGAATACAATGAATGGCTCTACAAGACCTCTTTTTATATAAAGAACATATGAATTAATATCTTTTTGTGTGATATTTTTTATAGTTGAAATAACATATGTATCATTCTCTGAATGAATGGTTTCATGCCAGTTATTAATCGAAATGTATCGACCAATATTCGTTTTTTCTTTAAATTTTACAGGCTTTATAAATTCAGAAAGGAATGAACAATTTGTTGTACTTTCTTTAAATATGTTATTAATCAAAGAGGTAATATCTTTCTTGTTAAGACTATCTATATCAAACCGTACCTTATTTTCATCTGACACTTGAAAATAAGGTATTTCATTTTCTAAATCAAAATCTATATTAATATTATTAAGTTTTATAATCACTTATTAATCTCCAATTCTTTTTAAATTTGCATCATACGTGCCACTTTAGTCTCTAAGTTTTTGGGGTTGTTTTGATTGATATTTAATAAATCCCAAGCCCAGTTATTAGTTTTGTTATAGAAATTAAAAACTATACTTATGAATATTAAAAATAGAATGATGGATAGAAATTTATACTTCATATAGATATATTCACTATTCCTGTTTTATAGTTGATATTTTTCAATATCAAATGACATTATACAATCTAAGTATAATGATTAATAGGTGTATTTTAAAACAAATATTAGGGAAAATATATTGCATAGTAAAAATTTTTCTCATAGATAAAATAATGATTTTGTTTAATTGTTGGTGTGACGCATTTGAAAAACGAAAATAATTAACTCAAATTAACTATATTATGTTTGTAAATAAAACTAATTGATATAATTTTAAGTAACACAATTGTAATTATGTTACATGATAAATACTATTAAATCAACACTTGACAAAAATCAATTAAATAATGTAACATAATGATATAAGTTATTACATTAAAAGATACATATTGAAAGGTTGATGAAGATGAAAACAGTTGAACCGATTAGGAATATTGAAGATATAAAAGAATTAAAAAAGAGCCTTGCTTATTACGGTAGCAATCGAGATGTGTTTTTGTTTGTGTTAGGTATCAATTGCGGTTTAAGAGTTGGTGACATGCTAACGTTAAAAAAGAAAGATATTAAAGACTATCAACTGAAGCTGAAAGAAAGCAAAACTAAAAAGAACAAAACAATAACATTACTTCACATTAAAAATGATATTGATGATTACATTAAGTTTTTAAATGATGATGATTATCTGTTTAAATCTAACAAGCTAAATCAAGACGGACAACAGAAAGCAATTTCTAGAGTACAAGCATACAGAATATTAAATAAGTCTGCTGAAAGTATCGGAATATCTGACATTGGCACACACTCAATGAGAAAAACTTTCGGCTATCACTATTACAAGCGAACAAATGACGTTGCTTTATTAATGGATCTATTTAATCATTCTTCACAAAGTGTAACGTTGCGTTACATTGGAATTAATCAAGATGTGCTAAATCAATCAATTACTACTGCAATGAGCGGTCTATACGATTAATTAAACTTAAATGAGTACATTAGCAAAGCATAGCCTTTTTCTGTTAGTCTGTACTTTGCTTTTGTACGCTCTTTGTTAGCAGGTACAACTTCTATAAATTCATTTAAGTGTAAATTAGTTAAGATAACGCTAGTACGATCAAAATCATTGCTCATAGGCATATTGTAGTAAAGAATATCAAACAACATTTTTGTAATAAATATGTTTGATGGTATCACATTGAAGCAACTCCTTATGTATGAAATTGACTACAATTCTATTGTAATTGCTTCAAATCGATATGAAAAATCTGAACTAACGTTTGCTGAAGTCGATTTTAAGCACACTTAGTGTATAAATGTACGCTTAAACATTTAAAATGCTCTTAAAATCGCTCTGAGTGAATTGAATATAAACAAAAAAAGAGAGTACTACTGAATCAACAGTAATACTCTCTTAGTTTATGCGATTTCTTCAGTATCATGTAAAAAGTGTGTAATTGATTTATGAAAGTCTAATGCTTCAACGATAACATTAACATTGTCTGATTGCTTAATCTCTTGCATAGCTCTGATTTCTGCTATTGATACAATCCAATTTATACGATCAGAGATAATAGCGTGTTGTTTGTTGTCGTTATTATTACACATTTCTAAATTGCTCAGTCTGTTATCGCTAATATTTTTATTTATGTGATTAACTTGTAAATGCTCTGAGAAGTCTTCTAAAAATGCTTCAGCAACTAATCTGTGCACATACTCTAATTTATGAATTGAATAAGCTAAGTAACCTTTAGCGTTTCTTTTATATGGTTTCTTAGTCGTTACAGAGTTATCTTTTGTATTTAATACATACAACTCAGCTTCAGTAGTAATATAGTATTCATTCTCTTTCTTAATTCTGATTAATCTTGCTTTATCTTCTGCAATAAGTGTATTTAGTTTTTCTTGTAAGTTATTCATAGTTTAATAGTTTCCTTTCAAATTAATTTGCTTTTTTTAAATAATTATTGTAACTCTGAGTAATCTCTTCAGCTTTACAGTTTAATAAATTTCCGTAAATTTCTTGCAACTGTATTAAATTCTTATATTCATTGATGATCTTATCTTTAAGTTTCTCTGTTTTTCCTAGAGCTTTTTTGTTTTTTATCATCAATTCAAGTTCATTCAGCTTATTCTTTTTCTCGTCCTCAAAGTATTTAACTTTGCTTTGCTTCTCTCTCTCATAGAGCTGATTTAATTTATCAACTATAGCACCTTTGTAATTTTGCATAAGCTCATGTGTAAGTAAGTCATACATCTTCTTTACGTCTGCGTTCTTTTCAAAGTATTTGTTGAGTTGTTTTTTACTAAACTTATTAATGATTGCTTTCTGCTTAAATACTGAAGTGTATACGTTACTAATCGTCTTACCGTTGTATAATTTTACTTCTAGTCCTTGCTCTAATCGTATTTTTAATGCTGTTTTAAACTTAGCGTTCATATAATACTTTCGATTCTTCTCTAAACCTAATTTCTCTTTGAGTTCATTTTGTATCTCAATAAACTTCTTTATCTCTTCTAATTCCAATCTCATTAAGTCATTCTCAGTTTTACCGTAATAAATTTCAGGGTTATGAATGATTAGATTATGTTTCTCTAAATTCATCAAAGCATTGTTAAAAGTGTTTCTGATTGTATCAACATGACTATAATACACTTTAAGTAAATTAAACTTCTCTTTCGTTGATAGTTCTCTTGTATACTTTTGATTTACTTTAAAATCAAAATAAGTAATCTTTGGATCATTGAATGTTTCAGTAAAGTGTGTATTGATAAATTTATCGTAAGTTATATTACTATTAAATCGTGTGTAACCTCGTATCGTTTTTTCAGAAACTAAGCCTAATTTGATGAGCCATTTGTTTGTAGTCATATCTGTATCAGTGATTACTTTATTTTTAAGTACATATAAGATGATTGCTTCAAGTGTTGCTCTGAGTTTATTCTTACCTGCTTTCGTTTCCTTTTGAAGTGGCAATAGTTCTATATCGTACAGTCCATTGAGTTTGAAATACTTTTTACGTCCTATTTTTTCATGAGTGATATGTTCATAGAAACGTTTCAATTCTTTCTCTAAGTCTTCAGCTTTACTAGCTCTCAGAGATTTATTGCGTTTGTATTGTTCAATATCATCTGAGTAATAGAAGTGTTGTAAGATTTCTAAAGTGTCTAGTGAGCAATTTTCAAGTGATAACAGTGTGTCATATTCGATTGATTTCTTTTCTTTCTTAGTTTGATTCTTAATTTCATATTCAATTGTCATTATGTTTCTCCTTTTGATAAATTTAACAACTAAAATCATGAAAAAAGCCTTATCTAGCAAGGGGTTTAATTATGACACCTCATTAACTAATACAGTATATATAGAGTAACTTTATTAGTTAAACGGGTGTCATAATCAAAAGCATTGTAAAACAAGGGAAAAATGATGATTTTAGTTGTATTTAGTTTTAGTTATTGATCCTGATTGAAAATTAATGTGCTCAAATCTGAGCGTGTCTAAAAATCCCCCGTCAAAATTGAACGCTTAAACTGAATGAGTTCAAAAGAACGACGTCCCCTCAACTTTTTTAAAAGTCCCAAAATTGAATTGTTTCACGAAATGTTTCACGCATTGTGTCTGATTAAAAACTTCTCGATTGCCTGTAACTTCTTATATCCTAGTGTTGTTTTACCGTTTAGAAACATTGTGAGATAACTTCTTGTGATCCCAATCTCTTCAGCAAGTATAGTAATTGGAGGTAAACAGTTATCATTTCTGTATGCAATCAGTCTGTTTCTTATTTTTTTATTCATATTTCTGCTCATATCCTTTCTCATAAATTTATACATAAGTGTTTAAAAGTTAGCTAAAAGAAAAAGGCTCTGAGTGTGTACACTGCACTCAGAACGTTAATCTGAAAGGAAACTGTTAAACCTCTCTCTATAAATTCTATACAGGTACAAGTACATAAATTTGAACACTAATGTGTAAGCTCTTTATGTGTCTATTGAAATTACATTCTCAAAAATTTTTAATTTATTTTCAATTATCCATTGACTCACTAGATAATAATATGTTAAACTTGAGTGATGGGATACTTTATATATAAGAATTTTACCAAAGGTATGTTTATTTGTCAACTCCTAGTAACATCAAGGGTTTGAAGCATATAAAAAGCACTCACTAATCACAATTTTAGTGGGTGCTGAATTGTTTTATTTTATAAATTCTTTAAACATCTCTTCAGATTGCTTTCTCAATTCTTCATCAATCTTAATCTCATTTTGTTCATTCTTTTTCTTTTTTAAATTCTCTTTATCAAAAGTAAATTCTAAAGCTACAACTTTACGCCCCTTTTTAATCTTCTTAACTTCTAAATTCTGAAAGCTATCAGCAAGATCACGCTGAATTGGTTTTAATACACGTTTATCAATATCACTCATCTGATAGCTACTAGGAATGTCTAACAACTCTTTAAAGTCATCTAATGATACTTTATACAGTCCCGTGTTCCTGAATTGCTTCAGCAATCTTAAAATCTTCTTATAGAATGTTGAATGAATACCTGTAATTTACTTTATCTTAATCAAGTACGTGATCAGACATCAGTTACATCAACTATCACTCAATTCAAAACGTAATAATCTTTTAATACCCTCCCTGCTAAAGAAATCTATTTCATACTGAAAAACACAATTTGAAGCGGTATAACAAGCCTTTTCGTCTATTCTTGATATAAATCTACCATGCTTAAAAACATCACTTTATAAGTGTTCTACAAGCAAAAAATGACTACGTTTCAAATACTGCTGAAATATTAGAAATTCATTTTGAATATATTTCCCAAACTTTAGACCGCTTCTAAACTCTTATTCCGCAAGGACTTTATAACAATTTTAAAGTTGGGAAATAATTAAAATTTTAGTAAACTCGCATTTTATCAGGTGCTACAAACGTTGATATGACAACATTCTTACTTTCTGAATTAGTCTATTTTCATATCGTTTTCGAAAATTTCTATAACAAATGAGATATGCTCAACTGTCTATACATGTACATACAAGTTTGTTTTTTAAATAATCTCAATAAAATCATTCTTTTAATATCTCAATTTCATAACTTCAGATATATTCTTATTCACTCTATAAATCAAATCTGAGCGACTTTTAGATATTCAAAATGATTAATATCATAATTCATTACATGCTCTTGAACGCTCTCTAAACATTAAATAAACATATCGTGTGATGTCCTGCTGAAGCTGAAGTAATCATTTCTTTCATTAGCTTATCTACTGTCTTGTAGCTTCATATCTAACGTATATCGAACGTTATCAACTTATTAATGATTTCTATTGATTGATTACAATTCAATGTTATGTGCTTTATATTGCTTCAAGAACGTAATGATCTGATACGTTGTTTTAATCTTCTAGCAACATAGATTTATGTAATCTCACGACTTCATTTATTTCTGAATGTTATCTACTTACTTTGTCTTGTTGACTACTGAAGTGAGTTTATTCTGTATGATTTTGATTTATATCTTACTTATAGTATACATAAGTGAGATTGCTTTAATGTTTCTACGTTTAGACTTATTTATAATTTAATACCAAATTAAATAAGACACTGATATTAATCAGTGTCAACAAATCTAATGAAAATCTTCAATTGTTATACCTGTTAGCAATTCCCCTTTGAATGTAACTGTCTGTTCTTCTTCACTATATCTTAGAAGTGTAACAACATCTTCAATGTGATTTGACTCTATTATATTAATTTGTTTGTCACTTAAATCTTCTACTACCAATGTAAATGTAATAACTTTATTATTGTTCATTTGTATCTTCTCCTTAACTTCTATTTATTTTAATCTTTTACTTCTATCTCTTGTGTATTTCTTTTGTTTCCCAAGTACTTGATCTAAAGGACTATAGTTTTCTTGTTGTAACGTCATTAAGTCTTCTGAAACATGTGCGTATATTTCAGTAGTTGCTAACTTTTTATGTCCCAATATCTTTTGTAACACTCTAATGTTCCCACCATTCTCAAGAAACAACATTGATGCGGTATGTCTAAACATGTGAGGAGTTATATTTGTTTTTATATTGTATTCATTGCAATACTTTTTTAATTGATTTCTAAATGCCTGATTAGTAAATTTACTACCGTCAACTGCTAAAAATACGTAATCATTATTGTAATCTCTCATTTCGTCAATCAATTCTACTAATAATTTCTTTGTCTTTAAGCTAAACATCACATACCTACCTTCGTTATTCTTTGTATTCGGAAAGTAAATAGAGCGTTTATCAAAATCAATATCTGATATCTTTATATTTAAAACTTCATCTATCCTCCCGAATGTATCAAGAAATACATGAATCGCTGTAAACATTCTGAAATCTGTATAGTAACTTGTGTCTAATGAATTTAATAATTTATTTATGTCTTCAGGGGGTATCGTTTTTATACGCTCATTCTGTCTTTTTAAACATTTAATATCTTTAAATGGATTACTCTCAATATAATTTAATTCAAGTAAAGTCTGATAAATCGACTTGCATAACTTAATATATGTGTTAATTGTACTTGCTTTTAGTCCTCTAACTTCATTTTTATGACGTAGTTTATCCCTATAATGAATATGCTCGTTCTTTAAATACCTGATATATTCTCTAGCTTGTTTTTCAGTTATTTGCAATGGATCATCAATTTCATCAAAGAATATACTGAGAGATGTAAATACTTTATTGTAATTAATGATAGTCGCTCTAGATAAGTTTTGTAATTCTTTATCTTCAAGAACGATATGTTTAATTTTTTCAAAATCTCCAACCTTTTCAACTTTTCTAAGTCTTCTCGAATTTAATCTTTTAGACACAAAAAAACACCTCACTATTAATTAAATTATTTTAATTAAATAGTAAAGTGTTTTTAAATTGTAGTTTACAATATCATACTTCTTTAAACTTTTGATGAGTTGCAATCTCGCATCTTAAATTTTTCTGAAATTTCATTGAAAGTGTAATTTAAATAGTTTAGTCTTCTCTTCTTTCAACTCTCAGAAATAGCTTAACCATGCGGTATTAAACTCTCTTAATTTCTTCCATTACGAAAGCTTCAAATATGTCGCCTTCTTTAACATCGTTGAAGTTTTCAATCGTGATACCGCACTCATAACCTTGTGCTACTTCACGAACGTCATCTTTGAAACGCTTAAGCGCATCAACTTGACCTTCATAAACGACGATACCATCACGGATGATACGTACTTGTGAGTCACGTGTAATCTTACCTTCTGTAACATAAGATCCTGCAACCGTACCAACTTTAGATATATTGATCGTTTGACGAACTTCAGCCTGACCGATAACTTTCTCTTCGAATTCAGGATCAAGCATCCCTTTCATCGCACTTTCAATTTCTTCGATAACTTTATAAATAATGCGGTGTAGTCGCATATCTACATTTTCCGCTTCAGCAGCACGTTTCGCATTTGCATCCGGGCGTACGTTAAATCCGATTATAATACCATTAGATGCTGATGCTAATGTAACGTCAGACTCATTAATCGCACCAACTGCTGTATGAATTATACGAACATTTACGCCGTCTACATCAATTTTCATAAGTGAAGCTGCTAATGCTTCTACAGAACCTTGAACGTCACCTTTAATAATAACATTTAAGTCTTTCATCTCACCTTGTTTCATCTGTTCGAATAAATTATCAAGTGAAACTTTTTGAGATTCCTGACGTTGTGCTAAAATGTTCTGTTGCTGACGTGCTTCACCGATACGACGCGCTTGTTTTTCATCTTTGAATACAACGAATCGATCTCCTGCTAATGGTACATCCTGTAATCCAGTAATTTCAACTGGTAATGATGGGCCAGCAGATTTAATACGTTTACCTAGATCATTAACCATCGCACGAACACGTCCGAATGTATTACCGACTACAATAGAATCACCAATTTCAAGTGTTCCATCCTGTACGAGTAATGATGCTGCAGGTCCACGAGATTTATCTAATTCTGCTTCAATAACAGTTCCGATTGCTGTACGTTTCGGATTTGCTTTTAATTCTTCAACTTCAGTTACAAGCTGAATCATTTCTAATAAATCTTCAATTCCGTCACCTTTAATCGCAGAGATTTGTACGAAAATTGTATCTCCGCCCCAATCTTCAGGATATAAACCGTGCTCACCTAATTCTTGCATAACGCGATCTGGATTCGCTGTCGGTTTATCAATTTTGTTAACAGCAACGATAATCGGTACTTCTGCAGCTTTCGCGTGGTTAATCGCTTCAACTGTTTGTGGCATTACACCGTCATCTGCTGCAACTACTAAGATTGTAATATCTGTTACTTTCGCACCACGTGCACGCATTGTTGTAAATGCCGCGTGACCTGGTGTATCTAAAAATGTAATTGGTTTATCATTATGTTTAATTTGGTAAGCACCGATATGTTGTGTAATACCACCAGCTTCTCCAGCAGTTACACGTGTATTACGGATAGAGTCCAGTAATGTTGTTTTACCGTGGTCAACGTGCCCCATGATCGTAACAACAGGTGGGCGTTCCATAATATCTTCTTCATTTGCATCTACATCTTCAAAGTATGTTTCTAAATCAGTTGCATCTACAACTACTTCTAATTCAGCTTCTACACCATACTCATCACAAATTAACTCAATTGCTTCTTCATTTAATGATTGGTTTATGTTTGCCATAATACCAACCATAAATAAGTTTTTAACGATTTCAGAAGCATCTTTTCCTAATTTTTCTGCTAGTTCACCTACAGTAATACCTTCTTCATACGTAATTTTTGAAGGTGTTTCTTTAACGACAGGTGCCTCTTGTTTTGGTTCAGGTTTTTGTTTGCCTTTACCCTTACCTTTTTTGTTTTTATTAGGCCCACCAGTACCAGGTTTATTATTGCTGCCTGGTCTATGATTAGGATTACGTTTCTGGTTATTATTTTGTGGCTTACTTTGATTGTTTTGTTTCTTCTCTACTTTTTGTTCTTCTTTTTTCACTTCTGTTTTAGCTTCAGCTTTTTGTTCTATCTTCGCTTCAGCTTTCTCTTCTGATTTTTTAAAGATTTTATCTAATGCAGTAATTTCTTTCGCCTCAATTACCTGCATATGACTTGATACTTCAATATTCATTTTCTTTAAAGCATCGATAATATCTTTACTCTTTAAACTAACTTCTTTTGCATATTCGTATATTCTTTTTTTACTCATAGCTTCTCTCCTCATTCATGTCCCGAATCAAATCCTTCATTGATTTCGCAAATCCAGCATCAAGTATGCCTATCGTCACACGAGCATCCTTGCCGAGCGAATAACCGAGTTCATATCTTGTACATACTTGCTCAAGCTGTACATTGTATGACTGACATTTGTTCGAAACATTCTTTATTGTATTATTTGATGCATCCGTTGAAATAATTACTAGCTTCGCACGTTTACTACGCACATCATTCAGTACGAGTTCTTCTCCGGTAGATAGCTTTCTCGCACGCATTGCTAAACCTAATAAATTTAATAATTTATCTTTTGAAGTCATCGTTTCGGTATCATTTCTCTATAGATTAAACGAATAATTTCATCATATACCGGATTTAATGTTTCAGTATCAGCTTCAAAATACTGTTCAAGTTTTTTCTTTTCACGTGCTTTATTCACAATCTCTAAATCCATAGAAACGTATGCTCCACGACCATTTTGTTTGCCGGTAGCATCTGCGAATATTTCGCCTTCTTTATTTTTTACGACACGAACCATCTCTTGTTTAGGTTTCATCTCATTTGATAGTATACATTTTCTCATGGGTATTTTACGTTGTTTCATAAAAGTCCCCCTATTCTTCAGGATAAATGCCCGCTTCTTTAGCATCTGTTTCTGATTTAATGTCGATCTTCCAACCTGTAAGTTTTGCAGCAAGTCTTGCATTCTGACCTTTTTTACCGATTGCAAGTGATAATTGGTAATCTGGTACAATTACTGTTGTCGATTGATTTTCTTCATCAACTAACACTTCTATTACTTGAGATGGGCTTAATGCATTTTTTACGAATGTTTTCGTATCTGCACTCCACTCAACAATATCGATTTTTTCTCCACCTAATTCTTCCACAACCGCTTCAACACGTGCACCTTTAGTACCTACACATGCACCAACTGCATCGATATCAGGATTTTCAGAGTAAACGCTGATCTTAGAACGGTCACCCGCTTCACGCGCAACAGATTTAACGATAACTGTACCATCAAAGATTTCAGGAACTTCCTGTTCAAATAAACGTTTTAACAATCCAGGGTGGCTACGCGAAACGAAAATTTGTGGTCCTTTAGTTGTCTGCTCAACTTTGTTTACATACACTTTAATACGCTCAGTTGGACGATAAACTTCGTTCGGACTTCTTTCAGCTTCAGATAATACAGCTTCTGTTTTTCCTAAAGTTACATAAACATAGCGGTGATCGACGCGGTCAATAATTCCAGTCATAATATCATCTTCTTTATCGATGAACTCATTGTATAAAATACCACGCTCTGCATCACGTAAACGTTGTAATACAGCTTGCTTTGCAGCTTGTGCAGAAACACGACCGAAATCTTTCGGTGTAACGTCTTCTTCAAAGATATCTCCGATTTCATATGCTGGATTAGAAAGTAATGCTGTTTCAAGACTCACTTGTTCTCTTGGATTTGAAACTTCGTCAACAACATCTTTGCGAGAGTATACACGGTATGCACCGTTGTCCATATTTAACTCAACGCGTACGTTATTAGCAGAGTTGTAATTCTTTTTATAAGCAGTAATTAACGCCGCTTCTATTGTTTCAATTAATACTTCACGTGGAATTGACCTTTCTTTTTCAAGGAAATCAATCGCATTTAATAATTCGTTATTTTTCATAGCTGCCTCCTATAAAATGACGGTTAAACGAATCTTTGCGATACGTTTACGGTCAATTTCTATCTCTTTCTTTCTTGTTTTAATTTTAGCTGAAATTAAAATCGTGTTTTCAGTAACGGATTTTAGTTCACCAATCCACTCTTTATCGCCTTCAATTGGCTCATATAGTTTAACGTAAACATTTTTTCCGATTGCGTTAATATAATCTTTCTCTTTCTTAAGCGGACGTTCAGCACCAGGTGATGATACGTCAAGGAAGTATGCTTCTGAAATTGGATCTTCCTTATCCATCACTTCACTAATTTTTTCGCTCGCAATTGCACAGTCACTAATATCAATGCCCCCCGGCTTATCAATAGCGATACGTAAATAAAAATCCGGACCTTCCTTCACGTATTCCACATCAACAAGTTCAAATCCAAGGGCTTCAACAATAGGCTGACAAATCGTTTCTACACGTTCTGTAACTTTACTCATATAATCCTCCTAACATAAACGTAAGAAAAGAGCGGGAATTCCCACTCTTTTCGCTAGTAGAGTATTTTCTTTAACAATTAAATCATAACATAAACGAATGATTTCTTCAAATGATTACAAATCAAATATTGAGAGTTGTGCTTTGTCAGGCATACCTGATAAACTTCCAAGCTCATCTAAATATTCGATGATCTTTTGTGATACACCCGCTTTTTTATTCAGTTCCTCTTTAGATAGGAAAGGCCCTTCTTCACGTGCTGCAACGATACGTTTTGCTACGTTCTCGCCGAGACCTGGTACTGCAATAAACGGTGGTATTAATGAATCCCCTTCAATGATGAATTCAAATGCAGTACTTTTCTCTAAAGAAATCGGTTGTACTTTAAATCCTCGTTGTGCCATTTCATTCGTAATTTCAAGCACGGTCAGAACATCTTTTTCCTTCTTCGCAAGATCGTGAAACCTACTGTAATAATCTTTTACAGTTGCTTTTATCGTATGTTTATCTTTCGTCATCGTCAATAAGTCAAAGTCACTTGCACGAACTGTAAAGTAACTTGCATAGTAATAAAGTGGATGATGTACTTTAAAGTACGCAATTCGCACTGCCATTAAAACATATGCCGCAGCGTGGGCTTTCGGGAACATATATTTAATTTTTTTACATGAATCTAAATACCATTCTGGTACGTTATTTTCACGCATCGCAGCTTCAAATTCATCTGATAACCCTTTTCCTTTACGTACGGATTCCATAATTTTAAACGCTAGCGAAGGTTCCAGACCTGCATACATTAAATAGACCATGATATCATCACGACAACCGATAACAGAACTTAAATCACACGTTCCGCTTTTAATTAACTCCTGAGCATTGCCCAGCCATACGTCCGTTCCATGTGATAAACCTGAAATTTGAACAAGCTCACTGAATGAAGAAGGTTTCGTATCTTCTAACATTTGTCTTACGAATCCAGTACCAAACTCCGGAACCCCAAGCGTACCTGTTTTACATAATATATCATCTTCAGTTACACCGAGTGATTCCGGACTTGAGAATATTTTCATCGTCTCTTTATCGTCAACTGGTATTGTTTTTGGATCCATCCCAGATAGGTCCTGTAACATACGGATCATCGTCGGATCATCGTGTCCTAATATATCAAGCTTAAGTAGGTTATCATGTATAGAATGGAAGTCAAAGTGTGTCGTCTTCCATGCACTTGACTGATCATCTGCTGGATACTGAATCGGAGTAAAATCATATATATCCATATAATCCGGTACAACGATAATACCCCCCGGGTGCTGTCCTGTCGTACGTTTCACACCCGTACATGACTTAACAAGTCTATCAATTTCAGCACCGCGTTTATGAACACCTGCATCATTCATATACCCTTTTACGTAACCAAACGCTGTTTTCTCGGCAACCGTACCAATTGTACCTGCTCGGAATACTTTATCTTCACCGAACAGTACTTTCGTATAATTATGTGCGACCGGTTGATATTCACCACTGAAGTTTAAATCGATATCGGGTACTTTGTCACCTTTAAATCCTAAGAACGTTTCAAATGGAATATCCTGACCTTCTTTTATATACGGCACGTTACAAGTTGGACATGATTTATCTGGTAAGTCAAAACCACTTGCTACACTACCATCTTCAAAGAAATGACTCGATTTACATTTTGGACAAATATAATGTGGCGGTAATGGATTTACTTCTGTAATTTCAGTCATCGTTGCAACGAAACTGGAACCAACTGATCCACGACTTCCTACAAGATAGCCATCATCTAAACTTTTCTTTACAAGTTTTTGTGAGATTAAATAAATAACTGCGAAACCATTCCCGATAATACTTTCCAGTTCTTTTTCTAGTCTGGCTACTACAATTTCTGGAAGCTCATCTCCATATATACTTCGCGCACGTGCATAACTCATCTCACGAATCTCTTCGTTTGCACCATCAATATTCGGTGTGAATAATTTATCCTGAATTGGCACAACCGTATCAATACGATCTGCTAGTTCGTTCGTGTTCTTAACAACAATCTCGTATGCTTTCTCTTCACCTAAGAAATGAAAAGCATCGAGCATTTCGCCAGTCGTTCTGAAGTGTGCATCAGGTAATGTTTGTCGGTTCAATGGGTTACCTGGATTTGAAGCGATAAGAATTTCACGTGCAATTTTATCGTGTTCGTTTAAGTAATGTACATTCCCAGTAGCGATTACTGGAATATTGAGTTTTTCACCGACTGCAATGATACGACTATAAATTTCTTCCATCGTCTCATTATCGCGTATTAAATCTTTATCCAGTAAATGCTGATAAAGCGCTTTTGGCTGGACTTCAAGATAATCATAAAACTTAGCGATTTTTTCTACTTCATCCTGGTCCTTCTGCATTACTGCAGTGAACACTTCTCCATTATCACACGCGCTACCAACTAATATACCTTCACGATATTCATTTAATAAAGAACGTGGTATACGAGGTGTTCTGTAAAAATATTCAACCATTGAATCACTTACAATTTTAAATAAGTTTTTCAATCCCTGCTTATTTTGAACGATTAATGAAACATGCATCGGTCGTGCACGTTTATATGCATCCTTATTAGATAACTTTGCATCAATTTCATTGTGGTTCGTAACGCCCAGTTCTTCTATCTGCTTTAACATTTTCACGAAAATATGCGCAGTTGTTTCTGCATCATAAATCGCTCTATGGTGCTGAGTAAGTTCGACGCCATATTTCTTCGCCAAAAAGTTAAGACCGTGTTTTCCAAGCTCTGTATTTATTGTTCTGGATAATTCTAACGTATCGATAACAGCATTTGTTGTTGGTCCATATCCGAGACGATCAAACCCTGTATCAATGAAGCCCATATCAAAGCTTGCGTTATGAGCGACAAAGATTGCGTCCTTTGCAAACGCTCTGAAATCATTTAGTACTTCTTCAATCGGAGGTGCATCGACAAGCATATCATCTGTAATTCCAGTTAAATTTTTAATAGTTTCATTTAATCGTTCTCCCGGATTACTGAATCGCTCAAACTTGTCAATAATTTCTCCACCCTTAACTTTAACTGCGGCAAGCTCAATGATTTTATCATATTGCGAACTTAAACCTGTCGTTTCAACGTCAAATACAATATACGTTGCATCTTTCAAAGGAATATTCTGTGGTTTATAACTGATTGCAACCCCATCATCTACAAGCATACCTTCTACACCATAAATCATTTTGATACCCGCTTTACTAGCAGCAGCATGCGCATCAGGAAATGCCTGACATCCATTATGGTCAGTGACCGCAATTGCTTTATGTCCCCATTTAGCAGCTTGGGCAACATATTTACTGATATGCGTCACACCATCCATCTGGCTCATCGCACTATGTAAATGGAACTCTACGCGTTTTTCTTCAGCTTTATCTTTTTTCTCCGGCTTTTTGATCGCTTCAACGTCTTCCATCATCATAACAAGGTCTCTTACAAACGTGTCCATTTCAATACGACCTTGACATCTAATCCAGTCCCCTATTTTCAATGACTCAAAATGTTCCAGATCATTTTTACCTTTTCTAGTAAACATTTTTACAATTAATGAATCTGTATAATCTGTAATTTTAAGCTGAACGATATGACGACCACTTTTCAGCGCTTTAATCTCAATATCGAATACAACACCTTCAAGTGCTACTTTATACTCTTCTTCTATAATACTTTCAATACGTTTAACTTGTTCCACCTGTATCGGTTTACCGATTTGACACTTCGTAATTTCAGGACTATCGTCATCTTTACGTTGTTTTTCACGCTCTATCATTTTTTCTCTTATAATCTTGCTATGATTCTCTTCTTCTTCCTGAATGTATGCTTCAAGTGAGGCCAACTCTGCTTCAGCATCATTATGTGAAACTTCGAATACACATTGCGTAACATTAAACCCGACGTTTTTAAACGCCTTTAATAAAGCGCCATTACAATTCTTTTCAAAATGCACTTTTTCAATATCATTCGTCACATTAAACTTAAGTACATCTCCACTAAACGTAAAACTTTTACTGTTTAACTGATGTTTAAGACTTGGACTCATATTCGTTTCACCGATAGCATAAGGGATGTACGCGCGAACTTTATCTGTATCCAGTGCGTCTCTGACTTCAATTTCGAATGTTACAGCTGCAATATGTTCAAAATGTTCTTTAATCTTTTCTTTTAATAAAGCAAACAGTTCATATGGCAGGTGCGTTTCAAATTTAAAGTACATATGCCATTTACGGTCATTTTTATATACATCTATCTTTGTCAACTCCGCTTTATCTATATCAGGCAGAATAAATAAATCTTCTATTTGAAGCTGTTTAAGCAATACTTTAAACTTTTCATTATTTGTTATTGTCACGTTCTTTACCACCTTCAAAATGAAAAAGTAACACGCAACTGCGTATTACTTTTATTATTCATTATATCAAATTATGATTCAAATGATGTATAAATTGATTGAATCGTTTCGCTTAATGCATCTACATGTACTTCAACAGCTTCGCCCGTACGTCTGTTTTTAACTTCAACAATACCTTCTGCTGCTTGTTTACCAACAACAACACGTACCGGAATACCGATTAAATCTGCATCATTAAATTTAACACCAGCACGTTCAGCACGGTCATCATATAAAACTTCATATTGTGTACGATACGTATCATACAAAGTATCTGCAAGCTGCTTTTGTGCATCCTGTTTTGGATTCACGCTAATAATATGCACTTCAAATGGTGTAATGGATGTAGGCCATATAATTCCTTTATCATCATGATGCTGCTCAATAACAGCTGATAACGTACGTGATACACCAATACCATAGCAACCCATTACCATCGGCTCAGCGCGTCCCTGATCATTTAAGAACGTCGCATTCATACTCTCACTATACTTCGTACCTAATTTAAATACTTGTCCGATTTCAATACCTTCTGCAAATTTGATAGGACCACTACCGTCAGCAGCAGGTTCGCCTTCTAAAATGAATCGGAAATCACCAAAACCTTTAATTTTGAAATCACGCTCAATATTTGCATTTACAAAATGATAGTCATCTTCGTTTGCACCGACAGCTAAATTATTTAAATCCTGAACGCTGTTATCTGCATATATGTCAATTTTATCTACACCGACTGGTCCTAAAGAACCTGGGCTAGCATTTAAGATTGAACGTATTTCATCATCTGTCGCCATTTCAACATGCTCAGTTCCAAAGAATGATTTCACTTTAATATCGTTTAATTCGTGATGACCACGAATTAAGAACATTACAAACTGATCGTCCACTTTAATGATCATAGATTTCACAATTTCATCTAAATTACGATTTAAGAAATCCGCTAACTGTTGAGCTGTTTTAACGCCAGGAGTATGAACTTTCTCTAAATCCTGAATTTCAGTATGTTTCTTATTTGGGTGATATACAACTTCTGCTTTCTCAATGTTTGCAGCATAATCACTACCATCCGTATAACAAATTGTATCTTCACCAATTTCAGCAAGCGCCATAAACTCATGCGTATGACTACCACCGATTGCACCACTATCTGCAATAACCGGACGGAACTGTAAGTTTAAACGCGTGAAAATTTTCGAATATGCATCATACATATCCTGATACGTTTCATCAAGAGATGCTTCATTTGCATGGAAACTATAAGCATCTTTCATAATAAATTCACGACCACGTAATAAACCGAATCTCGGACGTTTTTCATCACGGAACTTGTTCTGAATCTGGAACAATGTTACCGGTAATTTCTTGTATGACTTTAATTCATCACGAACGAGTGAAGTAATTATCTCTTCGTGTGTTGGCCCAAGTGCAAACTCACGACCATGACGATCAGTCATACGCATAAGTTCAGCACCATAACTTTGCCAGCGACCAGACTCACTCCAAAGTTCAGAAGGCTGTAAGGCAGGCATTAATATTTCTACACCATCAATCGCTTCCATCTCTTCACGAACGATTGACTCGATTTTATTTAACACACGCTTAGCAATCGGTAAGTAACTATATACACCACTTGCGACTTGTTTAATCATTCCTGCTTTTAATAATAACTGATGACTCTTACTATCAGCATCACTTGGGACTTCTCTTAATGTTGGAATAAACATTTTACTCTGTTTCATAGCTGCCTCCTAAAATCTATAATACTTATATCATATAATAAATTAATGATTAATAAAACAAAAAAATAAACAGCAAACTGCTGTTTATTTAAGGAAATATCTAGATATATCGTTCCATGTTACCATAATCATAACAAAGAACATAAATACGACACCAGCACCAACAATAATCATTTCAACACGTTTGTTGACTGGACGTCTGAAAATCGCTTCATACAATACAAATAATATTCGACCGCCATCCAGCGCCGGAATCGGAATTAAATTCATGATCCCAATATTTACAGAAAGCATCGCAGCAAGTCCAAGTAATGGTAGAAACCCTTGCTGTGCTACAGAATCCGTGAACTTATATATACCGACCGGCCCGTTAAGCATATCAAATGAAAAGCTACCTGTAAAAATTGATGTAAAGAGCTCAATCAGTAATGTAAATATTAATGTTGCGTAACGCATCGTCTCATTGAATCCATCTATAAATGGGTCTGTTAATGAAAAAGTTTTCTTCGGCATGAAACCAATCTGATATGATGTCTGAGTTTTCGTTTTAGAAACTTTCGCTTCAACTTTAGCTGGTTTAAGCTGCAACGTTTCTTTTTTACCATCACGCTCAACAGTTACTGAAACGGATTTGTCTCCGTTATTCTGTAAATAAGACTTAATATCTCTGAATGAGTCAATTTTTTCATCATTAAGCTGAACAATTGTATCGCCTGGTTTGAGTCCAGCAGATAAAGCAGGAGAATCTTTCGCAACTTCACCAACTGTATTTGTAGGCGATCCAACTATAAACGCTATAATAATGCATAGCACTAACGTTAATAGGAAATTGAAAAACGGCCCTGCAAATAACGTTAAAAACTTCGGCCAAGGTTTTTTTGTTCTGAACTGTCTGCTTGGTGGTGCAATCTGTATTAAATCACCTTCACGCACAAAGTATGCAGTTTCTGCAATATTAAGTCGTTCTTGTTCATTCGTATATTGATTCACACCTTCAATAAACATCGCATCATCAAAATTACTGTCGATTACTTCTAATTGCTCAATCTGCTGAAACTGATGCTGATCATCAAGAATAATATGCGTAACTTCACCTTCATCATTACGCTTAACATCAACTTGCATTCCTTGTTTAAGCGGATTTTCTTCCATTCCACTTCCAGCCATCATCACATAGCCACCGACAGGTAATAATCTGATCGTATATAACGTTTCATTCTTTTTATACGAGAAAATTTTCGGTCCCATTCCTATCGCAAATTCCGGACACATAATACCCGCACGTTTTGCAAATATTAAATGACCGAGCTCATGCACAGTAACGAGTAATCCAAAAACAAATATAAAGGCTAAAAATCCTACCATCGTTACACCTCATACTTTCTAGACTTATATTTCGCATCTATTTCAAGAATCGTATCTAAATCAGGGTTTTGAATTACGTCATGTGCGTGCATTTCTCGTTCAATAATCGTTTCGATATCCAGAAATCCAATTTCTTCATCGAGAAATTGCTGTACGACAACTTCATTGACTGCATTCATCACAACAGGCATCGTCCCGCCTGTTTTAATCGCTTCATATGCAAGTGCAAGACATTTGTAACGTTCAAAATCCATCGCTTTAAAATCAAGCTGACCGATAGCTGCTAAATCCAATCGTTCTGCATCTCGTGGCAACCTATCAGGATAGCTGAATGCATATAATATCGGCATACGCATATCCGGTGTACCGAGCTGAGCAATAACACTCGTATCATTAAATTCTACCATCGAATGGATAATGCTCTGTTTATGCAATAGCGTTTCAATTTTCTCAATTGGCATATTAAACAGCCACTTTGCTTCTATAACTTCAAGCCCTTTATTCATCATCGTAGCAGAATCAATCGTAATTTTCTTACCCATTGACCAGTTCGGATGATTCAGGGCATCCTGTACGGTTACATCTTTTATCTGTTCACGTGTTAAATCTCTGAAAGATCCACCACTTGCTGTAATTATTAATTTCTCAATATTTTTATGTTCTTCACCATTTAAACATTGAAAAATCGCTGAATGTTCAGAATCCACCGGTATAATATTAACATCATGTTCACGTGCCAGCTGCATAATGATTTCACCTGCAACAACGAGCGTTTCCTTGTTTGCAAGTGCTATGTCAACGCCATGCTCTATGGCGTGAACTGTTGGCTTTAAGCCTACACTACCCATAATTGAGTTCAGCAGCATGTCATTTTTATGATATGCGGCAATTTCCAGTAATCCTTTATTACCGTATACAATCTTGATAGATTGATCTTCAATTTTTTGAATATCTGATTCACTTTGAACACAGCAAATTTCAGGTTTAAATTCTTTTATTATTTCGTTTGCGAGAGCTGTATTTTTCCCTACTGAAAAACTTACAAGTTTATATTGCTCAGGGAACTGTCTAATAATATCCAGACCTTGCGTTCCAACCGATCCACTAGCACCTAGAATTCCTATATTTTTCATTACTTCACCTTTTTTACGTTTAATAGCTATATTCTAACATAAATTTATAAATCATAATAAAAAAACACTTAAACGATTCGTATATTAAAAACCATTTAAGTGTAATGTATTATATTGTATTATTTGAAACTGATTAATAAGATGTTCATTAACGGTAATACGAAAATAAATGAATCGAATCTATCGAGTATACCACCGTGTCCTGGTAATAAATTACCAGAATCTTTAACATCGAAATGACGTTTTAATGCACTTTCAACTAAATCACCCAGCTGACCAAACATACTAAATAACCATGTCACTAAAATTAGTGGAATCATCGATAAAGGCATATCGTAATTCAAACTAAATATGACAGCAATAATTGTTGAACATAATATACCACCGATAAATCCTTCTATCGTTTTATTCGGACTTATTTCAGGCCATAGTTTATTTTTACCGAATAATCTTCCGAATATGTAAGCTCCAGTATCCGTTACCCAAACAATTAACAATGCAAATAATATGTAGATTAAACCATTGTTACGCGTCTCATAAAAGTACATAAATCCAATACCGACATACGCTACAGCTAACATACAGAACGCCGCATCAACAAAGTTAAATCTATTTTTACTCATTACAGTATAACTCAGCATAATTAAACTGATTAATATTAAAAACGGAACTTGGTAATCGAGTGAAACAAGTTTACTTTTTTCCGGTGACATAATTAAACAAAGCGCTATTACGCTGAATATTCCTGGCAGTGAATATAGTTTTATGTTTTTCATATTTAATACTTCTTTAAGTGCAACTATCGCCAATAAATACGCCATAATTAGCAGTGGTAATTTACCATAAACAACTACCGGTAAAAATATTGCCATAGCTATAATCGCTGTAATCGTTCTTGTCTTCATGATTTACTCCTTATAATCCACCAAAACGTCGATGACGATTCTGATATATTGATATACATTGTGTTAAACTTTCTTCATTAAAATCTGGCCAGAATTCATCTACAAATACAAACTCACTATATGAGCATTGCCAAATTAAAAAGTTACTTAAACGTTCTTCACCGGAAGTTCTAATTAACAACTCAGGATCAGGCATATTTGCTGTAAATAAATAATCATTAAAATGCGTCTCACTAATTTCATCTAAAGTAATTTCACCAGATTTGTAACGCTCTGCGATTAACTGCACTGCTGAAATAATTTCTTTACGCCCACCATAATTCAGTGCAAACACGAGCGTTAAACCTGTATTATGTTTCGTTTTCTCTTTCGCTTCTAACACTGCTTTTTTTGTGTGTTCCGGTAAATCATCAATAAAACCGATTGTTTCAACTTTAACATTTTTTTCTATGAGTTCCGGTAAAAACGTGTTTAAAAAATCACCCGGCAGTTTCATTAAGTAATTAACCTCATCTTTAGGACGTGACCAGTTTTCAGTTGAAAATGCATACAGCGTTAAGTACTTTACACCTAGATCACTGGCATATCTCGTAATTTTCTTTACGGTCTGCATGCCTTCATAATGTCCTTTTATACGCGGCATTTTTTTCTGTTTTGCCCATCGGCCATTTCCGTCCATAATGATTGCAATATGTTTCGGAATTTGTGCCGCATTAATGTTATTATTTTTTATTGCTTTTCGCTTCTTAAATGGAAACATCGCAACCTCCGTATTTCAACTTATTACTATATTCTATCATAATCTATATGTATATTCATGAAATTCACAAAAAAAAGTCGAGTCAAAATTCATTTGACTCGCCACTTTTTCATCATATGTTCTGATTCGTAATTATACTTCCAGAATATCTTTTTCTTTAGCTGCAGTTAAATCATCAATTTTCTTAATGAATTTATCCGTTTCAGCTTGAACATCTTCTGTAAATGATTTTAAATCATCTTCAGTAATTTCCCCTGCTTTTTCAGCTTTCTTAAGCGCATCGTTCGCATCACGACGAATGTTACGAATTGCAATCTTTGAATTTTCAGCTTCTTTTTTAGCATCCTTTACAAGCTCTTTACGGCGCTCTTCAGTTAAAGCTGGGACAGTAATACGAATAACGTTCCCATCAGATGTTGGGTTAACACCTAAGTTTGCCATGTTGATTGCCTTTAAAATATCATCGATTGATGTTTTATCATATGGCGTTACTAAAAGCATTCTAGGTTCAGGTACTGAAATCCCAGCTAATTGCTGAATTGGCGTTTCAGCACCGTAATATACTACAGATACACGATCTAAAAGGTTAGCGTTTGCATGTCCAGCACGAATGCTTGCTAAATCACGTTGCAAACTTTCAATACTTTTTTCCATTTTAGTTTTTAGTTCGTTTAAAATTTCAGTCGTCATAATTATATCTCCTTCAATATTAAAATTATTTCGTAATTGTTGTTCCGATTTCTTCGCCCATTATTGCGCGTTTAATGTTACCATCTTCCATAATTGAGAATACCACGAGCGGAATATCATTGTCCATACAGAATGAGCTTGCAGTTGAATCCATTACTTGAAGACCTTCCTGTAACATTTCAATGTATGTCAATGTTTCATACTTTTTCGCGTTCGGGTCAAGTTTTGGATCCGCTGAGTATACGCCATCCACATTGTTTTTACCCATTAAGATTACATCTGCTTCCATCTCCGCAGCACGTAATGCCGCTGTCGTATCTGTAGAGAAGTAAGGGTTTCCGATACCTGCTGCAAAAATAACGACACGTCCTTTTTCAAGGTGACGAATAGCACGACGGCGAATATAAGGTTCTGCAACTTGTTTCATTTCGATTGAAGTAAGTACGCGTGTATCGCAGTCAAGCTGTTCTAATGAATCCTGTAATGCTAATGAATTCATTACAGTAGCAAGCATACCCATATAATCAGCTGTTCCACGGTCCATACCTAAGTCACTACCAGTTTTACCACGCCAAATGTTGCCACCACCAACAATTACAGCAATTTCACAGTCCATTTTAGCGACTTCCGCAACTTGTTTCGCTACACTTTTAATAATAAACGGGTTAATACCAAAGCCTTTCTCACCAGCTAACGCTTCCCCACTCAACTTTAATACGACACGTTTATATTTAGAAGTTTCTATCATCATTATCCGTCCTCTCAAAAATATGTGTACTGTACACAAAACTATAGCCATTATATCAATAAATGGCGTTTAAATAAATCATTATATGTATAATATTTGTTTTATATGTATAAAAAAAGACACCGAAGTGTCTTTTAAATGATCATTATTTACCCATTTGCCCCATTACTTCATCAGCGAAGTTATCTTGACGTTTCTCGATACCTTCTCCAACTTCGTAACGTACGAATGATTTTAATGTACCACCTTTAGATTTTAAGAACTCTGCAACTGTTTGATCCGGATTCTTAACGAATGGTTGATCAACTGCACAAATTTCTTCTAAATATTTACGTAAACGACCTTCTACCATTTTTTCAACGATATTTTCTGGTTTACCTTCGTTTAATGCTTGTTGTTTTAAAATTTCTTTTTCGTGATCTAATTCTTCAGCAGAAACTTGTTCACGAGAAACGAATTTAGGGTTTAATGCAGCAATATGCATTGCAACATCTTTCGCAGCGTCTGCATCTGTAGAGTTTTCTACAACTGCTAATACACCGATACGTCCACCCATGTGTAAATACTCACCAAATGCATCTGCATCTGTTTTTTCAGCTAAAACGAAACGACGTAAAGTTAATTTTTCACCGATTGTTGAAATTGCTTCATTCATTTTAGTTTCAACAGTTTTACCTGCTTCAATTTCAGACGCCATTAATGCATCTAAATCAGCTGGTTTTGTAGCTAAAATATGATCAGCCATTTCTTTAACTAATGCTTGGAAACCTTCATTACGTGCAACGAAGTCAGTTTCTGAGTTTAATTCTAATAATACTGCTGTATTTCCAACTGATGCAACATAAGTTGAACCTTCAGCTGCGATACGGTCAGCTTTCTTAGCTGCTTTAGCAATACCTTTTTCACGTAAGTAATCAACAGCTGCGTCGATATCTCCGTTTGTTTCAGTTAATGCTTTTTTGCAGTCCATCATACCTGCGCCTGTTCTTTCACGTAATTGTTTAACTAATTGTGCTGTAATAGCCATGTATAATACCTCCAGAGAATTGTGTTTACGATTATATATTACTAAATTTTAAATTAAAACGCTAATTGTAGCTTTTAAAAAAAGTGATAAATGTTATACACTTATCACTTTTTAAGTCAATTAAGCTTCAGTTGTTTCAGTAGTTTCTTCTACTTTAGCTTCAGCTTCTTCAGTTAAATCGATGTTTTGTTCAGCTGCAACTTCTTCGTTAGATACGCCTTGACGACCTTCTAAGATTGCATCAGCCATTTTACCAGTTAATAATTTAACGGCGCGAATAGCATCATCGTTTGCAGGGATTACGTAGTCGATTTCGTCTGGATCACAGTTTGTATCAACGATACCAACGATTGGAATGTGTAATTTTTTAGCTTCTGCAATTGCGTTACGCTCTTTACGAGGGTCAACAACAAATAAAGCTGAAGGCATAGATTTCATTTCACGAATTCCGCCTAAGAATTTGATTAAACGATCATATTCTTTTTTAAGTTCAACAACTTCTTTTTTAGGAAGAACGTCAAAAGTACCGTTTTCTTCCATTTTTTCAATTTCAGAAATACGTTTTACACGTTTAGAAATTGTTTTGTAGTTTGTTAAAGTTCCACCTAACCAACGTTCGTTGATGAAGAATTGACCTGAACGTTCAGCTTCTTCTTTAATCGCTTCCTGAGCTTGCTTTTTAGTACCTACGAATAATACAGTACCGCCTTCTTCAGAAATAGATTTCATGAAGTTATAAGCTTCTTCAACTTTCTTAACTGTTTTTTGAAGGTCAATGATATAAATACCATTTCTTTCAGTGAAGATATATTTCTTCATTTTTGGGTTCCAGCGACGTGTTTGGTGACCGAAGTGTACACCAGCTTCAAGCAATTGTTTCATTGAGATTACTGCCATTTTAATTTCCTCCTAATTGGTTTTATTCCGCCATTACAGGCAATTTCAGAAACAACTTTTGTTGCACCATCCGAAATACTTATCTGTAATGTGTGAATTTGGCTTTTTTTAGCCATAGATAAATATAGCATATACAATTATTTCTTTCAATAATAAAAATAAAAAAAGCATAAGAAAAATTTTATGTTTCTTATGCTTAATAATATATTCTTAGCTTAATGTGATGCAGCAAGTTCTTCAAGGAAATGCTCTTTCTTAATTTTAATAAATGTACCTTTCATACCGAGTGAACGTGACTCAATTACACCAGCACTTTCAAGTTTACGTAATGCATTAACGATAACAGAACGTGTAATACCGACACGATCAGCAACTTTAGATGCGACAAGTAAGCCTTCTGGTGCTCCAAGTTCTTCAAAGATATGTTCAATCGCTTCTTTTTCAGAGTAAGATAAAGAGTTAATTGCCATATTAATTGCCGCTTTATCGCGCGCCTGCTTCTCGATATCCGCGTGCTTCTCACGTAAAATTTCCATACCAACAACTGTCGCTGCATATTCACCTAGTACTAGATCTTCGTCGTTAAACGTTTTATCAACACGACCAAGTACTAACGTTCCTAAACGAGTTCCGCCACCTTTTATCGGAATAATTACCGTATTAGACTTACTGAATAAATCTGCATTTTCTGATGGAAATACTGACAATTCATTTTCTAAAGTAATATTACTTTTCGTTCCTTCGATATTTAGCAATAAATCTACATATTCTTCTGGAAACTGTCTTTCTTCCAGCATTTTAATAATACGTTCATTTTTTAAAAGTTCATTAACACCAAATCCTAATAGCTTACCACGGCGAGATAAAATAAATACGTTAGACTGCATCGCTGCACCTAAATAATCAGCCATCTCTTTAAAGTCTACTGCAAGTCCTTTATGTTCCTGTAATAATTTGTTGATTTTACGTGTTCTCTGTAATAGTTCCATCGTTAATCTCCTTTATAATATATATTCACTTAAATTTTTATTTTTTGTTATATTACCAAGTTTTAAATCTACATATTGTGCCGTAATATCAACGTGTGCATTTGGCATTTCAGAAGCTTCAAACAGCAAATCTTCAAGCATTTTTTCTAATATCGTATGCAATCTTCTCGCACCGATATTATCTGTTTCCTGATTCACTTCATATGACATTTCAGCTAATTTGTCGATTGCTTCATCAGTAAAATGAATTGTAACATTTTCAGTTGCAAGTAAGCTTTCATATTGTTTCAGTAATGATAATTTTGGTTCAGTTAAAATACGTTTAAAATCTTCAGCTGAAAGTTTTTCAAGTTCAACACGAATTGGAAAACGTCCTTGCAGCTCCGGAATTAAATCGCTCGGCTTAGATACGTGGAATGCACCAGCACCGATAAATAAAATATGCTCTGTATTGACAGCACCATACTTCGTCTGTACGACGCTACCTTCAACGATTGGTAAAATGTCACGTTGAACACCCTGACGTGAAACATCAGGACCTTGGTTGCCTCCTGCAATTTTATCAATCTCATCAATGAACACGATACCCATCTGTTCTGTTAACATCACCGCTTCACTATGCAGTGCCTCTTCGTCAATCAGTTTAGATGCTTCTTCATCAATTAAAACCTCACGCGCTTGTGAAACCTTTAAAGTGCGTTCAACTTTTTGTTTCGGCATCATTTGACTAAACATATCCTGCATACCATTGTTCTGCAAATCCATACCGAACATATTCAACCCTTTAAATGATTGTTCCACTTTTATTTTAACAGTTTCATCTTCAAGGTGTTTAGCTGCAAGCTTCTCTTTAATATCTTTTCTTTTAAGTTTAATGTGTTCATCCGGTGCGTCCTCTTCTTCCTGTACCGTTTGATTAAACAACATTTCAAATGGATTGCTTGATTTGTTTTCTTTCTTTTTCATTGCAGGAACGAGCAATTTTACGAGGCGCTCTTCAGCATTTCGTTTTGCTTCCTCAAGCACTTCCTGTTTCTTCTTCTCTTTTATAAGACGTACACCATTTTCTGTTAAATCTCTTATCATGCTTTCTACGTCGCGACCAACATAACCAACTTCTGTGTATTTTGTCGCCTCAACTTTAATGAAAGGTGCTCCAACTAGTTTTGCCATTCGTCTAGCAATCTCTGTTTTACCAACACCAGTCGGCCCAATCATTAATATATTTTTAGGGATTATTTCTTTTTGTATATCCTCACCGAGAGACATTCGGCGGTAACGGTTACGAAGACTTACCGCGACTTTTCGTTTTGCATCCTGCTGACCAATAATATGTTCGTCAAGATGATTCACAATTTGTCTTGGTGTTAAGTTTGTTGCGTCCATAATGAACCTCCTGTTATAACTCTTCAATAATAATATTGTGATTTGTAAATACACATATATCAGCTGCTGTTTCAAGTGAAGCCTGCGCAATTTCTCTCGCTGACATCATTGGTGCATGACGCTTTAATGCTCGCCCGGCACTTAACGCATAATTACCACCTGAGCCAATAGCAATAATATCGTCATCTGGCTGAATAACTTCTCCAGTACCACTGACAACAAGAAGCTCGTCTTTATTCATTACAATTAACATCGCTTCCAGTTGACGTAACATTTTGTCTCCACGCCATTCTTTAGCCAGTTCAACTGCTGCTCTTGATAAGTTACCGTTATATTCATGTAATTTAGCTTCAAACTTCTCAAACAATGTAAACGCATCTGCGACACTTCCTGCAAAACCAGCGATAACTTCATCATTAAATAATCTGCGTACTTTTCTAGCCGTTTGTTTCATTATTACTTGCTGGCCGAGTGTAACTTGACCGTCCCCACTCATCGCCGCACCACTATTATGTCTGATTGCAAATATCGTTGTCGCATGTAATTGATTGTTCATTATTTCACTCCTTATGCACGTGGGTGTGCATTGATGTATGATTTTCTCAGGTGTTCCTTCGTTACGTGTGTATATTTACTCGTCGTCGATAAACTTTCGTGACCGAGTAACGTTTGTACAGTTCTTAAGTCAGCACCATTATTCAGCAGATGCGTCGCAAATGTATGACGCAATTTGTGCGGATGTATATGGCCATCAGCCCCACTTCTTTTAATAATATTATTTAAAATGTAGCTTAACCCTCTTGTAGTAAGTGGACCATTCTGCTGATTTATAAGTAAATAGTCATGCGTAACATTTCTTGAATTTCTGAATTGTACATAATCTTCAAGTGCCTGCTGAGCAAATGCTCCGTATGGCACAATTCTTTCTTTCCGACCTTTTCCGAGCACTTTTACCGTTTGCGTTGACATATCAAAATCATCAGCGGATAAACTGATAAATTCTGAAACACGCATACCCGTTGCATATAACATTTCAAGAATAAACCTGTCTCTTAATGCAAATGGTTTTGACATATCAATACTATTAAAAATTAATGCCATTTCTTTCTCATAAAAGAACTCAGGTAAATACTTCTTCTGTTTCGGGTGAACGAGTTGCGAAAAAGGATTGTGTTCACGATCTTCATATAAAAACGCATAAAAAGAACGTAACGCTGAGATTCTTCTCGATACTGTAGTACGCCCAAGCCCTTTATTATATTGACGAACAAGGAAGTTTCTCGCATCACGATATTCAAAGGACTGAATATCCAGTCCTTCTTGCTTTAAAAATTGTGTAAACTGTAAAATGTCTTTATGATAGGCTTCGACAGTATGTTCTGAAAAGTTTCTTTCAAGTTTTAAATATTGTAAAAAACACGAAATATCTTTATTTTCCATACTACCTCCTATTTATCTGAATTGTAACACAATTTATTTTTTGTACACAACTAATATACTATAATGTCACTTTAAAATGTTCCAGCGTATCTAATGCACGTACTGCAAGTGCTTCATAACGTTCTTTTTTATCTTTAATACGCTTATCGAGTGAAGGGAGTAACCCGAAGTTTGCATTCATCGGCTGGAAGTTTTTACTACTTGTATGCGTAATGTAATATGCCATCGCACCGATTACTGTATTTTCAGGGAACGTAATAACAGGTTTACCTTCAATTAACTTCGCCATATTAATACCAGCAACAAGTCCACTTGCCGCACTTTCTACATATCCTTCTACTCCTGTCATCTGACCTGCAAGGAATAAGTTGTCATTCCCTTTAAATTGATATGTCTGCTGCAAGTTTGTCGGGGAATTGATAAATGTATTACGATGCATCACACCATATCTCACAACTTCAACATTTTCTAATCCAGGGATCAGTTTTAATATTTCCTTTTGAGCCCCCCATTTTAAATGGGTCTGGAAACCTACAATATTATACAGTGTACCTGCTGCATCATCTTGACGTAATTGTACGACAGCATACGGTCGTTTTCCTGTTTTAGGATCTTCAAGTCCTACTGGTTTCATCGGTCCGAACAATAATGTTTTACGACCGCGTTTTGCCATCTCTTCAAAAGGCATACACCCTTCAAAGTATATCTCTTTTTCAAATTCTTTAAGTGGCACAACTTCCGCTTCTAGTAAGGCATCATAAAATGTATTAAATTCTTCTTCAGTCATCGGACAGTTTAAATAAGCTGCCTCACCTTTATCATATCGAGACTTTAAATATAATTTATTCATATCGATAGAGTCTTTTTCGATAATCGGAGCCGCTGCATCATAAAAATATAAATGCTCCTGCCCTGTTAACGCCTGAATTTGCTTTGATAAGCTTTCTGTTGTTAATGGACCAGTTGCTATAATCGTTGGCCCATCCGGAATCGTCGTAATTTCTTCATTGATTACTTCAATGTTTTCATGCTGACGCAATGTGTCGGTGACATAGCCACTGAATTCATGACGGTCTACAGCTAACGCACCACCAGCTGGTACACTTGCATTGTCTGCTGCTTTAATAATAAGTGAGTCAAGACGTCGCATTTCTTCCTTTAAAACACCGACAGCATTCGTTAAAGCATTACCACGAAGCGAATTAGAACATACTAATTCCGCAAATTTATCCGTATGGTGTGCAGGTGTCTGTTTTACAGGTCGCATCTCATATAATTTAACTTTAATGCCGCGTTTCGCTAACTGATACGCCGCCTCACTACCCGCTAAACCAGCGCCAATTATATTTACAGTTTTCATTTAATCTCCTCCTGAGTTAATCCTTCATGATTGTATTACAAATTTAAGATGAAATAAACCATTTATGTTTGAATGTTTAAACTTTTTTAAAAATAATAAAGAACAGATTATTTTCTAATCTGTTCTCATCTTAACATGTGTTAAACATTAATCCATTATTGTGGCTTTTCGTCGTAGTCACAATTTGTACAAACCACTTGCGTCTGTTTACCTTTCTTACGTTCAACGAGTTGTGTTTCACATTTCGGACAATTTCGTGCAATCGGTTTATCCCACGATAAATAATCACATTCAGGGAAGTTGTTACATCCATAGAAAATTCTGTTTTTCTTTGATTTACGTTCAACGACTTCTCCATCTTTACATTTAGGACAAGGAACGCCGATTGTTTTAACGATTGCCTTCGTATTTCTACAGTCCGGGAAGTTAGAGCAAGCCATGAACTTACCGTAGCGCCCCATTTTATATACCATAGGTGAACCGCATTTCTCACAATCTTCTCCTGCAGGCTCATCTTTAATTTCGATTTTCTCCATTTCAGACTCAGCGCGTTCAACATGTGTTTTAAAGTCACCGTAGAATGTCGCAATTACTTTCTTCCAGTCCATGTCTCCACTTGCAATTTTATCGAGTAACGTTTCCATATTTACTGTGAAATCAATATCTATAATTTCAGGAAAATATTCTTTAACAGATTCGTTAACGATGATACCGAGTTCTGTCGGATAGAATTTTTTCTGATCTACTTTAACATAATTTCGTTTTTGAATCGTATCTAATGTTGGTGCATATGTTGACGGACGACCGATTCCCTTTTCTTCTAAAGTTTTTACAAGACGCGCTTCAGTGTAGCGTGGTGGTGGTTGTGTGAAATGTTGATTTTCATCAATATTCACTGCTTTAACTTCATCACCGACTGACAGAACTGGTAGCTTGTTTTCACCTTCATCAGATTCTTCATCCTGTCCTTCAATATACACACTCATAAATCCTTTAAATTTAACAGTCTGACCATTAGCACGAAATTTAATATTATCCTGTACGAGATCAACACTCACAGTATCAATTACTGCTGCTGCCATCTGACTCGCCATAAAACGTTCCCAAATGAGTTTATAAAGTCTCAGCTGGTCTCGTGATAAAAATGGTTTCATATCATTTGGTGTACGGAGTACAGACGTTGGACGCACCGCTTCATGCGCATCCTGTGCGCCTCCACTCTTACCTTTACGTTTAGACAAATATTCCTTGCCATACTGCGCTTCAATATACGATGCCGCTTCATTTTTAGCGGTATCAGAAATACGCGTTGAATCTGTACGCATATATGTAATTAAACCGACCGTCCCTTGTTTTTTCAAGTCAATCCCTTCATATAACTGCTGCGCAAGCATCATCGTTTTTCTCGCTTTAAAATTCAGTTTACGTGCAGCTTCCTGTTGAAGTGAACTTGTCGTAAATGGCTGTGCCGGGTTTCTTAACTTTTCCTTTTTCGTAACGTCCGTTACTTTAAACTGGTCTGATTTCAGCTGTGAAACGATCGCTTTAACATCACTTTCCTGCTTCAACTTTTTAGGTTTATTCTGTTCATGTAAAAACTTAGCTTTGAATTGCTTCTTTTTAAATTCGAATAAACCATCAATCGTCCAGTATTCTTCAGGCTTAAATGCATTGATTTCTTCTTCTCTATCAATGATGAGTTTCAGGGCTACAGATTGAACACGACCTGCAGACAGTCCTTTTTTCACCTTTTTCCATAATACTGGCGAAATATTATAACCTACTAATCGATCAAGAACTCGGCGTGCCTGCTGAGCATCAACTAAATTCTGCTCAATTTTTCTTGGATGTTTAAAACTTTCTTTAACTGCATCTTTCGTTATTTCGTTAAATACGACACGACTGTCAGCTTGTTCATCTATATTTAATATGTGTGCTAAATGCCACGCAATTGCTTCACCTTCGCGGTCCGGGTCACTCGCAAGATAAACATGTTTTGCACGCTTTGCATGTTTTTTTAACTCCTGAACGATTGGCCCTTTACCTCTTATCGTAATATATCTTGGATCAAAATCATTCTCAGTATCAACGCCCATCTGACTACGTGGTAAATCACGCACATGGCCCATCGATGCGACGACTTTAAATTTCTTTCCTAAATACTTTTCGATTGTTTTAGCTTTTGCAGGCGATTCAACAATGACGAGATTTTCTGCCAATTGCACATCCCCCTTTAACTTAATTTGTATTCAATGATAAATAATATACGTATACATAATCGCTTGTCAAATATAAAATGGCGAAAGTGAATTTTCAATTTGACCTTTATTATTGAAAATCTTCTAATATATCGTGTGCGCATTGCACTAATTTTGCACCTTCTTTAATTTTGTAATTACAACCCATTGATAATTCATGATCAATTCGTCCTGGTATGCAATAAACATTTCGGTTTTGATCAAGTGCCTGATCTATTGTAATCATACTTCCACTTTTCACCTTCGCTTCAGTGATCAGGACACCTTGGCACAGCCCACTTATTATGCGATTTCTTTCAGGAAAACGAAACTTCTGAATTGGTGTATGCGGTGCATACTCACTTATTACTAAATGTACATTCTCCATTAAACCTCTAATAATTGCAGTATCTTCCGGATAAACAAAATCATGTCCGAACGCAAGCACACCGATTGTTTTTCCGTTATGATAATTGCATGAGAGGTGCGCATAGTTATCAGCACCTTTAGCAAGCCCACTGACGATACATATATGCTCTGAAACGAGGTCAGGCATAATTTGTTCCAATACGTTTGCTGTATAGTCTGTAGCGTTTCTACTTCCGACAACTGCTAAAAACTTCTTTTCATTGAGATAGAAACGATTACCTCTAACAAATAACAAAAACGGGAAGTCGTAAATTTGTCTCAGTAATGTGGGATAATCATTGTCATTATAAAATACAGTATGTATTTGTTTTTGTTCTAATTCGGTTAATATATGTGCTTCGTCCAGAGCATAAAACTTCGTGATTTTACTTGATAATGTTTGATGTTTGCAGTTTAGAAGCGAGATAAGTAGTGGCATTAATCGTCTGAAATTTAAGTTGAATGTTTGATAAGCATTATATATTTTATGGAGCTCACGCGTTGAAAAACCAGCATATACGAGTTTTAAAATTTGCATATGTTCATGTTTCATGTCTTCACCTCACGATAAGCATAACTTCAAATTTTTAATTGATTGTCGTTTAATTATTAAAAATTGTAAACATTAGTTGCAAAAACAAAAATAACCTCATATAACCTACAAAAATTGGAATTTTTGCAGGTTATATGAGGTAAAACACATTATTATTTAACTGTTAAACATTTTTCGTATAAACCTTCTTCTTCTTTAATGCGTTCGATTAATGTCGAACCGATTTCAGAAGGTGTTGCTGCAGTTTTAATACCACAAGCGTTCATCGTTTTAATCTTTTCTGCTGCTGTACCTTTACCACCAGAAATGATTGCTCCAGCATGTCCCATTCGTTTACCAGGAGGTGCTGTCTGACCACCGATAAAGCCTACTACAGGTTTTGTCATGTTTGCTTTAACCCATTCAGCGGCTTCTTCTTCTGCTGTTCCACCGATTTCACCGATCATAACAACAGCTAATGTTTCAGGGTCATTATTAAACGCTTCTAACGCATCGATGAAGTTTGTACCATTTACTGGATCTCCACCAATACCAACAGCTGTCGTTTGACCAATGCCAGCTTGTGTTAACTGATGAACTGCTTCATAAGTTAAAGTACCAGATCGGCTTACAACGCCAACGTGACCTTTTTTATGAATATATCCAGGCATAATTCCAATTTTACATTCATCTGCAGTAATAACACCTGGACAGTTTGGTCCAACTAAACGTGTTTTCTTACCTTGCATATAACGTTTTACTTTAACCATATCTAATACTGGAATATGTTCTGTAATACAGATTGCTAAATCCAATTCTGCATCAACACATTCAACAATTGCATCTGCAGCAAATGGTGCTGGAACATAGATAACTGATACTGTAGCACCTGTAGCTTTTACTGCTTCTTCAACTGTATTGAATACAGGTACACCTTCAACTTCCATGCCACCTTTACCTGGTGTTACACCTGCAACAATTTTAGTACCATATTCTATCATTTGTTTCGTATGAAATAATGCTGTTGATCCTGTAATACCTTGTACGATTACTTTCGTATCTTTATCAATAAATACTCCCACGATTATCCCCGCTTCCTATTTAGCTTCTTTTACTAATTCAACGATTTTTTGTGCACCTTCAGCCATTGTGCTTGCAGGTGTAATTGCTAATCCTGAATTACCTAGAATTTCTTTACCTTGATCCACGTTAGTACCTTCTAAACGTACAACTAACGGAATTGTTAATGCTAATTCTTTCGCTGCTGCAACAACACCTTCAGCAATAACATCACACTTCATGATACCACCGAAGATATTAACGAAAATACCTTCAACCTTCTCATCACCTAAAATGATTTTGAATGCTTCAGTAACTTTCTCTTTTGTTGCGCCGCCCCCTACATCAAGGAAGTTCGCCGGATTTCCGCCGAAATGATTAATTGTATCCATCGTCGCCATTGCAAGACCGGCACCGTTTACCATACAACCGATATTTCCATCTAAAGCGATATATGATAAATCATATTTAGATGCTTCAATTTCCTTTGGATCCTCTTCATCTAAATCGCGTAATTCCATAACGTCTTTTTGACGGAATAATGCATTTGCATCAAAGTTAATTTTAGCATCAAGCGCTAAAACTTCACCGTCGCCTGTCGTTACAAGCGGGTTAATTTCAATAATAGATGCATCTTTCTTCATAAATACATCATATAAACCTAACATAATTTTTACTGCTTTATTTACTGATTCTTTCGGAATGTTAATGTTAAATGCTAAACGACGTGCTTGATAAGGCATTAATCCAACAACTGGATCGATTACTTCTTTGAAGATTTTTTCAGGTGTTGCTTCAGCAACTTCTTCAATTTCAGTTCCACCTTCTTCAGACCCCATTAATACTACGCTATCTGTAGCACGGTCTAAAACGAACCCTAAATAATATTCCTTTTGAATATCGCATCCTTCTTCAACAAGAAGACGTTTAACTTCTTTACCTTCAGGACCAGTTTGATGCGTAACTAATACTTTTCCAAGTAATTCTTTCGCGTAGCTTTCAACTTCGTCTAAAGATTTTGCAATCTTAACACCGCCAGCTTTACCACGGCCACCAGCGTGAATTTGAGCTTTAACAACGTAAACCCCTTCTTTAAGACCTTTAGCTACTTCAACTGCTTCTTCAGGTGTATAAGCAACAGAACCGTTTGGAACTGCTACACCCATAGAGCGAAAAATTTCTTTCCCTTGATACTCATGGATATTCATTGTCCATCCTCCTATAGTGCGCATTAATTTAGCTTACGTTCCAATTATAAAAAATGAAAGCGCTATTGTAAACCGCAAACGCTTAAAAAAACAGACAGTTACGATTGTTTCGTAATTGTCTTTGCATTTCCTTCAGTTTTTAACATAGATTTGATCGGTTCGAATGATTTTCGATGATGGTTTGTTATCCCGTATTGCTTCAAGCCTTCTATATGTTTTTTAGTACCATATCCAGCATTATGTTTAAAGTCGTAAAACGGAAAATCATTATGTATTTCTTCCATCAACTGATCTCGGTACACTTTAGCAATAACACTAGCTGCAGCGATAGAAATGCTTTTCGTATCACCTTTAATAATAGATTCCTCAATTAAACCGGTATCTAGCTTCATCGCATCAATCAGTAATACTTCAGGCTGAACTGGTAATTGCTGAATTGCTCTATGCATTGCAAGTTTTGTCGCCTCATAAATATTCAGCGCATCAATCTCCTCTACACTCGCTTCTCCAATTGCATATGTGACTGATTGTGTTAATGCATCGTACATTAACGTTCGTTTTTGCTTCGATAATTGTTTTGAATCGTTCAACCCGATAAACTGATGTCCATCATTTAAGATTACTGCACATGCAATTACTGGTCCCGCTAATGGACCTCGACCAACTTCATCAATACCACATACGACTTTATCGTTATATCGGTGCTCATATTCCAGCATTTGCGAATATTTCTCTATCGCTTTTAATTCAAGTGCTATTAGTTTTTCTCTCGCTTGTCTTACTTTTAGCGCACCACTTCTTGTCTCTCCACTAAAAAAATCAGCGAGTTCTGATAGTTGCATCGCGCTTACTTCTTCTTTCAGTTTTGCAATAGTATATTGATTACTCTTCATCGCTAGCCTCTAACATTGAAATATGGTCGAACGTATACTTACCAATTTTTTCGTTTCTAATATCTCTAATGATCAATTCTACTACTGACTCATAGTCAATTTCATTTCCTTTTAGTTTCAATCCTCGGCTTTTTCCGATTGCATCAAACACTTCAATATAAGGTGTATCCTGCTCTACATTAATATTGTAATGCTTGTTCAATGTTGCTAAATCTCTTAACTGCAAGTATTCAATTCCATAAATCGCCACTTCATCAAGATGTACAATACTATCTTTAATTGCACCTGTTAAACTTAATTTTTTACCGACAGTCTGATCTTCAAATTTAGGCCATAAAATACCTGGTGTGTCCAATAATTCTAATGTCTTGCCAACTTTAATCCATTGTTGTTTTTTTGTAACACCCGGCATATTACCAGTTTTAGCGATTGATTTCTTCGCAAGACGATTTATCAATGTTGATTTACCAACGTTCGGTATACCAACGATCATTGCACGAATGGCACGTGGTCGTAATCCTTTTTGTTTCATGCGCTCGAACTTTTCTTTCGTAACAATTTCTGCAGCTTTCGTCACTTGAGATAAATTTTTACCATTTTTACTATCGATCAGAACAGGATAGAAACCTTGTGTTTCAAAGAAAGACATCCACTTTTTTGTTTCATTTAAATTTGCCATATCCATCTTATTTAATAATACGACACGCGGCTTGTCCTTAATCACTTCGTCAATCATCGGATTTCTTGAAGAGTAAGGGATGCGTGCATCTACTAATTCAAAAACTACATCGACAAGCTTCAACTGCTCCGTTACTTCTCTCCTTGCCTTCGCCATATGTCCAGGGAACCATTGTATTGCCATAATTTCACTACTTTCTACTAATTTAATATAATAATGTTTAACTATTATTATTAACATTGTATGTTAAAATAATTTTATGATTTATTTATATTTTAACACATATTAAAGGAGCCACTATGTTAATTTCACTTATTGCACCAATTTATAATGAAGAAAAAAATATTCGGCTACTTACCGAAAAAATAGATCAAACTATGCAACAGTATCAATATGAGTATGAGTTGATACTCGTCAATGATGGCAGTAAAGATGATTCATTACATATCATTAAACAGCAAGCACAATTATTTTCTCAATTAAAGTATATTTCATTTTCAAGAAACTTCGGCAAGGAGTCTGCAATGCTTGCAGGTCTTAATGCTTGTACTGGTGACTGTGCCATCATTCTTGATGCCGACTTGCAGCACCCACCAGAACGCATTCCAGAAATGATTGCTTATTATAATGAAGGTTATGATCAAGTCGTAATGAAACGAGATCGAACTGGCGAACATGTCATTAGAAAATTACCGACACAGCTATTCTATAAATTAATTAATAATGCAGTTGATATTAAACTTACAGATGGTGAAGGTGATTTCCGTTTAATATCTAGACGTGTTATTGACAGCATCTTATCTTTAAAAGAATACAATCGGTTTTCTAAAGGGATATTTGAATGGATCGGTTTTAAAAAGAAAACGATTAATTTCAAAAATGTAGAACGCCATGAAGGCACTTCTTCTTTCTCACCAAAACGGCTTATCGACTATGCAATTGACGGTATTATTAGTTACAACAATAAACCTTTACGTCTTTGTTTTCATTTCAGTGCCGTTACGATGGCATTATGTTTACTCTATATTCTGATTACATTTATTCAAATATTAAGTCATGGTATTGAAGAGCCTGGGTATTTCACGATTATCGCCTCAGTTTTATTTTTAGGCTCAGTACAATTGTTCGGTCTAGGCATAATCGGTGAATATATCGGCAGAATATATTATGAAACGAAAGGTCGACCGCATTATATCATCTGCGATACTAATATTAATGAAACAGACATTCAGAAGAAAGTGAGAAATCGCGCATGATAAATCGCTATAGCCGTCTTATTAAGTTTATTGTTGTAGGTGTGATCAATACATTCAATTATTATTTCGTTTATTTGCTGTTATTAAAGGTGCTGAATATAAGTTACTTACCAAGTCACTTAACAGGATTTGTCGCTTCTTTTATTGTTTCATATTTTCTAAACTGTTACTTTGTTTATAAAGTCTCACCAACATTAAAAAAATTCATTCAATTTCCATTAACACAAGTCGTAAATATGGGCATCCAAACGTTATTACTTTTTATATTTGTAGAACTACTACATATCGATAAAGTGTATGCCCCTTTCCCAGCATTAATTTTTACGATACCCATAACTTATTTAGTAACAACTTATATACTAACAAAGGAGTAAATTATGAAAAACAACAGAAAAATATTTATCCCAGTAATTGTTTTACTTCTTGCCCTTTTTGGTCACAGTTTTTATATTTACCGTTTTTTAAAAGATGGTACTATTTTTACTGGCCCAAATGATGGGCTTGAACAAATGCTGCCAATGCAACTTTACCTATATCAGAAATTTATAAAAGGTGAATTTTTCTATAGTATGGATTTCGGTCTTGGCGGTGATTACTTCACTGATCTAGCATATTATTATTCAACAAATATTATTTATTACATTAATATCATTATTGTTTGGTTTCTTGATTTATTTCTGAACTTTAGAACAGATTCTGTTACATTCTGGGCAAAAAATGCCTTTTATGTATCAATATTTAAATCTTCTGTCGCTATTTTGTTTAGCTATCTATATTTCAGAAAAATTAAACTAAATGATACTTCAGCATTGCTCGCAGCATTTTTGTTTGTAATGTCTGCAATTTATTTCAGATTCACTTTATACTGGTCATTTTTTAGTGATGTTTTTATTTTTTTACCACTTATGCTGCTTGGTATTGAATGTTTCATACAGAATAAAAAACGCTCAGTCTTCATTATCGCTGTAGCGCTTATATTTATTAATAATTTTTATTTTGCTTATTATCATCTACTAGCAGGTCTTATTTATTTTATAGCAAGAAACATATTTACATCAAAATACGACACTGTAAAACGTAAAGTACAATGGATTCATTTTGTGACAATGTCAATTATCGGGATAATGATTAGCAGTATGTTCTTCTTCTACGGTGTAAAAAGCTTTTTACAAAATGAACGTGCTCCTTACAAAGCAGGAATCCCTCTTTTTGATCCATTCGATCAAAATGCAAATATATTTTATGATAATTATTTAGTCATTGTATTATTTTTAGCAGTACAGGCAATTTTTACTTTTAAGCTATATGATAATTACTTTTATAAGTTCTTTAGTATAATGTCCATCATATTGATGTGTTTAAGTTTTACTCCATTCATTGACTCAGTATTCAATGGATTTAGTGCACCACAGAAACGTTGGCATTATTTAATATCATTTTTCACGAGTGGATTAATTGGAATGTATATAATGCGCTTTAGAACGATTCCTGTAAAACAATATTTAATCTCAATTGTTCCGGGCAGTATTATTGTAATCATCAGTCATATTATGATTCATAAAGCAGTATCATGGATTTATATTATGCCGGTCATCATCATCATAGGACTTACTGTGCTCTTAATACAGAATAAAAAGCAACAGCAATTGCTATACGGACTTATGATTGCACTTATACTGGTTTTTAACTGGGATGTTATTCGCGTGCATAATAAACTGGATAATTATAATCCAGGCATAGATAAACGCGCAAAAATGACTTATATTGAATCGAGTGTATATGATTCACCATTACAAAAGTATATTATCAACCAGGTTAAAGATAAAGTTTCTGACGATGAACGTATAGACTGGCGTGTTTTGGAACAAGATAACACACCAATGTACCAAAGTTTTAAAGGAGTAAGTTTATATTCGAGTATTTTTGATGGTGCACTCGTTGATTTTTATTTTAAAGATTTAAAAATTAACTTGAAGGAAGAATCTGTAAGTCGCTACTCGACATTCCAGTCAAGAAGTAATTTAGCTTCTCTATTTAATGTAAAATATCTTGTTAGAAAATCATATCAGACTGATATTCCAGAAAACTTCAAGCTAATTCAGGATGATGGAAAATATAAGACATATGAAAATGTTAAACCCGTTCCATTCGTGCGAATAACTGATAAATTTATGAATACAAACGATGTTTCAACAATTATTGACCGTGAACATGCAATGATTGAAGGTATCGTATCTGACGACGAACCGACAAACTTTAAATTAAACCACGCAGAAAACTTACTTGATCAGGTCAAAATAACTGCAAGTGGTGCATCATGGATTTCAGACAATGAAAGATTAAAGGTAAATCCTCCAAGCGGCGGACTCATAATTGAAATACCTGAAGCAATAAAGAAAAAATATAATGATTTCTATTTAGATATGCATGTTGAAATTATAGAACCAATCACAAATCATCAAATTAACGTTAACAAATATGCAAACAACCGATTATTCCAGACGAGCAAATACCGTACGCATTATGATGACTTATTGTACCGAGTGAAATCTCCTGATAACAATAAAATATTAATCGGCCTTACACCAGGTACATATAAATTAAAAGTAAATGGTATATACGGTGAAGATTATAAACACTTATCAAATGTAAAGCAGTCTGTACAATATAAATTTAAAGATGAAGGTAATAAGATGACTGTGTCTTTAAAATCATCAAAAGACGGTACAATGGTTGTGCCTATCGTTTACAGAGATGGTCTGACAGCATATGTTGACGGTAAAAAAACAGAAGTAAAACGTGGTAATTACATTATGTCAACAGTACCTGTCACTAAAGATACGAAAACAGTTATTTTTAAATATACACCACCATACTTTAAATTAATGATTTCATTATCATTGGTCGGTATAATACTTGCATTACTATACTTGAAATTTGTGAGGTTAGAACAGCATGAAAAGAACCATTAAACGATTTCCAAATATAACAATACTGCTTGTTTCAATACTATGTGCAATCATTGCACATAGTGTTGTACTATACAGAATGTTTGATCGCGGTACATTGTTCACTGGAAAAGGTGACGGCATCGCACAGATGATTCCGTTTCAGATGTACTTGTATAATAAGTTTTCACATTTCCACTTTTTTTATGATATGGACTTTGGTATTGGCGGAGATTTCTTTAAGAGTCTTTCCTATTACTATGCTACGTCACCAATAACGTATATGAACTTTATATTCGTTTACATCGGTGATTTGTTTTTACCATATGATGTGACGGATCCGGTTTTCTGGGTAAAAAATCAAATCTTCATCTCGATAATAAAACTGACTTTAATCTTCTTTGTGACTTATAAGTTTTTAAGATATATGAAGTTAAATCGATTTGCATCATTTACTGGATCATTTATGTATGGCTGGTCTACAGCATATTATTTCTTTACGTTTACATGGAGTTTCTTCAGTGATGTAATGCTATGGCTTCCAATGACGATATTAGGCTTAGAGCGATTATTCAAGGAAAGAAAACCGCTACTGTTCATCATTTCAATCGCTTTAACATTACATGCAAATTTCTACTTCAGTTATTATGAATTTATTTTTGTGTCTATATATTTCATATACAGAACACTTTTTCAAAAAGAATCAGATATACTGAATCGTAAGCAAAAATTGTTAACAGGTAGCATTAGCGGCTTACTTGCATTAATGATCAGCAGCGTCGGATTTTTTACAGGTGCAACGAGTTATTTAATGAATGACCGTACACTCTCGCCTATTAAACTCAATCCAATTATTGATATGGTCGGATTTTATAATTTATTTTACGATGGGTACTATGTCGTTATTAGTGCAGTTGCAGTAATTGCCTTAGCAACATTTGCATTATATAAACATTATGATTACAGACTATATGCAATTCTTTCATTAATTTTTATGATCGGCTCTTTAAGTCCATATTTTGATAGTTTCTTTAACGGATTCTCAATCGATCAAAGACGATGGATATATTTGTTAGTTTTTACGACTTCAGTTTTATCGGCGATTTATCTTAACAAATTAAGTGAGTTGACGATAAAATCATTCTTTATATCATTAATACCTGCAGCACTGATTTATCCAATATCAATCGTCGGTCATGAAAAATTTTTAATATGGTTAATTTTCATACCGATCTTCTGTCTGTTTATCGGATATTATATTTATAATGAACATCGACTGAGTTATATTTTAACGCACGTTACGATATTTATCATGACAAATTTCTTCGTTTATGGATATATGACTGAACAGATTGATACGCTGCACCCTGAAAAGGAACGCAATATTGATTATATTACGTCTAAGGAATACAATTCACCGATACAAAAGCGTATTATTAATGAAATTAAAGAACATCAAAAGCCAGTTGATCGCATTGACTGGCAAACATCGATTACGCATAATACACCGATGTTACAGCAATTTAACGGTGTTAAACTATACTCAAGTATATTCAATAAAGACATTTATCAGTTTTATGACAAAGATTTGAATATCACAATGGACACTGATAGTAACTCAATTTATTACAGACTTGGAGAACGCGCGAACCTTAATAGTTTGTTTAATGTCAATCAGATTGTTCGAGAGAATGAATCCATCACAATACCTTATGGCTATGAGCGTGGCAACTTATACGCAGAAAATGATTTATCAAAAAAATATTACGTCTATAATAATACGCATCCTCTACCTTTCGTTCGTGTAACCGACAAAGTGTTTGATGCGAAAGATTTAAAACAGCCAATAGACCGTGAGCATGCGATGCTTGATGGTGTCGTTTTAAACGATGCAAAAGCAGCAAATTCAAAAGTAAAACCAACTGCAAACTTAAAGGATAATGTAAAAGAAAATTTACGAGGCGCTTCATTAAATGGGGAAAAACTCGTTGTTACAACAGAGAATGGCGGCATCACTTATAAATTAAATAAAGACAAAATAAAAAATGCAAAAGATCTATATGTCACGATGGCAATAGAATCTAAAACAGCGACAGATTATCATTACGTATGGATAAATGAAATTTATCAATCAAGAAAACCACTGAATGATGATTATCGTCGATTCAATCCGGTTATTACATTAAAAGTAAAAGCTTCAGATATAGTAGAATTAAAATTAAAACCAGGTACGTATCAATATAAATTACTTGGTATTTATGACGAAGATTATGAACATTTGAAATCAGCTTCTAAAAATCAGAATACGCATCTCTTTAAGAAAAATAAAGATAAGATGGAAATAACGCTTGCGAAGCATAAAGCAGGTTATGTTGTAATTCCTGTGCCGTATTTAGAAGGTTTGAAAGCAAACGTTGACGGAAAAGATGCACCGATTATGGAAGGAAATTATTTGATGACGGCAGTCAAAGTTGACAAGGACGCAAAACATATTACGATAAAATATACGCCACCTTATTTCCGTATTATGCAGATTATTTCTATACTCGGAATGATTTTAACATTCTTTTACGTTCGACGTTTAAAACTTAAAAAAATAAAAGCGTGAGACAATTGTCTCACGCTTTTATTATGCTGAACAATCATTGGACAGCTTGTATTATTAGCGGATTTCTTTAATACGTGCAGCTTTACCACGTAAGCTACGTAAGTAGTATAACTTCGCACGACGTACTTTACCACGACGTAATACTTCAATTTTCTCGATTTTTGGTGTGTGTACAGGGAATGTACGCTCAACACCTACACCGTATGAAATTTTACGAACTGTGAAAGTTTCAGAAATTCCTCCACCACGACGTTTAATTACTACACCTTCGAATACCTGGATACGTTCGCGAGTTCCCTCTACGATACGTACGTGAACTTTTAAAGTGTCACCAGGACGGAATGCAGGAATGTCCGTACGTAATTGTTCTTTTGTGATAGCATCGATTAATTTGTTATTCATATTATCTTCTCCTTCTGCCTATGTTCTTAAGTCTTTGCTCAGCGGATCATAGTGATTAATGTGTGATTCACACTTTTAAAATAATATCACATTTCACCCTGTAAAGCAATATATATTGACAGTTATTTTATTTTTGTAATGATTCTATATATTTGTAATCTGAATCCGTTAAAGGATATGTTTCCAGCAAATCGGGTCTGCGCTCATAAGTACGTTTTAAACGCATTTCGTGACGCCATGTCTCAATGTTTTTATGATTACCACTTAATAGTACGTCCGGTACTTTCATTCCATTAAAATCAGCAGGACGCGTATACTGTGGGTGTTCTAACAACCCTGTAGAGAAGGAATCATCTTTATGGCTTTCTTCTTTAATAGATTCCGGAATAAGTCTCACAATTGCATCTGTCATCGTAATTGCTGCAAGTTCTCCACCAGTCAGTACATAATCTCCGATTGATAGTTCATCTGTAACAAGATGTTCACGTATACGTTCGTCATACCCTTCATAATGACCACAAATAAACACTAAGTGCGACTCTTCTGCTAAAGATTCTGCGACCTTCTGCGTAAACGGTTTGCCTTGCGGGCACATAAGGATAACCCGCGTTTTATCTGTTTTGTCTAATGCGTCAAGTGCATTAAAAATCGGTTCCGGCTTTAAAACCATCCCTTGACCACCACCATACGGATAATCATCAACTTGATGATGTTTATTGCCTGCATAGTCTCTGAAGTTAACAGCATTAAACTGAACGATGCCTTTGTCCTGCGCACGCTTCATTATCGAATGGTTCAGCACTTCGAACATTTCAGGAAATAGCGTTAAAAAATCTATCTTCATTCTAATAATCCTTCAATCGGTTCAATAATGATTTTTTTATGATCAATATCAATAAATTTCACTACATCTTCAATATATGGAATTAAATATTCCTTCTCACCTTGAACGACCCATACATCATTTGCACCAGTTTCAAATATTTCCTTAACTGTACCAATTTCACGTGCATCATCAAAAACCGTACAACCAATTATATCCGAGTAGAAATATTCATGTTCATCAAGAACAATGTCTTCGTTTTCAATATCTTGAAATACATCAAGTCCTTTATACTTTTCAACATCATTAATATTGTTTAAACCTTCAAATGAAACCATATGGAAGTTTTTATGTGTGCGGTATGACTTAATTGTCAATGTTACTTTCTCTTCTTTAAATGGAATCATCAGCACTTTACCAGGCTTAAAGCGCTCTGACGCAAAGTCAGATGCGGTTAATATTTTAACTTCGCCTTTTACACCATGTGTATTCACAATTTTACCTACGTTTATTTCCATTTACATAACCTCCATCTCATAAAAAAAGAGTACCAAAAAAGGCACTCTTAATCAATTTCTACAAACACTTTCTTACTCGTTGTATGCTTTGCACCACTTGTAACTGTGCGCATCGCTTTCGCGATACGTCCATGTTTACCGATAACCTTACCCATATCACTTTCGTGAACAGATAAGCGGTAAGTAATGCTTGATGCGTGTTCTTCCTTGACGATTTTAATATCTTCCGGATGATCAACAAGCGGCGTAACAATTGTTTGTATTAATTTTTCCATCGCAATTACTTCGCGATTTTTTGGTTATGGAATTTCTCCATAATACCTTGTGTTGATAAGATATTACGAACTGTATCCGTTGGTTTAGCGCCATCTGCTAACCATTTTAAAGCTAAAGCTTCATCAACTTTGATTTCTGCTTCAGGTTTTGCAACTGGATTGTATGTTCCAATTGCTTCGATGATGCGACCATCACGTGGTGCGCGAGCATCTGCTACTACGATACGGTAGAATGGGTTTCTTTTAGAACCCATACGAGTTAAACGAATTTTTACTGCCATTATAAATCTCTCCATTTCTAATCTTTTCTCAAGTACTAATATTAACAGGAATCCATTTCCCTGTAAAGTGTTTTTTCTTTACAGAGTATAATTTAATATAAAAAGCAGAAAAAATCAAGTTTTTTCTGCTTTTTTATTTAAAATGGTAAGTTCATACCCTGGAATGGGTTACGGCCTTTTTTACCTTTTTTCATTCCTGTAAACTGTTTCATCATCTTCTTCATTTCTTCAAACTGTTTTATCAGTTTATTAACTTCAGATAAACTTCTGCCTGAACCTTTAGCAATACGTTTCTTTCTTGAGACGTTTATAATTGCAGGATTGTTACGCTCTTCTTTTGTCATCGATCGAATAATCGCCTGAACATGGTCAATTTGTTTCGCATTCATATTGACGTTGTTCAAACCTTTCATCTTATTCGCGCCAGGAATCATCTTAAGGAGTTCATCAAGCGGTCCAAGTGCTTTAACTTGCTCTAACTGTTCAAGGAAATCATCAAACGTAAATGAAGACGTCTTCATCTTCTGTTCTAATTCTTTCGCCTTTGATTCATCTACTTGAGACTGCGCTTTTTCAATGAGGCTCAGTACATCTCCCATACCTAAAATTCGTGAAGCCATACGTTCAGGATGGAATGGTTCTAACCCGTCCATCTTTTCACTCATACCTACAAATTTAATCGGTTTTTGCGTTACACTACGAATTGACAGTGCCGCACCACCACGTGTATCACCATCGAGTTTCGTTAATGTGACACCTGTAATATTCAGTTGATTATCAAAACTTTCCGCTACGTTAACGGCATCCTGACCAGTCATAGAATCTACGACAAGCATAATTTCATCAGGTTTACTTACTTCTTTTACTTCAACAAGTTCGTTCATTAACGCTTCATCGATATGCAGTCGACCTGCAGTATCTATGATAACGAAATCTAAATGTTCTTCTTTAGCATGTTGTAATGCACGTTCTGTAATTTCTTTTGGTGAAACTTGATCGCCTAGCGTAAACACCGGGATATCAATCTGTTTCCCTACTATTTGTAATTGCTGAATCGCAGCTGGTCGATATATATCACATGCTACAAGTAATGGTTTCTTATTGTACTTCTTGCGCATTAACAGTGCCAGTTTACCAGCAGTTGTCGTTTTACCTGCCCCTTGCAGACCGACCATCATTACAACTGTCGGCGGCTTTTTGCTCATATTAATTTGTGTATTTTCAGAGCCCATTAATGTCGTAAGCTCTTCCTGAACGATTTTAATGATTTGCTGTCCAGGTGTTAAAGACTGCATGACATCTGAACCTATCGCACGATCCGATACTGTTTTAACAAATTCTTTCACTACTTTAAAGTTTACGTCTGCTTCTAATAATGCAAGTCGAACTTCACGCATCATTGTTTTAATATCTGCTTCGGTAACTTTACCTTTACCTCTTATTTTCTGCATTGTAGCCTGGAGTCTATCTGATAATCCTTCAAACGCCATACAATGACCCCCTATTCTATTCTTTGTAATTGTTCTATATATTCTGTAATACGTTGTTTGTCTGATTCAAGTACGTTAAGCGCCATAATCTTATCATAAATCGCCTGTCTCTCTTCAAACTTCTTATATAATCCAAGTTTTGCTTCATATTCTTCAAGCAATTCACTCGTACGTCTTATATTATCATAAACCGCCTGTCTCGACACATCAAACGTTTCTGCGATTTCAGACAACGATTCATCATCCATATAATACTTCTCCAGATAATTTCTTTGTTTATCAGTTAACAGCGATTGATAAAAGTCAAACAAATAATTCATACGCATCGTCTTAAGCAAATCATTCATCTGTACTTGCTTCTTTCAATTGTTCTGCTGCTTTATTGTCTTCTTCAGTAGAAGCTTCAATCATATCTGCAAACAAGCCATAAACATAGCTTTCGGCATCAAATGGTTGTAAATCGTCAAGTTTTTCACCAAGACCGACATATTTTACAGGGATATGCAGTTCATTTCTTATCGCAAGAACGATACCTCCTTTTGCTGTACCATCAAGTTTCGTTAATACGATACCTGTCACATTCGTTACTTCTTTAAATGCCTTTGCCTGTACAAGTGCGTTTTGACCTGTTGTTGCATCTAAAGCTAATAATACTTCATGTGGCGCACCTGGTACTGCACGAGATAATACTTTTTTAACTTTTTCCAGTTCAGTCATTAAATTTGCTTTGTTTTGCAGACGTCCTGCAGTATCACAAATTAAAATATCAGCACCACGATTTTTAGCAGCACCGATTGCATCATACATAACTGCTGCCGGGTCTGAACCTTCACTTTGTTTTATTACTTCAACTCCGACACGGTCTCCCCATACTTGCAGCTGCTCAATCGCACCTGCACGGAATGTATCTCCGGCTGCAAGCATAACTTTTTTTCCTTGTCCTTTGTATCGATGGGCAAGCTTACCAATCGTCGTTGTTTTACCGACACCGTTGACACCAACCATTAATATAACCGTTAATCCATCTTCCTGAATGTTCATTTCCTGAAGTTTATCGTCTTCCTGCTCATATATTTCAACGATCTTTTCAACGATAACCTCTCTTAAATCAGCAGTATCTGTAATATTGCGACGCTTCGCTTCCATTCGTAAAGATTCTACTAATTCCATTACTGTATTAAACCCTACATCAGCCTGAATGAGCATCTCTTCTAATGCTTCGAAGAAATCTTCATCTACAGTACGATACATCGCAAGTAAGTCGTTTAAGCGGTTCTGGAAATTTTCTCGGGACTTTTCTAATCCTTCTCTGAACTTTGCACCGATTTGCTGAGCTTCAAGTTCTTCAAATTCTTCAATTGAAATTAAATCATCATCATCAAAGTCAAATTCCCACTCTGACTTTTTCTCATTTTTTTTCGGTTGTTCTATAATTGTACTATGTGCTTCACTTTCAGAGACTTCAGCACGATGTACTGGATCCTCCTGTTGTACATCTACAGTTTCATCCGGTGATAAAGGCTCTAAATTATCTTTATTATCATTGCCGACAAACCTATTTTTTAATTTTTTAAAGAAACTCATTTTGTCAACTCCTTGAATTTTTTATCATCAATTTCCTTTAAATTTACACTTACTAGTTTTGAAATACCTGAATTCTGCATCGTTACACCGTAAAGACGATCACTTTCTTCCATCGTTCCTTTTCTATGTGTGATGACGATGAACTGGGTCTGTTCCTTTAACGTCGTCAAATATTGCGCGAATCGACTAACATTTGCTTCATCGAGCGCAGCTTCTACTTCATCAAGTATAACAAATGGTGCACGTTTAGCATTTAATATCGCAAACAACAATACGATCGCTGTCATCGCGCGTTCTCCACCGGATAGCAGTGATAAGTGCTGACGCTTTTTACCAGGAGGCTGGACAAATATATCGATACCGCTATTCAAATAGTCATTTTCCGTTAATATGAGTCGGCCTTCTCCTCCACCGAACAACTGTTTAAATATTTGTTCGAATGCCTGGGACACAATATCAAAGGTCGCTTTAAATCTGGCAGTTACCGTTTTATCCATATCTTCAATTATAGACTCTAAATTATCTTTAGCCTCTAACAAATCAGCTTCCTGTGACTGTAAAAACTCATAGCGTTCACTAACAGCCGCATACTGTTCAATTGCATTCATATTGACAGGACCAAGTTCATCAATTGCTATCTTCGTTAATTTTACACGGCTTCTGAGTTCGTTCAGGTGACTGTCATCACGAACTTTCAATTGATGCTCATCCATATATTTTTCTGCAGCTTCATATGTCATTTCATATGTAAAATTCAAATGTTCTATTAAGTTGTCAATTAAAACATCGAGTCTCGAATACTGACTTTTAAGCTCGCCAATCCCATTCACAAGTCCGTTAATTTCAAGTGTTATTGCTCTAATATCTGATTCAAGTGAAGCAATTGATTCATTTAAAGTTTCTATATTGCTGTTATATTGCGCAATGCTATTAATAATGTCCGTTTTAATTACGTTATCACTGTCTATATTATGTTGTAACTGCGCAATCTCTGTTTGAATTGCTTCCGGATCAATAAGGTTAGTGTCCGTTATAATTTGTGATAATGCTTCGTTTATTTCCTCTATTTGTTGTGTTACATCTTTTTGCAACTTCATTTCATATTGTATATCGGCATCTAACTGCGTTATCGATTTATGCAGTTGCTGTAATTCACTCTGTAATGCATCAAATAGTGATTTTTTATTAGTTGCACTGTCCTGATACATTTTTATCTTATCAGTTAATGCAGAAAGCTTTGTTTCAATTTCTGATACTTGCTGTTCACATTCTTTTTTATCCAGCTTTAATTGTGCAACTTCATTACGCACCTTTTCATATTGCTCTGAACGATCAATCTGAGATTGCAGACGCTCTAACTGTGCATTTAATTCTTCTTTCAGCAGCTTGTGCTGGTGCAGAACATCGCGAAGCGAGATTCCTTCTTGTTTATCCTGCTCTAACTGAAATTCTTCTTCTGCGATTGATTCATTTAATGCAACAACCTTTTCTTTCAGCTCATTTGTTTGCGCTTTAAATGTTTCATATTGAGATGAAAGCTGATTGAGTTCATTTCTTGATGTTAAAGCCTGTGTTGGCTTTTGTTTACTCCCACCGGTCATAGAACCACCGGTATTGACAACTTGTCCGTCTAGCGTTACAACTTTATGACGATATTCCGCAAACTTCGCGATTTTATTTGCTTCCGTCAAATTTGTTGCAATAATAATATGACCTGCAACATTATCTATAATATGTTTGTAAGCTGCGTCAACGTGAATCAGTTGGCTCAGCGTTCCAATGAACCCTTCAAATTGTTGTAATCCCGTTAGTAAATTTTGTTGTATATTTCTAGGTTTTATTACATTCAGCGGTAAAAAAGTTGCACGCCCTGCTTTTTTTGACTTTAAAAATTCAATTGCAGATTGTGCTGCATATGCATCATCAACTACGATATGCTGTAGTATCCCACCAAGCGCACTATCAAGTGCATCATTATACTGTCCATCAATAGATATTAAATCAAGAATTGTATGATGAATACCTTTAAGTTGCTGTTTATTTTTTAATAACAATCTTACACCTTGATAATATCCTTGAAATTCTTCCTGTATCATCTTTAAACGATTAAGTTTGTGTTCTAAAGATGATAAGTGTTGTTCTGCCTGTTTCAGCTGTTCATTGTCCTTGAAATATGTTTGTTTTTTCTGCTGGATATGTTGTTGCTGCTCCGTATATTCAGCGCGTTTTTGCTGTACGCGCTGCTCGGTTTCATTTATTTTTGAAATAATAGATTGATGTTTTTCGAATAATGATGCATATTCCGCTTTAACCTGGTCATGAACTTCTACAGCTTTGTCATCGTTAAACGCATCTATTCGGGAACGCATATGCTGAATATCATTTTCAAGCTTCGTCTTTAATGTATACTGCTCGTAATATTCACTTCTTGTTTCTTCAATTAAAGTGTCAATATCTTCTTCAAGTGCTGTTTTTGACTGCTCCGTTTCAGAAAGTTTATCCTTTAGCTTAACGCGTTCATTTTTTAACGCTTTAATTTTCGTAACATGTTTATCTGAACTCATCTTTAGTCGCTTTAAATCATCATTCATTTTTGATTGAAGTTTATGTTTCTCTTCAATATTGCTCGTCTGATGATTCAGTCGCTCTTTGTTCACATTAAGAAGACCGATATTACGTTCAATCTGTTCTGTAATTTGCAATAAGTTTGATTTATCGCTTTCCAGACTTTTCGTTTCTTCTGTTAACAGTTGTTTTTTCGCATTAAGTTGTTCGTTCAAACGTTCATTTTTATTCAATTTAAACTCTTTTTGTGCTTCAAATGACTGAATATCATTCTGGATTTGCTGATACTGCTCGTTATTTGTTTTTATATCGTGAACAGTTACTTGTATGTCCGCATCTTTCATCTCTTCTGACAGTGCGATATATTCTTCTGCGATACTCGCCTCTATCTTTAATGGTTCAACGCGATCCTTTAAATCGAATATAATATCATGCACACGATTTAAATTGTTCATCGTATCTTCTAATTTATGTTCTGTTTCAACTTTGCGTTTTTTATACTTTAATACGCCTGCCGCTTCTTCTATAAGCTGTCTGCGCTCGATAGGTTTCGCATTTAATACTTGATCGACTTTACCTTGTGAAATAATACTGAATGCGTCTCTACCTAATCCACTATCTAAAAATAATTCTGTAATATCTTTAAGTCTTACTTTCTGTTTATTAACTAAATACTCACTATCACCTGAACGATATAATTTACGTGTAATAGCAACGATATCGGCATCGATTGATAAATTACGTTCATGATTATCAATCGTAAGTGTCACTTCTGCGTAATTGGTTGCATTCCTGTCCTTTGCGCCAGAGAAGATAATATCTTCCATTTTTCCACCACGCAACGATTTAGCAGACTGCTCTCCAAGCACCCATTTAATCGCATCTGTTATATTACTTTTTCCTGAACCGTTCGGCCCTATAATGGCAGTAACGCCTTCATCGAACATTACAGTCGTTTTATCTGCAAATGATTTAAATCCTGTCGCTTCTACCGTCTTTAAATAAACCATAGTTATTCTCCTGACGTGAGCAGATTAAGTGCTGCCTGTGCCGCTTTCTGCTCGGATTCTTTTTTCGTTCTACCAGCACCGATACCAATCATTTCACCTTCAATTCTCACTTCTGAAGTAAATGTTTTAAAGTGGGCTGGCCCTTCTTCTTTAATCAAATGATATGTTACTTGTAAATTTTTAAGTTTATGAATATATTCCTGTAAGTACGTTTTATAATCTATCAAACCATGCATTAGTTCCTCTGTAATTTCAGGGAAAATAAAGTAATCGAAAAACTGCTTCGTCATATCATGTCCCTGATCTAAATATAATGCACCTACAAACGCTTCAAAAGCGTCTGCAATTAACGAAGGCCTCGTTCTGCCCCCAGTTTTCTCTTCACCTTTACCAAGTAAAATCAGCTGATCAAAGTTCAGCAGTTTTGCAAATGTCACAAGTGAAGGCTCACATACTATCGCAGCTCTTAGTTTCGTCAACTTTCCTTCAGGTATATCTGGATGTTTTTGAAATAAGTACTGTGAAACCATCAATTCTAACACCGCATCTCCAAGAAACTCTAAACGCTCGTTATCTTCAACTTTAGCCAGTTTAAAATCGTTTATAAAACTAGAATGTGAAAATGCCTGTATGTAGAGTTCAATTTGTTTCGGCTTTATGTTTAAATTCAATAGTGTTTCATTTAATCTCAACTTAAATTTATCAATTATGATTTGTCGTTTATTCATGTGTACCTCCTTAGTATCTATACTATTTTACGTTAAAAAATGCATAAAAAAAAGCCATTATACATAAAATAAATATAAAATCCGAACAATTTGCTAAAATGCATTCTGTTCGGACCATATATTATTGATTTTATTATTTTTCTAATGATTCAATGTATTTCACTGCATCACCTACAGTGTTGATCTTTTCAGCATCTTCATCCGGAATTTCAGTTCCAAATTGATCTTCAAGTTCCATCACTAGCTCAGCGATATCTAATGAATCTGCACCTAAATCATCTTTAAATGAAGCATCAGCAGTAACTTTGTCTGCATCAACACCTAGACGATCTACGATAATATCTTTTACTTTGTCGAAGTTTTCCATTATTTCACCTCCTTAAAATAATCGTATTCAAACTAATTATTGCATATACATTCCACCATTAACATGGAAAGTTTGGCCTGTAATGTAACTTGCTTTGTCACTCGCTAAAAATGCTACCATATTCGCAACATCTTCAGGTTCCCCCATCTGACCTAAAGGAATTTGTGATTTCATCTGTTCCACGAGCTTTTCATCTAACACGTCTGTCATATCACTTTTAATAAAGCCAGGTGCAACTGCATTGACACGTATACCACGACTTGCAAATTCACGTGCAAATGTTTTTGTCATACCTTCAACCGCTGCTTTAGCTGCAACATAGTTCACCTGTCCCGCGTTACCGATACTTGCAACGATACTGCTCACATTGATAACTGTTCCTGACTTCTGACGTAGCAGTTGTCTAGTAGCGGCCTGAATAACATTGAATACACCTGTTAAGTTCGTATTAATAACATCATTAAACTCAGAAGATTTCATACGCATCGCTAAATTATCTCTTGTGATACCTGCATTATTAACGATACAGTCTACTGTTCCAAATGTTTCAATCGTCTTATCGATCATCGCCTTCACTTCGTCCATATTGCTGACATCTGCTTTAATCGCAAATGCATCCTGCCCTAATATTTTTATTTCGTCGACTACCGCCTCCGCCTTACTTGCATTTCCTGAATAGTTAACGACAACATTAAAGCCATTCTGTGCAAGTGCGATTGCAATACTTCTTCCGATACCTCTAGAACTTCCTGTAACTATTGCTGTTTTCATACTATACCTCGCTTAAGTCATTTGTCGTTGCAATGTTAATCGTATTAACATCACGATTAATTTTCTTCACTAATGAAGTGAGTACATTTTTAGGGCCAACTTCAACAAATTCGGTTACACCATTATCAATTAAATATTGAATTGAATTTGTAAATTCTACTGGAGAATATAATTGTTTAATTAAATTTGCTTTTATTTCATCTGCATCTGTAACTGGAGTTGCTGTTACATTCTGAATAACAGGCACTACTGCATCTGAAAATTCAAATTGATTGATAAAGTTTTCGAAATCTCTTTCGATAACTTTCATGAGTTCTGAATGGAACGGTCCGCTAACGTTTAAAGGTATTACTTTTTTCAGACCGAGCGCTTGTTTTTGTTCAATAAGCGCATCTATCGCTTCACTATGTCCTGAAACAACAATTTGTCCTGGTCCGTTAATATTTGCGATATTTAATACTTGTTCGTGATTACTTATCGCAGCACAAGCATCTTCAATTACTTCACGTTTTGTCCCCATAATTGCTGCCATTTTACCGATACCGTTCGGATACGCTTCGTTCATTAGCTGCCCACGTTTATAAACGATTTGAACTGCCGCTTCCTTCGTGAGTACGCCTGCTGCAACTAACGCACTGAATTCTCCTAAACTATGACCTAAACAATAATCATACTTCCCCTTATATTGTTCATATAATGCAATACTGTGCATTAAAATTGCAGGTTGTGTATATGTTGTTTCATTTATTCTTTCATCATGGTGCATCATTGATAGTAGATCAATATTTAATAGTGCATTCATTTCCTTAAGTGTTGCTTGTGCACTTTCATTAAAGTCCTCAGTCATACCAACAAATTGAGAACCTTGACCTGGAAAAATTAAAGCACGTTTACTCATGTGTCACCTCTTGTTTCAATAAATTCGTTACATCTTCCTTAGCAGATTGGCGCGCTTGTTTCAGTGCATTAAAGAATGCTTTTTTATCACTTGAGCCATGTGCTTTAATGACAATCCCATCTACACCAAACAATACAGCACCCCCATATTCTGAATAGTCCATTTTATTTTTAAGCTGCATTAAATCTTTTTTTACTAACGCTGCAGCAAGTTTTGTTTTTGTTGATGACATTAACGTTTCTTTAAGCATCTTAAAAATATTGTTTGCAGTTCCTTCCAATGTTTTCAAAATCATATTACCCGTAAATCCATCTGTAACGACGATATCTGCAGCATGATTCAGTAATGCTTTAGATTCAACGTTACCAATAAAGTGAATCGAATCATCTTCTTTTAATAAATTAAATGTATCTCGGGCAAGTTGGTTGCCTTTTTTATCTTCAGTCCCGATATTCGCTAATCCGACAGTTGGGTTTTTTATACCACGATTTTTCTTCGCATAAATGGTAGCCATCTTTGCATATTGTACTAAATATTCAGGTTTAGCATCTGCATTTGCCCCCATATCAAGCAGCATAAAACCTTCGTCATTAATTGTAGGGAGTGTTAGCGCCAGTGCTGGTCGTTCAATCCCTTTAATACGACCAATCACAAACAGTCCAGCTGCCATGAGTGCACCCGTGTTACCCGCAGATACAATCGCATCTGTTTCCTTTAGTTTTACACTTTCTGCTGCACGTACCATCGATGCATCTTTTTTTCGTCTAATTGCACGAACAGGTTCATCATCCATCGTAATGACTTCAGTCGTATGATGGATTTTTAAATTCGGATGCTGAATATGATTTTTTGATTCATCACCATATAAATGAATCTCAACATCATCAAATTGATCTAAAAACATTTCAATCCCATCTAAAACAATATGTGGCGCGTTATCTCCACCGTGTAAATCAACAGCAATTTTTATCATAATGAAGCTCCTTTATTGTTGTAATACATTTCAAATTCCCCGTAAAACACTTGTGTCTGATTGACTGTACTTAACACTTCAATTTTAGCACGTTTATCCTTTTTCTCACGTAATACTGCTTTAGTAACGACTCTATCTCCTAGCATTACAGGTTTTTGGAATTGGACCGTGCTTGAAACTGTAAGTGCAAATTCATCATTTAATAAAGCGACACATAAAGAATTTGCCTGTGCAAACAAAAAGTGGCCGCGAGCAATATTATTTCTGCTGAAAACATGCTGTTTTTTTATATCAAGTATTGAAATTGCCATATTATCAAGTGAAATATCTATAACTTCACCGATAATATCGTCCATCGGCAATGTTCTGATTTCGTCGTGAGATTTTTCTGCAACCTTTTTTATACGTTCTCTTAGTTCAGGAATATTAAGCTCAAGTCGATCTAAACGAATGGTTTGTATACTCACATTAAATTCATGACTTAACGTTTCATCGGTAATAAACGGATCGTTTTCTAACAGTTGTAATAATTGTTCCTGTCTTTGTTTCTTTGTCAACTTTTTCATGTACTCAATTCCCTTTTTAGTAGTTGGTCTTAATACTAGTAAATATAACAAAAATATAAAAACACTGCAATAATAAAATAATCGGACAAAAATAAAACCGAACAAAAACAATAAATCAAATTGTAGTGAACCCTAAAAGTTAGACTATTTGGAATGGAGAAATCCATTCCATTTTTTTATGCAATTTTTACATTTAGTCTACTTTCTCTGAACCCTATCGGGCTCTTCCATTCTAATTTTGATTTAATTCGCTTATTGTTGTAATACCATATATAATTTTCAATTGCTACTTCAAGTTGTTCATAACTTTCATAAACTTTTCCGTAGAATATTTCCTGTTTTAAAATACTGAAAAAGCTCTCCATCGGCGAGTTATCCAGACAATTTCCCTTACGGGACATACTCTGAAATATTTTATTATCTTTAAGCTTTTGCCTATATTTTTTCATCTGATAAGCCCAACCTTGATCGCTATGAAAAGTTCTTCTAAACTCACATGCATCTGTTAATGCCACAGCTTTTGTAAGTGCTGACATAATACCTTCTGCATTTGGCTTTTTGGATATACTATATGAGATAATTTCTCTATTAAACAAATCCATAAATGGGTCAAGATAAAGCTTCCCAGTACAAATTAAACCATTTTCATTAAGATAATGGTATTTAAACTCTGATGTATCTGTAGTTATTTTCTGATAGGGAATATTTGTATCAAACCTACGGTTAACCAAATTATCAGCGATACGGCCAATTTTTCCTTTGTAGGATGAATATTTTCTATTTTTTCTAGTAAATGAGATTGATTTTAAATTCAATTTACTCATGATTCTCTGAACTTTCTTGTGATTAATAATATATCCTCTATTTCTAAGTTCACCTGTAATCCTTCTGTAGCCATAATTCATGGCGTTTTCCTCAAAAATTTCCTTTATTTGATTTTCTATTTTCTGATCCTTATTTTCTTTATCAAACTGCTTCTGCCAATACATATATGTAGATTTTGGGAATTTCAGTGCTTCAAGGACAATGTTTAATTTGAAATCTTTTCGGAGCTCTTTAATGACTCTTGATTCGATTTTAGCAGTCGGTTCGGTATACTTATCCCTGAAGCTTTCAACTTTTTTATATAGGCAAGTTCAGCTCTTAAAAGTTCATTTTCATGTTCAATTTTTTTCACATAGTCACTATTACCATTATTAATTTTTTTCTTCTTCATAGATGGACTTCCTTTCTTCTTTTCAGATAATCCATCAATACCATGCTTATTATAAGCATTCACCCAAGAAGATATAAGAGATGGATTATTAATACGGAATTTGGTTGAAGTAATACTTAATGAAGCATTATTCTCTTTCATCCATCTCAGTATAACAATCTTATCCTCTAAACTGTATTTCTTCTTACTTCTTTTTCTTTCTAACCCTTCAATGCCGAAGGCACTATATGCTCTATACCAATCTCTAACCATAGAGCGACTTATACCATTACGCTTACCAACAACACTGAATCCACCTGTGCCATTAATATATTCAATTACGATTTTCAGCTTGAATTCCAAATCATATTTAGCCAAATAAAACACCCCAAAAGTTAGATTTTAAGTCTAACTTTTGGGGTGCACCACAAATAGCGATTTATTAGTTTTGCTCGATTTTGCTTGTTGCAGTTAAAGCCTTATTTGCTTATGCTGCTTTCTTTATTTCTGAGTTTTTCTTTTTAACTTTAACACCATTTTTCTCAATAATTTCAGCTTTTACGATCATACGTTTTTCAAATAATAACGTATCCGGATTATATTCCTCACATGTAATTAATGTTAATTCCTGAGGCTTTCCTGGATGTTCATCTAACACACCAACTTCTGTCGGTTTTACATTATAAATTTTATATATTTCATATACATTCGTTCCAGATCGTGATAATAGTTCAACTTTGTCGCCTACTTTTGCACGGTCTAAATAATTAAATCGAATCCCCGCACCTTCAACACGATGTCCTGCAATCGCAACATTTTGTTCTGTTAACTTTTCACCTTTATCCACAAGTACAACACCATTTTTCATAGCTTCCTGTGTTGCTGGTCCTTTATACAAAGGTTCATTAATTTTTGCTGCTTTAATTTTTAAATAACCAAGCATATTATCTTTTAATTTTAGTTTTTCAGGTTCTGTTTTCGTAACCCATTTTTCAAATTCATTTACTTTAACATGGTCTTCATTTTTCTCATATGATTTAATGATTTTCTCATTAACGGAATTCGTAAAATATGCACGAATGTCCTGCCAGAAAAACATTGTGATTGCAGCACCAATAAGTAAAACGCCAATCAATCTAATAATTACTCTCATTTCTATCTCCTTTAATCCAGTTGGTGTGCTTTCAGTTCTTTTTCTACACGTAACTTCAAATTACATAGCTCAGGCACATTTAATGCCCCGCTTAAAATTAATTCACTTGCTTCATCCCGGGCAACTTCGAGCATACGATAATCTTCAACAATATTTGCGACTTTAAAATCAGGTAATCCGCTTTGTTTCACGCCAAAGAAATCTCCTGGACCACGCATTTCAAGATCCTTCTCACTTAACACGAATCCGTCTGTTGTTTGTGTCATTATTTGCAGTCGTTCAATACCGGTTTCACTCTCAGGATTACCGATTAGCATACAATAACTTTGATATGAACTTCTTCCTACACGACCACGTAATTGGTGAAGTGTAGAAAGACCGAAGCGTTCTGCATCATATATGACAATCATCGTTGCATTCGGAACATTTACGCCGACTTCAACAACTGTTGTAGATACTATAACATCAAAATCATGATTTTGAAACTTATTCATCACTTCATCTTTTTCTTCAGCTTTCATTTTGCCGTGTAATAAACCAACTTTATCTATACCAAATCTTGCTTGATACGATTCATAAATTTCAACTGCATTTTTTACATCAAGATGTTCTGACGCTTCTATTAAAGGACAAATGACGTACACTTGTCTGCCTGCATTAATTTCACGCGCTGTTTTCTCATGTACAAGTTCAATTTCTTCATGTTTTGCCCACTCCGTAATAATGGGTTTACGACCTTTAGGCATCTGCTTTATAGTAGACACATCTAATTCACCAAAAACGGAAATTGCAAGTGTACGTGGTATCGGTGTCGCTGTCATAAATAATACGTTCGCATCATTCCCTTTTTCACGCAGTAATTTACGTTGATTTACTCCGAATCTATGCTGTTCATCAGTAATTACAAGTCCTAGATCATGAAACTTTACAGGTTCACTGATGAGTGCATGTGTCCCAACAATAACGTCTATTTCACCGCGTTCAAGTGCTTCAAGTATGAGTGCCCGCTTCTTCCCTTTTATTGAACTCGTCAGCAACGCGATATTTAATTGTTCCCCGTATAATTGCGCCAGACTTTCTGCGTGTTGTTCAGCAAGAATTTCTGTAGGGACCATAAGTGCACTTTGTCTGCCAGCAGTCATTAACGCAAACATACAAATTGCAGCAACGACTGTTTTACCAGATCCTACGTCACCTTGAAGCAAACGGTTCATGCGATTCTCGTGCTTCATATCTCGAAAGATTTCATTTACAACTTGCTTTTGAGCATCTGTAAGTTCGAATGGTAATGTTGAAATGAATGCTTTTACTCGTTTTATATCGTAATGTACTTTACTGTTTGGTGCATCTTTTTGTTCAAGTTGGTTCAGCATCCGCATCTTCAGCTGAAATAACAATAACTCACAAAAGGCAAAACTCCTCCTTGCCTGCTGCAGATGTTGATGACTTGTCGGGAAATGCAGTTCATAAATTGATTGATTCAAATCCCATAATTTATATTTTTCAATTAACTGAGCTGGTAAAAAAGGCTGTATCGTCACTTCATGAAATGCGCTTTCTATCATTTTTCTAAAACTTGCGCGTTTAATTAAACTTTTTAAACTATATTGTGGGACGAGACTTACACCGCCCAAATCTTCATTGATTTTACTACCTTGTATAATTTGTCTTGCTTTGTTCCACTTGCCAGTCACTTTAACTGTTTTCCCTGTTTCTGCTATTCGTTTGACATACATTTGATTAAAAAATTCAACTTTAACAGCCACATTATCTACCATCATATGAAACGAAACTTTCGATTTTCCACGACCGAAGTGTGCTAAAACAGGTGCAGAGTAAATTTCACCCTGCACCGTTATTTTTGCTTTATCTTCAGCATCATGTAAATTCACAACCGTTTCATCTTCAAATTTATAAGGTAGATATAAAATAAGATCCTCTATCGAATGAATGTTCAACGTATTTAAATGTTCGATAGACTTCGGCCCTACACCTTTTAAATCTTCAAGTTTACTATCCGTTGTAAGAAGATGCTGATTTTGTTCCAAAGATTCTTTCCTTCATTTCCTGGCCGGTTTTAGTACCTGCGAGACCTCCACGTCCTGTTTCACGCAGCGCACTTGGCATCGTTAATCCAATTTTGTACATTGCTTCGATCACTTCATCTGTCGGTATTCTGCTTTCAACACCTGCAAGTGCCATATCTGCAGAAACAATTGCATTAGAAGCACCAGCTGCATTACGTTTAACACAAGGAACTTCAACTAACCCTGCAACAGGATCACATACAAGTCCTAACATGTTTTTCAGGCATATACTAAATGCATGCGCACTCATTTGTGGCGTACCGCCTGCCATCTCAACTATTGCTGCTGCTGCCATTGCTGCCGCACTACCAACTTCTGCCTGGCACCCACCTGCAGCGCCCGATATCGATGCATTATTTGCAACGACAAAGCCGAATGCACCAGTTGTGAATAAAAACTTAACCATCTCTTCTCTCGTCGGATTCAGACGCGCTTTCATTGCAAATAGTGTTCCAGGTACAACGCCTGCACTACCAGCCGTTGGTGTTGCACATATTAATCCCATTGCTGCATTGACTTCATTTGTTGCAACTGCTTTTGAAACTGCATCCAGTAATGTTTCACCGCTTAAAGTATTCCCTTTAGCGATATAATCACGTAATTTAACAGCATCCATACCAGTCAATCCTGTTGGACTTGAGACACCATTTAATCCACGTTCAACTGCTTGTTCCATTACATTTAAATTTCGTTCCATATTCGCCATTACTGTTTCATAACTTTGTTTTGAAACAGCCATTTCCTGAGCGATCATTACATCTGAAATACTTTTATTTTCTCTTTCACAAATTTGAATAAGTTCTTCTACACTTTTAAACATACTTTCTCCCCTTTTATGATTCTGTCATTAACGTAACAGTTTGAATTCCATCACAACGTCTAATTTCATCGATGATTTCATCTGTTATTTCATCATCAAGCTCACACGTCATTAATGCTAAATCTCCTTTTTCCTTGCGGGAAACTTGCATTTGTCCAACGTTAATCTCGTGCTTACTTAAAATTGTTGTTACTTTCGCAATCGTTCCGAAAGTATCTTTATGGAATACTAATAGCGCCGGGTAGTTGCCTGAAATCGCAATTTGGAAACCATTTAATGCGACGATTTCTATTTTACCACCACCGATAGAAATACCTTCAATTGATAATTGCTGGTCCATGCTTCTCATATTTAATATCGCAGTATTAGGATGACTTCTTTCCTCTGTCATCTCGATAAAATTAATTTGCAGTCCAGCCGCTTCAGCTAATGCTAAACTATCCGGAATTCTACTATCATCTGTATCGAATCCTAATAATCCTGCAACTAAAGCAACATCCGTGCCATGTCCTTTATACGTTTCCATAAACGAACCGTATAAATATATGTCAACGACTTCCGGAGTACCTCCGAATAAATCTCTTGCGACGAGACCAATTCTTACTGCTCCTGCTGTATGTGAAGATGATGGTCCTACCATCACTGGCCCTATAATATCAAAAACGCTTCTATATTTCATAATTTTCCCCCTTAATTTCATTGAAAAAGAACTACACTGTACAGTGTAGTTCTAATACTTATAGATTAACTTATTCTACAGAAAACATAAAGCTATATATCGGTTGTTTTCCATCCTGAATTTCAATTTCTACATCTTCGTAATTTTCTGTTAAGAAGTTTTCAATCGCAGCGACATTATCATCTGTTGCATCAGCACCTTTAATAATCGTTACAATTTCAGAGTCTTCATCAATCATAGATTTTAACAGTTCGATGCATACTTTATTCTGATCCTTATCAGATACTGTGATTTTACCTTCATTAATACCCATAAATGCATCTTTTTCGATATTTACACCATCAATAGATGTATCTCTTACTGCATACGTTACAGAACCAGATTTAACATGCTGCATCGCTTCAGTCATCGATTCTTTATTGTCATCGCAAGATGCTTCAGGATTATATGCAAGCATCGCACCTAAACCTTGTGGAATTGTTTTAGTCGGAACAACTGCAACCGGAATTTCAGCAACTTCTGCAGCTTGCTCTGCAGCCATAATAATGTTTTTATTATTTGGTAATACAACCGCCTCTTTACAGCCACTCGCTTCGATTATCTTTACGATATCCTCAGTTGATGGATTCATCGTTTGACCACCACTAATAACATGTGTCGCACCGATAGATTTAAATAATTCAGTAATGCCATCACCCATAGAAATCGTAATTAATGCTTTTTCTACTTTAGCGATTTCATTTGTCGTTTCTTTAACACCACGTTTACGTAATACTTCTCGGTGTTGTTCACGCATATTCTCAATTTTAATTTTAATAATTTCACCGTACTGACTACCATATGTTAATGCTTCACCTGGAGTTTCCGAGTGAACATGTGTTTTTACAATTTCATCATCTGAAATTACTAATAAAGAATCACCGAACTTCGACATATCTTCTCTAAATTGATCTTCGCTGAATGGTTTCATACCTTCTTTGAAACGAACCATGAATTCTGTACAGAACCCAGGTACGATATCTTCCGTTTTTACAACATCACCGAAATCGTGTTCATCGTTAATAAAGTTATCATCGATATCGCGTTTTACAGGTGCAGCGATTTTTTCTCCTTTTAGTACTGCAAGGAATCCTTCATACACATACATTAAACCTTGTCCACCACTATCTACAACGCCAACTTCTTTAAGTACTGGCAATAAATCCGGCGTACGTTGTAATGATGCGTTACCTTCTTTCACAAGTGCTTCCATAATTTCTATACAATTATCTGTTGTTTCACTTGCTTTCATTGCAGCTTCAGATGCTTCTCTCGCTACAGTAAGAATTGTACCTTCAACTGGTTTCATTACTGCTTTATATGCAGTTTTCACACCAGCCTGGAATGCTTTCGCAAATTTCGTACTGTCAATTTCACTTTCCGCTTCAATATATTTTGAAAAACCACGGAATAACTGTGATAATATAACACCAGAATTACCACGTGCACCCATTAATAGTCCTTTAGAGAAAGCGATACCTACATTACCGATATGCGCTTCAATATTCTCTTCAGTCTCTTTCGCACCTGAACTGATAGAAAGATTCATGTTCGTCCCAGTATCACCATCTGGTACTGGAAAGACATTCAGTGAATCTACATAGTCAGCGTTTTGAGATAAGTTATTTGCCCCTGTAATTATCATTTCAGCAAATAGCTTGCCGTCAATTGTTTTCATTATGAAATCCTCCCTATTCTTCATCATCCAGCTTGATGACACGTACACCTTGAATGTAAATGTTCACTGAATTCACCGTTAAGTTTAAAGTTTTCTCTAAAGTGTATTTAACTGTAGACTGAACGTTACTCGCAATTTCTGAAATTTTAGTGCCGTAAGCTACGATAATATACATATCAACATCTAAAATACCGTCCTTATTCGTTACGATAACACCTTTAGAATAGTTATCTCGTCCTAAAATATCAGCAATGCCGTCTCGCACCTGATGTTTACTTGCCATACCGATAATGCCGTAACACTCAACTGCCGCACCACCTGCAATCGTTGCGATTACATCACTTGAAATATCGATTGAACCAAATTCATTTGTAATCTCTAATGTCATTTCACTGCCTCCTTGTTTATACACTCGTCACATTATTATAATCAATAAATATTCATAATTACAAGAATTGTCTCGTTTAATCTTAAAAATAATTTTATTAGTTTGAACTTATATCATTTAAAATAAAAGAAAATCGATTATTTGCACATACGACGAATGACAAAAATTTATTGCAATACAAATTGAATTATGTTAAATTGTTATAGTATGTAAAAGATAAGTGTATCTCTATATTCTATTAAAGGAGGCAAAAACAATGGCTAAAGTATGTCATGTTACTGGTCGTAAAGCCGTAACAGGTAACAATCGTTCTCACGCAATGAACTACAGCAAACGTCGCTTCGGAGCAAACTTACAAAAAGTCCGCATCTTAGTAGATGGTAAGCCTAAACGTGTATGGGTTTCAGCTCGTGCATTAAAATCAGGTAAAGTGACACGTGTTTAATTGAATATATAGATACAAAAAAGACCTTTGTGTGAAAGGTCTTTTTTTATTCTTTACTTTGAATTATATATACCATACCTTGCTCAACTGTTACTTCAGCTCGCGTTGATTGAAATTCATTCGAAACAGTTCTCGTAATTCCTAAATTTACTTCAAACCGCTCAACATCATATTTGAATCCTACTAAAGTCAATATGACCCCATCATTAACTGGAATAAACGAAATATATTTCTTATCATATTCCTTCTCAATGATATGCGTTCCCGCTGCAAGTACTTGAATCGTATTTTGATCGTTCACCATAATAAATTCACTTTGAGATAATAATACTTCCGGATGTAATAACGTCTGTAAATTACCTAAAAAGTGATCCAGTCTACCACCAGTAGCACCATGAATGAATACTTTCTGATAACCTAAATCTTTCGCATACTGAAGCGCCACTTCTAAATCCGTTTCATTTTTCTCTGCGGGTAAATAATCGATTTCAATTTCATTTTCAATGCGCGCGCGCTCATTTTCATCGATTGAATCAAAATCTCCGAATACTGCAATCGGTCTAATATTATGTTCAATGAGCATTAACGCACCATAATCAACACCAATCCAGTCATCATCACGATATTGTTCAAAGATTGAATCATCTACATCTAACTTCGTACAAATAATATGTAAGTTCATACTATTCTCCCTTCAGCGCTCTGACAGGCATCGAATAGTCATCATGTTTAAAAAAGTAAGAGCCTGCTACAAGAACATCCGCCCCACTATCGATACAATACTGCGCAGTTACATCATTGACGCCACCATCTACTTCGATTTCATATGTAAGTTGGTGTTCATTTCGATAATTTTTCAAAAATTCAATTTTACTTAAACATTCCTGAATAAATGACTGGCCACCAAATCCAGGATTAACTGTCATTACGAGCACAAGATCTACCATGTGCAATACAGGCATTAATACTTCTATAGGTGTGCCCGGATTTAAAGTGATTCCGACTTTTTTTCCAGTATCACGAATAAGCTGTAAAGTACGGTGTATATGCTCGGTTGCTTCAACATGAACGGTAATAATATCACTACCCGCATCTGCAAAGGCCTGAATATAACGTTCTGGTTTCTTTACCATTAAATGTGTATCAATCGTCATTTTCGTATGCGCTCTAATTTGCTGTAATATCGGAAATGCAAACGATAAATTCGGAACGAACATACCGTCCATTACATCGAAATGTAAGTAATCTGCACCAGCAGCTTCAATTGCATTGATTTCGTCTTCTAATTTCATAAAATTACATGATAATAAACTCGGTGCTACTTTCATTAATATCTCACCTTTCTAGATTCAATTTCCCGTATCATCTGTAAATAATGGTCATATCGTGTCTGTAGTATTTCACCTGCTTCTACAGCGCTTTTAACCGCACATTTCGGTTCATTGATATGCAGGCATTCTCTAAACTTACATGCATCAGCAATGGCGATAAATTCAGGAAACATATTTTTTAATGTGACTTTTTCGATATTATCAAGATCCAATGAGCTAAATCCTGGTGTATCCGCAATATAACCATTTTGTAACGGTATCAATTCAACATGCCTCGTCGTATGTTTTCCTCGATTTAACGCGTTGCTAATAACGCCAGTATTTAAGTTCGCATCAGGTATTAAACTATTAATAAATGATGACTTCCCAACACCAGACTGACCAGCAAGTACTGTTATCCCTTTTACAAGCGTGTCATAAGACTGCGTATTTAAATTTGAAACGAAGTACGTCTCGTATCCGATCGATGTATAATATGCTAAATGATTTTCGATTTTGCTGCATTCAGATGCCGATAATAAATCTCGCTTTGTCACTAAAATTACGGGTTCAATATGATAAGATTCAACCTTTACGAGAAACTTATCAAGTAAGTTTAAACTGAATTCTGGTTCCTTTGCACTCATTACGATAATCACACGTTCAATATTTGCAACTGGCGGTCTTACCATATAATTCGTTCTTTCTTCTATAGATAGTATGTAGCCATCCGTTTCATTCTCTATCTGGAATGTAACGAAATCACCTACGAGTGGATTTATCCCTTTCTTTCTGAAATTACCACGTGCACGACATTGATAAATTTCATCATTATACTTTACGTAATAAAAACCACTTAATGCTTTTATGATTTGACCTTTAATAACATTCACCTCATTTAGAAGATTTTGGCGCATTTAAATACGCATAAAACAAACCGATTAATAAACCGCCACCAATATAATTACCTAGACCACTCATAATAATATTTTTAATGATATCAAGGTAATACTCAGAACTTATTCCATTAACGACTGCACCAGTAAATATTATACCATTCGCAATAACATGTTCATAACCCATGTACGCAAATATCGTAACACCAATCATCAATACGAACATTTTCGGAAATGCTTCCTTAAAATGCATTGAAACAATGATTGAAATGTTAATAAAGAAATTCGCAAAAATTCCACGAATAAATATATCATGTGCTGTTAATGTATGCGCTTTATATTCTGTAATAGTTATCATCAATTTTATCATATCATCAGACAGTAATGTAGAAAAAGAAAGCATTAAAAACAAAACGAGTCCGCCGAGAATATTTCCGATGAAACAGACAAGAAACACGAGCAGCGCATGGTATAAATCAATCGTTTTATAATACATCCCTACAGTAAAATACATAAAGTTGCTCGTCAGCAACTCTGAATACGTAAACATAATAAATACAAGGGCGACACTAAAGCCGACCCCTCCAATGAGAGCCGCAACTCCTGAATCTGTCACTTTTAAAAAATCAATTTTTAATTTCCACGTAAAAATTGTGATCAGCGCTATGATAAACCCTGCCATCATTGCACGCAATAAATATCTTATCGTAAAGCTTGAAATCAAACCTTGTTTCGTCGTTACAGTATGCTGGATACCTTCCATCAATAATCTACCGTAAAAAAATTCGCTTTCTAAATCTGCCTGCTGTTTCATTTTCTATTCTCCTTGTGATGTATTTCACAAATAGTTTATGATGAAAAAGTAAGAACATCAAGTGCAACAAGTGGCAATATTGTGACATACTTAACATATTCATACTCCTATATTGATTAAATGACAACTACTTTTTTTGCAAGTATTTTTTGTAATCTTCACGAAGTTCCAGCTGATATTTCTGAATTAAGTCACGTTCAACTTCTGCTCGAATGCGATCAACATAACCTTTACTTGTTTGTCTGTATATTTTGTACAGTAAAAATAATGTGACCACTAATATAAGAACGATAATTCCAAAACCTAATAACACCAATGTCGTTAAATAGTCCACCATCTCCTGGAAGTGTGCAGTTTTATCTGTAATATACGCTTGAATCTGCTCAAGTGGGTTCGTAAATAATAGCAATACATCTCCTCCTTTTATTTTTAATTTTATCCCAAACATAGTATCATAAACAAAAAGGAGGTCTTTAAATTGAAACATATTACATTAGATGCACTACAGGATACACTACAAACAGGAACTGACGCACATATTATTGACGTACGTACACCTGAAGAATTTGCTGAAGGCCATATAAAATCAGCAATTAACATTCCTTTAAATACAATTCCTGATCAATTAAGTCAATTTAATTCGGAAGATGAATACATCATTTTATGTAAACGTGGTGGCCGTGCTTTACAGGCTGCTGAATACTTATATGAAGAAGGCATTAATATTACTGTTGTTGATCAAGGGATGGATGACTGGAAAGGTGAAATTACAAAATAAAACTGAGGCAATTGCCTCAGTTTTATTTTGTACGGTCTATGTTTACTTTTATATCTTCTATATCCATACCAGATGCTACTTTACCCGGGAACTTCGTCGTATCTACAGTAAAGTCCTGTGGTGGTACATTATATGAAATTTCATTTGCAAAGAACTTCATCGTTTCTTCCATAATAATAATCGTCATCCACTCACCTGCACAACGATGGTTCGTATAATAATCTCCCCCACCTTGCGGAATAAGGTCAAATGGACTACCATCCCATGCATCAAATCGATATGGATTGAAGCGATCTGGTTCACTGAACAAATCATCGCGATGTAATGTACCATAAACGTCAAGCACCATCATCGTATCTTTTTTAATTTTATATCCTTCAAACGTAATATTTTCTTTCGCTTTACCTGGTAAAAATGGAACAAATGGATAGTAACGTCTTACTTCCTGAACAAACTTATAGGCATAGTCGTCTTCGTTTAAAGCAACACGTATACGCTCACCTGGAAATTCATGAAGCGCGAGTACGCCGAAGCTGACAAATTTATTAATTGCTACGAGTGGGCGAATCACATTCATTAAATCTACAGCACAAAGTCTTGCATCCATCGGTTTACCATTCATATCTTCCCAATGACTAAATTCGTATAAAGCCGTCCCTTTTTCTGGATGGATTTTCCCTTTACGCGTTGCAACAATTTGATCTTCTAAAAACTGTTCTACACGTGCTCGTGCTTTTTTAGCTTCTCTATAGCCACCATATAGTGAACCGATAGCACTGAAAGAATCAATCATCTTATTCATATCGTCAGCCATTTTATTAATATTGTCTGGATTCTCAACGATACCCGCCCATCTTAATCCAACTTTTGTTAGCAACACTGTAGATTCATTATATACATTTACTTTATGCTGATACTGCATATTTTCTATATTCTGGAACCAGTAATTGCGTGTAAGCTTCCTTAAATACGCAAGATTCTCATCTGTCATCAATGACATAAAAAGCGCTTTTCGGTCAAGATGTGTTTTTCCTGCTGTCGTATGAATCGCACCTTTTCCAAACAAAGTTTTAACGACGCGTTTCGGTAAAGTGCCTTTACGCTCAGTTTTATCATTATCGTAAAACAATTCTGCAGCGTTTTTACCACTAATGACAACAGCAGTCTTTCCACCTAAAACATTCGTTTCAAATATATTCGTATTAAATTTTTTCATGCGAGAAGGTACGTACTCATATCCTTCTTTCATAATTTTTAGTGAGTTATCAATACCACGATCTTTAGGAATTCTTTTACCCATAGTTATACCCTCCTGAAATAATTATATAAACACTTTACCCTTTATAAGTGATTCATAACATGTCGCTTTGCAAATTCCATTATTTGATCATCTGATGCATGATTGATGATCTCTACGTCAGGATATGCGGTTCTTTCACCTGTAACACCATATTCAAATGTATATTGACCAAGTTGTATCGATTCATATTCACTTAATGCACCGAACGATGCTTCACCGACTTTTAAAGCATCAGCTTCCACAATATATTGTTCAATACTTCCTTTCGTATGTCTGCTCATCAATATGACTTCAGGTTTAATGTCAAATACTGACGCCGTTCCTTCTGTATAACGGACATCCAGTATAATTGGTAGTTCAGTTGAAATTTCGCTTTTAATCTCATGCAACTGTTCCGGAGCATATATTAATACATGCTGATAACTTTCTGTTTTATGTACAAAAGGATCTGCTATTTCAAATCTTTTGAGTTCAAATTCATACGATTCACTACTACGCTTTACTGTTGCATCAACTTGTTTCAAAATTAAATTCGACCATTCCTGACGCTCAATCGCATCGTGAAATAATAGTTTACGGTAGCGTTCACTCAGTACGTCAACAGCATCATTACTTAAATGGGTAATCATATCCCCGACAACAAATCTTGTATCTTTATTAACTTCAACAACTTCAAGCCCGTATTGTGATCGATTCACAACGAATCCATTATTCGCTTTATATTGATAGAACTGAAAGCTTTTCTGTTGATATTCCGCGATATATTCTTTCATAATTTCAACGAATGTATAGTCATTTCCGGGCGATAACTGTTTAATGATATTAATATAAACTTCCTTCGTTTCTTCATCCTGAATATGGAGTACTTCGCTAATTTTATCACTAACTGCATTAAATATATGATGGTACTTCATGAACACTCCCCCTTCATTCATATTATACATATTATGAAGAAAGAAAAAAACTGGTTACATCTGTAACCAGTTAATTCCCAAGACTATCATATTTTATTTTTTCATGTATATACGTTTTACCGTCAATCTTAACGAGAATCTCACCATCTTCATCAGGCGTAATAACGAGATTAAAGTTTTTCGTTGTACTATTTTTCGTCTCATAACTTTCTTTTAGTTTATCAATGTCGTTTGAATCGTCCTGAATGTAAATCTCTACTTTCTGTTTATCCCCAGTTCCTCGGTAAGGAATTGTAAACGTTCCATAATATGTTTTATCATATTGTGAACTTTGTTCATCAGAATTATCATTTTCACTTTCTTTGTCATCCTTTTGTTTTTCGTTCTTATCCTTACCTTTAGAAACGACAAAATTAATTTGAGAACCATACTGATAATTAATATTATAGACATCTTGTGAAATTACTTTATCCTTTTCTATATCATCCGAATATTCTCTAGCTGATACATTTACGATAAACCCTGAAGACTCTAATTCATGTTTAGCTTTCGCAAATGATTTACCGGTATAGTCTGGCACGTAAATTTGTTCTATACCTTTAGATATTGTCAGTTCTAATTCAGTCTCTTCCGGGATGACTTTCATACCGTTCTCTATACTTTGTTTTAACACTTGACCTGATGGCGCCATGTCGTGAACTTCTTTCAAGCTGACATTTTTAAAATTCGCATCTTCAAGCTCTTTTTTTACATCTTTAATATTTTTGCCAATATAATTATTAACTTCAAATTTTTCCTGTCCTTTAGAAATTGTTAAATCAATTTTCGTATTCGCTTTAACTTTTTCGCCGACTCCAGGAGAAAAACGGATGACTTTATTTTTCTCTTCATTCGTCGTATACGTATACTGAACTTCGCCTTTTCTTAAATTATGTTCGTGTAACAATTCAGTTGCCTGTAGTAAAGATTTACCTTTTAAATCCGGAACAGTAGATTTTGACTCCATGAATAGCGTTGCATAAACTGCCGCACTTAATACAAACATTAAAATTAGTGGAATTAAAAATAACAACCACTTTCGATTTTTACGATTTTGTTTCGGTTTTTGTACTGGAACGAAAGATTCTTTTTTCTTTTCATTTTTAATCACTTTGTCATCAACGATTGGAATAAGTTTCGTTTTATCATCGACTTCTTCAATTTTATCTTCTTCAAGGCGTGATTCATCCAGAACTGTCCTTAAATCATCATACATTTCCTGAGTTGTTCGATAACGACGCAATTTGTCTTTCATCGTCGCTTTATTTACGACATTTTCCAGACTTTGAGGTATCGACTTATTTTCTGTACGTACTGACGGTATCGCATCCTGAATATGCTTTATTGCAATACTTACTGCAGACTCCCCTTCAAAAGGCGGATGACCTGTCAGCATTTCATATAGTACAATGCCGATTGAATAAATATCACTAGATTCATCTGTTCTGACACCTTTTGCCTGCTCTGGTGATAAGTAATGAACACTTCCCATAATATGATTCGTCTGTGTCATCGCCGTTTCACTTAATGCACGGGCAATCCCAAAATCCGATATTTTTAATTCTTTCTGATCCGTCATTAATATATTCTGAGGTTTTATATCACGATGCACAATCCGATGTGAATGCGCATGCTCTATACCACGTAATATTTGTTTTGCAAAGAACACCGCTTCTTCTGCAGATAACGGACCATTTTCTTTTATATATTCATGTAAGGTCGGGCCTTCGACATATTCCATAATCATATAATAATGGCGTTCATCCTCATCAACATCAAGAACTTTCACAATATTTGGATGTGACAAAGTCGTAGCATTCTGCACTTCACGCTCGAAACGTTGAACCGCACGATCGACATCGATATGTGGGATATTAATAATTTTAACTGCGACATGCTGATTTAATATTATATCTTCGGCTAAGTAAACACTGCTCATACCTCCGCCACCGATATATTTCAGCAGTTTATAACGTTCACTTATAATAGTGCCAATCATATTATCTGCCTCCTTTTAACGGAGCGATAACGATAGAAATATTGTCTCTGGCACTATTATCAAGTGCTTTTTGAATCAATTGATTTCCAATATCATTGATAAAAGTTTCAGATTTAAAAGCTTCGTGTATCGCATATTCTTCTACAAAATCCGTTAATCCATCTGTAGTTAACATAATATAATTATATCTATTATAATCGTATACGAAAACATCTGGATGAATACGTTTATCCGATCCCATAACTTTCGTAATAAAATTACGCTGTGGATGATTTTTCGCCTGTTCAGGTGTGAGCCCACCAGCAAGTAACAGATGATTCACAAACGTATGGTCGCTCGTAACTTGTCTTAGTTCTCGTTCATTGATTAAGTAAGCTCTAGAGTCGCCAACGTTTGCGATAACGACATGGTTATCATACAGAAGTGCACATACTAATGTCGTGCCCATTCCATGTTTAGCATCATCCATATGCGATTGTTTATACAGTTCTCTATTAATTTCAGAAATCGTTGAACGCAACCAACTTTCTGCGTGTTCAAATTCAATAAAATTCTCAGATTCAAAACGCATTCTAATCAGTTCATCTACAAATGTACTCGCAATATGACCTGCGTTATGACCTCCCATACCATCACAAATTACTGCAAGCATTTGTCCGGTATGATTGTAATAAACGCCACCTGCATCTTCATTTCTATTTCTTGACGGACCGATATCGGTAAAAAAACGTGCGTGCATATCTCTACCTCGTTTCTTCTTGTCTCTCTTTCGCTCTTAATTGACCACATGCTGCGTCAATATCTGAACCATGTTCACGTCTAATTGTAGCATTAATACCATTACGTTTTAATTCCTTTTCGAACTTAAATATATCTTCTTTCGGCGTACGTACATAGTCGCGTTCTGGAACGTGGTTTACAGGTATTAAATTCACATGACAATTTAAATGTTTAATGAGTTGTGCGAGTTCTTTCGCATGATGCACCTGATCATTCACACCACCGAACAAGCCGTACTCGAACGTAATTCTACGACCTGTTTTATTAACATAGTACTCAATTGACTCCATGAGTTTTTCTAAATCATAAGCACGGTTGATCGGCATTAATCTGCTTCTAATTTCATTGTTCGGACCGTGAAGGCTTAATGCAAAGTTAATTTGTAACGCTTCATCTGCAAAGTCATATATTCTCGGAATAATCCCTGATGTTGATACAGTAATATGTCTTGCACCAATGTTTAAACCGTCATTATGATTTATGACTTTCAGGAAGTCCATCATTGCATCATAATTCTCAAATGGCTCACCAATTCCCATAATGACTACGTGGCTGACACGTTCATCAACTTCATCAAGTGCTTTTTGTACATTCAATACTTGCGCTACAATTTCTCCTGCTTCAAGGTTTCGTTTAAGCCCACCTAAAGTAGATGCACAGAACGTACATCCAATACGACAGCCTACCTGCGTTGTAACGCAGACTGAATTTCCATAATCATGACGCATTAATACAGTTTCAATCGTATATCCATCTTGTAATTCAAATAGAAATTTAATTGTACCGTCTTTACTCTCTTGTTTCACAACTGTTTTTAAAGCAGTCATCGTAAAGTTAGCATCTAACACTTTACGTAAATCTTTCGATAAATTTGACATTTCTTCAAATGAATTGACACGTTTTACATATAACCAGTCAAAAATCTGTTTCGCTCTGAAACTTTGTTGTCCATGATCTGCTAACCAATCTTTTAATGCATCGAGTTGTAATGAATAAATCGATGGTTTTTCAAAGTTCGGCATAAACTTTTTATTTTTCTTTTCTAATAATGCCATTACTTACACTTCCTTCTAAGTTTTGCAATGAAGAAGCCGTCAGAATTAAAGTCCTGTGGCAACACCTGCAATAATTTTTTCTCACCGATAACCGGTAAATGAATCGGTTCTATTTCAAATTCATCATTTTGTTTAATAAATGAATAGACGACATTTTCGTTTTCCATCTGTTCGATTGTACAAGTTGAATATACGAGAACTCCACCAGGTTTCACTGCGTTAGCCGCATTTTTCAATATTTCAAGCTGCAGCGGCCAAAGTGTATCGATATCCTTTTGCGACTTCTCATACTTTATCTCCGGCTTACGTTTCATCACACCAAATCCTGAACACGGTGCATCTACAAGCACACGATCATACTGTTTATCAAATGGTATGGTTGCATCGTGCACACTTGGATGAATATTACGCAGTGATAGACGCGTAATATTGTATTGAATTAAATCAATTTTATGTGGGTGCACATCGTGACTATCGATATGGCCAGTACGGTTCATCTTCTCTGCGATGTGACATGCTTTTCCACCAGGTGCACTACACGTATCCAGTATTGTTTCACCCGGTTGTGGGTCAAGTACATTCGCAACAAGCATACTTGAAGCATCCTGAACACTTAAGAAACCATGTTTAAATAATTCATGCTGTACAATCGGTGGCCCGTCAATCGTTAAACATTCCGGAATAATCTCTGATTGTTCTACAGTATACCCCGCTTCTGTTAAACGCGTTATTGCATCTTCAGGCGTAATCTTCGTCGTATTCACACGAACTGTCGTATCTGGATAATTCAGAAATTCTTCTGCCATGTCGCGCGTTGTATCAAATCCAAAGTGCGTATTCCAGTGTTTGATCAACCAAAGTGGCGTACTTGTCGTAACACTTAATCGTTTCAGGTCATCCTTTATTTCATTCAAATCACGTAATGGATTACGCTGAAAGTTTCTTAATATCGCATTTACAGTATTTGCACCGCCAATTGAACCACGACGTTTCGTAATTTCAACAGCTTCATTAATAATCGCGTGATCCGGCACTTTATCAAGATATACATGCTGATAAATACTCATTAAAACGAGCCTTCTCATCCAACCTTTAATATTCGTTTTAATGTAAGGTGCCGCATAAAACTCGAGCGTCAGTTTACGCTGCAGTGTCCCATATACAAGTTCTGTCAAAAGTGCACGGTCAACAGGTTCAACGTATCCTTTTTTAATTGCTTCATTAATCAGTAAATTACTATACGCACCTTCAGTTAAAACTGCATCTAATATTTCAAGTGCAACACTTCTCACGTTATGCTTCATTAAATTTCATCCCAACGAGTTGTGACTTCGCACCTGCTACAAAACTTGCAGCATCCATGCGTTTTTTACCAGCTGGTTGTAATGACGTGATGCGCACAGCACCATCATTTGTAGCTATAACAAGTCCTGCTTTATCAGCCTGAATAACTTCACCAGGTGCACCTTTACCATCTGCTATTTCAGATGCCCATAGTTTCATCACTTTACCATCAAAGTTTGCAAATGCAACAGGCCACGGACTTAAACCACGAATGTGATTGTGAACTGCAAGTGCCGAACGGTCAAAAGTGACATACTCTTCTTCACGGCTGACATTTGATGCAAATGTCGCTTCATCATCATTCTGAGGTGTGCGGTTATTCGTACCATTTAGTACACTCGGCATTACTTCAATTAATAACTTCGTACCTGCATCACTTAACTTATCATGCAGTGTTCCGACAGTATCATCGATTTCAATCGGTACTTTGACGCTGTCGATCATATCGCCTGCATCTAAACGTTTAACCATATACATAATCGTCACACCAGAATACTTTTCACCGTTAATAATCGATTTATGAATCGGTGCACCACCACGGTACTTCGGAAGTAACGATGCATGTACATTTATACAACCTAGACGTGGAATATCAAGAACGCGCTCCGGTAAAATCTGACCGAAAGCAGCTGTAATGATTAAATCAGGACTATGCGCACTTACTTTCTCAAACGCTTCATCACTTTGCATCGATTCGGGCTGATATACTTCAATCCCTAAACTTTCTGCCATTACTTTAACAGGAGGCGGTGTTAAAACACGCTTACGACCAACAGGCTTATCCGGCTGTGTTATGACGAGACTGACACCATGCGCTTCATGCAATGCCTTTAAAATTGGTGCTGAAAAGTCAGGCGTACCCATAAAAATAATATTACTCACCGTACATCTCCTCCAATTCTTCCTCAGTTAACTGTTTCGTCATTTTTTCTGTGAACAGTTCACCATATAAATGATCCACTTCATGCTGAATAATACGCGCAATATCATCATATGCAGTCATTTCAATCTTATTACCATCTAAATCGTTTGCTTCAATCACAATCTCAATCGAACGATCAACAAGACCAAATACGCCGGGAATTGAAAGACAACCTTCTACATCGCTTTCTGTCTCTTCTGAATAAGAAACAATCTTCGGATTCACAAGTTGCAATATACCATCAGCTTCCATATCCACTAAAGCAACCTTTAAATCAACACCGATCTGAGGTGCAGCAATACCAACACCATTATGATGAAATAAAGTATCCTCTAAATCTTTGATCAATGCCTTTAAACTTGCATCAAACTGTGTAACATCCTTAACTTCACGATGTAACAATGGGTTTTGTTCTTCTATTAATTGTTTAATCACGTAACTTCTCCTTTATATCTTCAATCATTCTATTTTACATGAAAACGCACTGTATTACCACGTATTGATATAAATGATAAAACTCTCCTTAAACAAAGTTAAAGAGAGTGCTCGGTGTTATTTTACTATATTTTAAGAGATATGACGAATGATTACATCATCATATACGGGTTTATATCAATATGCAGTGAGAACTTATCTTTCACAAACAGTTCATGATAATGGTCATCGAGATAATTGAGTGCCTTTAACAGCTCCGGTTCTGATTTAAACTTAATCAAAATCTGGAAGCGATGCTGATTATTAATTCTTGCAATCGGGCTTGGTGCTGGTCCGAGTATATATGCTTTCGGTGATAAGTGTTGTACTAATATGTCATGTATATGCTTACTCTCAGTCAGCACGGTCTTTAAATTATAATGCTGCATATTGAGATAAATCATATAGAAGTACGGCGGATACTTACCGAGTCTTCTATATTCCATCTCCTCTTTGAAAAATGCTTTATAGTCATAATTTACTGCGTGTTGTACCGCGTAGTGTTCAGGATTATATGTCTGTATAATGACTTCTCCTAACTTATCACTACGTCCTGCACGTCCTGCAACTTGTGTTATAAGCTGGAATGTTTTCTCACTTGCTCTGAAGTCGGGTAAATTCAGCATCGTATCTGCATTCAGTACACCAACAAGTGTAATATTCGGGAAATCCAGTCCCTTTGCAATCATCTGTGTACCGAGTAAAATATTTGCTTCTCCGTTTTTAAACTGTTCAAGCAGTCGTTCGTGTGCACCTTTTTTACGCGTCGTATCATTATCCATACGGATGACTTTAGCATTTTGAAACGTCTGATAAATTATCTCTTCAACTTTCTGCGTACCGACACCCATTTCACGTATATGTTCACTTTCACAGCTCGGACATGTATTAACAGGTGGTTCTTTATGTCCACAATAATGACATTTCAGCTCATCCGTATATTTATGATACGTTAAACTAATGTCACAATTCGGGCACATCGGTACGTGTCCACAATCACGGCATAACATAAACTGTGCGTGTCCTCTTCTATTTAAGAAGAGCACGACTTGTTCTCCTTTATCAATCTTCTCCTGAATCTTATCATGCAGTATGTTAGAGAACATTGATCTGTTTCCACTCATCAGTTCATCTCGCATATTTGAGACGATCATCTCAGGCATTGCAGATTTGTTAGCGCGTGTTAACATTTCGAGTTTCGTATATACACCCTTTTCTGCACGTGCATAACTTTCCAGTGACGGTGTGGCACTTCCGAGTACGAGTGGACAGTGATGGTACTGCGCTCGCCATTCCGCAATTTCACGGGCATGGTATCTTGGATAGTCTTCCTGTTTATAAGTTGTTTCATGCTCTTCGTCGATAATAATAATACCGATATTTTTAAACGGTGCGAATATACTTGAACGCGCACCGACAGATACACGTGCTTCTCCCATCTTTATCTTACGCCATTCATCATAACGTTCTCCGTTAGATAGTCCTGAGTGCAGTACAGCTACTTCATCTCCGAAGCGGGATTTAAAGCGGTTAACCATCTGAGGGGTCAATGCAATTTCCGGCACGAGTACGATAGCATCCTGCCCTTTATCCAATACTTCTTTTATTAGCTGGAGATACACTTCTGTCTTACCGCTTCCAGTAATACCGTGTAATAGAAATGTTTCCGACTGATTATTATTGATACTTGCCATAACAGCATTATATGCCGCTTGCTGTTCATCATGCAGCGCCTTTTCTTTATCTTCAAAGAAAATTTTATGCGCATATGGATCACGCGTCGTTTCAATATTAATTTTCTCTAAAACTCCTTTTTGGACTAAGTTATTGACGACAGCGTTTGATATCCCCTCTTCTTTCAGTTCGATTAATGTCAATTCGCCTGCATCATGAATCAGTTCTATCGCTCGAATTTGTGTTTCTGTTTTTAACTGCGCGAGAATTTCATCTATATTCGACTGATTGAGCTTTACACCAACGAAAGTCTTTTTCTGATATTTTTGAGAGACTTCAATGTCTTCAACAATATTGCCATCTTTTATATATGGCTTTAAGCGCTCTATTATTTCGAGTTGCTGTGCACGTTCAAGCGTTATCATATCGTCTTTAAAATATTGTATGAGGTCATCGGGCACTTGTGCGTCGTCTATTAAACGAAATATCTTCTTATACTTCCCTTTAATCGCATTTGGCAACATTGCATCAAGCACAGCAATTCGTTTAGACACATGCGAAAAACTCATCCAGTGACTCAACTCTATTAGTTCAGCAGTAAGTTCAGGTATGTAATCCTGAATTTGGATGATTGGCTTTAACTTATCGTAAGCTGCATTTTCTGTAACTTCAATGACATAGCCTTGAATTTTTCGTGGACCGAACGGCACAGCGACACGCTGACCCGGTACGATATCACGTTCCAGATGTTCTGGTATGACATAATCAAATAACTTATCAACACGTTTACTATTAACGTCTACGATAACTTTAGCAATCACTTAAATCCCTTCTCTTTTACATGTGATAATATTTCATGTGCGATGTTTAACTTTGACTGTTTCGGAATATCAATTTGCGTTCCATTTTTAAAATACATTGTTACAGCATTGTCATTCGATTTAAATCCGATAGACTTATCACCGACATTATTAGCAACAATAACATCTGCATTTTTCTTGATTAATTTGCCGCGTGCATATTTTTCAACATGCTCCGTTTCAGCAGCAAATCCAACTACGAATTGGGACGTCTTATGTTCACCGATATACTTTAGTATGTCTTCTGTACGTTTAAGTGTCAGTGTTAAATCACCGTCTTGTTTCTTCAGCTTCTGCTCGTATGTTTCTGACGGCGTATAGTCTGCTACAGCAGCGGCTTTAATAATAATATGCTGTTCCATATTATCTTTTACTGCGTTAAACATATCTTGTGCGCTTTCAATTTTAATATGGCGTACACCGCTTGGAACTTGTAAACCGACATCTGTTGAAACTAACGTAACATTCGCGCCTCTCAAACTTGCAGCTTGTGCTAAACTATAGCCCATTTTTCCAGATGACCTATTCGTCAAATAACGTACAGGGTCTATTGTTTCAATTGTAGGCCCGGCAGTAATAAGCACGTTCATACCGGTTAAGTCTTTCTCAATATTATCTTCGGTAATATATTGCATAATATCGAGTGGCTCACTCATACGTCCTTTCGCAACATAACCACAAGCTAAAAATCCTTCTCCAGGTTCAATAAATTTAAAACCACGCTTTTTAAGCGTATCGATATTGGTTTGTACTGCAATGTTTTCGTACATATTGCTGTTCATTGCTGGTGCTAAATATATTTGTTTCTTAAATGCAAGTACTGTCGCACACAGCATATTATCACTGATGCCATGGGCGATTTTTCCAAGTGTTGACGCAGTTAATGGCGCAATTATCATTATATCTGCCCAGTCTCCGAGTGAGATATGCTGTATTTCAGCAGGGTTCTGCTCATGGAATATATCAGTATAAACAGGGTTTCTACTTAAAGCCTGAAATGGTAACGGTGTCACAAACTGCTCTGCACTTTCCGTCATAATTACTCGTACTTCATGTCCATTCTGTACAAGTTTACTCGTTAAATCTATCGCTTTATATGCCGCAATACCACCAGTAACGCCTAATAAAATTTTCATTGTTTCCTCCTATAAAAAAACTGACAAACATTACATTTGTCAGTTTATACTATTCAACAGGGTGTTCGCTTGTAATATGAATTTTACCAGCTGCAATTTCTTCTAAAGATTGACCAACTGGCTTATAAGAATTGTATTTATCGATTAATTTAACATCAGGGTGTTCCTGCATTTCACGGGCACGCTTTGCTGCTAATGTAACAATTAAATACTTTGAATTTACTTTCTCTTTTAATTTATCTAACGGTGGATATAACATTACTTTGCCTCCAGTATCATTTTTCTGAATCGTGCTTCTACACGCTCACGTTTTAAATGTTCAGCTTCAACTATTGTCTGAACTTTTTCTTTTGCATCCATTACTTCATCATTAATCACGACATAATCGTATAAGTTCATCATTTCAACTTCTTTACGTGCTTCACAAATACGATGATTAATGACTTCCTGACTTTCTGTACCGCGACCGATTAAACGCTCTTCTAAATGTTCAAGCGTCGGTGGCGCTAAGAAGATAAATAAAGCTTCCGGGAATTTCTTACGGACTTGCTTTGCACCTTCTACTTCAATTTCTAAGAATACATCTTTACCACGTGCCATCGTATCTTTTACGTACTGGACAGGTGTACCGTAATAATTGCCTACATATTCAGCATATTCGATAAATGCATCCTGTTCAATTAATGCTTCAAATTCTTCTCTCGTTTTAAAGAAGTAATCTACACCATCAACTTCGCCTTCACGCATATTTCTTGTCGTCATTGAAATAGAATACTCAAAATCAGTATCCGGATCTTCAAAAATTGCACGACGTACAGTCCCTTTACCTACTCCAGATGGACCTGATAAAACTATTAACAATCCTTTTTCTATATCCATGTCTACGACCTTTCATAAAAAATGATATAAATTAAATTTATCATAAACAACAAGAAAAATATAGATGAAACATTCATTTGTGAAATTGTTATTTCATGTTACACTATAAACATTATATAAAGAAGGTGAAAACATGGCATTTGACGGCTTATTTACGCATCAGATCATTAAGGAATTATCGTTTTTGGAAACGACGCGTATTAATAAAATTACTCAACCCGATCAGTATACAGTGATATTAACGATTAGAGCGAACCGCAAAAATCAGAAACTGATGTTATCAATCCATCCAAATTTCGCTCGTATGCATATAACGAACAATCAATTTGATAATCCATTTGAACCACCAATGTTCCTGCGTGTGTTACGCAAACATATAGAAGGTGGTATTATCGAACATATCAATCAGATTGGAAATGACCGTATCGTTCATTTCATCATTAATAATACAGATGAAATTGGAGACCGCATTAAACGTCATCTCTACTTAGAAATTATGGGGAAACATAGCAACATTATTTTAACGGATGAAAACAATAAAATATTAGATAGCTTTAAACATTTAACACCTAATACGAATAGCGCAAGAACTTTAATGCCTGGTTTTAATTATGAATTTCCTCCGACTGAAAAGAAAACAAATCCTTTTGAAGTTGATTCCATTCAAGATGCACTAGAAATGTCACTTCCTATTCATAAAGCAGTTCTTAAACACCTTGAAGGTTTCAGCCCACTAGCAGTAAAAGAAATGTTATCGATGGATAGTGATATTGATCGTGCTTTCAATCAATTTATGCAATTGATAAAATCTAATCCCGCAATTTTTAAGGTAGATGGAAGAGAAGATTTTTATTTCAGACCTGTTGCACATAGTACAGAAATTAAAACATATGATAGTTTAAGCACGATGCTGGATGATTATTATAAAGATCGCGCAGTACGTGAACGTGTGCGTAATCAGACAAATGACTTATCTCGCCATCTTAATTCATTGTTACAGAAAAATGAAAAAAAACTTGCAAAACTTGTCGATGAGCTTGAACAGACAAAGCGCATGGATGAAATGAATTTATTTGGTGAATTGATTACGAGTAATATGTATCAGTTAAAACAAGGTATGGATGAACTTACAACTGTAAACTATTATAATGAAGAAACTGTTACAATTCCGTTGAATCCGAGAAAGTCTCCAGCTGAGAATGCTCAATATTATTATAAGCAGTACAACCGATTAAAAACTCGAAAAGCACATGCTGCTGAACAAATAAAAGCAACTCAGGATGAAATTGCATATATTGAAACGATACAAATGCAACTTGATCATATTTCAGTAGATGATATCGATGATATTAGAACTGAACTTGCAGAACAGAATTTAATTAAAAAGAAACATAAATCAAAGCAATCTAAAAAGAATCAGCAGTCATCAATAGATTATTATTTATCTCGTGACGGACAGGAAATCGTCGTTGGACGCAATAACCTCCAGAATGAATATATAACGCACAAACTCAGTCGAAATAATTACCTCTGGTTCCATACGAAAGATATTCCAGGTAGTCACGTTGTAATAATGGATAGCAATCCTACAGACGGCACAATTGAAGACGCTGCAATTCTTGCGGGACATTTCTCAAAAGCACATGGTTCTTCAAAAATACCTGTTGACTATACAGAAATTAAGCATGTCCACAAACCTAGTGGCGCTAAGCCGGGCTTTGTAACGTATACTGATCAAATTACTGTGATGATCACACCTGAAGATGACTATGTAGCCCAACTACGCAATAACTATTTAAACAAGAAAGTACCAGAATAATCGATATTCTGGTACTTTCTATATTAGTATTACTGTTTTACGATTAATCCATCATCAAATTCGCTTACATCAACCATTACGTGCGTCATATCCGTATGATCTAAATAATAATCTGTAATTGTATCACGCACTTCACTTTCTATTAAGCGTCGTAACGGTCTCGCTCCAAGCGCCTTATCATAACCATGATTTACTAACCAATCTTTAGCGCGGTCAGTTACTCCCATTTCAATAGATTTACGAGCAACTACTTGTGCTACGTCATCTAACATTAAGTTGACGATTTGTTTTAAATCATCTTTTTGTAAATGTTTAAACTCCACTATTGCATTGAATCGATTTAAAAATTCAGGTCTGAAGTATCCTTGTAACTCTTCATATATAGAAGCACGGTCTCTATCCTCACCAAATGAAGCGTTACTTGTTGCGATTATAATTGTATTCTTAAAGTTTACTGTATTACCTTGTCCATCAGTTAATGCACCATCATCTAATAGTTGCAGTAATAATGTTAATATTTGAGGGTTCGCTTTCTCAATTTCATCTAACAGAATGACTGAATATGGGTTACGGCGTACACGTTCTGTTAATGTATTTGAATTATCATCGTAACCGACGTAACCAGCTGTCGTACCTATCATTTTAGATACAGCAGTCTGATCCATATATTCACTCATATCAAGGCGAATCATTGAATCAGTCGTACCAAATAGTTCTAACGATAATTGTTTTGCAAGTTCTGTTTTACCGACACCTGTAGGTCCTACAAATAAGAAGCTACCTATTGGTCGATTACCGTCATCAAATCCTGCACGATTACGTCTTATTGCTTTCGCTACTGCCTGAACTGCTTCATCCTGGCCAATGACTTTACCTTCAAGTCTGGATTGCATATGTTTAAGACGTTCAATCTCATTATTATCCATTTGCGATACCGGAACACCTGTTATACGTTCTACAGTAGCTGATACATCTTCTTTCGTAACGTGATTGCTTACAATTTCTTGTGATAACTGATCTTGTAATGATTTAATCTTCATTTGTAAATCATGTGCATGGCTGAAGTCTTCTTTATCAACTGCCTGAAGTTTTTCAGTTTCTAACTGCTCAATTTCATTCTCTGTTTCAACTTTATCGACGACATTGTTTCGTGAAGAAATATGTGCTGCAGTAATATCCATCAGATCAATCGCTTTATCCGGTAACATGCGGCTAGGCATATACTGAATTGATAATGCGACAATTGTTTCTAAAACATCGTCTTCAATTACGACATTATGGTGTTGTTCATATTGATGTTTGATTCCTTTTAGTATTTCAATTGTATCTGACTTAGATGGTTCATTGACTACTACTTCATTGAATCGTCGCGCCAGTGCCGGATCCTTTAATATATTATTACGATATTCATCTTGAGTCGTTGCTCCAATAATCGAGATTTCGCCACGACTTAAAGCAGGCTTTAATATATCTGATAATCCTTTACTGCCTGAATCTCCACCAGTCGCGCCACTACCAATAATTTGATGAATTTCATCAATGAATAATACAACATTTCCTTTTTCTTTTACTTCATCAAGTAACTTCTGTACATTCTCCTCAAACGCACCTCGGTATTGTGTACCTGCTTCAAGAGACGATACATCAATTGAGATAATATCTTTATCTTTAATGGATGCAGGAACATCACCTTTTACGATTGCTTGGGCTAAACCTTCAGCAACTGCAGTCTTACCAACCCCTGCTTCACCGACTAAAATAGGGTTATTTTTAATTCTTCTGCTTAAAACTTCAGCAGCTTGACGTACTTCTTTGTCACGACCAATTACAGGATCTAACAAGTTATTTCTTGCTTCTTCCGTTAAATTTCTACCTATCTTAGTTAAAAAGCTATCACCACTTTGTTTATTTTGCTGTGGCAGTACGTTTCCTTCCTGCATCAGTGCCTCAGGCTGAACTTCCTGTCCATTAATATAAAACTTACGTGAAACTTGTCCATTATTCATTTCGTTAAACATTCTATTAAAAATTGCATCAAAATTGCTATCAAAAATTCCGTTATTCATAAATAATCACTCCTATATTCAATTGTTTGTCATATTTGCAGAGGTTTCTTATCTCCTCTACAATTACATTATACACCTTAAATCAAAGATAGTCAAACTATTATTTGACTATCTTTGACTTTAATTAATAAAAATTTTTAATATTTTTATTAAAAAAATAATAAAAAACGAATGACATTACTAACAAAATTTTACATACTTCTAAACGTGTTGGTACGACAGTTCTTTTCAAAATTAATAGTTGAATGATTAAATAATAATTCATTAAAATTTTTTCCAAATAATATTTTCTTACATTTAAAATTATCCCTTTTTGTTTGTAATGATGAAATATATATGTTTAAATTATGTCCAGTTACAGCTCGACATATTTCAAACGAATATTACAATAACATTTCATTAAATCAATGATTTGTTATATAGCTGTAACGCACGAGCATTTTTTATGTGTTAGTGTATGTAGTGTCACTTGACCAATCAATTATTCGATTGGCAAAACTTAAAATTAAAAATTAATTTAGAAATTAACTGGAGGATTTTATATAATGAAAAAAGCAATTATGACTTCATCTTTAGCATTAGCATTAGGCGTAACAGGAGTATCAGCATCTCACGCAGATGCAGCAGAAACAACACAACAAACTCAAGTTAACAAAGCAGAGTTAGCAAACTTAGCTTTAAACAACCCATCAGCTTTAAATGAAAACCCGGTACACAAAGGTGCATACCATTATGAGTTTTCAAAAGATGGATATAACTTCAATTTCGAGTCAAATGGTGCATACTGGACATGGGAATACAAATACACTGGCGCAGCTGATTCAGAAGTATTCAGCTCAGTTGTAAACAATAACTTCAAACAAGAAGCTCCGGCTGTTCAAGCACAAGCACCTGTAGCTCAAGCACCAGCTCAAACGTATGCAGCACCTAAAGCACAAAACTATCAAGCACCTCAAACTTATAAAGCACCAGCTCAAAGCTATCAAGCTTCAACTGGTTCTAATGTTCAAGTAAACGATCATTTAAAATTAATTGCTCAACGTGAATCAGGTGGAAATATTCGTGCAATCAACCCTACTTCAGGAGCAGCAGGTAAATATCAATTCTTACAATCAACTTGGGATTCAGTAGCTCCTGCAGGTTGGGTTGGTAAATCACCAGCATCAGCACCAGAATACATTCAGGATCAAGCAGCTGTAAAATTATATAACACTGCTGGCCCATCACAATGGGTAACTGCATAATAAAAAACTGAGACGAATGTCTCAGTTTTTCTTTTAATAAAGTCCCGGGATAACTCATCCCGGGACTTTATTATTTCTATTTATTTACTGAATCAAAATTTGATTCATAAAAATCGGTTGCAAATGCATTGATCGGCCATATACGTAATGAAACTTTTCCTACGACGTCGCTTTTATTAATAAGTCCTAACTCTCTTCTACTATCAAGACTAACTTCACGATTATCGCCAAGCACTAAATATTTTCCTTCTGGAATTGTATTACTGCCATTTGAATTTACTAAAGTATCTACCGAAAAATCATCTGTTAATTTTTCATTTGTTTTGTTCTGACGATTTTCCTTCAAATAATCTTCCTGAACGAATTTACCATTTATGTAAAGCTTGTCATCTTTGTACACTACCGTATCACCAGGTTTACCAACTAAACGCTTAATATAATCATTATTCGTATCCGTATGGAATACGATAATGTCTCCTCTATCAATACTGTCCAAACGCGTTGAAATCTTATTTATTATGACACGTTCTTTATCTTTAAATGTTGGATACATAGAGTCCCCATTTACCGAATACGTCGCAAATAAGAATGTATGTACAATCATAAATACGATAACTGCAACAACTATCGATATTACCCATTCTTTAATCTCTTTTAACATATACTATCTCCTTATATAAAAATTCTATACTATTATAACACTAATATTATATAAAAAGATATTCTCACACGGTCATACTTTAGATGTATAACTGCACATTATAAGAACTCTGCTTTCCTGCGCAATGGATATGACTTGAATATGCGACTACCGATGAGCCCTACAATTAAACAAATAATTGCAATAACGCTACCCCATCCGATAATTTGCAGCGGATCATTGAAACCAAACATTACTAAAAATCCGGCTAATGGACTCGCAGTACCAGGTGCATCGTTAATCATTCCAGAGTGTGCAATCACCATACCAGCAAGTGCACCTCCGATAAAGTTACACGAATATATCGGTACTGGGTTTAAAGATATAATATCTGCCTGTGATAATGGTTCGATTCCAACAGCTACGATAGAAGCACGATCGCCCAACTTCAATTTATAGAACATTGTAGAATTAATAAATGCTGAACTGAATGATACCATAGCCGCTATTGCCATCGGTAACCCTGTTAGTCCGAGTAATGCAGTTAACGCCATCGAACTCAGTGGTGCTGTTCCAACAACTGTAATAATACCACCAAGTACAAATCCCATAATAAGTGGACTTGCTTCTGTCGATTGCTGTATAACATCTCCAATTTTAATTAATGTATTATTCACCAAAGGTGTAACAAGCATTGCAAGCATTCTTGCAAGTGGTGCAATAAAGATAATGCCTACAATTAAATCAACACCTTCAGGTACATATTTTTCTGCATACTTCATAATATAACCAACAACATAACCTGCAACGAATCCTGGTAATAAATCAAGACCGCCACAACTCGCTGCAATAACGAGTGCATAAACAGGAGAAACACCGATAGATAATGCAACTAATCCAGCTGCAGCAACACCACCGAGACTTCCAGCTGTATCACCTAATTCTTCGAGAAACTTTATTCCAAATATATTGCCTACAACATATTTCTGAAATGCCTCGACAAGAAATGTTGCAATCGCTGCATTTGCTAATGCGCCCATTGCTTTCATACCAGATGGCGCTTTATACGTAAATAACGTAAACAACACGAGAACAAGAAGTAAGAAACCTGTTCCTATTAAAATATCCACAACAACAATCCCTTTCTGTTTTTATTATATATACACATGTCCTTTCTATAATAACAAATATTAGCTGTTAATTGTCATATTCTTTTTACACTTTTCAAAATTTTATTTTTAAAAAATTAAAAAAGCTAAGCATTCGCTTAGCTTTTAACGATCACTGTCACAACATTTCAAATTACTTCACTGGAATATCCCGGTTTGATTTAAATTCACACATATCCCAGAACATATTAATGATTTAACTCAAGTCATAATAATCATTATCACAATTGGTATGATTGGAAACACAATGATCATAAATGAGATAAACCATGCAGCTGGTCTTGCCATATTAAGTGTCATTCCAAACTCAGAGACTTTTGGAACCCATACATTTTCATCCTCTTTATTATAATAAAACAATCCCCATATATAATTTTTTTCGTTATGATACGGTGCTTTATCATTTAATGCAGCTGAGGCGCGATATTTCTTATCGTTACTGATTTGCTGAACAATACCGAAAACAACGACTACTATAGATATAAATATAATACTTTCCATTATATATGGCGGCATATATTCTTTACCGAACAATACAGGTCTTACGAGAATGAAGATAAATAAAATTGTCATAATAAAAGATATGACATGAAGTAACATTTCGTTATTGCGTTTTGTATTTGCCGCATATTTTTTCGAAGCTTCTTTATTCGCAGGATTGACATTTACCTGGTAGAAAGTTAACCCTTTACTTGAACCCCACAGTACAAATATCATAAACAGTGCCATACCTGCCGGGAAGAATACAGTAATTATGTTTTTATCGCTCCAATCATCCGGCACACCATTTAGTCCCCAGTGTGTCGCAATTGTATATGGAATTGTATGATAATTAATTGCGACATATATAACCGCTGCAAAAAGCATTAATAATTGTATTAAATAGAAGTATGATGTCGTCGAATTTTCTCCATCCATTAAACTTGTATCAACAGCTTTATACATTTTAATGTTTGCCATCCAGTCTTCTTTCTCTTTTAAAAACCTCATCTGATTAAAAGCACTTCTATATATCCATATCATTGCGATGATCAATAGAAATAACAGTAACGTAAATAGAATAAACGCCAATTCAGACTGTAAAATCGTCATTAAAATTAAATTAATAACAGCAAATAATATACTCATTATGAATACATTTCTTTTATACGTACGTGCAATATTCAAAACATTATTATCAGTACGTTTATCATCTGGCACATATACACTAAAAAGAATGTTGCGTCTAATATATCGTGCATTCAGTAAAAAAAGTAAACCAGTACAAAGTACAATAATCGTTGTAATTACGGCTTCCATATTATTCACGCTCCTCTAAAGTTTTTAATAATTCCGATACATCGAGCTGCTTACATTTTGCTTCATCTATTATTGGCTTTAAACGCTCCAGTAAATCTTCCTGTTCAGCTTTCGTCGCGGTCTTCAATGCATCCGGATGAATAATCGCACCTGACTTAGGCTGAACTAAGATTAACCCTTTATCTTCCAGATAGTGATATGCTTTATTCACAGTATGCATGTTTATTTGTAATCCACGCGCTAAACTTCTGCTTGAAGGCAAAGCATCATATGGCACTACGTTTCCTGATGCTATATTCGCAATAATCGCATTTGCAAGCTGCAAATATACAGGTGTTGTACTTTCTTCATTTAATTCAATATATATCGTCATACACCTCCATTTGTTATACGATTTATAGAACAGATTTTAATACAAAAAATATATGGTTGTTATACATTTAGTATAACAGATTGATGTAAAATTTCAACAAAAAAAATGAGACGATGCCGTCTCAGTTTTTGATTATTTCAACTTCCATATATCAGTTGCATATTGTTTAATCGTTCTATCACTTGAAAATGAACCAGACTTCATAATATTCATTAAACTCATCTGATTCCATTTCTTCTTATCCTGATATGTTGCCATCGCAGTAAGATGAATATCTACATAAGCATTGAAATCCTTCAATATAAAGTACGGATCATTATTCGTTAATATATGATAGTATAAATCATTAAACGCATAATCATGTCCGAACTGTTCATTAATAAGAGCATCCATCGCACTTTTCACACGTACATCTGTTTTATAAATGTCTTCGGCACGATACCCACCATTTAATTGATATTGGATTACTTCTTCTGAACTTAGTCCGAAAATAAATATATTTTCATTACCGACAAGCTCCGCAATTTCAACGTTTGCACCGTCCATCGTACCAAGTGTTATCGCACCGTTCATCATCATTTTCATATTACCAGTCCCCGATGCTTCCATCGATGCTGTTGAAATTTGTTCAGAAATTTCAGCTGCAGGCATAATGTCTTCTGCAAGTGTAACATTATAATTCTCTAAAAACACAACTTTAATTCGATCTGCGACATCGCTATCATGATTAACGACATTTGCGACTGCATGAATTAATTTAATAACTTCTTTCGCAATATGGTACCCTGGTGCTGCCTTCGCGCCGAATATAAATGTTCGTGGTTGAATTTTAATCGACGGTTTACGCTTAATTTCATTATATAAGTAAATAATGTGTAATAAATTCAGTAGTTGACGCTTATATTCATGAAGTCGTTTCACTTGTACGTCAAATACAGAAGTTGCATCAACTTCAATTCCCGTCTGCTTATATATCACTTCCTGTAATACTTGTTTATTGTGCAGCTTCACTTCTGCAAGTTGGTCTAAAAATGATGTATCGTTGTAATAACGCATCAGTTGTGTCAGTTCTCCAGGATATTTAATCCAGTTGTCTCCAATTGCATCATTTATAAGATGCGTTAACTTCGGGTTTGATACCATTAACCAGCGTCGATGTGTGATTCCGTTCGTTTTATTATTAAATTTCTCCGGTGTAATTTTGTAGAAATCATTGAATGTATGATCTTGAATAATTTGTGAATGCAGCGCAGCAACACCATTAACGCTGAATGATCCAACAATTGCAAGTTTACTCATATGTACAACGTCATGACTAATAACTGCAAGATCACTAATTTTATCACGCATATCAGGATGTTTATCATACACTTCTCTACAGAAACGTTCGTTTATTTCATTAATAATCATGAAAATTCTTGGGTTAACGCGGTTTACTTGAGATACAGGCCATTTTTCAAGTGCTTCCTGCATAATTGTATGGTTCGTATACGCAAATGTTTTCGTAACGATTTCCCATGCCGCATCCCAGCCTAATCCTTCTTCATCCATTAAAATACGCATCAGTTCAGGTATTCCGAATGTTGGGTGCGTATCATTAATTTGAATACAGTGATACTTATGGAATTCTGTAATCGGTAACTGATAACGTTCTTTATATTGTTTAATTAATGTCTGAATCGTAGAAGATACTAAAAAATATTGCTGTTTCAATCTTAGGAAACGGCCTTCTTCTGTTGAATCATCCGGGTATAAAAATCCTGAAATTCGCTCAACACTTTGCATATGTTCTAAACGATTCGAATAATCCGCATCAACTGTATCATTCGGTAATTCAGCACTCCATAATCTCAATTGATTAACAACGTCATTATCATAACCTACAACACCTACATCGTAAGGTACTGCAAGTACAGTTTCCTGATTTTTATAATTGAACTTTAAATTACCATCTGCTAATTGTTCAGCGGTCACTTCACCACCAAAATGAACATGAACTGCTTCTTCAATACGTCTCGTTTCCCATGGATATACTTCCTGTAACCAGTTATCCGGTAATTCGATTTGATTGCCATCAACGATACGCTGCTCAAATAATCCGTAGCGATAGCGTATTCCAAATCCATTACCCATATACCCAAGTGAAGCGATGGAATCAAGGAAACAAGCTGCAAGTCGTCCTAATCCACCGTTCCCAAGACCGGCATCATTCTCTTCACTGTATACTGCTTTCGGATCCTTTCCTAATTCGATTAACACTTCATTACATACATCAAGTAGTCCTGCATTGAGTAAATTGCTCTCAATCAGTCTTCCAATCAAAAATTCCATAGAAATATAGTTTATTTGACGTCGCTTTTGTTTAATATTATTTTGTTTCGTTTCTAAACCTGCCTGATTAATTTCATCTTTTAATAACGAACAAATCGCATAAAATAAATCGTTATTCATAGAGGCTTCTAATGTTGCTGTTCTTTTATTCGTCAACTTCATTTCTAACTTTTTACGAAATTCTGATTTAGTATAAGTTTTCATTGCAGTCTCCTTAATATAATTTTAAATATTTTTCAGCTGAAGCATCCCAACTATGGTTTACTTTAGTAATATTTTTAATTAGTGCTTTGTATTGATGATCATCATTAAAAATCTTCAATGAAGCCTTTAATCGATCCAGTAGTTCATGTGCATTATAATTTGCAAATGATAAACCTGTACCATCCAGCGTAATTTCATTAAAAGGTTGTACTGTATCTCTTAAACCACCAGTTTCACGTACGATTGGGATTGCGCGGTACTGTAATGCAATAAGCTGGCTCAGTCCACAAGGTTCAAATTTCGACGGCATAATAAAGAAATCACTCGCCGCATAGATGCGTCTTGAAAGCTGTTCATCAAAACCTCGGTAAAATATTACTTTGTCACAGTACTTTTCTTCAAGGTACTTAAAATAATCTTCAAATTCTTTGTCGCCATTTCCCATTATGACAAGTTGGATATCATTCTGGACAAACTCCTCCATAATTCTCATCACAAGATGCAGTCCTTTTTGTTCTACCATTCTCGTAATGATTGAATATAATGGCGTATCTGAATGAACCGGAAGCCCAAATTGCTCCTGCAGTGCGCATTTGTTCTGTCGCTTCTTATCGATCGAGCTTTTAAAGTTAACAGCGAGTGCTTTGTCATACAGTGCGCTATAATCTTTAACATCAATACCGTTAACAATCCCGACTAAATCTCGACTACGCATATTCAGTAAATCTTCAAGCCCTTCTCCGTAATATGGCGTCCTAATCTCCTCTGCATAACTCGGTGAAACCGTAGTTATCTTGTCTGCATGAAAAATGGCTGCTTTCATTAAATTCAGCATACCGCCCCACTCAAACCCTGCAAAGTGAATGCGATCAAGGTTAAATAAATTCTCAAACGCATCATACATCAATAAACCTTGATATTTAAGGTTATGAATCGTGAATACCGTTTTTATGCTTTGTACCGGCTTTTTTATATTACAAATTGCAACTGCTGCACCTGCCTGCCAGTCATGACCGTGTAATACATCAGGTTTATAATCTCCTCGATATATAAACTCAATGACTGCATTAGAAAAATATACAAATCGTTCACCATCATCACCGTAACCATAAAGCGCATCACGACTGAAATAGTGCATATTGTCTACAAAGTAATACATAATGCCGTTTAATTTTAATGATAGTATACGTGTGTACTGGAAGCGCCATCCGACTTGTGTCTGGAAAACCATTTCTTCTTTTAGTTGAGCACGATACGATTCGTTCAGATCTTTGTACAGCGGTAAAATGACGCGTACTTCGCATTCGCCCGTTCGTTCCAGATATTGCGGTAAACTACCGATAACATCAGCAAGTCCACCAGACTTAAAAAATGGTGTACATTCCGATGCAACAAATAGTACTTTTTTCATATTTTTATCCCATCTTTCGTTAAATAGTCTGACGTTTCGCTACGACAAATGGTTTATCACAAGAACCGATGAGTTTTTGATTGCTGTTGACGATAACATCTTTATCTAATATGACATTTTCTAAAACGGCACCTTCTTTAATATGACAGTTCGTCATAATAATAGAATTTTTAATCGTTACACCTCGTTCAACACACACACCTCGATATAATATGCTGTTTTCAACATGGCCTTCTATTTCACAACCATTCGCGACCGTTGAATTGTGAACAGTGCAATCTCCACTATATTTCGTTGGAGGTTGATTTGAAATTTTTGTCTTAATGCGATTTTCTTTCATAAAAATCGCCTTATAGCGTTCAGGATTAAGAATGCGTAAATTATTTTTGTAAAATGATTTAAGGGAATTGATATACATCGTTTCCTCATCAATATCATAAAACGAAACATTTAAAGCATCTATTCTTTCTAATATGCCATTAAAGAAGAAGTTTTCCTTATAGTTCTGTATACAGAAATCCATCACTTCAAATAGTTTCTCCTTCTTAATGATATACGTACCTGTAAAAACATGATGGTGGTCGTTATCATGATTAATATACGTGACTTTCGTACCTTCATGATGTACACGGAGTAACGGTTGATGCATCTCTTCAAGCTCATTTATATGTTCAGAAATTAATGTAACATCTGCTTCACTTTCAATATGATGTTTGTATGCATCTTTAAAGTCTGTATTCGCGATAAACTGTGATCCTGAAATAATAACATCTGTTGCATTACTTCTCAGGAAGAAATCACGGTTATTATGAAAATGTCTTAACTCACCTCGTGAATAATCAGAAGGATCATGCCAGTCAGGTGGCAGCACGAATAATCGTGATTTTCGATCGTCAAGTCCGAAATTATCTCCATTTTCAAGATGGTCGAGTAGCGAACGATACTTCTGGTTAACGAATATCGCAACTTCATCCACACATGAATTTACGATGTTTGACAGACTGAAATCAATTAATCGATAACGTCCTGCAAAGGGAACACTTGCGCCATTTCTAAAGTATGTTAATTCTTCAAGATATTCATGTTCATTTGATAAATTAATTAATCCCATTAATGTGCGCATTATGCTTCACCTCCAGTAAATTCATGAATATTATTTTTTCCGACAACAATAGGTTCATCCGCTTCAGAACCGTCAATGACAATACCATCTTCTATTTTTAGATTATCCATTATGATTGCTTTTTTAATTGTACAATTTTTTCCGATTTCAGTTTTCGGATGAATGATTGCATCAACAACTTGTGAACCTTCTCCAACTGTAACTTCACTGAATAAAATCGAATGATTCACATGACCGAAAATAAATGACCCCGGGCAAACGAGTGAATTGTCGATATCCGCATTTTTACCGATATACTGCGGCGGTAAATTCTCTTCATGTGAATATGTTGGCCAAGTTTTACTGTTTAAAAGTTCCTTTAAGTCTTCGTCCAGCAAATCCATATTCGCTTCCCAATATGACTGGATTGTTCCGACATCCTTCCAGTATCCATCAAAACGGTACGCATATAGACGTTTATGATCATGTAACATTTTCGGAATAATGTCATGTCCGAAATCATGATCTGAATTTTCATCATTTTCATCAGCAATTAAGTATTCACGTAAAATGCGCCAGTTAAAAATATATATTCCCATCGATGCCAAATTATTTTTCGGGACTTTCGGTTTTTCATCAAACTCATATATCTTTAAATCTTCTTCAGTGTTTAATATTCCAAATCTGCTTGCTTCTTCAATCGGTACTTCAATTACTGAAATTGTAGCATCCGCCTGATTCTCTTTATGAAAATCAAGCATTTTCTGATAATCCATCTGATATATATGATCCCCTGAGAGAATAAGTAAATATTCAGGGTCATATTGATCGATAAAATGAATATTTTTCGTAATCGCGTCTGCAGTCCCTTCAAACCACGAAGCACCTTCCTGATTTGCAAACGGTGCGAGAACAGAAACGCCGCCATTTTCTTTGTCTAATGACCACGGTTTACCGAGACCTATATGACGATTTAACATAAGCGGTGCATACTGAACGAGTACACCGACTGTCGTAATGTTTGAGTTAGATAAATTACTTAATGTAAAATCAATGATCCTATACTTTCCACCGAACGGTACTGCTGGTTTTGCAATATTTTTTGTAAGCTGACCTAACCTTGAACCTTTACCACCTGCTAATAACATCCCTACTACTTCATTTGCCATTGTCATCAATCCTCATTTTATATTTTTTGCAATTTCTTTTTCGTTTTTCTTTCTTTCACTTTTTTATAAATTACAAATCCAAACGGTGGAACTTTCACGCGAATTGAATGTTCAAAACCATTTGTCGCGTTTTGTTGTGAGAATAAATACTTATGAATAATCTGATGTGATCCACCATACTGTTTATGGTCTGAGTTGAAGTATTCCTTATATTTACCCGGCTGATCTACAGCGAGCGGGAAATCATAATATACATTCGGTGAGAAATTTAAAATAATGATTAAACTCTCACCATTACGATCTGTGCGGATATAGCTTGCAATGTTTTCACTGTTGTTATCTGCATCAATCCATTTGAAACCAGATTGCACATAATCAAGTTCAAACAATGCACGTTCTTTCTTATAGAGATGATTTAAGTCCTTTACATATGTCTGTAAGCCATGATGTATCGGATAATCGAGTAAAAACCAGTCTACTTGTTCTTTATCTTTCCATTCTGCATACATACCAATTTCGCTTCCCATGAAATTCAGTTTCTTGCCGGGTTGTGTTAACTGATATCCATATAATAGTCTATATTGCGCAAACTTTCGCCACTGGTCGCCCGGCATTTTATCGAGCATGCTTAGTTTACCGTGAACGACTTCATCATGTGAGAATGGTAGTATAAAGTTTTCATCGTATCGATACATCATCGGAAAATTAATCAGTTTATGATGATGCTGTCGCTCTATTGGATCAAGTGCCATATAATTTAACGTATCATGCATAAACCCGAGATCCCACTTGAAATTAAAGCCGAGTCCGCCATCTTTAACAGCAGTTGTAACAGTTTTCATTTTTGAGGAATCTTCTGCAATCATCAATGTATGCGCATTATTTCTGAACACTTCCGTATTCAATTTCTGTAAAAATGCTATTGCTTCTTTATTAATAGACGTGCCGTCATCATTATAAATGCGCTCATGTTCATCGTAATTCTCAAAATTTAAATCTGTCATTGAATGGACAGCATCGACACGTAACCCATCAATATGATATTCATTAATCCAGAATAAAGCGTTTGAAATAAGAAAACTCTGCACTTCTGTACGACCGAAGTCAAATGTTAACGTCCCCCAACCACGTTTCTCAGCACGATATGCATCCTGATGTTCATATATAGGTGTGCCATCAAATAATCGTAATCCATGATCATCTTTACAGAAATGTGCGGGTACCCAGTCAAGGATTACACCGATATTATTACTGTGACACATATCAACAAAGTATTTAAAATCCTGAGGCGTTCCGAATCTCGATGTTGGTGCATAGTAACCTGTCACTTGATATCCCCACGATAAATCGAATGGATGTTCACTAATCGGCATAATTTCAATATGTGTGTAACCCATTTCCTTTACGTATGGAATTAATGTGTCCGCCATTTCCTTATAAGTAAAATGTGTTCTGTCTGTATATGAATCAATGGATTCATCTTCGTGGCGTTGTACATCATGTTTCTTCCACGTACCGAGATGCACTTCATATATATTTATAGGTTTGTCATACGGGTCACACTTTTTCCTTTGCCACGCATCATCCGTCCACTCATAAGATGTATTTGTAACAATTGATGCAGTATTCGGTCTTCGTTCTGCATAAAATGCATAAGGATCAGATTTATAAATTGTATTCCCGGACGATGTAATAATCTTATACTTATAAACAGTATTTAAACTTAATGCAAACGTACCGGTGAAAAGTCCACTATCGGGTATTTTTGTAAGTTCAAAGTTTTCTCCGGTCCAATCGTTTTCATCTGTTGCAACATAGACGTGCTGCGCATTTGGGGCCCACACTGTAAATGTTGTATCATTTTGTTCACCATTGAAATGGGCACCCATAAATTGATATGAAGCATAATGTGTTCCTTGATGAAATAAATATGTATCTAATTGTGTAACCATCTCACGCCTCCATTCCTTTACCATTTTCATTATAATTGAAAAATGTGAATGATGTGTTAATTTAACATTATAAAATGTTAAATTATTTCAGATTATATACAATACCCATTCAAATGAAAAATATTACTTAAAGTTTCAAAATAAAAGATTTTATATCTTATTATGAACACGTTATAATGTAAAGCGATTAGGAGGGTGGTTATGATACAGGCTTATATCGATGATTTCTGTTTAATCACATTTATTTCAGATAAACCATTAACGAAAGCGCCAGTGCTTATTCATGACAGAAGTAATATGATGAAAGAGATTCACATACTACATGCAGAAAAGTGCATTCAAAAATTTGAACTGAGTCGTCCGATACATTTAAATAAAGCAAGTTTTGTAGAATATGACAACGAAATTTATCCACTATATATCGGGGCTATTACACGTACTGAAGCATTTGAACAAAAGTACGATGCATCTGAAGAAACATTAGGTTCAACCGTTCATGAAAACAACACGACATTTTCAGTCTGGTCACCAGTTGCACAATCGATTCGCGTTATGACTGCACAAGGTGCATATATAATGCAGCGCAAACAAAATGGCACGTATTCAGTAACAGTACCGAAAAATTTACACGGTGTTTCATATCAATACGAAGTAACGATGAATCATCAAGTGAAATACATTAATGACCCTTATGCAAAAGGCTTAACAATAAACGGTAAAAAAAGTCTCGTCATAGATTTCCAGCAAATAAAGTCGTTTGACAGTACATTTATGCAAACACAAAAAGAAGATGTAAGTATATATGAACTGCACGTCAGAGATTTCTCAATGCATCCAAATAGCGGTATTAAACATGCGGGTAAGTTAATCGGTTTAATTGAAGAAAACACAAAAACGAATACTGGGCATACGACCGGATTTGATTATATAAAAAGTCTCGGCATATCACATATTGAGCTTTTACCAATTAATGATTTTGCACGCGTCGATGATATACATTTTGAAGAACATTATAACTGGGGGTACGACCCTGAATATTATCAGACGATAGATGGCAGTTATTCAGTCGTCCCTGAGAATCCAATAGTGCGCATTGAAGAGTTAAAACAAGTCGTTCAGAAATATCATCAATCTGGTATCGGTGTTATTCTTGATGTCGTTTTCAATCATGTATTTAAAAGAGAAACATCCCCTTTTGAACAACTCGTTCCGGGTTATTATTTTCGTTATCATGATGATGGTACTTTAAGTAACGGGACTGGTGTAGGAAATGATATTAAAACTGAACGTATTATGATGCAAAAGTTTATTCTCGAAACGATTGATTATTATATGGATACTTTTAAAATTGACGGCTTCAGATTTGATTTAATGGGCGTTATCGATATTACGACGATGCAGTTAATTGAAAAACGTACGCAAGAGAAAAATCCATATTCCTTTTTATTAGGTGAAGGATGGCACTTAAACAGTGCGATGCCTGATATATTAAAGACGACGCATGATAAAGCTCGATTTGTTAAGAATATTCACTTCTTTAATGATGAATTTCGGGATACTTTAAAAGGCAATAACTTTGATTTGAAGGATCGGGGTTACTTTAACGGAAAAGGTAGATATTATGAACGTATGTTTCAATTATTTACCGGTAATCGTTCAGTCATACCCGCTGAACAATCTATCAATTATGTTGAAGTACATGATAACCATACACTATTCGATCGTATTAATTTTACGACGCATAAAGATATTGACTACCAGCACCGTATACAACAGATGGCGACCATTTTTACAATACTTGCGCATGGTACACCATTCATTCATGCTGGTCAGGAGTTTTATCGTACGAAATACGGTCATGGGAACACATATAATTTAAGTGATTTTATCAATCGTATCGACTGGAATAGACGGATTAAATATGACAGCCATATTAAATGTATAACGAAAGCCCTGCAAATAAAAAAGCAGTTTCCAGTGTTTAAATCACACAACTATTTGAAACGTATTATTCAGCTGAATATCGAACAACCATTACTCGGCATTTTACTATTTGATCGTAAAACAGAGTTCATATTACTGTTCAATCCTACGAAACTGAATCATACAATCAATTTACCGAGAAACGGTACATATGAAATCAGTTTATCAAATGTTGAAACAGACATCGGAACAATTCAACACGAAGTAACACTGTTACCGTACCAATGTATATTGCTTAAGAAAGAACTATAATGCAATACGATATCAGTAGTTAAATATTTGATTTCATGCTTTAATAGAATTAATAAATATAGAGGAGATGGCACAATTGAGTATACAGAAGTCTTGGGAAACTTATATTGATAATAGTTTAATAAGTAGTACGCAATATGCATCACTTTCAGAGCAGGAAAAACAGGATGGTTTTCTCGGTAATTTAGCATTTGGTACTGCTGGCATTCGCGGTAAAATTGGGCTGGGGCCAAACCGATTGAATAAATATACCGTTCAAAAAGTAGCAACTGGTTTAGCTAAATATTTAATTTCTGTTAAAGCTAACCCTTCTGTCGTCATCGCTTATGATACGAGACATTTATCACCTGAGTTCTGTGATACAATTGCAGAAGTTTTAGGTCATTACAATGTTAAAACATATATATTTGACCGTTACCATACGACACCTGAATTATCATTTTCAGTCCGACACTTACAGACAGATGCAGGTGTAATGATCACAGCGAGTCATAACCCACCAGAATATAATGGTATTAAAATTTATGGTCCAGACGGAGGACAGATGGCACTTGAAGCTTCTCAGCGTGTCAGTCAGTTTATCGATGAAATTGACGATGTTTTCTCTTTACCTTTCGAAAATAAATCACAGCTAATTGAAAGTGGTTTAATAGCATATGTGCAGCAAGAAGTCATCGATGCATATAAGAATGAAGTATTGAAACTCGTGAAAGAAATTCCGGAAAGTGATTTAAAAGTCGTTTTCACGAGTCTTCATGGTACGAGTGTACCGATTGTCCCGGAAATATTAGATGCGCTGAATTTTACGCAATATGAAATTGTGTCTGAACAAGCCATTCCTGATGCTGACTTCACTTCTGTAAAATCTGCGAATCCTGAAGATCACGATGCATTTGATATGGCGGTTGCATATGCGAAACAATCAAACGCAGATTTATTAATTGCAACGGATCCTGATGCAGACCGTATGGGAATTGTCGCACAAGTGAATGGACAGTTCCATTACTTTAACGGGAATCAGATTGGTGCGCTTCTCTTAAGTGATCGTATTCGATCAACAGCGCACATTCAAAACAGAGCGGCAGTGAAATCAATTGTGACGAGTGAACTTGGACGTAAGATAGCTGAAGCGAATGATGTTACAATGTTCGATGTATTAACAGGATTCAAATTCATCGCAGAAAAAATTGCACAGTTTGAAGCGAATAATGATTACAATTATATATTCGGATATGAAGAAAGTTACGGCTTTATGGCCGGACCGTTCGTTCGAGATAAAGATGCCGTACAAATTGTGCCGCTCATTATTAAGCTTGCAAGTACACTTAAAAACAATAATTTAACTATCGTTGATGAGATGCATGACATTTATCAAAAGTACGGTAAATATGAAGAAAAGCTGTTTGCACATACATTTGATGGACAATCAGGTGCGCAACATATTGCACAAATTATGAAAGATGCACGCAATAGTTTCCCAACTGAAATTGCCGGTTTAAAAGTAACACAAGTTGATGATTATTTAGCACAAACACGCTATGTCGGTAATGAAACGCATCCGATTGATCTACCGCAAGCAAATGTTCTGAAATTTCATTTTGACAACGGTTGGATTGCATTACGTCCTTCAGGTACAGAACCTAAAATTAAACTATACGTTTCACTCATTAGTGACGATATAGAGACTTTAGCAAATAACATAAACGATATATTCTTTAAATAATTTTAAAAACCCTGATGAAAACATCAATTGATGTTTTCACCAGGGTTAATTTGATATAGAACACTTTATTCCATCGGCACAAATTTAAAGAAGTTGAGCCAGGTCATATCTCGCGTTATATAAATATACGTGACCATAATAACAATGAAAATGATCTGAAGCGGAAAAACATCGATTTCAACTTTACTCATCTCTTTATATGTAAAGAAAAGTTTAATCGGAACAATCATAATTATAAGAAAACGAATCGTATAAAAAATCATTACAATATCCGGATACGTATAAATACTGACAAGCTCAAGCAATATAAAAAAGTTGTATAACGTATAATAACTAATCGTATCTACAAACACTTTATAAAAATTATTCGTACGATTTAATGCAAGCATCTGAATCAAATATGTCATTAAAATTGCCACAAGCGCAAATGTACCACCACTTATAACATAGTTTAACCCTTCTGCATTATTGAACATTCTTAAATGAAATGCTCCGAGCAAATATAGCATCAGTAAAAAGATTCCGAAATTCATCAATGCAAAATAAAAATATTTACTACTTTTTTGATTATCAATAATTTTATTTGGCATTACAAATGATCGATATGCATAATTTAAAAATGAATCAATACGATAATCAAATTCTTTAATTGGGCGTTTTACTTGTGCAACTAATTTTGCACGTTTGCTTTTCTTTTTAGAAACTGTACCTTTCTGATGTGCATACGGCTGCTTTGATTGTTCATCCGTAATAAAGTTATTAATATGATCCCATTTTCCCATATTTTCACCTCAAAAAAACTGCTTAATGTAAGTATACATTAAACAGTTTTAATTTGCTTATAAGTTATCGCGCCAGTTGATTAATCCTTCAATATCACTCGCTTCAATTTTACCAGTTTCACTTGCCACTTCTACTAAACTATCAAAGTCTGATAATGTATAATATTCGTAGCCCGCACTTTTTAATCGTTCTTTCCCTTTGCTTAACCCGTATGTAAATATTGCAACGATGCCTAATACATCCGCACCGTGCGCTTTTAACGCATCTGCAGCTTCAATCGCTGAACCCCCAGTAGAAATTAAATCTTCTACTACAACGACTTTCTGACCTTCTAATACTCGGCCTTCAATTTGATTGCCTTTACCGTGCTTTTTGCTTGATGAACGGACATAACTCATCGGTAAATTCATCTTCTGAGATGTATATGCTGCGTGTGGAATACCTGCTGTAGCAGTTCCTGCTAACACTTCTGCATTACTGAAATGCGTTTCAATTATTGATTTTAAACCTTCAGCAATTTGATCACGGACTTCCGGATAACTCATCGTTAAACGGTTATCACAATAAATCGGGCTTTTAATACCAGATGACCATGTAAACATATCATTGGGTTGTAATGATACAGCTTCAATGTCAAGTAATGCTTTTGCGATTTCTTTATTTAACATTTAATTCCCACGCTTTCTTAATTTGTTTATATTTCTCAACTGGATTTGCGTCATTAGTAATGGAACGTCCAACAACGATATGCGTTGAACCATGTTCTCTAGCAAATTCAGGTGTCGCTACACGCACTTGATCACCTTTAGCATCAGTAAGTGTACGAATACCAGGTGTCACCTTCAGGAATGATGTCCCTAGTGCATCTCTAATCATTGCACTTTCGTTCGCTGAACACACAACACCGTCGAGGCCAGATTTCTGAGCCAACGTTGCATAGTTTAATATACTGTCATTTATTGAAGACTGAATGTTCTGTTCCTGTTGCATCATGTGTTCTGAAGTACTTGTCAGCTGTGTAACTGCAATAAGTGACGCAGTACTGCCACTGTCACGTAATCCTTCAAGTGCACGCTGCATCATAATAGAACCTCCTGCTGCATGTACATTCACCATCTGAATATCAAGTTTTCCTACACCTTTCATCGCCTGACCAACCGTATTTGGAATATCATGCAACTTTAAATCTAAAAAAATTTCATGACCTTGATTACGAATTTCTTTAATGATATCAGGACCATTCTGTAAATATAGTTCCATCCCTACTTTAACAAACAACGATTCTTCGAAAGGACTTAAAAAATTTCTGACAGCATCCATATCTTTAAAATCTAATGCGATAATCGGTTTACTCATTTAACTGCCTCCTGTGTACGACCTTTTAATTCATGAATATGATGAACACCTAATTTATCTAAAAGATTTGGTAATGCATCAATAATATCTTTGCAAACCGTTGGGTTCTGGAAGTTAGCTGTACCAACCGCAACCGCATCTGCACCAACTGAAATATAGTCGATAACATCCTGTGCTTCTGTGACACCACCCATAGCGATAATTGGAATATTCGGTAATGCGCGACGCACTTCATAAACCATTCGCATCGCAACTGGTTTAACAGCAGGGCCACTTAATCCACCGATTACGTTAGAAATAATTGGAGCACCTGTTTTTTCATTGATTCTTAATCCTACTAACGTATTAATCATCGTAATACCGTCCGCATATTCAGCAACTGCTTTCGCCATATCTACTATGTTTGTAACATTCGGAGAAAGCTTGACGTATACAGGAACGCTTGAAACGGCTTTAACTTTACGTGTTAATTCTTTAGCTGTTTCAGGGTCTGTTCCAAACTGTATACCGCCTTCTTTAACGTTTGGACAAGAAATATTTAATTCAAGTGCACATACATTTGGAGATTTTGAAATCTTTTCAGCAACTTCTACATAATCTTCAACTTTAGATCCTGCAACGTTTGCGATAATTGGTGTTTCAAATTGTTCCAGCCACTTCAGTTCGTGCTGAATAATATGGTCCACACCTGGGTTCTGCAGTCCTATCGCATTGATCATTCCGCTAGACGTTTCTGCAACACGCGGCGTCGGATTTCCGAATCTGCGTTCTGGTGTCGCTGCTTTAATCATTATTGCACCAAGTTCGTTTAAGTCCATAAACTGGGCATACTCTTTACCAAAAGCAAAACATCCACTTGCAGGCATTACTGGATTTTTTAACTTTAAACCTGGCAATTCAACATTTAATCTCATAGTGCAAGTGCCCCTTTCTCAAATACTGGGCCATCCGTACAAATCTTCACGTAGCCATCTTCATTATCCGCTTCACATACACATGCATAACATGCACCGATACCGCATCCCATACGCTCTTCTAATGATACGTATCCAGGCGTATTCGGTAAAGTTTCCTGAATTGCCTTAATCATGACGATTGGACCACATGTGTAGAACGTATCATAGTCCACCGGTAATGCTTGAATAACATCAGTTACAAAACCTTTTGTACCGTAAGTACCATCGACTGTTGCAACATGTGTCTTACCAAGCGCTTCAAAAGCATCAATATAAAACATATCATCAGCCGACTGAAAGCCGAGCACGTGGATTGTTTTAATGCCACGTGCATTTAATTGCTTAGATAGTTCATATAACGGTGGTACACCGATACCTCCACCGATGAGTAATGCCGTTTTTTGTGTAGCTTCAACTGGAAAACCATTACCAAGAGGCGCTAATATGTCTACTGTATCTCCTGATTTCAGTTGTGATAACTGCATTGTACCTTTACCTTCAGCTCGATATAAACATGTTAAAGTCTGCGCCTGTTGATCTACTGAGCAGATAGAAATTGGACGTCTCAGCATAAACTCTGAACTGTTCCCAACACGTATATGCACAAACTGACCAGGTGTAGTCATATTTTTCGTAATATCACCTTGTAAAACGATTTCGAATATATTTCTTGCGATACTTGTTTGTTTAACGACTCGCATTTCTTCCTGCATCAATAGACCCCCTACATTTGATTCATATTAAATGTCATGCTTTCAATGACTTCAAGTAATGCACGTGCTGTATCAAGTGATGTTAAACATGGTACACCATTATCAACTGAATCACGACGAATCTGGAAGCCATCACGTTCAATTTGTTTACCTTTTGTCATTGTATTGATGACGATTTGTACATGTCCATCACGAATAACATCCAGTAAGTTAAATTCGCTTCCAATCTTACTCACTTCCACTACAGGAATATCATTCTCCTGAAGTAATTTCGCTGTACCACTTGTTGCCATAATACGATACCCTACTTCATGGAAACGCTTTGCAAGTCCAAGCGCTTCAGCTTTATCTTTATCCGCAACTGTAATGAGTACAGTTCCGTGATCCTTCACTTGCAGACCGCTTGCTACAAGCCCTTTATAAAGTGCTTTTTCTAACGTCATATCTTTACCCATAACTTCTCCTGTAGATTTCATCTCAGGACCAAGTGTTATGTCAACATTTTTAAGTTTAGAGAAACTAAATACCGGCGCTTTTACATAAACACCTTCTTTGTAAGGAACAAGTCCATCTTTGTAACCTTTCGATGCTAACGTTTCACCTAATATAGCTTTCATCGCTAAGTTTGCCATCGGTACGTCGGTAATTTTACTTAAAAATGGTACTGTACGACTTGCACGTGGGTTTACTTCAAGTACGAATACTTCATCATTACTAATAACATATTGAATGTTCAGTAACCCTTTAATCTCTAATCCATGTGCTAAACGCTTCGTATAATCTTCCAGCGTCGCAATTTGCTTTTCAGTTAATGTTTGCGGTGGATATACTGCAATAGAGTCACCAGAATGGACACCAGCGCGTTCTATATGTTCCATAATACCTGGAATTACGACCGTCTCACCGTCACAAATAGCATCGACTTCAATTTCCTTACCTGTTAAATATCTATCAATTAATACAGGGTGCTCAGGACTCGCTTTAACAGCTTGTGTCATGTAGTTTACAAGTTCTGCTTCATTATATACGATTTCCATCGCACGTCCACCAAGTACGTATGAAGGGCGTACAAGAACCGGATAACCGATAAAGTTCGCATTCGCAACTGCTTCTTCAACAGATGTTGCAGTTTTCCCTAATGGTTGTGGGATTTCAATCTTCTGCATTAACGCTTCGAATTCTTTACGGTCTTCGGCGCGGTCTAAGTTTTCTAAAGATGTACCTAATACTTTAACGCCATATTTCGTTAATTTATCTGCTAAGTTAATTGCCGTTTGACCACCGAACTGAACAACGACACCTTCAGGTTGTTCAAGATTAATAATATTCATTACATCTTCTTCTGTTAAAGGTTCGAAGTATAATTTATCTGAAATTGAGAAGTCAGTAGATACCGTTTCAGGGTTGTTGTTAATAATGATTGCTTCATACCCTGCTTCACGAATTGCCCATACAGCATGTACTGTTGCGTAATCAAACTCTACCCCTTGACCGATACGAATTGGACCAGATCCAAGTACGACAACTTTCTTCTTATGTGATCGTATAGATTCATTTTCAGTTTCATACGTTCCATAGAAATAAGGTGTATTCGATTCAAATTCAGATGCACATGTATCTACCATTTTATATACTGGTAAAATATTATTTTCATGACGTAAATCATATATTTCTTTTTCTGTCATGTTCCAGCGATGTGCAATAACTCTATCACTGAAGCCATATTTTTTCGCCCAGATTAAACGGTCAATATCACCAGCATTTTCTTTTAAATCATGTTCGATATCGATAATGTGCTGGAATTTATTTAAGAAGAAATAATCAATTTTTGTCATTTCATGAATTTCTTCCAATGTCACTCCACGACGAATTGCTTCTCCGATAAAGAATAAACGTTCGTCATCCTGTTCACCGATACGGCGTTTAATAAAGTCAAGTTCAAATTGATCACCATTTGGTAAACCTAAATGGTGTACGCCGTATTCTAACGAGCGAATTGCTTTAAGCAGTGACTCTTCATACGTACGACCGATTGCCATTACTTCACCAGTTGCTTTCATTTGTGTTCCAAGTACACGTTCACCTTTTTCAAATTTATCAAACGGGAAACGAGGAATTTTAGAAACAACATAGTCCAGTGCCGGCTCAAATGCTGCATAGCTTGTACCTGTTACAGGGTTCATCATTTCATCGAGTGTTAATCCTACAGCAATTTTCGCTGCAAGTTTCGCGATTGGATAACCTGTTGCTTTAGACGCAAGTGCTGACGAACGTGATACACGTGGATTCACTTCAATGATGTAGTAATTAAATGAATGTGGATCTAATGCTAACTGTACGTTACATCCACCTTCAATTCCTAATGCACGAATAATTTTTAATGATACGTTACGCAGCATATGATATTCTTTATCAGCAAGTGTCTGACTCGGCGCAACAACAATCGAATCTCCTGTGTGAATGCCGACAGGGTCAATGTTCTCCATGTTACATACTACGATTGCATTATCGTTTGAATCGCGCATTACTTCGTACTCTATCTCTTTATAACCTGCAATTGATTTTTCGATTAAACATTGTGTCACAGGCGAATACTTTAATCCGTTTGTAACGATTTCAATTAATTCTTTTTCATCGTGACAAATACCGCCACCTGTTCCACCCATCGTAAATGCCGGACGAACGATAACCGGGTATCCAATACTCGTTGCAAAGTCTATCGCTTGCTGTACTGTGTTTACGATATCACTTTCAGGAACTGGTTCTCCTAATTCATTCATTAAATTACGGAATAAATCACGGTCTTCGGCCTGCTCAATAGATGATAATTTCGTTCCTAGTAATGTTACGTTGTTCTCTTCTAATATACCTGCTTCATGTAACTGGACAGCCATATTTAAACCTGTTTGTCCACCTAATGTCGGAAGTAAAGCATCCGGTTGCTCTTTACGAATAATTCGTGCAACGAAATCTAATGTTAACGGTTCAATGTACACTTTATCTGCAATTTCAGTATCTGTCATAATTGTTGCAGGATTTGAGTTTACGAGTATTACTTTATACCCTTCTTCTTTAAGTGCAAGACACGCTTGAGTTCCCGCATAGTCGAACTCAGCAGCTTGTCCGATAATAATCGGACCCGAGCCAATTACAAGAATCGATTTAATATCATTACGTTTAGGCATTTGTGACACGCTCCTTATTTTCTTTCATTAAGTCAATAAACTGGTCGAATAAATAGTTTGGATCATGTGGTCCTGGTGAAGCTTCTGGATGATACTGTACTGAGAATGCAGGTAATGTTTTATGTTTAACACCTTCTACAGTACCGTCATTTAATGCAATATGTGTAATTTCTAAATCAGTGTTTTTAACTGATTCAGGATCTACTGCATAACCATGGTTTTGAGATGTAATTTCAATCTTACCTGTTGCTAAGTTTTTAACAGGGTGGTTCGCACCGCGGTGACCGAATTTCATCTTGAATGTCGTTGCACCACAAGCAAGTGAGAATAATTGATGTCCAAGACAAATTCCGAAGAATGGTACTTTTCCTAAAATACCTTTAATCATCTCAATTCCTTCAGTAACGACTTCAGGGTTTCCTGGTCCGTTTGATAACATCACACCGTCAGGTCTTAATCTTAAAATTTCTTCTGCAGTTGTTGTATATGGCATAACGGTTACGTCACATCCACGCAAGTTTAATTCACGTACAATGTTTTCTTTCTTTCCGAAGTCAATCAGTACGACGCGTAAATCATGCCCCGTTGAAATATATGGACTTTTCGTCGAAACTTGTGCAACTTCATCCGTCGGTAAAACTTCTGTTTTTAAACGTTCAATCGTCGCATCAATATCTTTTTCCTCGTTAATGATCGCTGCTTTCAGCACACCATGCTGACGAATAATACGCGTTAACTTTCTCGTATCGACACCATCAATTCCCGGTACATCATAATTTTTTAACGTTTCATCAAGCGTCGCCATATTTCGGAAGTTACTCGGTAATTCACATGCTTCACGTACGACCATACCTTTAAGTGATGGATTTAATGTTTCGAAATCGTCACGATTAATTCCATAGTTTCCGATTAAAGGATACGTAAATGTAATAATCTGACCTGTGTATGATGGATCAGATAATGTTTCCTGATAACCTGTCATTGCAGTGTTAAATACAATTTCACCTACTACTTCTTTATCGCTACCGAATCTGTATCCTTTAAATGTTGTACCATCTTCTAATACTAGAAATCTTTGTTTACGCATGTTGCCCCTCCTGATATGCAATTTGTCCTTCGACTAAAGTTAATTTAACGTTACCGTATACGCGTTCACCGATAAATGGTGTGTTGCTTGATTTAGATAAGAAATCTTCAGCTTTAATTTCATACGCTTCATCTAAATCGATAACTGCGATATCTGCAATACTTCCTACTTCAAGTGCTTTACCATAAGGTAATCCGAATACTTCTCCAGGTTTCACCGCTAAATAATCGATAAGTTGTGCAAGTGTCCAGTCACCATTTTTAACAAACTTCGTATACAGTAATGGGAACGCCGTTTCACTTCCAACAATACCAAATGGTGCTTTTGTCATCGACTGATTCTTCTCATCTGCTGCATGCGGTGCGTGGTCTGTTGCGATAAAATCAATTGTGCCATCTAGTAATGCTTCAATTAATGCTTGATGATCCTCTGTGCTTCTTAAAGGTGGATTCATCTTTAATATCGCATCATCTTCTGTAATTGCCGTTTCATTTAATAGTAAGTGGTGTGGGGTAACTTCTGCTGTTACACGAATGCCGGCACGCTTAGCATCGCGTATTACACGCACACTTTCTTTACTTGATACGTGACATACGTGATAATGGCAGTCTGCTGCTTCGGCTAAGAGTACATCACGTGCAATCTGAACCGCTTCACATATCGATGGTATACCAGGAATGTTAAGTGCACGTGATACTTCACCTTCGTGCATCGCGCCTCCATAAATGAGTGAATTATCTTCACAATGTGCAACGATTGCCATATCTAGTTTTGCTGCCTGCTGCATCGCTTCATACATTACTGATGCAGTTTGTACACCGACACCATCATCTGTGAATGCGAATGCTCCGTGTTCTTTTAAAGCTTTAAAGTCTACTAAATTTTTACCAAGCTGACGTTCTGTAATTGATGCGTAAGGTAATACACGCACTTTTGCATTTTTCTTAATCGATTCATTCAATGCATCTATATGTTCTACACTATCAGGTACTGGTCTTGTATTTGGCATCGGACATACAGTCGTAAACCCACCGCGTGCTGCAGCGCGTGTACCTGTTTCAATCGTCTCCTTATGTTCGCCCCCAGGTTCTCTTAAATGAACATGAACATCGACGAAACCTTGTGTTACAAACTTGCCATCAAGATCTATAATTTCTGAATTATAAACGTTTAACTGCTCACCCATTTCAGTAATTTTACCGTCTTCAATGCGAATATCCTTTGTAACAAGTTCACCATTTACTAATACTTTTCCGCCTCTTAATAATGTTGACATATTAAACACTCCTATCGATTATTTTCTATTACTTGACTTAAAATACTCATACGTGTAAACACACCGTTTTCCATCTGTTTAAATATGCGTGACTTCGGTGCTTCCACTAAGTCGCTATCAATTTCTACATCTCTATTAACTGGTGCCGGATGTAAAACGATTGCAGTATCCTTCAGTTGATCATAACGCGCTTTCGTAAGTCCGAACTGCGCATTATAACTTTCTTTAGAAAAACCTTTATTTGTATCTCCGTGGCGTTCGTGCTGAACACGAAGTAACATACATACATCTACTTTATTAATAACATCATCGATATGCACATACGAGGCAGGTAATGAATGATCCTGCCAAATTTCTGGGGCTACAAATTTCACATTAGCACCGAGATTCGTTAACGCGTAGTAATTACTTCTTGCGACGCGAGAATTTAATATATCACCACAAATGATGATTTCTAATCCTTCAAATTTACCAAATTCTTCATAAATCGTCATAAGATCCAGTAAACATTGCGTCGGGTGCTGGCCACTTCCATCACCACCATTGATAATCGGAATATTTAAACCTTCAAGCTGTTTATAATATTCATTTTCTGGATGTCGAATGACAAGCACGTCACAACCAATAGCCTCCAGTGTCTTACATGTGTCATATAAACTTTCACCCTTTGAAACACTTGAAGTACTCGTATCAAACGGAATCACTTGTAAACCAAGTTTCCTTTCAGCCATTTCAAATGAACATTTCGTGCGTGTAGAGTTCTCAAAAAACAAATTCGCCGTAAAAATATTGCCACAATGAAGCGTTTTGCCATTCTTTAAAGCAATCGCACGATGAATCGTGTCCATTATATCCTGATTTGATAATGCTGTTATTGAATGTAGATGTTTCATTTTTCCACCCCTTAATATTCTTCGTATACTTTCGATTCCGGTAATATCGCATTAAGTAAAATACCTGCAAGCGCCGCTAATGCCATACCTTCAATATTTAAGTTAATTTGTCCGAAAGAGAAGTCAAGATGTGCTTTACCGATACCAAGTACTAATATGACGGAAGCGATAACTAAGTTACGCTTATCTCCAAAATCAACTTTTGATTCCACTAACATTCTGAGTCCGCTTGACGCGATAATACCGAATAATAGTATAGACACACCGCCCATAACCGGTGTTGGTATACTTGATACTAATGCAGTAAATTTCCCAACAAACCCAAGAATTAATGCAAGGACTGCAGCGCCTCCGATAACCCATACACTATAAATTCTTGTTATTGCAAGTACGCCGATATTCTCACCGTAAGTCGTACTCGGTGGCCCACCGATAATTGAAGCAACCATTGTTGAAACTCCGTCACCGATTAAACTACGGTGAAGCCCAGGATTTTTGAAGAAGTTGCGTCCGACAATTTTGTTTATAACGACTTGGTGTCCGATATGTTCACTTACAGTTACAAACACGATTGGTAACATAATTAAAATCAGCATCCAGTCAAAACTTGGTGTGTAACTTACGAATGGTACATGCACATCAGGCAGCTGGAACCACTTTGCTTTTTGTATGCCACTGAAGTCAACGACACCTAATGCTAAAGCTGTAATATATCCTGTTATAATGCCGATGAGCACTGGAATAATCGATAAAAACCCTTTAACCAAAACAGAGAAAATAATGACCGTTAAAAGCGTTACAAATGCGATGAATAAATACTTTCCGCTGTAGCCTTCCATCGTTCCACTGTTCGTATACATCGCCATATTCACAGCTACAGGCGCAAGCCCTAGTCCGATGACCATGATAACCGGTCCTACAACAACTGGTGGTAATAATTTCAGCAACCAGTTTACACCGACAAATTTAATAAGTATCCCAATCACTACGTACATTAATCCACTCATGAAAAGCGCCATAAGCATTTCGCCTAAACTATGCGTTTTTAGACCGACAATAATAGGCGTTATAAACGCGAAACTTGATCCGAGATAAGCAGGTATCTTTCCTTTTGTAATTAATATGTAAAGCAATGTTCCAATTCCTGATGCAATGAGTGCTGCTGAAACAGGTAAACCTGTCAGGAAAGGCACGAGAACTGTTGCTCCAAACATTGCGAATAAATGTTGTGAACTGAGTAATAACCATTCATTTGCTTTCGGTTTTTCATGTACATCTAAAATTGGTTCTACTGTTCTTTCATAAATCTCTTCGTTTGTCATAATATCCCTCCATTTTATAAAAAAAAGTCTCTTTGCGTATGCAAAGAGACTTAAGTGTCCGTAATCACTTAAACCCTTTGCTGGTCTCTCGTACCAATTTAAAAGGATTATTTAATATATACTTGTGTTTTATCGTCAATTTCATCAAGCGTTACTACGATTTCCTCACTCAGTGCAGTCGGAATATTCTTTCCGATAAAGTCTGCACGAATCGGAAGTTCACGATGTCCTCGATCAACAAGTGTTGCTAAACTAATACGTTTTGGACGTACATGGTCGAGCACTGCATCCAGTGATGCACGCACTGTTCTACCTGTATACAGTACATCATCTACGATAACAACATGCTTGTTGTTCATATCAGTATCAATCGTGTATGCAATCACATCCTGTGATACGCGGTCTGTAACGTCATCACGATATTGTGTTACATCCAGAACACCGGTCGGTACAGTAATACCATCGATTTTCTCAATTTTAGACTGAATACGTTTCGCAAGATAAATACCACGCGTTCGAATGCCGAGTAAACATAGGTTTTGCGCACCCTTATTATTCTCTAATATTTCGTGCGCAATGCGTGTTAAAGTTCTATCGATTGCTTTATCATCTAGAATTACACGTTTATCCATCATTTTCCTCCTAAAAAACCTCACGTCAAATAGACGTGAGGTTTTCTCGACGCCTTATAAGCCTCTCTGGACTTATTTAAAAGCTTAACGTGATTTATTTAAATTAATACTAACATTCTGAACGAATTTGTCAATCATAAAAGTAAAATTACACTTTACTTTCTTAACTTTCTTAACAATTCCTCAAAGTATTCAGGAAGTGGTGCTGTTCTTTCAATATATTCTCCAGTTACAGGATGTTCAAATCCTAATACACCAGCATGTAACGCCTGACCACCGATATCCATCGTTTTTTTCGGTCCATATTTAGGATCTCCTACTAATGGGAATCCGATATGCTTCATATGTACACGAATCTGGTGCGTTCTTCCTGTTTCAAGCACACATTCAACGAGTGTATATTTATCAAATGTTTCAAGTACATTAAAATGTGTAACAGCATTTTTTCCGTCATCAACAATTGCCATTTCCTGACGATCCTTCTGATTTCGTCCGATTGGCGCATCTATCGTTCCAAATTCGTGTGGAATAACGCCATGCACAAGTGCTGTATATTTACGTGTTACTGATTTATCAACAAGTTGGTCTACTAAACCACGATGCGCAATGTCATTTTTAGCAATCATTAATAAACCTGACGTATCTTTATCGATACGATGCACGATACCTGGTCTAATTTCTCCATTTATTCCTGATAGATCCGTAATCGCATACATTAATCCATTTACAAGCGTGCCATCCGGATGCCCTGGTGCAGGATGAACAACCATCCCTTTAGGTTTGTAAACAATTGCAACATCTTTATCTTCATAATAAATTTCAATGCCTAAATCCTGCGCTACTAAATCGATTTCTTCTACCGGTTTTTCTGTAACTGCGATTTCATCATTTAGTCGCAATTTGTAATTAGATTTAATCACTTTCCCGTTAACAAGTACTAAATCATTTTTAATCCAGTCCTGAATTTGACTGCGTGACCAATCTGGGTTTGCATCTGCTAAAAATTTATCGATGCGTAGCCCAACTTCTTCTTCATTTATTTCAAAATTATATGTTTCCATGTTGTTTCTCCTCTTTTTGGTTAAATAATAGTTCATAAAGTAAAATGAATACACCAATCGTTAAACAGCTATCTGCGACATTAAATATCGGAAAATCATAATTAATGATTTTCGTATCAATAAAATCAACGACATTACCACGGAATAATCGATCAATAAAATTCCCGATAGCACCAGCAAATATTAACATTAGTCCCGTTTGCATCAATAAATGATTCCCCGCTTCCTTAATATAGAAATAAATTAATGCCACTAAAACGATAACCGTAATAATATAAAAGAACACCATTTGATTCTGCAGCATCCCCCATGCAGCACCATAATTACGGTGCGATGTAATTTTTAAAATATCTCCGATTACAGGAATGCTGTCCCCAACGTCCATCGTTTTTACGATAATATATTTTGTCCCTTGATCTAATATAATAAAAAAGAACGATAAAATTGCCATAGGTACAACGCGATATTGTTTCTTCATGTTTTCACTCCAATCTTTGTTATTTTAACACATTATTATCTTCACGTCTTCAAACTTATAGTTTACATAATATTGTTATTATAAATAAAAGTTTTAAGTAACTCTTTTAAAATAAAAAAGAAAACCAGGAATTCTCCTGGTTTTCATTCTAGTCTTCTAATACTGATAAACATCTTGGACAAACATGAGGGAATGCATGGCTTGCATCTGTTAACTTTTTAGAGTAATTCCAGCAGCGTTCACACTTTTCTCCTTCAGCATGTTTAACGAGTACATTACTCAGTTGATAATCTTTACCTTGCGGTGAATCAACAACTTCCGCGTGAGATGTAATAAATAATTGATGTAAATTATCAAACGATTTTAGTAGCGCTTGATCTGCTTCATCTTTTGCATGGATGTATACAGCTGCTTCAAGTGATTTACCGATAACTTTTTCGTTACGCATTTCTTCGATTGCTTTTAATACGTCATCACGAATTTCAAGGAAATGATCCCACTTCGCAATTAAATCAGTATCTACTGTTTTCACTTCAGGCATATCAGCTAAATGTACACTTTCTTCAGTTACGTGAGGTGTATGACTCCAGATTTCATCAGCAGTGTGCGGAATAATCGGTGCTAACATTTTTGTCATTGACATTAACACTTCATAAATAACTGTTTGCATACTACGACGAATATGGCTGTTTTCACCTTCGATATATAAAATATCTTTACCGTAGTCTAAGTAAAAGTTACTTAATTCTACGTTAATAAAGTTTTGTAATTCCTGATACATGAATAAGTAGTCATTATTTTCGTAATGTTTATGTGCATTATTGATAAATGCATATAATTTATTCAGCATAAACTGATCAATCTCTTTAAGTTCAGCATATGGAACGCTATCCGTTGCAGGATTAAAGTCATTGACATTACCTAATAAGAACTTAAATGTATTTCTGATTTTACGGTAAACTTCAGATACTTGTTTTAAAATATCATCAGAAATACGTACGTCCGCTAAATAGTCAACAGACATAACCCAAAGACGGATAATATCCGCACCCATTTGTTTCACTACTTTTTCAGGTAGAATCGTATTCCCAAGAGATTTACTCATTTTACGTCCTTGACCATCCATTACGAAACCATGTGATAAAAGTTTTTTATATGGTGATTTCCCACGTGTTGCAACAGCTGTCGTAATTGAAGAGTTAAACCAGCCACGATACTGGTCACTACCTTCAAAGTATAAGTCTGCCGGGAATGATAATTCAGGGCGCGCTTCTAATACACCACGATGTGATGAACCTGAATCAAACCATACATCCATAATATCTGTTTCTTTCGTGAAGACGCCATTTGGGCTACCTGGATGCGTGAATCCTTCTGGTAATAAATCTATTGCTTCTCTTTCGTACCAAACATTTGATCCGTGTGCTTCAACTAGTTTCGCAACATGTTCAATGACTGCTTCATCCATAATAATGTCGCCATTTTCTGCATAAAATACAGGAAGCGGTACACCCCAAGCACGCTGACGTGAAATTACCCAATCCCCACGGTCACGAATCATGTTGTAAATACGTGTTTTACCCCAGTCTACTTTAAATTCCGTTTCTTCAATCGCATTTAAAATATCTTGACGTACTTTGTTAATTGATGCAAACCATTGTGGTGTCGCACGGAAAATTACAGGTTTTTTCGTTCTCCAATCATGTGGGTACGAGTGTTTGAAGAAATCAAGCTTCAATAAATGACCTGACGCTTCAAGTTTCTCCGTGATTACTTTATTCGCTTTATCATAGTACATGCCTTCGAACTCTCCAGCTTCGCTCGTGTATACACCTTTTTCATCTACTGGTGAAATAACGTCTAATTCATATTTCTGACCTACGATAAAGTCATCTTCCCCGTGTCCAGGAGCTGTATGTACACAACCTGTACCTGCATCTGTAGTAACGTGATCACCTAAAATTACTAATGATTCACGGTCGATAAAAGGATGACGTGCTTTTACGAATTCTAATTCAGAACCTTTAAATGATTTTTCAATTTGTACGCTTTCTTTATCCCAACCAACCGCTTCACATACATTATCAAGTAAAGCTTGTGCTACGATATAAGACGCATCATTGACACGTACTTGTACGTAATCTAAATCTTTATTTAATGCGATTGCAACGTTTGCTGGCAACGTCCATGGTGTTGTCGTCCAAATAACGAATTTTGCATGTGCATCTACTTTTTCTTTGCCATCTAACACATCAAAAAGAACATAAATTGATGGTGATACTTTATCCTGGTATTCAATTTCTGCTTCAGCTAATGATGATTCACTTGAAGGTGACCAGTAAACTGGTTTTTTTCCTTTATAAATATATCCTTTAGCAGCCATTTCACCAAATAAGCGAATTTGTTCAGCTTCAAACTTTTCCTGTAATGTAATGTAAGGATTTGCCCAGTCTCCGTTTAATCCAAGACGTTTGAAATCATTACGCTGCATATCAACTTGTTCTAATGCATATTGACGACAAAGTTCACGGAATTCAGCAACAGACATTGATTTACGATCAACGCCTTTTTTCGTTAATGCCGTTTCAATCGGAAGTCCATGCGTATCCCAACCCGGAACAAATGGTGTATAATATCCTGTCATTGATTTATGACGCACGATAAAGTCTTTAATAATTTTGTTTAATGCATGTCCCATATGAATCTGGCCATTTGCATATGGTGGTCCATCATGAAGAATATAAGGCGTTTTACCTTCGTTTTTTTGAGTAATTTTTTTGTATAAATCTTTATCTTCCCATTCTGCCTGAATTTGAGGCTCTTTATTCGGAAGACCTCCACGCATCGGAAAATCAGTTTTTGGCATTAATAACGTATCTTTATAGTTCATATCCATTCTCCTTTAATAAAAAAAGTGAGCACATAATCATTAATCAGGACGACAATTGCCGCGGTACCACCTGGATTAACTCATACAGAGCTCACTTTAAATTTATTGTATTTTTTTAATTGCAGACTGATCTGATTAAAGTCATTATGTCGAGGCTCTCACTATCCCTCGTTCGCTTTCATAATGCGTCGTTAATCCGGTTCTGCGTATTTGTTAATCATAATATTAACATGAAATATTAAAAAACGTAAGTGTTAGTTTTTTGAACTTTCATTTTCTGTTAATGAACCGCCACCTTGATTTTCTGTAATTTGTTCATCAGCTTGCAGTTGTTGGTTCTCTTCTAAAGGACGTGTATCAAGGTCATAGTTCAGTAAGTAATCCCAGTCTTCATTTTTCAGCAGATCAAGCTGTGCCTGTACAAGCAACTGAAAACGCGATCTGAAAATTTTTGACTGACGTTTCATATCTTCTGTCTGGTATGCGATTTCACGTGCTTTTTGCATCGCATCGTTAACGATAACGTCTGCATGGCTTTTTGCATCTTTAATAATAACATCTGCCTGCATGCCGGCAGCAGCTTTTATTTCATCTCCTGCGCGTTGTGCCACTAAAATAGATTCAGAGATTGTATTTTCCACGCTTTTGAAGCGATTGATGTTTTCATCTTTATCAGCAATCAATTGCTCAAGCATTTTTTTCTCACGTCTTAATGTTTCTAGTTCATTGCTTAATTCTTCAAGATAACTTCTGACTTCATTTTCATTTAATCCTTTATGAACGACATTAAATTGCTTTAACTTAATTTCTTCAGGACTATATTTCATATTTCCACCTCATAAATTAGTTGAATAATGTTTTATATGTAATGCGATATTTTTGTTTCTTCGTTAAATCACCAATTTCAATAAGTTGCGCACGACCATATCCTTTAATAGAAATCGTATCGCCAGATTCAAGTACGAAACTTACTTTGTCTATTATAACATGATTTACTTTAATTTTGCCTGCTTCAATATGTTTTTGAGCAACAGCTCTTGATTTTCGCATCATTTCAGAAATGATATTATCAAGCCTTAAACTTGAAACTGTTGCATCAAATGATTGATACGTCTCTACAGGATTCGTCAATGCATTTGGATCAATTTGAATGAGTTTTACAGATGAACTTTTTAGTTTCGTTAAATGCTGCTTAATATATTCGTTTAAATGCGTTGCAATAACGATTTGAATCGTATCACCTATTATAATGTCCCCAAGGTATTCACGTTTGAATCCGAGTTGCATTAACGCACCTAAAACATTACGATGTGTTAACGTCACAAATTTTTCAGCATACTTTATTTGAAATGCACTGACTTCAAAATCTTCATCCTGAAGAACGTAATAATACGGATAAATTAATGCACGCATGCGCTCTCGTTCCCCACTGCCTCCAAAAAAATGGACATGTAATTCCGTTCGATTTACGAGCGTTGTGAGTATAAATTGTTGACGAGGATCCAGGAAATGTGTCAACATCGGTGCATACTGACTTTCAGCTTGTGCAACGAGCTGTTCAAGCAACTTTACCGTTTCAATCTCTTCTTGTCTGAAATGCTGATAAATACTCATAATTTTCCTTTCTTAAACGTAATATACCGGCTGTAGTTACGTACTGAGTGCTATTGCACGTGATCGCTATCTACTGGCCGGTAAATGTTATATTAAGTTACTTAAAATTAAATTAAAAATGGCTGAAAGTCCTACCATAAAAAATCTAAACACAATTAACGCTGCAATAGAAGAAATATCAAACATCCCAAGTGGCGGAATGACTCTTCTAAAAGGGTCAAGTATTGGTTCGTATACTTTCTGCATCATTCTACCAACTTTAGATTCTCTCGCGCCTGGTAACCATGACATAAAAAAGTATATTATCATACCCCAGTATAATATATTAAGTAATGTCATAATCGTTTTAAATAAATATAGCACAATCATAAACGTGTTCATTCAATACCCTCATCTTCCGGAGCATCAAGCATTTCTGTTATAGAACCTGCAACCTCCACATTATCCGGTGTGCACAGGAATATGTCCTGTCCAATGCGCTGAATATCGCCACCGATTGCATAAACTGTTCCACTTAAAAAATCAATGATGCGCTTCGCCGAAATTTTATCAATTCGCTGTAAATTAACGAGCGTTGCACGACGATTTTTAAGTTCATCTGCAATATCCTGTGTATCGGAAAATACACGAGGCTCAAATAAACATACTTTTGAACTTACATTCACTGTATCATTATGCATATTTACCACATTCGCTTTCGTCACTTTTTCTTCATTCACTTTCACTGTTGGTTTACTTTGTTTTTGAAAATTTTCTTTACGCACGACTTTACTTTGTTGTGTCGGCTCTTTAGGTGCCTGTTTTTTATATGGTGTTTCCGACTTTGTTTCCTCTACATATACTTCTTCTTCATCATATGTAAAAAATCCTTTGAATACATCTTTAAATGCCATAATATCCTCCTATCCGACTAACTTCGTACCGATGCGAATAAACGTTGCACCTTCTTCGACTGCAATCGTATAATCATTACTCATCCCCATAGATAACTCCGTACATGGTGCATATGGAAGCTGTTCTGACTGAACATTTAACTGAAGTGCTTTAAGCGCTTTAAAATAACTTCTCAAATCTTCATCTGTCGCATCGATAGGTGCCATTGTCATAAGCCCAACTACACATATACGCTCATAATCTGCTAATGCACGAATAAAGTCAAGTACTTCTTCCTGCTTTAATCCATGTTTTGAAGCTTCATCGCTTATATTCACCTGCACAAAACAATTTATCGTTTTTTCTGCACGTTTGTTTATTTCCTTCGCTAAAGACATGCGATCTAAAGAATGTAGGTAATCGACATGATTAATCACTTCTTTAACTTTACGTGTTTGCAGTGTACCAATAAAATGCATCGAAACACCAGTAATCGCACTCTGTTTTTCAAGAAATCCTTCTATTCTATTTTCACCAAGATGCGTAATACCTGCGTCAACTGCTTCTTTAGCACGGTCTATTGTAACATATTTCGTAACTGCAATAATAGTCGGAGCTTCATTACGTTCTGACTTTTGTAATGCAGATTGAATTTCAGTCTGAATTTGCTGTAAGTTGTGTTTAACGTCCATTATTCTCCCTCTTTCCGATATATGCTAGCATTCTTCCAGTCTGCCCTTTTTCAGTTCTGTAAGAAAAGAAATTTTCGATTGATTGTGCTGTACAATAATTTGAGATATGAATGTGACTTTCGAGTATACCACTATTTAGTGCGATACGCTTATTAATTTCCTTTAATTCAATCTCATATTCCCCTTCGACTGCTGTAAAACAATCTTCTAAATTTAAGTTTAAGTTTAAAAACTGCTGTTTAATATCTTCGTTCACATAATACGCTGCACCGTTAATAGATGGGCCGATAACGACGTGAAGGTGATGCGGATCCCCTGCATATGCTCGAATTAACTTATCCGTGATTAAACCGACTGTTCCACGCCAACCAGCATGTCCTAATGCAATAAAGTCATCGACTTCACTGTAAACATATACCGGTACACAATCGGCAAAGCACATTGTTAATAATACCTCTTTATTATACGTATAAAGTCCATCACAATCATTTAAACCTTCGTTTAATTGAGAAATATTCGTGCCTCTATCTTTTTTAGAGACATATTCAATATTGTTGCCATGTGTTTGTATCGGAAAAATCCACGTTGACGTATCCATATCAATTTCTGCTGCGACACGTTTTTGGTTTTCCGTTACATTCTCACTAAGATCGTTAATATAACGTGCCATATTCAATGATGCTTCTGGATATGCACTGACACCACCATTACGAGACGTTATTCCGATGATGTATTCATCATCTCTAAAGTTAAATGTGTTTACTTTGCGTTTGAAGATATCCATTATTTCCTCCTAAATGAAAAAGGAGTGAACACGAAAATGGTCCACTCCTTATAAGTTCAAATCTTATTATCTTCTTGAGCGACGTGTTCTTGAACCACGATCACGGATAAAGCTCGGTACATCCAGACCTTCTTCATTTGATTGACGCTCTCTAGTTTCCTGTACTGGCGTTTCTTTACGCACTTCACGTTCCTGAACTGGAGCAGAGTGACCAAATGTGCTTGCTGGTGACACTGAACGTGTCGGTTTATCGTTAAATCCTGTCGCAATTACAGTAACTACGATTTCATCTTGTAATTCAGGGTTAATTACAGTACCGAATATCATGTTTACATCTTCATCTGCTGCATCCTGAACAATGTCTGCTGCTTCCTGTGCTTCAAATAATGTTAACGATTCGCCACCAGTAATGTTCATCAGTACCCCTTGTGCACCTACGATAGATGTTTCAAGTAATGGTGATGAAATTGCTTTTTTAGCAGCTTCAATCGCACGGTTTTCTCCGCTTGATACACCGATACCCATTAATGCAGAACCTTGGTTAGACATAATAGTTTTAACGTCAGCAAAGTCTAAGTTTACTTCACCTGATACTGCGATTAAATCAGAAATACCTTGTACCCCTTGACGTAAAACGTTATCTGCTTCTTTAAACGCTTCCATCATTGGTGTTGATTTATCAACGATATCTAATAAACGATCGTTTGGAATTACGATTAATGTATCAACAGCTGCTTTCATTGCTTCCACACCAGCTGCTGCTTGTGTTTGACGCTTACGACCTTCAAATGAGAATGGACGTGTAACAACACCTACAGTTAACGCACCCATTTCTTTAGCAATCTTTGCAACTACAGGAGCTGCACCAGTACCAGTACCGCCACCCATACCAGCAGTTACGAATACCATATCCGCACCTTGAATTGCGTCTTCTATTTGTTCGCGAGATTCTTCTGCTGCTTTTTTACCAATTTCAGGGTTAGCACCAGCGCCAAGTCCACGCGTTAATTTCTCACCGATTTGAATCTTTGATTCAGCTTTAGATAAGTTTAAAGCTTGGCCATCCGTATTAATCGCAATAAATTCTACGTTGTTCATTCCGTGATCGATCATTCGGTTTACAGCGTTGTTACCGCCTCCACCTACACCGATTACCTTTAAAGTTGCTAAGTGATTAAAGCCTTGTTCAAATTCTAACATTGTTTTTCCTCCTAATATTATAAATGGCCAATTTTAATCAAATAATGATTTCATTATCTTTTTCATTACACTTGGTTTTTCTTCTTCATTGTCAATCGTTTCAGACGATTGCGCTGATTGATGTGTATCTTCTTTAGAAGTGTACACACTTTTTTCAACTGTGTCTTTTTTACGTTTAAATAATCCATCAAAAGCACTTTTGCGCGGCTCAGATTCTGCCGGCACTTCTTCACTTTCAGAAGGTACATCATGATTATTAATTGTAACATAATCTAATAATTCATCAAAGATAATACCACTATTAATCGTTGAAATTGCAGATGTAAATTCAGGCTTTCTTATCCCCATCTGCTGTGGAACATGAATTCTTACTTTTTCACTTACCATATCCGTAAGTAGTTCTTTAATACCAAGTAAGTTACTTGAACCACCTGTTAAAACAAATCCACCATTAATTTTATCTAATCCCATTTCCTGTAGTAAATCAAAAACTTCAAGGAAAATTTCTTCAACAGTACCTTCAATAACATCACTTAAATCTTTCTGGCTGAAAGCAACAGGTGCTTCAGCATCAATTTGCGTAACGTTGAATACGTCCTGTTCGCTTGCTAAGTCATAAAACGCATGCCCATATTGTTCTTTTACTTTCTCAGCATCGTCAAATGAAATATTTAAAGCTTCTGCGATATCTTCTGAAATTACACTTCCTGCCATCGGAATATGATCTGCATCAAATAATGTCCCACGCTCATAGTATGCAACTTGTGTTAACTGGTCACCGATGTCAATAACACATGTTCCTAGTTCAACTTCAGTTGGTGTTAATATATGCTGATAGTTATATGCATCAGAATATACATCAAGTACATGAACACCGCAACTTTCCACACATTTCAGTATGTTAATCAGTACGCTGCCTTCCATCGTTATAACACCAGCATCTACTGATAAACTCTGAGTTGCAACCATTTCTTTCGGATCAGACACTTCATGCAGGTCATCTACTTTAAACATTTTTGGATAAACACCGATAATTTCGATGTCTTTCGCACTGTTTTTAGCACGGATACCATCTAATACATCCTCGACATGTTCTCCAGTAATTTCAGTAGACGTGCCATCAAACTTAATTTCATGAACTACATCATGAATTTCTGAATAAATGATTGGCATTTTTAAGAAAACATCTTCTATCTCTATGCCTGATGCAATTTGTGCTTTCTTAATTGTATCTTTAATCGCATGTTGTGCGACATCAAAGTCGTCTATCATTCCGTTTTTAATACCTGTAGTAAAAGTCTGGCCTGTACCTATCACATTAATGCCATTATGAAACTTTTCTCCTACCACTACTTTTACACTCGATGAACCTATATCTACAGAAACGTAGTAATGTTCTTCCATCGATAGGCACCCCCTAAACACATTTTATTCAATCATACACTATTCTTATTATAGACATAATTTAAAAAACTATAAACTATTTTATGAATTTTATACAATTTTTTTTGAAAATTGATACTTATTATTGTTCTGATTTAATTTGATTTAACTCTTTTTTAAGTTTTTCAACTGATTTTTCTAATTCTGCTTTATCCTTCTCAGAGTTTTTTTCCATTTCTTTTTCAAGTTCCAGTCTTCTTGCTTCAGCCTTCTTTGATTCATATGGAATAAATACAGCCCCAACTTCAAGGTCTATTATGCCCGGTTTTAATATACGCCCCTGGCTATCTTTCTTTAATTTACTTGCCATACCTGGAAAATAGTTCAGCTTATCATCAATCGTACGCATATCACCAATCACTTCAAGTCCATTTTTCATATAAAACTGAACACGGTTTGTCGCTTCTTCCTTCGGGATGAAATTAACTTCTGAAATTTGATTAATAATTTCTTCCTTACTCGTCGACAGCACTTTAACAAGTTGATTAAGCGCTTTAGAACTGAAATTATTCAGTACTGGTACATCTGATGGTCGATCAAATTTTACTTTGTGTAAGATTTGCCCATTTTCAAGTACTGGATGATACGAATCATCATCTTTTACGACACCAAGTACTTTATATTCCTCAACTTCAATCGCTACTATATTCGGAAAATAACGGTGAACGGTTACACTCTTAACACCATCTAAGTATTCGATACGTGATACGATTTGATTTTTATCAAGACTGTAAATTCTCATATTTTTTGTAATGCCCGACTGTTCTTTAATCGATTTCGAGCTGTTTATTGTCGTATCGTTTACAGAAATTGATTTAACGTAGCTTATATTTGAAAACATATAAAATAATATAAGCGCAACAATTGCGACAATCGCTAGAAATATCGTCAACTGGATACGTTGCCTTCTTTTTCTTCTTTTACGTCTTGCAGTATCAAATTTTGGTGCGTGAATTATTTTATCATCCATAATTTCACCTCTAAATTAATTTCACTTGGCCGATAAAGTGTTCTCCTCGCACTTCGTATGTTGGATATTGATCCCAGCTTGCACACGCCGGACTTAATAATACGACGTCTCCATTTGTTGTATAAGTTGTTGTTTGATGTACCGCATCTTTTACGTCATCACATTGTGTATATGGAATATTGTGCTGTTTCGCAAACGCAATAAGTTTTTGTGTCGTTTCACCGAATATGTACATACGTTTAACATGATCTACGTGCGCATCCAGGTCTTCAAACCCATTACCTCGATCTAATCCTCCTGCCAGCCAATGAATCGGCTGTGTGAACGAATCAAGCGCAAATGTCGTCGCTAACGTATTTGTTGCCTTGGAATCATTGTAATACTTAACACCATTAGTTTCAGTTACAAACTGAAGACGGTGCTTTATGCCTTCAAACGTTGTTAATGTCTTAATAATACATTCATTATCAAGATTGAATAGTTTCGCTGCAGCGATGCTCGACAGTACATTTTCCAGATTGTGTTTACCAGGTAAAACAACATCTTTTACATGCATAATAAATTCATCAAGGAAGTAAATTTTATCGTCTTTAATATAAGCACCTTCAACGACTTCGTCCGCTGAAAAATAAACAATTTTTGATTGTATATCATAGTTATTCAATAATTCACGCTGCTTATAATTAAATATTAAATAATCAGATGAAGTTTGATTTTTAGTAATATTAAACTTAGCTGATACGTAATTGTCCTGACTCCCGTGATAGTCCAGATGTGCAGAATATATATTTGTAATGAGTGCGATATGTGGTCTGAATTTATTTATACCCATCAATTGGAATGATGACATCTCCATTATTAAAGTATCCGCTTCCATGGCATTTTGTGCTACTTTAGAAGCGACGAATCCAATGTTACCACATAATAAACCGTCTTTCTCACTATGTTTAAACATATCTCCTATTAAAGATGTCACTGTTGTTTTTCCATTTGTACCTGTAATACCGATAATCGCACCTTCATTAATTTCATATGCAAGTTCAACTTCTGTTATAATCGGAATTTGTCTTTCATCTGCTGCTTTTAGTAATGCAACTGTATATGGAATACCAGGGTTTTTAACTATTAATGAAGTGTTCTCCAACAAACTAATCGGGTGTGCTCCACTTACAACATTAATCCCCATTTCAGTTAATGCTTTATATGCATCAGTGTGCGTCACATCCTGACTGTCATTAACCGTAACGATAGCACCGAGTTGATGGAGTAATTTCGCTGTTTCAAAACCACTTTTCCCGAGACCTAACACTAATATGTGCTGTCCTTTATATTTACTGATTGCTTTCATTTAATTCACTCCTAAATAAATTCCGATAACACCCGTAATAATACCTACAATCCAGAATACCGTTACAATCTTCCATTCGCTCCAACCGACCATTTCGAAATGATGGTGCAGCGGACTCATCTTAAATATGCGCTTTCCTGTCAATTTGAATGACGTTACCTGCATCATGACAGATAAAGTTTCAATAACAAATACAAATCCGATTAAAATTAACGTTAGTTCCTGATTCAGCATAATCGATACTGTAGCAATAACACCACCAAGTGCTAGTGATCCTGTATCACCCATAAATAACTTTGCTTTGTTTTTGTTATAAAGTAAAAATCCACATAAACTTCCGATAAGAATTGCAAGGAAGAAACTCATTGCCGTAGCACCTTGTAACTGTGCTAAATAGAAATAACAGCCGAATGCGATTATAGATAGGCCGGTAGCAAGACCATCCAATCCATCCGTTAAATTTACAGCATTTGAAAATCCAACTTGCCAGAATACGATGAATACAACGTAAAATACTGATAACGGAATTCCTGAATCTGTAAACGGAATGTTAATTTCATTACTTAAAGTAAGTAATCCTAAAACATTACTTACTACGTAGAATAACACCGCAATGATAATCTGGAAAAGAAACTTCTGTTTTGATGTTAAACCTTGGTTATTCTTTTTTACGACTATAATATAATCATCAACAAATCCAATTAATCCAAATCCAAGTGTAACTAAAATGAGCAGGATTAATGGGCCATTATCTTCTACAAACATACATGCAACTGCACTAAGTACGATCGTACTAATTAAAAATGTAAGGCCTCCCATAGTCGGTGTACCGCTTTTAACCATATGACTCTTTGGTCCTTCCTCCCGAATAGACTGACCAAATTTCATTCTTTTAAGCAACGGGATAAATAACGGTACTAAAATCGCAGTAAGTACGAAAGCGATAATTCCAAAATAAATTTCATTCATAACATTCACATATCAGTTATACTGATTTCCTTTCTTAATTAGTTCGTTGATTTGTTATTTTTATGTTCAGCTTCAATTTGTTTTTTCAGCATTTCTTTTTCCTGTTGTAACTTTTCATTGAGAACATCTTTATATACTGGAGATTGTTTGATTGGATCCAATGAATCCAGCTCTATCTTCAGCTTATCACCTTTTTTGATTGCTGTCCCAGGATCTATAGATTGTTTTACCGCATAGCCGCTTCCTTTGAAGGATATCTCTATGCCGGTCAAAGTTTTTAGCATCAATAAATCACGTTTACTCCAGCCGCTAACATCAGGCATTGTAATATTATCATCAGTTAATATAAAAACTTTGTCATCTTTTAATAATTTTGTATCTTTAACGGGTAATTGCGCTATTACTTTTTCGCCTTTACCGATCTGTATAGGCATAAGCGATGCTTTTTCAAGCTTTTCAATCGCCTTTTCAGTCGCATCCGATTCCGTGTCCGGTGCATTAAATACGAGTTGTTCTTTTGCTGACGCTTTAGAACCAACATTTAAATATTTGAGTGTGTTCTCCATTAACGGTTTATATCCTTTAGAAACTCCAAGCGCATATGCTTCAGCATCATTTTTTTGTGCAAGTGACATACCATAATATATTACGACTTTCGGATCATTTGCGGGGGCATGTCCCATAAAACTAACCATATATGGATTGGCGCCTTGCACATAGCCTCCTTTTTCAGTATCAGGCACTTGTGCTGTTCCCGTTTTACCTGCAACTTTATAATCATCAAGACGATAATTGTATGCATGCATTTCCTTACCGTAAACAACATCATAAAGCTGGTCCATCGTCTTATGTGCCGTCGTTTTCGTAATCGGTTTGCCGACGATTTCTTTTTTCCCTTTATAAATCAACTGTTTATCCTGATCTTTAATCGAAGAAACGAAGTAAGGTTTGAGCATATTTCCATCATTCAACACTGCGGATTGAGCCTGCAGCATTTGTGCAGGTGTAACAGTTGTTGACTGACCGAAAGCACTAACTTTCTGACTCAGTTCGTCCCCCCATGAAATATGACCCGTTGCTTCTGAATCAAACAGCGAATGCGTCGAACTTCCAAAACCAAATTTTTCATAATAAGTTTTCATCTTATCAATACCGACTTCGTCCTGAAGTTTCATCATTAAAACGTTTGAAGATAACTGGAAACCTCGGTTCATTGAAATCATTCCCCAACCAACGTCATTCCAGTCTGAGATTGTGATTCCATTAATATCTCTTTCACCTGACTTGTACTTTTCTTTCGGATTAAATTTATCTTCCTGTATTGCAGCTGCCAGACCAAATGTTTTAAACGTTGATCCTGGCTCATACGTATTCTGATATAAATCATTGGCCCATTTTTCCCCAAACCCTTCTCGCGTTTCCGGATTAAATGTTGGGCGCTGACTACTACCTAGAATTTCACCAGTTTTTGCATCCATAACGACCGCAAAAATATCTTTCGGCTTATAACGGGCCACCATCATATCTAGTGAATCTTCAACGAATATTTGTATATTTTTATCAATTGTCAGCTGAACATTATCTCCATTTTGTGCTGGAATAACATTACCTGACTTCGGTAACACGTAGTTCCATATATCCTGTTTAAAGGTCGTTTTACCTGGTTTACCTGCTAAATACGTATCGAAGATTTTTTCAGTACCAAGCATACCTGTCATTACATTCGTATCACCATTCTTCTCTGCTAATCCGATTAAATGTGATGCAAAGTTACCATTTGGATAAAATCGTTTTTTCTCAGAGAAAAATGTTAATCCTGGCACATTTAAGTTTTGTATTGACTGTTTCTGTTCGAACGTCAAATCTCTCCCGGCTTTACCAAACTCAACCTGGAACGCCTTTTTATTACTTAATACTTTGTAAATCTCTTTTTCTTTCATATCGATTATTTTTGATAATGCTTTTGCAGTTTTCTTTTTATCAACAACATGCTTCGGTTTTTTACTACCTTTTGAAATGCGTTCATCAAGTACTGCAACAAGTTTATATGATTCGATATCCTCAGCTAGAATCTGGCCATTACGATCTAAAATTTTCCCGCGTTCAGGTTGATTCACGATATTACGAACATACTTTTCACTAGCGCGCATTACAAGATCTTGCCCACTGGATTGCCCTGTCAGCATAATAAAGCTATATTTAAAAATCAATGAAAAAAAGAGCAGTCCGAATAGCATAATCAAGAGGACTGCTCCTATTTTGTTTTTCTTAAGTTTTAATCTACTTCGTGACATTATTCTGCACTACCTTTACGTTATCGTTTTTCAAGCTTAATCCGTAAGATTTTGCTTTACTGTAGACACGTTCATATGATGATTGCTTCATCACTTCTGAATTTAATTCCCCATTCACACTTTGCTGATGTACTATTTCACCTTCTACTGCAGCAATTTGTGTATTCGTTTGATACGCATCGTATTTCAAAGATAGCATATAGATGCTGACAAACGCAATCAATGACACTAATGTTAAGTAAATAAATTTCTCTAATCTTGAAAGAGAAACAACATGAGTTTTTGATACCGATTTTACTTTAACTTGCTCATTGACCTGATTGTAATAGTTTGAATTAATATACTCTACTGCCATGTTGTCACCTCTTTATTTTAAAATTTCTACTACTCTTAGCTTAGCGCTTCTTGCTCGATTGTTTTCTTTTAATTCCTCTTCTGATGATGTGATTGGTTTTCTTGTAATTTTTTTAAGTTTCGGTTGATACTCAGGAGGGACAACAGGAAGGCCACGAGGAATTTCCGGACCTTTACTATATTCTTGGAACACTTGTTTACATAAACGATCTTCAAGTGAATGGAATGTAATCACTGAAATACGTCCACCTGGTTTGACACAATCGATTGCTTGCTCAATTGATGTTTCAAAGGCACCGAGTTCGTCATTTACAGCAATACGTATTGCCTGGAAAACACGTTTAGCGGGATGACCACCAGTTCTCCTTGCAGGTGCCGGTATTGCTGATTTAATAATCTCTACTAATTCTGTCGTTGTTTCAATCGGCTTCACTTCACGTTCTGCCTCAATTTTTCGTGCTATTTGTTTAGAAAACTTCTCTTCACCATATCGAAAGAATATTGATACAAGTTTCTCGTATGGCCATTCATTAACTACCTCATATGCTGAAAGTGGTTGAGATTGATCCATACGCATATCAAGTTTTGCTTCTTGATGATAACTAAAACCACGTTCACCAATATCGAGCTGAGGACTTGATACACCTAAATCGTATAAAACTCCGTCAACTTTTGCAATATTTAATTTACTTAAAATAGAAAATAAATTGCGAAAATTATCTTTTACGAAGGTAACTTTATCTAAATGGTCTTTCAAAATGATGTGTGCGTTGTCAATTGCTGTTTGATCCTGATCAATAGATATTAATCTTCCGCCTTTAAGTTGCTGAACAAGATAAAGACTATGACCTGCTCCACCTAGCGTACAGTCAACATAAATGCCATCTGGATTAATATTAAGCTGATCGACTGTTTCTTCTAATAATACGGTTACATGATGGAACATAATATCCTCCTATAAATCAAAATCAATTAAATCTTCAGCGATAGTCTCAAATTCATCTTCTGTTGCTTCATAAAACTGCTGCCACTGTGCACGATCCCAAATTTCAATGCGACTCGAAACACCGACAACTGTTGCTTCTTTCGATAAGCCCGCATACTCCATTAAATGTTTCGGAATATTAATTCGGCCTTGCTTATCAACTTCAACTTCAACAGCACCTGAGAAAAACATACGCATAAATTTTCTAGCGTCTTTTTTTGTGAGTGGTAATGCTTTTAATTTCTCCTCAATGATTGCCCACTCATCCAGCGTATAGCCGAAAAGACATTTATCAAGGCCACGTGTAATTACGAAATGTTCAGTTAATTGTTCGCGAAATTTAGCAGGTACAATCATTCGTCCTTTTGCATCCAGTTGATGCTGAAATTCACCCATAAACATTCCGTTTCACCTCGCCTTAACTATAATTTACCACAATACCCCACTTTCCTCCACTAATTATACAAAACTTTTTACAACTTTTTATTTTGTATTTTTAAACAGTAGTGAATTCAAGATTTTCAATGTTTTCACATAGTGGTGACATGTGGGGGAATGTTTATTAATATAGATAATATTGCGCATAAAGTGGTGACATTGGATAAACTAACAAAAGAACCACAACAGAATAACTTCTGTTGTGGTTCTTTTGTTAGTTACTTAATAGAATAATATGTTCATATTGATATTGGTCAAACGCATTCAATACATCATCAAATATATGGATGCCGTATCGGTTCATTATTTGTACCGGATGCATAACACGTTCCTGCAGACCATCTGGATTGAGTTCGTTTTTAATTTTTGTAAAATGTTTGAGCTCAGTTGTATACTTTCTTTTTATTTCTTTACGGTATGCTTCAAGCATATAATCAAACTGTACTTTATGATGCGCTACATTCGATTTTGCAATATGTGCTAAAGCACTATCACCCGATTGTATTAATGATTCATATGACGCTTCAAGTTGCGTTTCTATCGCACGTATTTCCTGTTCGACCATATAGTTTTCTTTCGTTTTTAAAAATGTATCAACATATTCATCAATGCCGTTTGCGAATAATCCTTCAAGTGAGATGTCGTAGCGTGTAATAATTTTCTCAAGCTCCTGCGTCATATATGTTATGCGCATACGGGGTACTACTAACGGCATTTTTATTTGGGCGTATTCAAAAACTTGTGTTAATTCTCCCCAATATTTTATTTCTGAAGGGCCACCGATAAATGCTAAAGTATTAAATACACTTTCCTGCATTAACGGACGCGTTACGACATTGTTTGATATACGCTCTGGTTCATGTTTTATAATTGCAAGCACTTCTTCCTTGCTTAAAGCAACGCCTGATTTCGGCAATATATATTCGTTACCATCAAACTTTAACAGCTGACGCATGCCATCATATTGTAAAAATAAATGTACATTCGTATCTGTAATTATTTGTCGTTCTGAAGTTAATTGTTCAAATGCATTCTGTCCATTACGAAAAGCCGCATCTATTGCTTCATGATGTTCAAACTGCCACTTTAATATATGTCGCTCTAATGCACGGAGCGGCTTATACTGACTATCAATAAATAAGACTCCATGTGATTTAAATAACGTCTGAAGTATGGATTTAAAGTGTTCCGTCCAGTAACCCGGAATATCGCGCAGCTTCTGATATATTACTTTCGTATGTTCTGTTTCACCGAGCAGTGTAAACATTTTATTAAGCGCAGTCATATATGCATCTCGATCAATTTGAACATTCGAAACAGAATCGGTTACTTCCTGCTTTGAATAATATTTCACGCGATGTATAATGCTGTTTTCATCATATACATTCGCATGATTAACTTCATCAAAGTCATGGTCTTCACCAGCTATCCAGAACACTGGAATGACTAGCTTATTAAGTTTTATTGATTGCTCTTTCGCCATCACGATAATTGAAATAATCTTATGAATGGTATATAGCGGACTTACAAATAAGCCTGCCTGCTGACCCCCAACAACAACTTGATGCCCTGATTTTAAAGCTTCAATATTGTTTTGCTGCGCATCTGAAATGTCATCACCAATATATGACTGAATAACATCTCCTAACTGACTTTCTAAACCGTTGCGAGCGACCTCATTTCTCTCTTTGAATCCTGATTCATTCAGCACATAATGATAGAACGGTTTAAAGTCTTCTGTATGTATTAAACGGTCAATAAATGATCCTTTGCCGTCTTCTATTTTTTTATATTGTTTCACAGTTATTCACACCTCACATATAATCAATATTCAGTATAAAGTTTATATTCATAAAACACAATTTAACGGCTTGAAAAAAAGCAAAATAAAAAAGCGTTAAGTTTTGACAATCAAAACTTAACGCTTCAGCAATAGTCAAGACGATGACTATAATTATTATTTAGAAACTACTTCTTTACCATTGTATGATCCACATGCTGGACATACGCGGTGAGATAACTTCATTTCTCCACATGATGGACATGCTACCATACCAGGCACTGATAATTTGAAGTGTGTACGACGTTTTCTTTTTGCTGTTTTAGATGTTCTTCTAAATGGAACTGCCATTGTTTTTGCCTCCTATCACTTATTATTCAGACATACTGTCTTTTAAAGCTTGAAGTTTCGCTAACCTAGGATCAACCTTAGGTAATTCCTCTTCTAATTGACTTTCATCAATAACTTCCCAACCGTTACCTTTCATTGATGTCAGTTCAACATTATCCTTTACCACACGTGCAGGCTTGTTGAGTACGACTAATTCCTGGATAACAGGTTTAAGGTCAATCACACCATTCTCTAATGGATGTCTGTTATCTTCATAGTCAACTTCAAATTCACTATCATCAAAATATTCTATCGATTGGATATCAAACGGAACGATTACATCTTCGAGAGATCTCGCACAAGTCATAACGTAATGACCTGTCAGATGTAAGTCTGCGATAACTTCATCAGACTTTGGTGTCAGCTTACCTTCAACACGAATTGGAGATAAATCGACTAAGTCCAGACTTTTGATTAATTCATTTAAGTTGATTTCTGAATCAACTGACAAAGCATTATCACGATGCTTTCTTAGTTCAGTTAATGACCATTTCATATGGTTTCACCTCTTACAAACACAAAATTTATTCTACACTTTATTCGTATACTTTGTCAAGATATTTTCTTAACAGATATATCTGTTACAATGTAATTATATACGCTTATAAGGGGAAATACTAGTGAAGGCTATTGCGATCATTGCAGAATATAATCCATTTCATAACGGACATTTATATCAAATAAAAAAAATAAAAGAAAAATTTCCTGACCATCTCATCATCGCTATAATGAGTGGGCAGTTTACACAACGCGGTGAACCGGCATTTGTGAGCAAGTTCCAGCGTGCGCAAATGGCAATTGCGCATTGTGACCTCGTCGTTGAACTGCCACAATTTTATGCACTGAGTTTTGCTGATGATTTTGCATATGGTGGTATTACAGTTGCAAAACTACTTAATGCAGACATATTATCATTCGGCAGTGAACAGAGTAATCTCTCTCAATTACAAATAACAGCACAGCAGATTAATAATAAAACATTAAATAGATCGGATGCCGGATATGCTGCTTTAATGGATACAAATTTAAAAAGTAATGATATCCTTGCTGTACAGTACATCAGACAAGCCGAACGTATCTATCCTGAAATTGACATGCTGCCGATTGAAAGAATTAATAACGATTATCGGGATGAACATTTAAGTGGAACAATATCCAGCGCCACCGCGATTAGACGTGCTCATGAAGAGAATAGTACATATCACCATGCAATACCAGCTACCTCTGCTGAATTCATCGCAAACACTTTAAATAAGAATCGTCTATTTTTACTGATTAAATATGCAGTCATTCAAAAGGATATAGATGAGCTGAAACAAATTTATACGATGTACGAAGGCCTTGAATACAGATTAAAAAAATATATACATGATGCACAGTGTTACGACCATTATATTGAACTATTAAGCACGAAACGTTACTCAAAAGCACGCATAAGACGACTTTTAAGCTACGTACTACTTAATATTACAGAAATGGATAAGCACCCAGAAATAAATGCACTGCGTATTCTTGCAATGAACGAGAACGGACGTCAATATTTAAAAGCCATCAAACAAAAATGTTCTGTACCTGTTATCACGAATGTAAACCGGGACAATCATCATTATTTTGCGCTCGAAACGAAAGCGACTGAAATTTATAATTTAATATCAGACTGCGAACGGACAGATTTTAATACGCCAGTCATAATAAAAAGACCTTAAGCAGGTCTTTTTATTATGACTGATGCAACTGTGCATATTTTTCCTTTAAAGCACGTTCAACATTTTGTGGAACGATACTCGATACGTCTCCCCCGTATTTCGCTACGTCTTTTGTCATACTTGAAGAAATAAATGAATATTGATTGTTCGTCATCATATACAATGTTTCAAGATCATCATCCAGTTTTTTATTCATACTCGTCAGCTGCATTTCATATTCAAAATCACTGACCGCACGTAGTCCACGTACAATTTGTTTTGCGCCGACTTTCCTGCAGTAGTCAACGAGTAATCCTTGAAAGTAAGCTACTTCAACATTCGGAATGTCTTTAACCGCTTCCTGAATCATTTCGATACGTTCCTCTATCGAAAAGAATCCTTGTTTGCTCGCATTATTTAGTACAGAAACGTGTACAACATCAAACAATCCTGCACTTCGCTTAATAATGTCTAAATGTCCTAATGTTATCGGATCAAAACTTCCTGGAACAACTGCTATATTTTTCATGATACCCCTCTTAATAAAATTAATTTTGTAATGCCATAGTTTTCATGTTTTAATACTTCATAATCTAACGTATCTATCACTTCATGCTTTTCACATTCTATCATAATTCGCCCATTCGTTTTTAGTAAATTGTTTTCACGTATAAATGGCAGCGCATCATCTATTATTCCTTTATCATATGGTGGATCAAGAAAAATCATATCAAACTGAATATCACGCTTCACTAATGCTTTTAATGCACGTTTATAATCGTTTTTATATACTTCTACTTGTTCATCTAACTTTGAAGTATTTTTCTTGATTACTTGTACGGCCTGAAAACTACCATCTACAAAGATAACGTGTTCAAGTCCTCTGCTCAACCCTTCTATCCCAAGCGCACCACTCCCGGCAAATAAATCTAGACCAGTACCTTCTAATGGCCCGATAATATTAAACATTGTCTCTTTAATTTTGTCTGTTGTTGGGCGACTCGTTACCCCTTTTAGCGCTTCTAATGGAAACCTTTTATATTTCCCTCCGATTACTCTCATAAAAACCTCCATATTCTATTTCACAATTATTTAGTATAATGATTTTATTAACATTTATAAAGGAGCAAATTATGAAACAAACATTTATTCCACTCGGGTCTGGCTTAAGTGACCTGTTTGAATTTGAACAACTCATGAAATACAACCATGAACGTATCCATTGTTTATTGTTTCTGCATACTACACTTGAAACTGAGCCAAAAACTTCATGTATATTAATTATGCAACCTGCAAATGATAAATTTCAGGCAATGTACAGCATTTTTGAATGTATCAAGTACCCATATAATGGTCCAAGTAAAAAGTATGAATTATTAAAAGGATGGGCAGAAACATATGGTATTGATATAAAAGAACACGAAATTAAAAGTAAACAGCACTTTTATGAAGATGAGCTTTATTATCAGTACTTAACGGGTGTGCTTCGCTTGCAGCGCATTATTCCACCAATGTATTAGCGTAATCCGTTTTGAGTTCCTTATAATTTGATCCGATAACGTTAGTCACAAACTTAAGTTTTTCAAGTTGCGTTATCGTCCATTCAAGTTTATCTGTATTAATATAAAGTGATAACCATTTTTCATTGCGGTTAATATATGTAATGTGTCCGAATTTACGAATTTGTCTTTCGTGCTTCGGACTTTTTATATATACAATTAATTGCGTACGATCCACTAATGTCATTACCATGTTCCTCTCGTTTTTCATTTCTTTTATAGTACCATTAGTTCTGATAAAATTAAATTATCAAATATTAACGGAGGATTTAACGTGAATAAATATATAAAATCAGTTATTGCCGTAAGTGCAGCATATGCTATTACAACAACGCTTGCAAAAAGAAAATCAATACCGGAAGCAAAGTCGGTTAAACCGTTCTTCAACGGACGCGCGCCATACATATTTGCACATCGTGGTGGCTTATACTTACGCCCTGAACATACGATGGCCGCATTTAACAATGCTCATGCACTCGGTGTTGACGGTTTCGAAATTGATATACGCTTAACGAAAGATCATCAAGTCGTTGTGTTACATGATGAAACTGTTGACCGTGTAAGTAATGGTTCCGGTCTTGTATTTGATCATACATTAAATGAATTAAAACAACTTGATTTCGGGTTCCAATTTAAAGATTTAAACGGTGCATTCCCTTATCGTCATCACGCAGACTGTAAAGTCGTGACGTTACACGAACTCATTAATGCATTCCCTGAAATGCGCATTAATATCGATATTAAGGATGCACCAGACACGCATGCAGGTCGCTACGTAATTGAAGCGCTCTATAACGTTATTAAATACTGTGACGCATTTGACCGTGTTGTTATCACAAGTTTCTATGATGCTCAGATCAAACGCTTTAGAAACAGATGTGATGCAAAAGTTGCATATGGTGCCGGTCAGGGTGAAGTTGCGAAAACATTTTTAATGTTCCAGTCAGGATACGGGAATTTTATACGTATTGATGCTGATACATTTCAAATACCTGTGCAATTTAACGGTATTGCACTCGATACACAAAAGTTCATTCAATGGCTTCAAAAACAAAATGTAGCACCAGGCTACTGGGTTATTAACAGTATTGACCAGATGAAACAACTGTTAAAGAATGGTGCCCATACTATCGTTACAGATCGACCAGATATCGCAGTTCGCCTTAAACAACAATAAAATCGTCGGGATACCCGACGATTTTATTGTTTTATATTATGTTTCAACTCATATACCACCATATTTTTATATGCTGTTGACTGTATAATTTCAAGATGCGTATGTTCTATTAATTGTGATAAATTTTGTTTAGATAATATAAAGGACTTTCGCTGAAACAAAATGATACGCCCTTTCTTTTTAAGGACACGTTCAAGTTCGGTGAGTAATAATTGCTGTTCATAGAAACTTTCAAACCGTTGATTAATGATTACTTTATGAAATTTTCGGTTTTTATAAGAAAGCTGATAGTTTGAAATATCATAGTTAAAATGGGGATACAGATGCATCGCATGCTGTAGTAGACGAATGGACTGATCCAGAATAAATCCTTTTATATTCACCTGCTTGTCAATATCGCTCACCCATTTACCACCATGACACCCGATACATAATACTTTTTCATGAAACTTAAAGTGAATATATTTCAGTACATATTGACTCATCCATTTTGTGTACAAAATATCCGTACTGCGATGTTTATATAACGTTTCATCAGGTCTATTTAAAAATTCAACTTTTTTAATCCATTGATGTATCAGTTTCTTCTCTTTCATAGCTATCTCCTAACTACAGCCGCAATTTGAGCTGCATGAATGATCAACAAAGAAAGGATTCCCTCTTTCAACTTTTACCTCATTTGAAATTGCATGTGCAACAATCGTAATAATTTCATCCAGTAACGTTTGTAACTGCGTTTCATACTGTCTGAATTGAACGACGTCAGGATGCATATCATATAATTTTTTACGACGTCTCGTCTCCATCATCACTTCAGTATAATCAGGATGATATCTTCCGAACCGCTGTACTTCATCATATCGTTCTTTAATTTTCAGAAATTCCCGTTTTAATTGCTGTACTTCTGTATCAAAATTGATTTTTACAGACTGCGCTTTATAATTGTTATATGCGCCACTATTTAACAGCATTTTATTAATCGTTTCTGCATTATCAAGACAACTAAAAATTTCTTCCGTATATATCAAGATTTCACTTCCTGCTCTTCATTTAATGATTGATTATCTATAAATACTATAGAATTATATTGCGCTGATATACCGCCACCCATTTCATTCACTTGATCATCAAGCATATGCTCACGGTGTTCGCTCGAGTTCATCCAGCTATTGATGAGCGCTGGAATATCTTCATAATTTACCGCAATATTTTGTGTTAAATGGTTAAACTGTATTCCTTCATCATTAAGTTGTGAACCAATTTCATTTTCTACAGATGTTACTTTTTGATTAGATTGACTTAATTTCATGACTTGAATTTGCGCGATATGATTGATTGTTTCATTTGAACTAAGCGCCAGATTATCATTTAACGTTCTCATTAAATTCGTAAGTTCGAACATCGTCAGTACACTGTTGCTGTTATTGACACCTTCCTCAATATTATGTTTTTCATCGTTTATCTTTCTCTCAATTGTTTTCCCATTATAGCTCAGTGCATATGGCTGCATCTCCACGAGAGTATCAGGCGATAAATATCTGACTGCAAGCACTTTATTAGTGAAGCGATCAATAAATACCTGCATAAATAAATTTTCATATTCTACTAACGCCTGTGTCTTTATATCTGCTTCAGATAACTGAAATTGATAATCTCCATCTTTCGTTGAGATGATAGGTTCAGAAACAACATTCCCACCGTTAAAAATTTTTCCTGATTCACTATATATTTTGTATGGATATACGTTCGCTTCTTTACCCGTCGCATATATCATTTTAATCGTATTATCTTTTACGCCGACTATATAATACTGATTCTTAAACGTAAATATGAAGTTTCTATAACTGTAATTCGATTTATAAATACGTTTCGGATAGCCAAATGCTTTCGTCAACTCATCGATAGACTTTCCAACGTATTGACCGACACCTTCTGTCAATTTCACTTTATGACTTTGCTGCTCAGTCTTTTTAATCGTTTTATGAGCAACCTTGTCCTTTGCCGGGTTTTCTAATATATCAAACTTGATCGACGGAGAATAAAACAAATAAAACATAAAAATCGATACAAGGAAAATAAATAATAATTTAAGCAATATACTTTTCAAAAACACACCTCTATTTCTTACGTTTATACTTTATTCTATTACTATTTTAACATTATTTAAAATCAAATGAATATTCGATTGCAGAAACTATGATTTTATCATAAAATTAGAAGTAGAATGACTTAGGGAGGAACTTTAATATGGTATTCGCAAATTCAGGCATTGAAACGATCATTGCTGATCAATCTTTAATCCAGCATGTTATGAACAAGCATGGTTTTGTTTTAGGTGGACATTGGGATTATGAACGTGTGACGTATGATTTGAAATATGAATTAGAAGAAGGCATTTACTACCTGCGTATTCCAGGTTATGCAGTCGAAGGGGATGTTGGTGCTCGTGATGCCAAACTTCAGATGATGGACCCTTACTTAGGAAAGCATTATTATCCAACGGGTGTTGAATACGGTGAAGATGAGTATTTCTCTGACAAACTTGTTGAACATTGCAAACGTACGATTACGAAAGTTTATAACGATATCGTAGCAATCCAAAAATAATTATGATGTATATGAACCGAATGATGCATACTTTATGTTTCATTCGGTTGTTTATTATGTGAAATGAGGTGTTGCAATGTTCAAACGTTTTATAACAAAAAGAAATATAACAATCGTATCTATTATTATTATTACGTTACTCTTTCTTTATTTTATCGTCCCAATTTCAGTACCACTTATCGTAGCTTTACTTTTCGCACTTATGATAGAACCATTCGTTAAGCTACTTGAACAAAAGGTAAATAGCAGAAAGTGGAGCGTATCGATAATCTACACGTCGATTTTATCATTACTACTACTCTTTATGTATTTATTCCTTACGAAGCTCATTCAGCACATTATCCAGTTCTCAAAAGATTTACCGGATAAAATGAATAACCTGCTAAGTGCATGGAGTATATTTGAAGAGAGATTATCAAAAATTATTCCGGAAAATGTGTCGGATGCTTTATTCAATGAAACTCAAAAATTTCTATTCAACATAAGAGACGCGATACTCAATTACTTTAATGTTGAACGTATAACAAACTTAGTTGCAAGTTTACCGGAAACATTTATTACATTGCTCGTATTTTTAGTGGCACTCTTTTTATTTATGCTAGAGATTCCAAATATACAGGCATTTATTAAGGCACATACATATGAGAATACATACAATAAAGGGTTATATATATGGCGTAGAATCTCAACATCTATATTCGGTATGTTACGTGCTGCGTTTATTTTATCTGGTATTACGTGGTTTTTCACATTTATCGGACTATTGTTTATTACTCCGAAAAATGCACTCGTATTAAGCTTTATTATTTGTCTCGTTGATTTATTGCCGATACTTGGTGCAACGGGTGTAACAATTCCATGGGCTTTGTATGCATATATTACTGGTGATCCGGCACTTGCAATAAAACTCATCGTATTATCAGTATTCCTGCTCGTGCAAAGAAAAGTGTTAGAACCGAAAGTTATGGGTAAAGGCGTTGGTTTAAGTCCGCTGCCTACTTTAATTGCAATGTTTATCGGTTTAAAGCTGATGGGATTTGTCGGTTTCTTTATAGGGCCAATTATACTCATCGTTATCCTGATCATTTTAGAGTCTGGTGCATTTAACTTAGACTTTAAAATTTAATAAAAAGGAATTATATAAAAAAAGGAATGCGCAAAATTGCGCATTCCTTTTTTTAGAAACTACTTCCGATAATTGCTTTAATGACTGAAGTCGTTTCTCCACCTTTATAAAAAACATAAAGTAACATGTATACTGCTACACCAGTAATTGCTGTAAAAAACCAGATAACTGATGCGATAGGCCCTACTCTGCGATGAAGTTTTAAATTGTTTTTCAGACCTGTAATGATGTTAAATAATCCAAGTCCTCCGCCAAGCGTTGCTAAGCAAATATGGAAGATTAAGAAAATCGTATAGTATGGTTTTATATTATCAGGTCCACCAAAAGCTGTGTTACCGATGAATACTGTGCGTGTTGCATAAATAATAAAGAATGTAAGTGCTGCTGCCCCTGCGAATAACATCACTTTCTTATGACCTTCAATATCACGCTTTGCAATTTTAAACCATCCGATTGCTACGAGAATTGCACTAATAACGATAAATGTTGTACTGATTGTAGGTAAAATTGGTAAATTCATAAATGTCTCCTATCTGTATTGGTTAAAGTATGCTTCCTGCTGCTGCATTTCCTTCAAGCTTTGCTCAGTAATCTCGTCCGGTGTACGTCTTTCATCTCTTGCCCACTTAAAGAATACATGGAACATCATAACACCAAAGAATACTTCCTGTAAGACTTTCATGATAACGCCACCCGTCTGCTGATCGTCTTTCGGTGTCATGTTCGTAAAATATTGCGGACCACTTATTCCGGAATTTTGTACGATATCCTGCAATGTACCTGTTGGAACACATAAACTCATCGCACTCATCCATGCTGCTGGATCTGTATAAGTTTTATACATTGGATGCGTTGCAAATATAATTAAGCCACATGCCGGCGTAAGTAACACACCGATTAAAAAGATATACCCTATCTTTATCAGACCTGATAATTTCTTTCTTTCTAAATTCGTATTATTAAAGATTGGATACCACATAAACACTGCTGTAATGAACAATAAAATTGTAAACAATGAATGCAGTGTCGCATTTTGTTTTAAACCATCTAAAATTTCAGGTATATGATAAATTGAGAATAGCCCGTTAAACGTAATCAACGCTATAATTGGACGTGTAAAGAAATTAAATACGCGTTCAATATAAGGCTGTTTAACACAATAATCAATTAAGTATTCAGGAATCGCAAAAAATAATAATGGCACAATCATTAAATACATTACTGCCATCTGCAGCATATGAAAACTAAAGATAATATGACTGAGTAAATCAACTGGTGAACCTTTCATTGCATATAGTAATATCATGCAAATAACAAATATGATACCTTCTGACTTTTTTAGTGGTCGATTTCCAGGTATTTCATGACGCCATCTGCCTGTTAGTAAAAAGAAGACGATAGTCGTGAAAATAATGGCAACTAAAAAGAATGGACTCCAGTTCGCTAAAAATCCGAAGATCCTGATTGAGCTAATACTACCCATAAAATCACTCCATAAATTTACTTCATATAATTGTATTATAACGTAATTAAGGAATAAAAACGCACAATATTTCAACTAATTTGTGGCAAAAATAAAAACCCGGATTGCTCCGGGTTTTTATTATTTCAATGGATCACCAATCCAAGCGAGATATAACGCCATAACGATGAAACTTGCTGCAAAGAATAATCCAGTCAGAATAAATAACTTCGCTGTTTCATGTCCTTTATGTTTCATATGCATGAAATAGTAGAATTGTAAAATAACTTGAATTAAAGCAAGTAATAATACTACTGGTACGATAAATTCTTTACTTAATCCTGCAGCTACCATTGCAAATGCGACAAACGTTAAGAAAATCATCACAGCAAAAGTAGTAACCTGCATTCTCATTTCTTCAGTTCTCGCACGTTTTTCAAACTCATAACGTTCTTTATTAAATTCTGTCTTATTAAGTTCGTTCGTCATTATCCTAACACCCCTAACAAGTAAACTACTGTAAAGATGAATACCCAAACTACGTCAATAAAGTGCCAGTATAATGCAGCTGTATTGAATTTCGCAGCGTTATATACACTTAATCCACGTTTCATATTACGAATAATTAACAGGATAATCCAAGTTAAACCGATAATAACGTGGAATCCGTGTGTCCCTACTAAGAAGTAGAATGATGAACCGAAAGCACTTGAGCGGAAAGTATGCCCTTTGTGGATATACTCAACGAACTCATAAATCTCCAGCCCTAAAAATCCTAAACCTAATACTACAGTAATGATGAACCAAGTAATCATTTTTTTGAATTCAAAGTTCTTCATATGATATAGTGCGTAAACACTCGTAAGTGACGATGTTAATAGTAACATCGTCATTACAAATGCAAGTGGTAAGTGGAATAAATCTTTAGCTAATAAGTGATCTTCACTTGGTACATGATCTTTAAGTGCTAAATAAGTAGCAAATAGTGATGCGAATAATACTGTTTCTCCACCTAAGAAAATCCAGAATCCTAATAATTTGTTTTTACCTTCTAACGAAGCTGTTTCAGGATGGCTTGGCCATCTTTCTACTGTCATCTGTTCTTCGTGATGTGCCATTATTTAACACCTCTTTCATACTCGATAAGCTCTTCTTTAGTAATATGATAACCATGATCATCTTTTAATGAACGTGCCATCATAGCACCTGCTGTAATTGCTAATCCGATGATTAATACAAATGGTGCCCAAGGTTGAGTTGGTAAGTTCTTAACTGCGTCTAACGCCCACTCTTTACCATCCGCTAAGTATAATGCACCAAACGCTGCAACGAATAATCCTAGTGATTGAACGAAAGGTAAGATTGTGTTATTCGGCATGTGAATGTCACCTAACGATTCCGCAGGTAAAATTTCACCGTTACCTTGTTTCTTCTCTAAATCAAATGCATCTAAACCACGTACAAGTGGTGTTTGCGCAAAGTTGTAGAATGGAACCGGAATTGGTAATGCCCATTCTAATGTACGACCATCGCCCCAAGCATCGCGACCAACTTTTGGTCCTTTTACTGTCGTTATAATAACGTTGATTAATAATACAACTACTGCAACTGCCATTGTTAATGCACCAATTGTAGATATTAAGTTGTATGTGTCATACCCTTGACCAGGTAGGTAAGTGAATACACGACGTGGCATACCCATTAAACCTAAGAAATGTTGTAAGAAGAACGTTAAATGGAAACCGATAAAGAATAATACGAATGAAACTTTACCTAATTTTTCACTTAACATCTTACCAAACATTAATGGCCAGTAGAAATGCAGTCCTGCTAATAATGCGAACACTACCCCACCTACAATTACGTAGTGGAAATGCGCTACGATAAAGTATGAATCGTGGTATTGATAGTCAGCTGGTGCTGAAGCTTGCATAACACCAGTCACACCACCCATAACGAATGATGGAATAAATGCTAATGCGTATAACATTGGTGTAGTAAACTCAATGCTACCACCCCAGATTGTAAGTAACCAGTTAAAGATCTTAACCCCAGTTGGAACTGCGATTGCCATCGTTGCAACTGCGAAAATTGCGTTAGCTGTTGGTCCTAAACCTACAGTGAACATGTGGTGTGCCCAAACCATGAATCCTAAGAAACCGATTAAAACAGTAGCAAATACCATTGCTGAATATCCGAATAAACGTTTTCTTGAGAAAGTAGCAAAAATTTCAGAGAAAATACCGAATGCCGGTAACACTAAAATATAAACTTCAGGGTGACCGAAAATCCAGAATAAATGTTCCCAGATAATTGTGTTACCACCTTGTGATACTATGAAGAATCCTGTACCAAACATTCTATCGAAAATTAATAAGAATAATCCGATAGTAAGTGGTGGGAATGCAAATACGATTAATGCAGACGCAACTAAAGTTGTCCAAGTCATTAATGGCATACGCATAAATGTCATACCTGGTGCACGCATATTAACAATTGTAACCACGAAATTAATCCCAGCAATTAAAGTACCTGCACCTGAAATTTGTAAACCTAATGCATAGAAGTCAATACCATGCCCAGGAGACGCAAGTGAAAGTGATGCATAAGAAGTCCATCCAGCATCAGGTGCGCCACCTAAAATCCAAGATAAGTTTAAGAATATTCCCCCGAAGAAGAATAACCAGAAACCTAAAGCATTTAAGAATGGGAACGCAACGTCACGCGCTCCAATTTGTAAAGGTACTGTTGCATTCATATATGCAAAGAGTAACGGCATAGCCGCTAAGAAAATCATTGTTGTACCGTGCATCGTAATCATTTCGTTGAATAAACCAGCAGAAACGAAATCATTTTCTGGAACTGCAAGCTGAATACGAATGATCATCGCTTCGATACCACCCATGGCGAAGAATAATCCACCCATGATTAAATATAAAATTGCAATTTTTTTATGGTCTACTGTTGTCAAGTATTCCATTAATAAACCACGTTTTTTTTGTGTAGACAATTGAGTACCCTCCCTTTAATGATTACTTTTCAACTTTTCGTTCCATTAAGTATTTAGCTAAAGCATCAATCTCACTATCTGAAACTTTGTAAGCACCTGTCATTGTATTACCAGGCTTAACTGATTCTGGATCTTTAATCCATTTCTTAAGGTTTTCTTCATTGTGTTCCATTACACCAGCAACACGGTTACGATCTCCAAATGTTGTTAAGTTTGGACCTTTCGCACCTTTACCAGTTGGTGTTACAGCATGACAACCTTGACAAGATTGTTTGAAGACTTTTTCTCCTTCTTTAGCATCAGTTGTTGCTACTGGTTTTTTGATAGCTTTCATATCAGATACCCAAGTTTTGAAATCTTCTTTAGACATCGTTTTTACTTTGAAGTCCATTAAAGCATGTGACGGTCCGCAAAGCTCCGCACACTTACCATAGAACATGTTCTTTGCTTCTTTAGCTTTATCGCCATCAAACACTAAATAGAATTTGTTGATGTTTTCTACGTTTGTATCTAATTTACCACCAACTGCCGGAATCCAGAATGAGTGTTTAACATCCGCTGAATGTAATCGGAAGTATACTTTCGTATCTGTAGGAACGACTAATTCCTGACTTGTTACGATTTCTTCGTTAGGATACTCAAATTCCCACCAGTATAAATTTGCAGTTACATTAACAACCATTTCCTTGTTCTTACCTTTAGCATCTACTTTATCCATTGCTTTCGTATCCGCTAATTTAAAAGTAAGCATTACTGTTGGAATCGCTAAGATTAACAGAAGGATAATTGGAATTGTTGTCCATATAATTTCTAATGTATGGTTTCCGTGAACATCTTTCGGTACAAAGTCTTCTCCAACTTTGCCACGACGGAATTTAATTACTGCTAATACGAAAATAATAACAACTATGATAATAACGAAAACCATAATACCTACTGCAAGCATCATTAAGTTAAACTGATCTCTTGCAACTTCCCCTGCAGGACGTAAAGCAGAAAGTTCAGGTTTACCACATCCTGCTAATACAGTTAACAATAATGCAATTAAACCCATCAGCTTTACATTTTTAAACTTGTTTTTCATTTAATTCTAACCCCTCTTTCACCATTCATAATCAAATTGTTTGAATTAATGTAACTACTACTATCATAACAAAAAATATCATCAAATAGTTTAAAGAATAAATAAACATTGTCATTGCCCATTTATTTTCTTTAACATTTGATTTAAATCCAGAAATCGCTAACAAAAGCCATCCCAGATTTAATACCGAAGCAAGTACTACAAATATTGTTCCGAGTTCAGTCATGAAAAATGGTGTCGGTAATAAGAGCAATACCCAAAACAGCATTGAAACTCTCGTACGTTTAAACCCTTTTACAGATGGCAACATCGGAATGTTTGCAAGTGCATATTCATCGCTGCGTCTAATCGCAAGTGCATAAAAATGCGCAGGTTGCCATATAAACATAATGATGAATAACATCCAGGCCACTTTGCTAAGTGATGGTTCGATAGCTGCATAACCCACAAGTGGTGGAATCGCACCTGGAAAACTACCTATTATAGTATTTGAAACAAGGTGTCGCTTTGACCAGATCGAGTAAAGCACAACGTAACCAAAGATTCCGAGAAAACCGATAATTCCGGCTTCAGCGTTTATCATAAACAGGAAAACTTCTCCTATTGCCATTAAGATAAAACTTAATCGCAATATTGCGTTTGATGAAATCTTACCTGTAACAGACGGCCTCGTTTGCTTACTTGGCATAATACGATCGATATCCTGGTCGTAATAGTTATTCAGAGCACAACTTCCTGCCATAATAAGTGTAGTGCCAATCAGCATCGTTAAAAGTTCAGGTATACTACTTAAAAATGAACGTCCGCTTAACATAATCGCTATAAACGCACCTGCAAACGCTGGTATTAAATTGCCTTGTACGAGTCCTAGTTTAATGATAGCCTTTACATCTTTAATAGTCAGACGCCGCTCTATAGGTTTAACACCATTTAAAATGTGTTCATTCTGCATTTTCACCCTCCTTTTACAATACTAACGCATATAATAACAATAATATATGAAAACTGTCACATTTTCTATACATTTTCGAAATTAAATTGTGACATTTTTCTTTTTTATGAATTAACGCATTTGTTCACAAATGTGACACATTTAATTATTCATATGATTGTTATACTATTACTTAAGTATATACTATTTATATATGATTATACGATAATTATGTTAAATGTTAAGAATATAGATAGAGGTGTTTTTGTTGTTAAAGGAGAAAAATTTAAAATGGTTATCGCTATTCACCACGATTTTGATGCTATTTGTGCAAATAGGCGGTGCACTCGTTACGAAAACAGGCTCTGCTGATGGATGTGGTAGTAGCTGGCCACTTTGTCACGGCAAGTTTTTACCAACTTATATTCCGAAAGAAACATTAATCGAACTTGCACATCGTGGCGTTTCAGGACTAGCGCTGATCAGTGTGACATGGCTTGTAATTTTAAGTATGAAGTACATCGGTTACAAAAAGGAAACTAAGTTTTTATGTTCGATGAGTATCGGATTTATATTCGCACAGGCACTCATTGGAGCAGCAGCAGTGATATGGCAGCAAAATGGTTTCGTACTGGCACTTCATTTCGGTATTTCACTGATCAGCTTTAGTTCTGTTCTATTGCTTACATTATTAATATTTGAAGTGGATCAGAAATTCGACGCAACGATGCTCGTATTGCAACCAAAACTGAGACGTCATACAATCGGTATAACAAGTTATATTTACTTTGTAATCTATAGTGGTGCACTTGTAAGACACGAAAAAGCAAGTTTAGCCTGTACGAGCTGGCCACTTTGTCGTAATGGTGAATTTTCTTTACCGCAGAACTTTTATGAATGGGTACAGATGAGCCATAGAACGTTAGCATTTATTTTATTTATATGGCTGACATACGTTGCGTTTCATGCGATTAGAAACTATAGTCAGTATCGTGTAATTAAATATGGCTATCTTATTGCCTTCATTCTAATTTGTTTACAAGTATTAACTGGTGCATTAACGATATTTACGACGGTTAACTTGTATATTGCATTACTTCATGCATTATTTATTACGTTATTATTCGGTTTACTCTGCTACTTCATATTGTTAATAAACAGAGCGAAATAATTAAATTAAAATCCCGAAAGACACATGTCTTTCGGGATTTTTTATGCTTCAAGTTCAATTAATAAGTCATCAGTTTGAATTAATGAACCTTTTGTTACGTGTATTTGTTTTACGACACCATCTACTGGTGACTGCACACTCGTTTCCATCTTCATCGCTTCTGTAATTAATAACACATCACCTTTTTTTACATTGTCGCCAACAGAAACTTTTATTTCACCAATAGTTCCAGGCATCTGTGCACCGATATGATTTATATTGCTGCGATCGGCTTTTTTCATCACATCATTTGAAACATGTGCTTTTTTATCCTGGATTACAACTTGTCTTGGCATACCATTGAGTTCGAAGTACAGTGTTCTCGTACCATCTTCACGAACATGTCCGATACTAAGTAATGTAATGATTAATGTTTTACCGTTATCAATTTCAATTTCAACAGTTTCATTTTTTTGCATACCATAGAAAAATGTAGGCGTATCTAGTAAAGACACATTACCAAACTGCGCTTCTGTTTGTTTATATGCCTCGAACACTTTCGGATATATCGCATAACTCGTAATATCTTCTTCAGTTAACGTACTATATCGTGACGAGAGTTTCTCTTTTAGCTGTTCAAAATTAACATCTTCTAGCAACTTTCCTGGTCGTTCATGCATTTGTGGTTTACCCTTCAATACAACTTTGCTTAATGTATCAGGAAAACCATTCACCGGCTGCCCGATTTCGCCTTTAAAGAATGAAACGACTGACTCAGGAAAATCAAGCGTCTCTCCTCTTTCTATAACAGACGTTTCATCAAGATTATTCTGCACCATATATAGCGCCATATCTCCAACAACTTTTGACGAAGGTGTTACTTTCACTACATCACCAAACATGAGATTTACGCGTGCATACATTGCTTTTACATCTTCAAACTTATCGCCTAAACCTAAACTTTTTGCCTGCTGTTCAATGTTTGAATATTGACCTCCCGGCATTTCATGATGATATATTTCAGTATGGGGTGATTTAATGTCACTTTCAAAATCTTTGTAATAGTTTCTGACTTGTGCCCAATATTTAGATAAATGTTCTGCGCCTTCAATATTTAAACGTAAATTGCGCTTTTTACCTTCAAGACTATAATATAAACTGTTCGCTGATGGCTGACTCGTCAATCCGCTCATCGTACTTAATGCAGTGTCAATAATATCAACGCCTGCGTCAATCGCTCTATTATAAATCATGATGCCATTGCCACTCGTGTCGTGTGTATGCAGGTGAATCGGCATTGAAACTTCTGCCTTTAAAGCGCTGATTAAAGTATAAGCCGCTTCAGGTTTCAGCAAGCCTGCCATATCTTTTATCGCTAATATATGAAACCCTTCTTGCTCCATCTCTTTAGCCATTTTTAAATAATATTCAAGTGTGTAAATACTAGAGCGATTCGGATTTAATATATCTCCTGTATAACATATTGCACCTTCAGAAATTTTTCCGGCTTTCAAAACTGCTTCATTTGCGACTTTCATCTGATCAAGCCAGTTCAGAGAATCAAAAATTCTGAATACATCGATGCCATGCTCAGCTGCTTGAGCCACAAATCGTTCAATAACGTTGTCTGCATAATTTTTATAACCTACTGCATTGGATGCTCTGAACAACATCTGGAATAACACATTCGGAATTCTTTTTCTTAACTGTTTCAATCTATCCCATGGGTCTTCCTTCAGAAAATTATATGCGACATCAAATGTTGCACCACCCCACATTTCAAGAGAGAAATTGTTTTTCATAATATGACTTGTATCGTGTGCAATATTCAGCATATCTTTCGTTCGAATACGTGTTGCAAGAAGTGACTGATGTGCATCTCTAAACGTTGTATCAGTTACTAAGACATCATCCTGTCGCTTTATCCAGTCTGCAACGTAATTGGCTCCATGTGTATCAAGCAACTGTTTCGTACCTTCGTAATCAGGTAAATTAAATTTGTTTATAAATGACGCTAATTTCGGTTTTTCATTCGATTTAATGCCCGGAAAACCATTTACAGTAACGTTCCCGATATACGAGAGCGTTTTAGAACCTCTATCTCTTGGCACAGCGATATTAAAAAGTTCAGGATATTCATTTAAGAAACCAGTATTATAATCACCTTCAATAAACTTAGGATGTGACACGACATTTAATAAAAACGGTAAGTTCGTTTTAATACCGCGAATACGCATTTCTTTCAGTGAACGCACCATTTTCTCCTCTGCCTGCTTAAACGTAAGCGCGTGTGTTGAAAGTTTAACGAGCAGTGAATCATAAAGCGGAGAGATTTCTGCGCCTTGAAATCCATCACCTGCATCAAGACGAACACCGAATCCACCGCTTGAGCGATACGCAGTAATAGTCCCTGCATCTGGCATAAAGTTATTTAATGGATCTTCAGTTGTAATACGACATTGAATTGCAAAGCCATGAGTAATAATGTGAGATTGCTCAGGAATTGCAACGCGTGGATCTGATAATGCTGCACCTTCAGCAATTAATATTTGAGCTTTTACGATATCAATACCCGTCACCATTTCAGTAATCGTATGTTCCACTTGTATGCGTGGATTTACTTCTATGAAATAATAATCTTCACCGCTCACTAGAAATTCTACTGTTCCTGCATTCACGTATTCAATCTGCTGCATTAAATGTAATGCTGCCTGACATATCTCATCACGTAGTTTTTGAGATAGGCCAACTGAAGGTGCAACTTCAACTACTTTTTGATGGCGACGCTGTACAGAACAATCCCTTTCATATAAATGAACGATATTACCATGCGTGTCACCAATAATCTGAACTTCAATATGTTTTGGATTCTCTATATATTTCTCGATATAAACTTCACTTTTTCCAAATGACTTTTCCGCTTCCGATTGTGCACGAATGATTGCCTCTTCCAGTTCAGTCGCATCATGAACGATACGCATTCCTTTTCCACCACCACCAGAAATTGCTTTAATAATAACGGGATAGTGCTGTTGTGCAAATTGTTTTACAGCATCACTTTCGATATTTGCTTCATTCATACCAGGTACAATCGGTAGACCCGCAGCAATAGCTGTTTCTCTCGCTTTTACTTTATCACCGAACATATTCAAATGTTTAATTTCAGGACCGATAAAAATAATTCCCTCTTCAGCACATCGAGCAGCAAAGGTTTGATTTTCACTTAAAAAACCATATCCTGGGTGGATTGCATTTGCACCACAACTTTTTGCACAAGCAATAATCTGTTCAATATCCAGATATGGACTTGTACTATCAATTAAATATGCTTCATCCGCCTTATAGCGATGTAATGCCCCTTTATCTTCTTTTGCATAAATTGCGACTGTCGGAATATGCAGCTCAGTCGCTGCTCTGAATATACGTATTGCAATTTCACCACGGTTTGCAACGAGTAATTTTTTGATTGTTTTCATATGATGCCTCCTGGTCGTATTATCGTACGCACTTATTATAGTATATAAATGACGGGAATCTTAAGTTGCACTGTAAGTGACACGAAGTTGTCATATTGTTAACGTTTTCACATAATCAAATGAATTCATACTATAAAAAAGGCGCATTACAAAGCAATTTGCTCTGTAATGCGCTTTTCTTATTCAATCAACGTGTTCTTCTTTCATTGTCTCTTTTTATATCTTTTGAAGTCATTAACAGTAAACCGACCGCGATTGATAAACTCAATAAACTTGAACCACCGTAACTTAAAAATGGCAATGGCACACCTGTTAACGGAATTAATCCTGAAATACCGCCTAAATTAATGAACGTCTGAATACCGATATAACTAGAAACACCGACACAAATAAGCTTATGGAACATCGTACGCGCTGTCGCTGCATAAATAAATCCTTTAAATACAATAAAGAACAGCAAACTAATAATTACGAGTACGCCAACGAGGCCAAGTTCTTCAGCAATAACTGCGAATATAAAATCCGTATGCGGCTCCGGTAAGTAACCGAGTTTCATCACACCATTACCAAGCCCTTTACCGAATATCCCACCGTTACCAATTGCAAGTAATGAGTTAGACAAATGATACCCTGCCCCGCTTTCATCTGCGAACGGGTTTGCCAACACTTCAAAACGTTGTTTCTGATGGGCACCAAGAAAGTTCGTTAATCCAGTTCCAAAAGAAAAAAGTGCTGCCGTGATCAAACCACCGAAAATGATACCCCCCATTTTCAATACAGTCTTTATCGCAATTCCTGAATAAAGGAAAATACTACCTACGATCATTAAAATTAATAATGTAGAACCTAAGTCATTCTGCATTAATACAAGTCCTGAACAAAGTCCAACAAGTATAAGCGGTGCAATAATATCCACACTTAACTTATCAAGATTACGTTTTTTATTATATATATATGCTAAATAAATAATGACGACGAGTTTTAATAGTTCTGATGTCTGCAGCTGCATAAATCCAAGTGGTAGCCAACTTTTTGCACCATTAACTTCACGACCAAATATACGTGTCAGAATGAGCAGTGCCATAATGCCAAAGATTGCATATTGCTGCAACCTTCTATTATAAAGCAAGTTAATGGACATAAAGTATGTCATAACAAAAACTATGCCAAAACTTAATATAATTGCAAATAACTGTCGAATATAAAAGTAATTCGCACTGACGGGCGTACCGCCTGTTAATGTACCACGTGTTGCAGCAACCATACTCGCACTATATACCATTACGAGTCCAATTAAAGCGAGCACTACATAAGTGATTAACAAAGGAAAATCAACATATTTTGTGTTGTCTTTAACGTAACGAAAGAATCTCTTTAAATAAATCATTAAATCCGCTCATTTCTAAAAAATAGAGGTCGGGCACCAAAATATTGACCCAACCCCTTAAATATTGGTGAATGCATCATGCAATTTTGAAAGTTCCTTTTCTAAAGATGTCAGTAAAGCCTTTCCTTCATCACTATCGACAAGTCCGATTCTTACTGCAAAATCTACTTCACGGCTTAAACCAAACATTTGTGTATCTAAAACTTCCTCATATAACGGACATTGAGGCATCGTTAAATTATCCATCTGTAATTTAATCAACTGCAAAATTTTATCTGCATCTTGACTTAGCTGGTCATATGCCTTTTGTTTGTAGTCTATATTATCGCTCATAGCATACTCCCTCATTTCATATTCTATACTTTAAAATTTTATAGTACGAGCCTTTAAAAATCAAGCATTTACTAATTAAGAAATGTATATCATAATGATGAATGAAAGGGTGATAGAGATGATTATTCAAATTAAAGGAAAAGTAAACTTTAATATTACGTTAGATCCTTCAACTTTTATTTTTGATGATCGTAAAGTTGAGATGGATACATTGAACAAAACGATAAAGCGCGACAACGATTCGATTTCATTCGAAGATAATTATGAATGGAATCGAGAAATATTAGAAGGCGGTTCAAAACCACCAACACTCATATCCGAGAAGAAGTTTAAAAAACAGCAGTTATTAGAAGGGACATTCTTAATGAACCTGGAACCTTTTATAACTAATGCTGAACCACATGAAGATGCGACAGCGATTAAACTTATAAATGAAACGGATAGCGCTGAAATCAAACTAGAAGATTTGCATCAATTTTACATCCAGTTTTCAAAAGACGGTAAACGACTCTATGATGACGGTATGGTCGATGCTTATTTACTTGAAGATACGTTAATTTTAAAATTAAAACATGTAACAGGTATCGAAATTATTTAATGACACATATAAAAACGCTGAAAAATGTATACATACATTTTTCAGCGTTTTTAATACTACATTTTAATGATTACAAATCATTAATTTCTATCTATTTTTTTCTTCTTGAAACAAATAATGATACAAATCCAAGGCTAAGTAATGCGCTTGCAACAGGCAACAGGCCATTTTGTTCACCTGTTTCTGGTAACAAAGCTTTTGCGGTGTCATTTTTTGCTGACTCACCTTTTGTTTTTTGGTCAACTTGTTTTTGAGAACTGCTATTCATATTATGAACATCGTTTTTATCTTGCATTAAATTTTGTTTACCTCTATTTTCATTATTTGAAGTGCCTAATTTAGAGGTTACATTATTTACCGCATTTACAATTACAGTTCGTTCTAATGTAAATGTTCCTCCATTTGAATCAGTTACTTTATATTTTACTTCGTAAGATCCTGGCTTTGTTGTATCAACATTGTTAAAGATAACTTCAACATTCGACGTGATGTTACCATCTTCCTTATCAGAAACGATAACACCATCCAGTGGATTAAATTTTTCCCCTACTTTTATTTCATTAGGTGCTACAACTTTAATTTCTGGAACAGAATTTTTATGTTCTTCATTTACTGGTGGCTTCGTCACAGGTGGTACTTGTGATTTATTTACTGTTACAGTTCTTGTTAAAGTAAATACATTTCCTTTTGAATCCGTTACTTTATAAACGACTTGATACGTACCTGGCTTAGTTGTATCTACGTTATTTGATACGACAACGACTTTCGATGTAATATCTCCGTCTTCTGTATCTGTCGCTTTAATCCCTGTTAATGGGTTAAATGCATCTCCAACGATATAGTTATTCGAAGCACTGCTTGTAATTTTCGGTGCTGTATTTGGTGCTGGTGGCACTTGTACCGCACTTACTAATACATTACGTGTTAACGTAAACGCACTGCCTTTTGAATCCGTTACTTTGTATACGACTTGATACGTACCTGGCTTAGTTGTATCTACGTTATTTGATACGACAACGACTTTCGATGTAATGTCTCCGTCTTCTGTATCTGTCGCTTTAATACCTGTTAATGGATTGAATGTATCACCAACAGTTAAGTTGTTTGATGCGCTGCTTGTAATTTTCGGTGCTGTATTTGGTGCTGGTGGCACTTGTACCGCACTTACTAATACGTTACGTGTTAACGTATACGCACTGCCTTTTGAATCTGTTACTTTATAAACGACTTGATACGTACCTGGCTTAGTTGTGTCTACGTTATTTGATACGACAACGACTTTCGATGTAATGTCTCCGTCTTCTGTATCTGTCGCTTTAATCCCTGTTAATGGGTTAAATGCATCTCCAACAGTTAAGTTGTTTGATCCACTGCTTGTAATTTTCGGTGCTGTATTTGGTGCTGGTGGCACTTGTACCGCACTTACTAATACATTACGTGTTAACGTATACGCACTGCCTTTTGAATCCGTTACTTTGTATACGACTTGATACGTACCTGGCTTAGTTGTATCTACGTTATTTGATACGACAACGACTTTCGATGTAATATCTCCGTCTTCTGTATCTGTCGCTTTAATACCTGTTAATGGGTTAAATGCATCTCCAACAGTTAAGTTGTTTGATGCGCTGCTTGTAATTTTCGGAGCTGTATTTGGTGCTGGTGGCACTTGTACCGCACTTACTAATACGTTACGTGTTAACGTAAACACACTGCCTTTTGAATCCGTTACTTTGTATACGACTTGATACGTACCTGGCTTAGTTGTATCTACGTTATTTGATACGACAACGACTTTTGACGTAATGTCTCCGTCTTCTGTATCTGTCGCTTTAATACCTGTTAATGGATTGAATGTATCACCAACAGTTAAGTTGTTTGATGCGCTGCTTGTAATTTTCGGTGCTGTATTTGGTGCTGGTGGCACTTGTACCGCACTTACTAATACGTTACGTGTTAACGTAAACGCACTGCCTTTTGAATCTGTTACTTTGTATACGACTTGATACGTACCTGGCTTAGTTGTATCTACGTTATTTGATACGACAATGACTTTTGACGTAATGTCTCCGTCTTCTGTATCTGTCGCTTTAATACCTGTTAATGGGTTAAATGCATCTCCAACAGTTAAATTGTTTGATGCGCTGCTTGTAATTTTCGGTGCTGTATTTGGTGCTGGTGGCACTTGTACCGCACTTACTAATACGTTACGTGTTAACGTAAACGCACTGCCTTTTGAATCCGTTACTTTGTATACGACTTGATACGTACCTGGCTTAGTTGTATCTACGTTATTTGATACGACAACGACTTTTGACGTAATGTCTCCGTCTTCTGTATCTGTCGCTTTAATACCTGTTAATGGGTTAAATGCATCTCCAACGATATAGTTATTCGAAGCACTGCTTGTAATTTTCGGTGCTGTATTTGGTGCTGGTGGCACTTGTACCGCACTTACTAATACATTACGTGTTAACGTAAACGCACTGCCTTTTGAATCCGTTACTTTGTATACGACTTGATACGTACCTGGCTTAGTTGTATCTACGTTATTTGATACGACAACGACTTTTGATGTAATGTCTCCGTCTTCTGTATCTGTCGCTTTAATCCCTGTTAATGGGTTAAATGCATCTCCAACGATATAGTTATTCGAAGCACTGCTTGTAATTTTCGGTGCTGTATTTGGTGCTGGTGGCACTTGTACCGCACTTACTAATACATTACGTGTTAACGTAAACGCACTGCCTTTTGAATCCGTTACTTTGTATACGACTTGATACGTACCTGGCTTAGTTGTATCTACGTTATTTGATACGACAACGACTTTTGATGTAATGTCTCCGTCTTCTGTATCTGTCGCTTTAATCCCTGTTAATGGGTTAAATGCATCTCCAACGATATAGTTATTCGAAGCACTGCTTGTAATTTTCGGTGCTGTATTTGGTGCTGGTGGCACTTGTACCGCACTTACTAATACGTTACGTGTTAACGTAAATGCACTGCCTTTTGAATCTGTTACTTTATAAACGACTTGATACGTACCTGGCTTAGTTGTATCTACGTTATTTGATACGACAACGACTTTTGACGTAATGTCTCCGTCTTCTGTATCTGTCGCTTTAATCCCTGTTAATGGGTTAAATGCATCTCCAACAGTTAAGTTGTTTGATCCACTGCTTGTAATTTTCGGTGCTGTATTTGGTGCTGGTGGCACTTGTACCGCACTTACTAATACATTACGTGTTAACGTATACGCACTGCCTTTTGAATCCGTTACTTTGTATACGACTTGATACGTACCTGGCTTAGTTGTATCTACGTTATTTGATACGACAACGACTTTCGATGTAATATCTCCGTCTTCTGTATCTGTCGCTTTAATACCTGTTAATGGGTTAAATGCATCTCCAACAGTTAAGTTGTTTGATGCGCTGCTTGTAATTTTCGGAGCTGTATTTGGTGCTGGTGGCACTTGTACCGCACTTACTAATACGTTACGTGTTAACGTAAACGCACTGCCTTTTGAATCCGTTACTTTGTATACGACTTGATACGTACCTGGCTTAGTTGTATCTACGTTATTTGATACGACAACGACTTTTGATGTAATGTCTCCGTCTTCTGTATCTGTCGCTTTAATACCTGTTAATGGATTGAATGTATCACCAACAGTTAAGTTGTTTGATCCACTGCTTGTAATTTTAGGCATAGTATTTCTTTCACTTACTAAAATATTACGCGTAAAATTTCCAGTATTACCTTGCGCATCAACAACGTGGTATATAACTTGATACGTTCCTGCTTTTGATGTATCTACATTATTAGACACTATTGTAATTTTAGAAGAGATATCCCCTTCTTCTGGATCCATTGCATTTACTCCATCCATTGGATTAAAATTATCGTTTACGAAATAATTGTTTGAAGCTGATGATGTAATTTTCGGTGCATTATTTGGAACTGCTACACTTACTGTTCTGACTAACCTAGCAGTTTGCCCTTTACTGTCTGTTACTTCATACACAACTTGATATGTACCTGCTTTAGTTGTATCTACATTATTTGAAGCAACGACAACTTTAGAAGTGATCGTACCATCTTCTGTATCTGTTGCAACAATTCCTTTTAATGGGTCGAATGTTTGACCAACTGTGTAGTTATTAGTATCATTAGAAACTATTTTAGGAATATCGTTTGCTACAGGTTTAGGTTGAACAGTAATCGTTCTTGTTAATCTGAATGTCTGATTTGTTGTATCAGTGACTTGATATACAATTTGATAAGTACCAGGTGTAGTTAAATCAACATTATTTGATACAATTTGAATTTTGGGAGTTAAGTCTCCATCTTCAGCATCCGTTGCAGTTACACCAGTTAATGGATTAAATGCGTCACCGACAGTATATGTATTTGATGCTGTATTTGTAATTTTTGGAATACTTTGTGGTGTCGTGTCTGATACTAAAATATTTCGAGTTGCTTTCGCAATATTTCCATTCGAATCAGTGACTTGATATACAACTTGGTAAGTTCCTGCTTTTGAAGTATCAACGTTATTTGATATAACTTGAATGTTAGCAGTTAAGTCACCGTCTTCAGCGTCAGTTGCACTCATACCAGTTAACGGATTAAATGTATCTCCAACTTTATAATTGTTTAATGCAGTAGTAGAAATTACGGGGATATTATTCGCAGCTAAAGCCATAACAGGTGCATCATTTGTCGATTTTAATGCAATTGTAGACGAATCAGGTTTGTCAGTAGATGATTGCTTAGTAGATGTATCAGGTGAAGTACTATTAGAAGTTGATTGATTTGTATCATTTGTTCGTGGTTGGTTAGAAGCACTTTCAGTTGTTGTTTCTTTAGACGGTGTTGTCGTTTCAGTTGCAGCATCCGCATCATGCGCTACAAAAAACAATGTTCCAATCAATAACGATGCAGTACCAACGCTCATCTTTCTAATCGAAAATTTTTGTTGCTTATTTGTAAATTTACTCATTAAGCTTTCCTCCCTAAAATTATTACCTTAATATTACAGTGTATACGACTAATTTACAAATATTTTATTTTTTTAGAAAAGATATCTTCTAAATGTATATTTATAACAATGAAAAAAAGAGAAGACGAAATCGTCTTCTCTTTATGTTTGTTTTCTTTCTTTATGCAGTCTGTAGCGATATAATCCTAATACAATTGCTGCGATAATCAGACTTTCTCCTATCGGTAAAAATACCGCTAAAAATGTCAGGATAATACATCCGATAAACAGCATGATATAAATTACGACATTTTGCCAAGGTTCAATTTTACGCGCGAATCCTAAGTTATAGACAATTGCACTTAAAATAAATATCGCAATTAGTAAATACCACATACCGGCATCTGGATTTTTATCTACTGCAAACAGTTTTGCGAGAAATGACATTCTTTGTTCAGGATCGACACTGACGTTCCCTATAAGAAAGTTCATTTAATCACTCCTATTCTTCTTCCTGCAGTGCAGCTTTCGCTTTCTTCTGTTCTCTTTCACGTTGAGATTTATCTAACGTTTTCTTTCTTAAACGAATTGATTCAGGTGTAACTTCCACTAACTCATCATCATTTAAGTATTCTAACGCTTCTTCAAGTGTTAAGATTCTAGGTTTTTTCATTGTTGTTGTCTGCTCTTTTGTTGCAGAACGAATGTTGTTCGCTGCTTTTACTTTCGTAATGTTGACCGTTAAGTCATTATCACGTGAGTTTTCACCAACGATCATACCTTCATAAACTTCAGTACCTGGTTCCATAAAGTTTGTACCACGATCTTCAAGGGCTAAGATTGCATAAGTACTTGCAACCCCTTTATCAATTGATACGAGTACACCGTTACGACGGCCACCGATACGACCTTTAAGTAATGGGCGATATTCATCAAATGTATGGTTTAAAATACCATAACCACGTGTCATCGACATGAATTCAGTACGGTAACCGATTAATCCACGTGCAGGTACGTTGAAAATTAAACGTGTCTGTCCGTTTCCACTGTTCACCATGTCAACCATTTCACCTTTACGAGTACCAAGTGATTCTATTACTGATCCTGTATGTTCTTCAGGAACATCAATTTGTACACGTTCGTATGGTTCATATTTCTTACCATCAATTTCTTTAACGATAACTTCAGGTTTAGAAACTTGTAATTCAAAGCCTTCACGACGCATGTTTTCGATTAAGATAGAAAGATGTAGTTCTCCACGTCCAGAAACTATCCAGCTATCTGGACCAACTGATTCAACACGTAATGAAACGTCAGTTTCAAGTTGTGATTCTAAACGGTCCTGAATGTTACGTGCAGTAACAAACTTACCTTCTTTACCAGCAAATGGCGAGTTGTTAACTGAGAATGTCATTTGTAATGTCGGCTCATCGATTCTTAATACAGGTAATGCTTCAGGATTATCAACTGGCGCAACTGTCTCACCTACGTTAATATCTTCCATTCCTGATACAGCGATTAAATCTCCTGCATATGCTTTTTCAATTTCTACACGTTTTAATCCGAAGAAACCGAAAATTTTAGTCACACGGAAGTTTTTAATCGTACCATCTAATTTAATTAATGATACTTGCTGTCCTACTTCCATCGTACCGCGGAACACACGTCCGATACCGATACGTCCAACATAATCGTTATAATCCAGCAATGCAACCTGGAACTGAAGGTCTTCTTCACGGTTATCAACAGGTGCAGGTACGTAATCTATAATTGTTTCGTATAAGCTCTGCATGTTCTCATCTTGTGTTGATTCATCTAAACTTGCTGTTCCGTTAATTGCACTTGCGTACACAACCGGGAAGTCAAGCTGTTCATCATTTGCTTCTAATTCAATAAATAAATCATACACTTCATCTAATACCTCTTCAGGACGAGCTGAAGGTTTGTCGATTTTATTAACGACTACTACTGGTTTTAAATTTTGCTCTAACGCTTTCTTTAATACGAAACGCGTTTGAGGCATCGTGCCTTCATAAGCATCAACAACAAGTACAACACCGTCTACCATTTTCATAATACGTTCAACTTCTCCACCGAAATCGGCGTGTCCTGGTGTATCTAAAATGTTAATACGTGTTCCTTTATAATCAATTGCTGTATTCTTCGCTAAGATCGTAATACCACGTTCTCTTTCGATATCATTTGAATCCATTGCACGCTCATCTACTTGTTCGTTATCACGAAACGTTCCTGATTGTTTCAATAATTCATCTACTAATGTAGTTTTTCCATGGTCAACGTGGGCAATAATTGCAATATTACGTACATCTTCTCTTAATTTAGTCATCTGGACTTTCCCTTCTTAATCAACTTACAGTTTTTATGTAACTGTGATATTATAACATATAATACGATTTTAATATATCCTGTATTTTATAGAAAGCAAAAAGGAGTAATTACATATGAAAAAAAGTACGATTACACAATTCATATTTGCATGTTTTGCAGTATTAATGCTTATATTATTCAGCATCGGATTAGCTGAAGGTAACTTTATTATTATGGGGATTGCAATTATTTTATTTATTGCGACTTTCGGCGTCGGTTTTACATTTAAGAAGAAATTCAGAGAAAGTGGAGAATTATAATATTTTTATTAAATGACTATTTTTTAATTTTTGTATGAAATTTTTTCGTTTTATATGCAGAAATTAAAAAATCGCACTGAAATTTTTAAATTTCAGTGTTTTTTTTTTGCGATTTTTCAATTTTTGCAGTTTGATAATGATTTGTCTGCAAATTATAGTAAAACTATCACATTCAGAAAGGAGTTTCAATAATGAAACCACTCGGTAAACCACATACTTTGACAGCTCTAGAAGCATTATCGCATCGCACTACACTTACTGCTTCAACGAAAGCAATATTCGACACAATTCGTAATCGTTATGAACTTGAATGTCAGTTTGAACAATTTCTGAAGATTACTGGATGTGATCAGTTTGAATGCATCTGGCAATATTATACGCACCATAATATTTATATCAACCTCATTCTTATTACAGATAATGCTGTACATCTCTTTAAATTTAATAATTATCACGGTCTGCATTATATTGATGGTGACGGCATGCTTGTGAATAGTATTACATTAGAAGCACATGCTGATTTAAGTGAATTGTACTGTATGAAATATTCAGTAATAAATGTTATGCCTGAAACTTCAACCCAATTGCCTGTGTATACAAAGTGTATCATGATGAACGAATCGTTTGAACTGGATGTACATAGCTACAATGGAGATATACTAACAAAGAAGCAAATCATTCCATATCTCGAACGATTAAGTCGCGCTTCAAAAAAAAAAAAAAACAGCACCTTCAGCGCTGTCTTATTAAATAGCTGTTCACATCAATCAATAATAATCCCTACCTATAAAACAGGTATTTGCTGTCCTGAATGTCAGTCGATTAATCGTATGACAAGATATAAGTCACTCAATTATTGTGATAAGTGCGATTCTGTCATTCGTATGGATGAATTATTTCAATTTAATATACAGCAATATATTGCACTTTCAGAAGAGAAACTAACACGTCGAACATTAGATAGATTTACAGACGGTTACTTTCCGGCATTTATATCCGTTAAACTATTAAATAAATATTTCGAACGACAAGGTTCTAAAAGAGGTACTTACTACGTTTAACGGTTATGGAAACGGCCTTGATGTATCGTTAGTAATTCTGACTGAAACGGTTTCATATAGTTGTTGTAAATTTCGTGATGCAATGCTTTATTTGCAACAAGAATCGAATTCGCATGCAGCATATTGAGAGATTCATCTAACTGATTTGTTACAACTGCACCCACTTCTTCTGCAATAATTAATCCACCTGCAAAGTCCCACGGGTGTAATCGTAGCGTAATATATGCATTAACCTTTCCTGTTGCAACATATGCAAAGTCCAGTGCTGCAGAACCATAACTTCTCGCACTTCTCGCATCAACGACAATTGGACTATATATCGGTGCTGTATAAGGTTTCGTTAACCAATTAGGATTAATCGATACAATTGATTGCTTTAATGCCGTATGTGTTAACGGCGCAATCGGACTGTCATTCAAATATGCCCCGTGTCCTGCACACGCACTGTACAATTTATCACGCATAACATCATAAATTACACCTGCATATTTTTTTCCGTCGATGAATACGCCGACAGAAATTGCAAAGTTCTCGCTCTGATGAACGAAGTTTAGCGTGCCATCGATAGGATCAATAATCCAGACAGTCCCGGATAAATCATTTATATCTTTTCCACTACCCTCTTCACCAATGATTTTATGTTCTGGATAAGTATTCATAATTGTTTCATATAGAAAACGCTCAGTTTCTTTGTCCATATTTGTCACTAAGTCGTTTGCATTAGATTTTGTTTCTATTAATAAAGGCTCATTTAATTTTTGTCGTATGTTACTGCCCGCCTGAATAGTAATTTCTTTCATAAATTCAAATAATTCCATGGCTACGCCTCCTTATTCCATAGTTTCATTATACATGAACGGATATATTAGCAAAATTGTTTCAACTTAGATAGAATAATAGCATAATAAAAAAAAGAGTGAGGTTATTATGGCTAAATATCATTTTACAAATAAAGATTTCAAAGTTTTTACCGTAGACGGTCTTGAGCCTAGAATGAATGCGCTGATTGAAACGACGCGTCCAAAATTAGAAGCGCTTGGTGAACATTTTAGTGCTTATTTAACAGAACAGACGGATGAAACTTTTTATGCACACGTTGCGAAACATCTTCGCCGTAAAACGAATCCACCTAACGATACGTGGGTTGCATTTGCAACGAATAAACGCGGATATAAAATGCTCCCCCACTTCCAGATTGGCTTATTCGATGACCATGCATTCGTACTATTCGGTGTTATATACGAGTCTCCTGAAAAAGAACGCATGGCTAAAAAGTGGCGAAATCAACTTACTGAAATTAAAAATTTAGACGATCACTTTATCATTAAAGGCGACCACATGAAGAAGTCATTTGAATATATTAAAGATATCGACAATGAAAAAATCGAACAATATATCAATCGCCTCGAAACTGTTAAAAAAGGTGAGTTAATGTTTGGTAAAGTTTTTTATCCAGGCGATGAATCATTAAAGTCCGATAAAAAATTTCTAACTGCTATAGAATCAACATTCTTTGCATTACTTCCACTATATCAGTAATAATTTTTACCTGCGTATATATACGCAGGCTTTTTATTTTTATATAGTAAATTTCTGCTTCATATTGCGATAATAAAATTGCAATAATACACAGATAATTTATAATTGAATTAGGGCGTAATATTTTTAACTATTAAATAGAAGTGGGGTAATTTTATGAATGATGTAACATCACAAACTATCAGCATCACGCTGAATGGTAAACCGATGGAAGTTCCAGGCAATGTAAGCATTCTAGACTACTTAAGGTTTAAGGGCATCGATGTTCCGGCATTATGTTATCATCCAGATCTTGGCGCGATTGAAACATGTGATGCATGTATCGTTGAAGTAAACGGTGAACTCGTGCGTTCATGTAGTACACAGCTTAAAGACGGGGATGTCGTAAAGACAGGTTCAAGCAAAGCATTTGAAGCGCAGATGATCGCGATGGACAGAATTTTAGCGAATCATGAACTATATTGTACAGTTTGTGATTTTAATAATGGTAACTGTACAATTCACAACACTGTAAAAGAACTTAAAATCGATCATCAGGCGACAGCACAATCTCCAAAAGGTGCGCCTAAAAATATCGGTAAATTTTACCGATACGACCCGGATCAATGTATTTTATGTGGCCGATGTGTTCAGGCATGTCAGAACGTTCAAGTTAACGAAACGTTAATGATTGACTGGGAATTAGAACGCCCGCGTGTTATTTGGGATGGTAACCGTGACACAAATATTGATGATTCATCATGTGTTAACTGTGGTCACTGTTCAACAGTATGTCCATGTAATGCGATGATGGAAGTTGGTATGGTCGGAGAAGCAGGATTCTTAACGGGTATGCTAAAAGATGCATTCCGTCCAGCAGTTGAAGTAACAAAAGCAGTTGAAACAGGATATACACCACTTATGGCAATTTCAGATGTAGAAGCTGAAATGCGTAAAGATAGAATTAAAAAGACGAAAACAGTATGTACATACTGTGGTGTCGGTTGTTCATTCGAAGTATGGACGAAAGGTCGCGACATCTTAAAAGTTGAACCAAGTCCAGAAGCACCGGCGAACCAAATTTCTACTTGTGTGAAAGGTAAATTTGGCTGGGATTTTGTGAATTCTGGTGAGCGTTTAACAAAACCGTTAATTCGTGAAGCAGATGGATTCAGAGAAGCAACATGGGATGAGGCACTTACATTAATTGCTTCTAAATTTAAAGAAACAATTGCTACTCGAGGACCAGAAAAATTAGCATTCATTACATCTTCAAAATGTACAAACGAAGAATCGTTCTTAATGCAAAAATTAGCACGTCAAGTTGTAGGTACAAACAACGTTGATAACTGTTCAAGATACTGTCAGTCTCCTGCTACAATGGGACTTTGGAGAACTGTAGGTTACGGTGGTGACTCTGGATCGATAACTGACATTGCAAATGCAGGACTTATCATCGGTCTAGGAACAAACACAGCAGAAGCACACCCTGTTATTGCAACACGTGTGAAGAGTGCACAAAAATTACGCGGCTCTAAATTATTAGTTGTAGATATTCGTAAACACGAACTGGCAGAACGTGCGGATATGTTCGTTCGTCCTAATCCAGGTAGCGACCTCGTATGGTTAAACGCTGTAACGAAATATATCATTGATAATAACTGGCAGGATCAGGCATTTATTGATAAACACGTTAACAATTACGAAGCACTTGTAGAAAGTTTACAGAAATTCACAATCGACTATGCTGCAGAACATACAGGCATGTCTAAAGAAAAAATTATTAAAATTGCAGAAATGGTACATGAAGCGAAGTCTACAGTCGTAATGTGGGCAATGGGTGTTACTCAGCAACGTGGTGGTAGTGATACTTCAACAGCTATTTCTAACTTATTACTCGTTACTGGTAACTACATGAAACCTGGTGCAGGATCATATCCATTACGTGGTCACAACAACGTTCAAGGTGCATCAGATATGGGTAGTATGCCGACACACCTACCTGGATATCAGAAGATTTCAGATAAAGCTGCACTGGATAAATTCAGTAAAGCATGGGGTGTTGAAATGAACCCGAACGTCGGTCAGAATAACCACCAGATGGTTGATGCGATGCATGCTGGAGAGCTGGATGTACTTTACTTAAAAGGTGAAGATATGGGTATTGTTGACTCTAACGTTAACTATGTACGTGAAGGTTTTGAAAAGCTTAAATTCTTCGTTGTACAGGATATTTTCTTCTCAAAAACAGCAGAATATGCTGATGTTATTTTACCTGCTGCACCAAGTTTTGAAAAAGAAGGTACTTTCTCAAACACAGAACGACGCATCCAGCGTTTATACCAAGTTATGGAGCCACTTGAAGGTACTCGTCCAGACTGGCAGATCATTCAAGATATCGCGCAACATTTAGGTGCTGACTGGAATTATTCACATCCAAGCGAAATTATGGATGAAATCGCATCATTAACACCAATTTATTCTGGTGTTACGTATGATCGTTTAGAAGGATTTAATAGTTTACAATGGCCAGTTAAAGAAGACGGCACAGATTCTCCATTATTATTTACTGAAGGATTCCCGTTCGAAGATAAGAAAGCGAACTTCTTCCCTGTTGACTGGACAGAACCTACTGAGTATGAAGCACAATATGATATTCACGTGAACAACGGACGATTACTTGAGCACTTCCATGAAGGAAATATGACTTACCAAGTTAAAGGACTTGCAATGGAAACACCAGAAGCGTTCTTAGAAATCTCTCATGAACTTGCAGCAGAACGTGGCATTGAAACTGGTAACTTAATCCGTCTGCAATCTCCATACGGCAAAGTCGACGTACGTGCGCTTGTGACAGACCGTGTATTCGGTAAAGAAGTTTACTTACCGATGAATGACAATGGTGATGCAGCAATAAACTTATTATCAAGTTCTATTGCAGATAAAGATACATCTACACCTGCTTATAAAGAAACGAAAGCAAAACTCATTATTCTGGATAAAGGTAACAAATCACCATTACCAGAGAATAACTTCCGCTTCGGAAACCGCGTACCACAAATGGGCGTGAACGTTCAGGCGAAATGGAACCGTAAAGATTATGTATATCCAGGTGATATCGTAAATAAAAGAGGTGAAAAATAATGGCACAACCAACACGTGTAATCAAACCGATGGAAGTTGATGTTGAAGCAGTTCGAGAGAAGGAATTACGTGAATTAGAAGATCAGTTAATCAAGCATAAAGATACTTTAAACAAACTTTTCCGTTTACTTGAACAACTCGATGAGCACGAAGCATTAAACCTTGCAAATGCTGCACTTGCACAGAGTGACCCGATATTAACGCGAGTGTTAAAAGCCGTTAACGAAACAGAAACAGACCAGGCGATTCGAAACGCACTACTTTTAGTTCAAGGATTAGGTAAATTTAATTTCAGTGATATTGAACCGATGATTCTGAAATTTAACAAAGGGTTAAAATTATCTACAGAGTACAACCAAAGTAAACCTCTTGGCTGGCTTGGATTAATTAAAGTATTAACGAATAAGGATTTCGTAGAAGGTTCAATCGTCTTAACGAAATTCGTTAAAGGATTCGGTACATCGTTTGCACAACTTAAAAAAGAACAAGGCATCGTAGATCCTGTTCATACTGATGCCGGCAAACAAGGAAATGTACATCATGTTGAATTACCGAGTAAAGCATTAAACGACAACGTCTACGAAAGTAATGCAAAGTATATCGGCATTGCTGCTGGAATTGGTGCTGCCATTTCCATCGGCTCACTTCTTCTAAAAAAATAAATCAAAAAAAGATAGAGACTTCAAAGTCTCTATCTTTTTTTGATTAACAGACGAAACGGCCTCTAAATTATTATCGTCTATTGTTATAATTTTCACGACGTTCATCTACTGCACGCTTCGTATTATCCACATAAGTCACTCGGTCTTTATCTCCATCGTGGTTATTATCAAAATCAGTTTCAACACGCTCTGATGAAACGTATTCTGATTCAACATCTTCACGTTTATGTGGGTCATGTTCATATGTCGTTTCTTTAACCGGTTCTGTTTTAGCTTCATCAGCATCATATGCATATGATTTCTCTTTTTCAATATGAGCATCACGCTCTACATATGCTGGCGCTGTTGCATGATCACGTTCTTCATATGATTTCTCTTCGTAGTAATCATTGTTCGTAATGACTTTATCTTTACGCGCGAATAATAAAATTGCTGCGATAAAGAAGAATAAAGGAATAAAGCCTAAGAAAATTGTAAAGAAAAAGATTGTTGTTAATAATCCAGCAAGTAATAATAAAATACCTGCTAAAATTCTCTTTTTCATCATTAACAATCCAAGTAGCCCTACTACAATCGGTAATACTGTATAAGCTAAAAAGTACCAAGTGTATGTTATTAACGCAGGGACAAATTCATCAACTGACATTCCAAACTGATTAAACATATCTGCAAATTCCTGATTACTTTGAATTTGTGAATTTAATTGTGTCTTCATCTGCGTAATAAATTCTGGATTGTTTGCAGTGACTAATAATTGAAATAAACTAAATAGCGCAATCGCTAGTAATGAAAGCCATGCTAGCCATCCAAAGATTTTTTCTGGAATTCGACTGACTGGTTTTACTGTTTGCGTATATTCTCTACGACTCATATATACATCTCCTTTAAGTTGTTTGTATTAGTGTACCCTCATTATATAAAATTATGCATCAAATTAAATTTAAATGTCGCTGATTTACTTCAGCGACATTTTAAATTTAAGAAACAGTTCATTATATTTTTTTATGTTTTCATACCCTAAATCTTTATATACTTCTAGCTTATCCTGTACTTCTTTACTCGGATAGAAACGTTCGTCTTCTCGTATTTCCTTATCAAGCAGTTTAAGCGCCGCATCGTTAGGTGTTGCATAGCCGACCCACTCTGTATTTTGTTTCGCGTTTTTAGCGTCAAGCATGAAGTTAATAAATTCATGAGCACCTTTAACATTTTGCGCAGTTTTCGGGATAACGATATTGTCAAACCAGAGATTCGAACCTTCTTTCGGAACGACAAAATCCAAATCTTCGTTTTCTGTCATAATATCTGCACCCATACCACTCCATACAACTGCAACATCCGCTTCTTTTTGTACCATCATTGTATTAATTTCATCTGCCACGACACCTTTAACGTTTGGCGCAAGTTTTTCAAGCTTCTGTTCTGCCTTTAATAGTTTTTCAGGGTCCGTTTCATTAAGTGATTCTCCCATACTATTGAGTGACAATCCAATCGCTTCACGTGCACCATCAACGATTAAAACATTATTTCTTAAACGTTTATCCCATAAACTATCCCAGCTCGAAAAATCGATACCTTTCGTAGTTTCTGGATTATATAGGATACCTACTGTTCCCCAGAAGTATGGTATTGAATATTTATTCTGCTTATCAAATGGTAGATCCATATAATCAGGATTAATATTTTTTAAATTCGGAATCATTTTATGATCAATCGGTAATAATAGCTTTTCACTCTTCATCTTCTGAATTGCATACTCGCTCGGTACAGCGATATCATAACTCGTACCACCGTTTTTTATCTTTGCAAGCATCGCTTCGTTTGAATCAAATGTTTCAAGTACAACACGAATTCCTTTTTCTTTTTCAAACTTTTTCAGTAGATCAGGATCAATATATTCTCCCCAGTTATATACATAAAGGACATTCCCTTTTTCTCCTGAAGGTGGCGGATCGATAAATCGACTTGAGAATAATAATAAGATTGCAACAGCAAGTGAAATAAAGATTAACTGCATCAGTTGTTTCATTACTTAGCACCTGCCTTTAACTTCTTTTTATCAGCGTTTGATGATAATACATAGTATATCGCTATAACTGTCATAACAACGATGAACATCAATGTACTGATTGCATTAATTTCCATTGATATACCTTTACGTGCCATTGAATAAATTTCTACAGATAATACACTGAATCCATTACCTGTTACGAAGAAACTTACCGTAAAATCATCTAAACTATACGTTAATGCCATAAAGAATCCAGCAAATGCACCTGGCAGTATATGCGGAATAATGACATTTTTTATCGTCTGCCACGTACTCGCACCGAGATCGTAACTTGCGTTTATGAGCGACGTATTTAAGTCATACAGTTTCGGTAAAACGAGCAGTACGACAATCGGTACACAAAATGCGATATGCGAAATGAGTACAGACCAGAATCCTAAACCTAACCCTGTAAAGTGCCCAATTGCAGTAAATAAAATTAAAAATGAAGAACCGATTACAACGTCAGAACTTACCATTAATATATTATTTAAAGTTAATAGACCAATCTTAATCTTTTTGTTGCGCATATAATGAATCGCTATTGCACCACATATTCCAATTACTGTCGAAATACTTGCTGCAATTAACGCTACCGCTAAAGTGTTGACAATGATAACGAGTAATCGTTTATTTGCAAACACTGCTTTATAGTGATCCAGTGTAAACGATTCAAAGTGATTCATATTTCCAGCTGAGTTAAATGAATAAAACATTAAGTAAAATATCGGGAAATATAAAATGAACAAAGCAACGGCTAAGAATACTTTGCCTCTTAATTTCACTTTATATCCCCACTTTCATTTTTAGATTTCGTGACAATCATTACGAATGCCATCGCTAAAATTAAAAAGACAGCGATTGTAGAACCCATACCGTAGTTTTGTGTCACTAAAAACTGCTCTTCAATTGCAGTTCCTAAGTTTACAACTTTGTTACCAGCGATAAGTCGAGTAATCATAAATAAACTTAATGCGGGAATAAATGTGACTTGAATGCCTGTTTTAACACCTTCCATTGAAAGCGGCATGATGACCTTTCTAAACGTCATCCATTCATTCGCACCTAAATCACGTGAAGCCTGAATTAAATTATCCGGTATTTCATTCATACTGTTAAATATCGGTAATATCATAAACGGTATGTATATATAGACCGATACAAATACGAATGCGCTATCTGTAAATAAAAGATGCGTTGTCGGTAAATGCAGAAAATGAAGCATGTCATTAATCGTACCTTCCTTACTGAAAATCCCGATAAATGCATATGTTTTCAGCAATAAGTTAATCCACGTCGGTAATATAATGATTAGTAACCATAGTTGCTTATGCTTCGCATTTTTCAGAACGAGTGCGATTGGATATGCAAATATTAAACATAAGACAGTAATGATAAACGCATAAACAAATGACGAAAGCGTCATCTTTAAATATGCAGGCGTTAAAAACGTTGCATAGTTTTCAAATGTAAACTTGCCATCGTGATTTGTAAATGAAGTATAGAATATCATTACGAGTGGCATTACGATAAATAATAAAATCCATAAAATATAAGGGACTAAAAAGTACTGCTTTGCTTTTTGCATATTACACCTCGTATGACTCAATACGACGATCGAATTCTTCTTCAGTTTCACCAGGTAACATAATATGAATCGCTTCTTCAGTAAATGTTAAACCTACATTTTCTCCAGGTGTTGCCTGTTTCGTCGACTGAATAATCCATTCGTTCCCGGCTTCATCCATACAGCAAATTTCGTAATGTACCCCACGGAAAAGTGTACTGTCTACTACTGCCTGAACTTTACCTAACTCCGACGTCGTAATTTCTATATCTTCAGGACGGATTACAACATCTACTTTCGCGTTTTGTTTAAATCCTTTATCGACACATGCAAAACGTTTTCCATACATTTCTACGACATAATCTTGTACCATAATACCGTCAACGATATTAGATTCACCGATAAAGTCAGCGACGTAACGATTCACTGGCTCATCATATATATCTAGTGGTGTACCACTTTGTTCTATCTTGCCTTTATTCATAACAAATATATAGTCGCTCATCGCAAGTGCTTCTTCCTGATCATGTGTTACGAAAATAAATGTTTTTCCGAGACGGTTCTGAATTTCACGTAATTCATACTGCATCTCAGTTCTCAGTTTTAAGTCTAACGCACTTAACGGTTCATCAAGTAGTATTACTTCCGGATCATTAACGATCGCACGCGCAATTGCAACACGTTGTCTTTGTCCGCCACTCATGTCTTTAATGTCTCGTGATTCAAAATCTGCAAGCTTCACGAGTTGTAATGCCTCACGGACTTTTGTTTTAATGACCTCTTCTTTTACTTTTTTTATGCGAAGTCCGTAAGCGACATTCTCGAATACATTTAAATGTGGAAATAGTGCGTAGTCCTGGAAAACAGTGTTCACTTTTCGTTTATTCGGTGGTACGTCGTTAATACGCTCTCCATCAAAGTAAATATCTCCATCTGTTGCTTTCTCGAATCCGGCAATTAATTTTAATATTGTCGTTTTTCCGCATCCTGATGGCCCAAGTAACGTATAAAATTTACCTTTTTCAATTTCAAAACTAATATCATTCAGTATCGTATTATCCCCATATGATTTTGTCACATGGTTAAATTGTATAAACTGTTCCATTGTTCACCTCTATAAGTATGATTCTGTCGCAACGATTAATACTTGTGCTGTTTCTTTCGTACGGTTGTATAATTGATGCGATTCATTGGCTTTAAAGTAAAATGATTCACCTTTTGCCGCATGATAATCCTTACGACCGATGCGAATACTCGCTTCACCTTGTAAAACATATATAAAGCTGTCAGATAAACTCGGCAGAAACTTTTTATATTTCTTACCTGGCTCAATCGTAATAATAACAGGTTCCATATCGAACTCATTTGAGTCCGGCACAAGCCAATTGATCATATAGCCATTATCATATTCATCGTAAATTGTCTGCTCTGACTTCGGATAATGTATACGCTGTTCATATTGCTGTTCACTGAAGAAGTCTTTCGGCTTAGAACCAAGTACTTCAAGAATATTAAAAAATGTTTCCATAGAGGGCGAACATAAATTGCGTTCTAATTGTGAAATATACCCTTTTGATAAATCTGTACGTTCACCAAGTTCTTCTTGTGTTAAGTTTTTCTGGCGTCTTAAATCTTTTATCTTTTTACCGATATCCATAAATTCACACCTTAGTTTAATGATAATAAACAATTAGTTTAATAATATAACAAATGTATCAAAAATTTATATATATTACAATATCGTTATGTGAATTACTTCATACTGAATGACTTTTCATTGTTGTCCTTCGCCAGTTTCGCACGCTTTACAGCATGATAACCAGAATATGTTGATACTTCTTCAAATGACTTTAATATGCGGTTTTCATCTGACTTCATAGGCGCTACTTGCTTAAATGCACGATAAAGTGTTAAGAAATCATCAGTATTCACTTGTCGTTCATAAGCATCTTCTATTAAACTTAAAAAATTAACAACATCAATAATTTCTTCCTGTGTCCAGTCTGTATCTATTGGATAGCTATAGTTCATTTTTATTCCTCCATAAAAAAAGTACTATTCATATAATATGAATAGTACTTTGAAATTGTAAAATCAAAGATTACATTGTGTGAATTGGGCTACCCATTGCAACTTCAGCAGCTTCCATTGTCATTTCACCTAATGTTGGATGTGCATGAATTGTTAATGCGATATCTTCAGCAGTCATACCAGTTTCAATCGCTAAACCTAATTCCGCAATGATATCTGATGCACCAGCACCCGCAACTTGAGCACCGATTAATAATCCATCTTCTTTAAGCGTGATAAGTTTTAAGAAACCATCAGTCTCACCGATAGATAATGCACGGCCGTTAGCAGCGAATGGGAACTTAGAAGCTTTATAGTCTAAACCTTCTTCTTTTGCCATTGCTTCAGTATAACCAACTGTTGCTAATTCAGGCTCAGTGAAACATACTGCTGGGATTGCTAAGTAATCTACTTCAGATTTCTCACCAGAGATTGCTTCAGCTGCAATTTTACCTTCGTAAGATGCTTTATGTGCTAATGGTGGTCCAGCAACGATATCACCGATTGCGTAAATGTTCTCAACTGAAGTACGGCTTTGTGCGTCAACTTCAATTACACCACGGTCAGTCATCTTGATGCCTAAACCTTCTAAACCTAATTCATCCGTATTTGGACGACGTCCAACAGTTACTAAACAGTAATCTGCATCGATTGTATGTGTTTCGCCTTTAGCTTCGTATGTTACTTTAATACCGTTTTCTGATTCTTCAGCTGATTTCGCCATCGCTTCAGTAACGATTTCAACACCTTTAGCTTTAAGACCTTTTTTAACGACTTGTGTCATTTGTTTTTCGAATCCGCCTAAAATATCTTTAGCGCCTTCTAAAATTGTTACTTTAGAACCGAAGTTCGCATATGCAGTACCTAATTCAGATCCGATATAACCTCCACCAACAACAACTAAATGTTCCGGAACTTCAGTAAGTGCTAAAGCACCTGTTGAATCGATAACACGTTTGTTGAATTTGAAGTTAGGGATTTCGATTGGACGAGAACCAGTCGCGATAATCGCGTTTTTGAATGTATAAGTTTGTGATGCTTTTTCAGTCATAACTTTTAAGTTGTTTTGATCTACGAAGTAAGCTTCACCTTGAACGATTTCAACTTTGCGTCCTTTAAGTAAAGATCCAACCCCTCCAGTTAAACGTTCAACAACACCATTTTTGAATTCTTGAACTTTAGAGAAGTCTAAAGTTACGTTTTCAGCTTTAACACCGTATGCTTCAGAGTGTTTAGCTGTTTCGTATTTGTGAGAAGCTGAAAGCATTGCTTTTGAAGGAATACATCCAACGTTTAAACAAACGCCTCCTAAGTTTCCACGTTCTACGATTGTTACTTTTTGTCCTAATTGTGCTGCACGAATTGCTGCAACATATCCACCAGGACCTGCCCCAATTACTATAGTGTCTGTTTCAATAGGAAAATCTCCAACTACCATCTGTTTACCCCTCCATTAATAATAATTCTGGATTATTTAATAAGCGTTTAATATGGTTCATTGCATTTTGTCCAGTAGCGCCATCGATTTGACGGTGGTCGAAACTTAATGATAATGCAAGAACTGGTGCTGCAACAATTTCTCCATCTTTAACGATTGGTTTTTGTGCAATACGACCAATACCTAAAATTGCAACTTCAGGATGGTTAATAACTGGAGTGAACCATTGTCCACCAGCAGAACCGATATTACTTATTGTACATGATGCACCCTTCATTTCGCTAGGAGAAAGTTTTCCATCACGTGCTTTTACAGCTAATTCGTTAATTTCATCAGAAATTGCGAAAATTGATTTACGATCAGCATTTTTTACAACTGGTACTAATAAACCACGTTCAGTATCAGCTGCAATACCGATGTTGTAGTAATGTTTGTGTACGATTTCTTCAGTTGCATCATCTAATGAAGTATTTAAAGCAGGGTATGCTTTAAGTGCTGAAACTAACGCTTTTACAACGTATGGTAAGAATGTTAACTTCGTACCTTGTTCAGCTGCAACTTCTTTAAATTTCTTACGGTGATCCCATAATGCCTGAACTTCTACTTCATCCATTAATGTTACGTGTGGCGCAGTATGTTTAGAGTTAACCATTGCTTTAGCAATCGCACGACGCATTGCCGGAATTTTTTCGCGTGTTTCTGGGAAGTCCCCTTCTGGAGCTGCAATTGGTTGTGCTGCTTTTGGTGCTTCCTGTGCTTCAGCTTTAGGCGCTTCTGTTTGAGCTTCTGCTTGAGCTTGTCCGCCGTCCATATAAGCTAAAACGTCGTCTTTTAATACGCGACCGTTTTTACCAGTTCCTTGAACTGCTTTAATGTTAACACCTTTATCACGCGCTAATTTACGTACTGAAGGCATTGCGATAACGCGACGGTTTTCATCAACTGCTACGTCTGACGCTTTTTCTTCAGCTTTAGGTGCTGCTTCTTTTGTTTCTGTAGATTCTTCTTTTGGCTCTTCTTTCGCTTCAGAAGCGTCGTTTTGAGCGTGTGCATCGTCAGAATCTATTGTTACGATTACTTCACCTAAGTTCGCAACCGTACCTTCTTCAGCAACGATAGTATTAATTTTACCTGTTACTGGAGATGGGATTTCAACTACTGATTTATCACTTTGTACTTCTAATAAAATATCGTCTTCTTTTACTTCGTCGCCGGCCTTAACGAACCACTTAACAATTTCACCTTCAAAAATCCCTTCACCAAGGGCAGGTAATTTAAATTCAAATGCCACAATAAATTCCTCCTAAAGAATTAAGAATTAAAATAAATGAATGAAAAGTAACATCGTGATGTTACTTTTCATTTTACACGTTTTTGTTCTGGATTAGAATTCTAACGTCTTTTTCGCTACTTCGATAATATCGTCTTTGTTTGGTAACCAAACGTTTTCAGCTTGTGTAAATGGGTAAGCAGTATCAGGTGCAGATACACGTCCGATAGGTGCTTCTAAGCTTAAAATTGCACGCTCAGAAATTTCAGATACTACGTTCGCACCAACACCAGCTTGTTTTTGTGCTTCCTGTACAACGACAACACGGCCTGTTTTTTCAACTGAACCGATAATTGTATCGATGTCTAAAGGTTGTACTGTACGTAAGTCGATAACTTCTACTGAGTGACCGTCTTTTGCTAAAGCTTCTGCAGCTTTCATAGATTCCTGAACCATAGCACCGTAAGTGATGATTGATAAATCTGTACCTTCTTGTTTCACTGCTGCTTTACCGATTTCGATAGTGTACTCTTCTTCAGGTACTTCTTCACGGAATGAACGGTATAATTTCATATGCTCTAAGTAAACAACTGGGTCGTTGTCACGAATTGCTGAAATTAATAATCCTTTTGCATCATATGGGTTAGATGGAATAACAACTTTAACACCAGGTGTTTGCGTCATTAAACCTTCAAGGTTATCTGCGTGTAATTCAGGTGTATGTACACCACCACCGAATGGTGAACGAATAACTACAGGTGCAGTTTTCGTACCGCCTGAACGGAAGTATTGACGTGATAATTGTGCTGCGATTGAATCGAATACTTCGAATACGAAACCGAAGAACTGGATTTCCATAACTGGACGGAATCCTGTTAATGATAAACCTACAGCTAATCCACCGATACCAGACTCAGCAAGTGGTGTATCAAATACACGATCTTCACCGAATTCTTTTTGAAGTCCTTCAGTCGCACGGAATACCCCACCGTTGACACCAACGTCTTCTCCGAAAACTAATACGTTTTCGTCATTTTTAAGTTCTGTCTGAAGCGCATTTGTAATCGCTTGAATCATTGTCATTTGTGCCATGACTTATTTCGACTCCTTCTCTTTATAAATTTCCATTTGTTCCTTAATGTTTTGAGGAACGTTATCAGAGTACATAATTTCCATTAATTGCGTCACTGTTTGTTTCGGTGTCGCATCCGCTTCTTTAATTGCGTTTTTAATGTCCTCTTTCGCTTTTTCCATTACTTCGTTTTCTTTTTCTTCATTCCATAAGCCTTTCGCTTCTAAGAATTTACGGAAACGAACTAATGGGTCTTTTTTGATCCACTCTTCATCTTCATCTGAAGTTCTGTAACGTGTTGGGTCATCCCCAGCCATCGTATGTGGGCCGTAACGGTAAGTAATTGTTTCGATTAATGTTGGTCCTTCACCAGCTACTGCACGATCACGCGCTTCTTTAGTCGCTTGATATACTGCTAATGCATCCATACCGTCAACAACGATACCAGGAATACCTACTGCTACCGCTTTTTGTGCTAACGTTTTTGCAGCTGTCTGCTTGCTACGTGGTGTAGAGATTGCATAATTATTGTTTTGGATAACGAAAATTGCAGGTGCTTTAAATGCTGAAGCAAAGTTAATACCTTCATAGAAGTCACCTTGTGATGAACCACCGTCACCAGTATAAGTAATTGCTACTGCATCTTGTCCGCGTTTCTTAAGTCCTAAAGCAACACCTGCTGTTTGAACGTATTGTGCACCGATAATGATCTGAGGTGCTAATGCGTTCATACCTTCAGGCATTTGTGAACCAACGAAGTGTCCACGAGACCATAAGAATGCTTTCGTAAGTGGTAAACCGTGCCAGATTAATTGTGGAACGTCACGGTAACCCGGTAAGATGTAGTCTTGTTTTTCTAAAGCATAGTGAGAAGCTAATTGAGAAGCTTCCTGACCAGCTGTTGGCGCATAGAAACCTAAACGCCCTTGTCTGTTTAAAGAAATAGAACGTTGGTCTAATACACGTGTCCATACCATTCTTTCCATTAATTCAACTAACTGATCATCAGTTAAGTCAGGCATGAAGTCTTTATTCACTACATTACCGTCTAAATCTAATACTTGTACTACTTCAAATTTCGATTCGATCTCTTGTAGAGTCGAAACTGCATCGAATGGAGCTTGCTTTTTCGGAGCCATTCAATTCACCAAACCTTTCTAGTTTTTATACGTTACATGTTCATAATATCACAGAATTGTATTACTGTTAAAGGAAAAGTTTGTGACAATAAAAATAGCATGAAATCAATAGAATTTCATGCTGTGTTATAGTAAAAGGAATAACTGTTATATATCAAATTATGAAATATAAAACGGTTACACATTATTTACCATTTAAGATATCGGTAATTTTATTTTTTTGTTGATCAACAACGCGTAACATATTCGTATATGACGTTGTATCTTTCTGGAACTGTTCATATTTTTTTGTTACAGCTTTTATCTTTTTATTAACGGCTTTACCGTCTGGCTGTGGTTCCTTTAAATAATTGAAGACTTCTTTTTCAGTTTTTAATATATCTTTATAACTGTACATTAAATCATTATGCTTTTTATATTTATTATCATTTAATTTAATAAATTCTGTTACAGCTTTTTTCTGTGTTTTATCTTCAATAGCATTTGTTTTCGCTTTCGCTTTTTCATAAATATTCTGTGACTTATTCATCACTTTTATCTCTTCTTCAATTGCTTTACTTCTTTCTTCTGTATTTTTCAGAAGTTTATCTGCAGCTGCCTTAACTTCCTTAGGTGTTGCTTTATTTAATTTATTAAATATCTGAACTTTATCATTTTCCAGATTCTGAAGCTTTTTCCCAACATCCTGTACAGGTTGCTCAGCTTTAACTGATTTATCAATTTCTTTAGAGAAATTACCAAGCGCTTCAGTGTTATTACATGCTGCAAGGACTAGCGCGAGCATCCCTACTAAAAATAATTTTGCGATTTTCATTTTGTACCTCCCTAGCGTTATGGCTATATGTTATATCTTTTCAAATTCATTTTCAAACAATAGCACATATTATCATTATTTGATATATTTTATAAGAATAGGAGTGAATACAATGTTAACAATGAAAGATATTATTCGCGATGGACATAAAACATTGCGTGAAAAAGCACAGGAAGTAGAAATGCCGTTATCAGAAGAAAACAAGAAAATTATCGATGACATGCTTGAATTTCTGAAGATGAGCCAGGATGAAGTGTTAAGTAAGAAGTATCAATTACGCAGTGGTGTTGGAATTGCTGCACCACAGATCAATGTTAAAAAACGCATGCTTGTCATTCATTTTTATGATGATAAAAAAGAAGCTTATGTTACACATCAGCTGATCAACCCTAAAATTGTGAGCCATAGTATTGAAAAATCGTATTTGCCAACAGGTGAAGGTTGTTTAAGCGTAGATGAGAATATCCCTGGAATTGTTCATCGATACGCACGCATTACAGTAAAAGCATTTACGCCTGACGGCAGTGAAGTTAAACTTCGTCTGAGAGACTTTTCTGCAATCGTTGCCCAGCATGAAATCGATCATTTAAATGGTGTGATGTTCTATGATCATATCGATAAAAATGACCCGCTGAAAATTGAGCCGGGAGCAATCGCTGTCCAATAAAAATAAGCCAGAAACAGAAATCTGTTTTTGGCTTATTTTGTTTTAAATAAATTCATCATTTCTTATCGTATAATCAATACCTTTTTCTTTCAGCGCGAATGTAATATCATCCAGTTCGTCTGCCTTTAAAAACATCGGGTCTTTCGGTCTTGGTGCTGTATGAACGTCATCAGATTCAAACAGATCGTCATATAAAAACGTTGCTACGACATCTTCACCTCTTACATTAAACTCAATTGCTTTTAATTGTATATCGTCATTTTTAAGTTCTGCTATTATTTCCTGTGCGTGTCTATTCACCATGATGCTCCTTAATTAAGTTTAATTGTTGTACTGCATACATAATACCATCTTCATCTACATTTTTCGTAATAAAGTCCGCATGCGCTTTAAGTACATCGTGACCATTTCCCATTACGACACCTATCCCACTATCACGTATCATTTCAATATCGTTTAAGCCATCGCCAAATGCAACCGTATCTTTTATATCGAAATTTAAGGCCTCTGCAAGATGCTTAATACCGTTCATTTTAGAACCATTTTGAGGAACGACATCTCGACTCACCTCATGCCAGCGTATAAATTTAATATTGTCGTCCATACCATCGTATAATTCATCTTCATCTGACTGCTGGAAGAGTAATGCCTGATATATTTTATTATCGTTATAAAATGCAGAAACTTTTCTCGGGTGTTTCATATGCAGTGTACCGAGGCTTGTTTTTATATGTTCATGAAAGTCAATGTTTGCAACAAGATCATCATGTGTCAGAAATACGATTGGGTGATTGTGTTTAAATGCATGTTTTTCAAGTTGAATTAAACTATCTGTTTTTAGTGGGTTCTCATAAATAACTGCACCATTCGCATAAACATACTGACCATTGAATGATATAAAGTTTTCGATGCCTGTTTCTTCAAGTACAGGTTTTACCATAAATGGTGCACGTCCTGTCGCAATTGCAAGCATATGCCCTGCTTCCTTTAGCATAGTGAGCGCCTGCATCGTAGATTCCGGAATTTTCTTATCGTGGTCATAAAGCGTACCATCAATATCGAAAAATATTAATTTTTTATCCATGTTTATCCTCCACATATTGTTATATATATAACCTATCAGTTTTCAAACGATTTTCATATAAATATGATTATTCTTTTCATAAGGCTTTACACTTATATTCAAAATCATGTAATATAATAGTACTCATACATTTTTAATAATGTCTTGTACGGTTATTTAAGCCCTAGACTTCTAGGGCATTCTTTATGTAAATTATAGGAGGCTATTTATATGGCAATTTTTAAAGTATTTTATCAGGAAAATAAAGCAGAAGTTATCATTCGTGAAAACACACAAGTTAAATATTTTGACGCAGTAAGCGAAGAACAAGTAAGAAGATATTTAAGCGATCGTCCTTATAACATTGAATTCGTTCAGAAACTTGAAGGTGCACACCTTGAGTATGAACAACAAGCTGATAATTACAGCGTGGAGAAAATTTAATGAAACAATTACACAAAAATGAAGTAGGTGTATTCGCACTCGGTGGTATGGGTGAAATCGGTAAAAACACTTACGCAATTGAGTATCAAGATGAGATTATCGTCATTGATGCAGGTATTAAGTTCCCGGAGGACGAGTTACTTGGTATCGATTATGTCATCCCTGACTATACTTATCTTGTTGAAAACAAAGAACGTATTAAAGGTCTATTTATTACACACGGTCACGAAGACCATATAGGTGGTGTACCTTTCTTACTGAAACAGCTGAATGTTCCAATTTACGGTGGCCCTCTTGCGTTAGGACTTATTCGTAATAAATTAGAAGAACATGGTTTACTGCGCACAGCAAGTTTGAACCCGATTACTGAAGACAGTATTTTTGAATTTAAACATCTGAAAGTATCGTTCTACTTAACGACGCACTCAATTCCTGAAGCATATGGTGTTATCGTTGATACACCTGAAGGTAAAATCGTGCATACTGGTGACTTTAAGTTCGATTTCACACCTGTTGGCGAACCGGCTAATATCGCAAAGATGGCACGTCTCGGTGAAGAAGGCGTACTTTGTTTATTATCGGACTCGACGAACGCTGAAGTACCGAACTTTACGATTAGTGAGCGTGAAGTTGGTCAGAACGTTGAACAAATTTTCCGTAAATGTACAGGTCGTATAATTTTCGCGACATTTGCTTCAAACATTTACCGTGTACAGCAGGCAATTGAAGCAGCTGTAAAATTCGACCGTAAAATCGTAATTTTTGGTCGCTCAATGGAAAACAATATTAAAATTGGTACGGAACTTGGTTATATTAAAGTGCCACCAGAAACATTTATCGAAGCAAACAAAATTAATACAGTTCCGAAACATAAACTATTAATATTATGTACAGGTTCTCAAGGTGAACCGATGGCGGCATTATCCCGAATTGCAAACGGCACACACCGTCAGATTTCAATCATTCCGGATGATACTGTCATCTTCAGTTCATCACCAATTCCAGGAAACACGTTAAGCGTAAACCGTACAATCAACGCATTATATAAAGCGGGTGCTGATGTTATTCATGGTAAATTATCAAATATCCATACATCAGGGCATGGTTCTCAGGAAGAACAAAAATTAATGCTTCGTTTAATGAAGCCTAAGTTCTTTATGCCAATACACGGTGAATACCGTATGCAGAGCCTGCATGGACAACTCGGTGTAGATTGCGGTGTAAATCCGGATAATGTATTCATCCACGAAAATGGTGACGTACTCGCATTAACACGTGATAGTGCAAGACATGCCGGACGCATACAAGCCGGAAATGTCCTTGTAGATGGAAGCGGAATCGGAGATATCGGTAACGTTGTCATTAAAGACCGTAAAATGCTGTCGGAGGAAGGTTTAGTCATCGTCGTAGTAAGTGTAGACTTTAAAACGAATCAATTACTGAGCGGACCGGATATCATCTCACGTGGATTTGTCTATATGCGTGAATCAGGTCATATGATTTATGAAGCAAGTCGCTTACTTAAAAAACGCGTTATCGAAAAGTTAAACTCTGGTGAAGAGCTTGAATGGCATCATATTAAGAATGCCATTACAGAAACGTTATCACCATATTTATACGAAAAAACGAAACGTAAACCGATGATCTTACCGATGATTATGGACGTTAACAAAGATAAGAAATAAAATGAAGCAATCTCCTGCTCTGGAGATTGCTTTTTTTGATTAAGTGCGCGTGTATGTACCAGATTACTGCTTATTCTGGTACTTACATGTCGGAATTTACTACATGAGCTTGAGAAAGTACCAGAATATCGTTTATTCTGGTACTTCCTCAACGAAAAATACGTTTATCCAATAAGAAAGTCCCAGATTATGAATTATTCTGGTACTTTCTTATTGTTATTTCGTTTTACTTCATATTTTAAACATGATTCTTTCACGAATAAATTATTCGACTTATTAATGACATATACTCTACTCTTTGTACTACCTTCTTTTTCAGAATATGCGTTTAAAACTCGTTGTACTGTCGATCTGCCGATTCCTGTATATTCCATAACTTCAGCACATTTAACGCTTGAATTTTTCAGAATAGTTATCGCATCGAATGCAATACGGACAGCTTCTGCCTTACTCACTTTATGCCCACATGTACACGTTATTTTTTTCTCAAGTTTCTCAAACTTCCGTAAAAATTGTTTACATTTCGGACATTTAATACCTTTACGCATCGTATGATAATTATAATAATGAATACGTTCGTTACTATCCGTTACGCTGTAGCTTTTTATAAGTTCTGCATCCCGAATCGCTTCAGGGGACGGCTGCTGTACGAGGGATGATGTAATCCTTTCTAAATCTCTATGAAACAGTACACGACGATGCCCTCCGAAACCACTAAGTTTAAAGTGTTCATTAATAAATATAATAAAACTCTCAACACGATAATTTAAACGATGTGCTTTACAGAAGTTTTTTAATATTATATCCGCACGTAATAACTGATCTATTGGGTCTTTTATTACATTGCCATCATCTTTCACAAAATTATTATCGACGACATGATAGTTGCCATAGAAGTTTTTAATATCAAAATGCAGTAAATAACCATTGTGAATAATCAAAAAATCATACTGTACTTCTCCAGCTGTTTCAAACCGTACATTCCACAATTTCACACCGCCAAGTGATTTTACTCTATTGTAAAACATTAATTCACCAGAATAGCCCATTTCAAAATTACTCAGTTTACGTCTGTCATATTTATTAAGCTTTACACGATGTTTCACTTCTAATAAATAACGTTCATAATCACTGAATTCATATGTTGAAATAAACATAAATCACCTCAATATAAATATACACCGCTTTTAGATTAATTTACAAATCACAACAAACAGATTAAGACATATTCCTCTATCTTCTTTCGATTAAAAGACGAAACGGCGTAACAAAAGTGGCCTCTATAACAAAAACCGAACAAAAACTATAAATCAAAGGGCTGTAGTGCACCCCAAAAGTTAGACTTAAAATCTAACTTTTGGGGTGTTTTATTTGGCTAAATATGATTTGGAATTCAAGCTGAAAATCGTAATTGAATATATTAATGGCACAGGTGGATTCAGTGTTGTTGGTAAGCGTAATGGTATAAGTCGCTCTATGGTTAGAGATTGGTATAGAGCATATAGTGCCTTCGGCATTGAAGGGTTAGAAAGAAAAAGAAGTAAGAAGAAATACAGTTTAGAGGATAAGATTGTTATACTGAGATGGATGAAAGAGAATAATGCTTCATTAAGTATTACTTCAACCAAATTCCGTATTAATAATCCATCTCTTATATCTTCTTGGGTGAATGCTTATAATAAGCATGGTATTGATGGATTGTCTGAAAAGAAGAAAGGAAGTCCATCTATGAAGAAGAAAAAAATTAATAATAGTAATAGTGACTATGTGAAAAAAATTGAACATGAAAATGAACTTTTAAGAGCTGAACTTGCCTATATAAAAAAGTTGAAAGCTTCAGGGATAAGTATACCGAACCGACTGCTAAAATCGAATCAAGAGTCATTAAAGAGCTCCGAAAAGATTTCAAATTAAACATTGTCCTTGAAGCACTGAAATTCCCAAAATCTACATATATGTATTGGCAGAAGCAGTTTGATAAAGAAAATAAGGATCAGAAAATAGAAAATCAAATAAAGGAAATTTTTGAGGAAAACGCCATGAATTATGGCTACAGAAGGATTACAGGTGAACTTAGAAATAGAGGATATATTATTAATCACAAGAAAGTTCAGAGAATCATGAGTAAATTGAATTTAAAATCAATCTCATTTACTAGAAAAAATAGAAAATATTCATCCTACAAAGGAAAAATTGGCCGTATCGCTGATAATTTGGTTAACCGTAGGTTTGATACAAATATTCCCTATCAGAAAATAACTACAGATACATCAGAGTTTAAATACCATTATCTTAATGAAAATGGTTTAATTTGTACTGGGAAGCTTTATCTTGACCCATTTATGGATTTGTTTAATAGAGAAATTATCTCATATAGTATATCCAAAAAGCCAAATGCAGAAGGTATTATGTCAGCACTTACAAAAGCTGTGGCATTAACAGATGCATGTGAGTTTAGAAGAACTTTTCATAGCGATCAAGGTTGGGCTTATCAGATGAAAAAATATAGGCAAAAGCTTAAAGATAATAAAATATTTCAGAGTATGTCCCGTAAGGGAAATTGTCTGGATAACTCGCCGATGGAGAGCTTTTTCAGTATTTTAAAACAGGAAATATTCTACGGAAAAGTTTATGAAAGTTATGAACAACTTGAAGCAGCAATTGAAAATTATATATGGTATTACAACAATAAGCGAATTAAATCAAAATTAGAATGGAAGAGCCCGATAGGGTTCAGAGAAAGTAGACTAAATGTAAAAATTGCATAAAAAAATGGAATGGATTTCTCCATTCCAAATAGTCTAACTTTTAGGGTTCACTACAAAGAGCGATTTATTAGTTTTGCTCGGTTTTGCTTGTGGCAGTTACAGACTCTTGCTATTATTCTTTCATTATTTTTTTCTCAAAGCGGTTCAGATCGTTGTCATGCCCGATCATTATTAATATATCGCCATGTTCAATATCAACCGTTGGATCCGGTGATACGATAATTTCTTTACCGCGTTTTACAGCAATAATGTTAATACCATAGTTCGCACGTATATCAAGCTCTAAAATCGTACGTCCCTGCAATGCTTCTCCGGCACGAATCTCAACGATTGAATGTTCATCTGATAACTCTAGATAATCCAGTACTGACGAACTTGCTAAGTTATGTGCAATACGGCGTCCCATATCTCGTTCCGGATGCACGACTGTATCCGCTCCGATTTTATTCAATACTTTCGCATGATAGTCATTTTGTGCTTTAGCTGTTACTTTCTTAACACCTAAATCCTTTAATATTAATGTTGTCAGTATGCTCGCCTGAATATTATCACCTATCGCTACAATTACGTGATCAAAGTTACGAATGCCTAAACTTTTCAGTACATTTTCATCTGTTGTATCCGCAATAACAGCGTGCGTTGCGATATCAGCATATTCATTTACACGTGCTTCATCTGAGTCAATCGCCATAACGTCTATATCTAATTCATTTAATTCTTTTACGATACTTCCACCGAATCGACCAAGACCGATGACAACGAATTCTTTTTCCATTTAAACTACCCCTTGTTATTTCTTTTTCCCTTTGACATAATCTGCATCAAAGATAAATAATCTTAATAATAAATATAAAGAAGGGATAAGTAAAAGTAAACCTAAAATAAACACAATGACTAAATAAAATGCCATCGTTTCATTCACGACTGCTTTATCCATGTTCACATACGGATATAAAATGTAAGGTAATTTACTAATACCATATCCGTAAAATGCTGTAGCGAACTGCAGCACGACAAAGACAAATGCAATATCGAGTGATTTCTCGAAGTAATACAGTGCCAGTGCAATTAAGAAAAATATGATACTTAATCCAAACAGCCACCAGTAGTTACCCACTGCTGTATTAAAGTGCTGTTCATTTTGCTGTCGTAAACTTAAAAATGTAAACTGACAAATGATTAACATTGGCAATGCCCAAATTAAATACCATTTTCTTAAAATTGTATATGCCTGCATATCTTTCGCGCGCTTTGCATAAACAGTTAAAAATGCTGCAGAAATAAAGAGCACCGATATAATACATAAAAATACGACGCTCCATGAAAACGGGCTCATCAGTAATTCTAACCAGTCCAGCTCTACCCCTTTTTTCGTCTCATGAATAAAGCCGCCTTCAGAAATTGTTAATACTGTTGAGAATGCAGCCGGAATTAATAAACCGCTAATACCGTACAATGCGACCCATGCGAGTTTAGAATCTTTACCGTACGTTTCAAATGCATAGAAACTCCCACGAATCGTTAGTAGCAGTAATGCGATACTGACAGGAATTAATAACGTCGTACCAAAATAGTATGCAGTATCCGGGAAGAACCCGACAATTCCTACGAAGAAGAACACAAGGAAAACGTTCGTCACTTCCCATACAGGGTTTAAATAACGTTTAATGACGTCACGCAGCGCATTTTCCTGTCGCGTAACTTTCGCGTATAAAATAAAGAATCCTGCGCCGAAATCAATCGATCCTAATATGATATAACCGAACAGGAATGTCCAAAGTACAAGTATACCAATATGTTGATAGTCCATTATGCTCTACCCCCATTATATGTCTTTTCATACAGTTCGATATCACTTGATGCTGACTTATCCTTGAACATGCGAATAAGTACGTAGCTACAGCTGAACGCAAGTATTAAGTACAGTATACCGAATGCGACAAGTACCAGACTGACACCTTCAGCATGCGTCACACCTTGCGCTACTTTCATGTATCCTCTCAGCAACCATGGCTGACGTCCCATTTCAGCTAAGAACCATCCAAATTCAATCGCTAACATACATAGTGGTCCAGTAAGGGCTGTCATATACAGCATAAAGTTATTCGTGCTTGCACTTTTACGTACTTTTCTTAAAATGACATACAAAACGCTAACTGCAAATGCAAACATTCCGAAGAACACCATTAAGTCAAAGAAATAATGAACGATAAGTGGTGGCTGTTCATCTTTAGGGAATTCGTTCAGTCCCTTTACTTCTGTATTAAAGCTATTATCAGCTAAAAAGCTTAATACGCCCGGAATTTTTAATGCACCTTTTACTTCCTGCGTTTTTTCGTCAAGCACACCGAAAAGTACTAAATCTGCATTCTTTTCAGTTTCAAAGTGCCATTCCATCGCTGCTAATTTCTCAGGTTGCTCTTGATGTAAAAATTTCGCTGATAAATCTCCTGCAAGAATCGTCAGTAAACTGAATACGAGACCGATAATCATCGCCATATGCAATGCTGATTTATGATAATCACGGTCTTCACTGAATCTATCTTTCAGTAACTTTACAGCTGCCACACTCGCGACACAGAATGCAATCGTCATACCACCAGTTGTAATAACGTGGAATGAACGCACGATAAATGATGGGTTAAACATCGCTGCAATCGGATCAATATTAACGAGCACACCGTTTTTCACTTCAAATCCTTGTGGTGTATTCATAAATGAGTTCACACTCGTAATAAACAGTGCACTTAAAGTTGAACCGATAATAATCGGAATATTAAGCGCCCAGTGAATCCATTTGTTTTTAAAGCGATCCCATGTGTACAAATAAATACTTAAAAATATTGCTTCAAAGAAAAACGCAAATGTTTCCATAAATAAAGGCAATGCAATGACCTGACCACCAAGCTTCATAAACGATGGCCATAAAAGTGACAGCTGCAGACCGATTATTGTTCCAGTTACAACACCGACTGCAACTGTAATCGTGAACGCTTTCGCCATACGTCTGGCAAGCGCGATATACTTCATATTACCTGTCTTAATTCCGATACCTTCTGCAATCATAATCATAAGTGGCATTCCAACACCAATGGTTGCGAAAATAATATGAAATCCTAATGTCATCGCAGTTAATATTCTACTCATAACGAGTCCGTCCATTAATATAATCCTCCTTTTGTGATAATACTCACATAATTATAATTGTATATTACAATTTCCTTTTTTAAAAGTAATTGAACCGCTTAATTATGACAAATCTGTGTTATAATCTTCTCATTATGATGATTAAAGGAGTATTCAGATGAACATAGAAATTTATACGCAGGATGATTGTCCACCGTGCACATTTATAAAACAATATTTCACAAATAAAGGTTATGTATTTATCGAGAAAAATATTAAGCATATGCCATATAAGATTGAAATGATTGATTATAACGCGATGAGTACCCCACTGATTAAAATAGATGACACGCTATTTTATCAGCCGGATATCGAGAAGATTGAAGCGTATCTCAATGCTTAAACATTTAATGTATTCATTTATTGACCGTTTCGGGGAAAGCCTTATCCCATATGTACGAAATCCATTACACAAGTTAACAATTAATACAGTTAAACTTAACGGCTTAAAAGAACACCATGACACACCACTTAAAATCGTCCATATCTCTGATTTGCATATCGGTTTTCAGTTCAGTTACGATGATTTAATCCAAGTGATTCAAGAAGTAAATGACTTGAAACCACATATCGTCTGTATTACTGGAGATATGTTCGATAATCTCGACCGTTTTAAAGAAAATTCAGCGCGCTATATTCCATTACTAAAAACAATACGTGCTAAACATAAATTTTTCGTGTATGGCAATCACGATCAGCGTGCACATCGTACACACGATCTAGAGCGAATGATGCATCATGCAGAAATCGAAGTGTTAAACAATTACGGTAAATATATTCACTTTGATGATGAAGCAATTTATATATGCGGTACGGACGATATTATTAATAGTGGTGGTAATATAAAGCAGATGCTTAGAAATAAAGATAACTCCGCATATACGATTGCACTCGTTCACGAACCTGATTTCGCAAGATTCACGAAACGATTCGACATCGATCTGCAGTTATCAGGCCATTCTCACGGCGGACAAATTCGACTGCCAATTATCGGCGCTCCGATCAGACCGATGCTCGGCAGGAAATATTATAGCGGATTATATACGTTAAAGTATAAACGCCGAAAAATGAAACTGTATACATCAAATGGACTTGGGACGACACATTTTCCATTCCGAATCGGTGCCAGACCAGAAATAACATTATTTGAAATAAAATAAAAAGAGCAGCGTACGCTGCTCTTTTTTATAGGTAAGCTTCTACAAGCTTCACAACTTCTTCTTGTGTTGCACAGTTTAATGCCTGTTCAGCAACTTTAGCCATTTCTGGTTGGCTTAAGTTTTTAATTTGACGACGTGCTTTTAAGATGCTTGTCGCACTCATACTGAATTCATCAAGGCCTAAACCTAATAATAATGGAATCGCAGTCGTATCTCCTGCCATTTCTCCACACATACCAGTCCATTTACCTTCTTTATGACTCGCATCAATAACTTGTTTCACAAGTCTTAAAATTGCTGGATTATATGGCTGGTATAGATAAGAAACGCGTTCGCTCATACGGTCTGCTGCCATCGTATACTGAATCAGGTCGTTCGTTCCGATACTGAAGAAGTCAACTTCTTTCGCAAAAATATCAGCCATCGCTGCAGTAGATGGAATTTCCACCATAATACCAAGTTCGATATCATCTGCAACTTTCACTTTATCTGCAAGTAACTGTTGTTTCTCTTCTTCTAAGATTGCTTTTGCATCACGGAATTCGTTAATCGTAGCAATCATCGGGAACATAATGCTTAATTTACCGTAGCTTGATGCACGTAATAATGCACGGAGCTGTGTTCTGAATATATCCTGCTGATCAAGACATAAACGAATTGCACGGTAACCTAAGAATGGGTTCATCTCTTTCGGTAAGTTTAAATATGGTAACTCTTTATCGCCACCGATATCTAAAGTACGTACAACAACACGTTTACCGTCCATCTCAGATAATACTTTCTTATAAGCTTCAAACTGTTCATCTTCAGTTGGCATCGCATCGCGACCCATGTATAAAAACTCAGTACGGTATAAACCGATACCTTCAGCACCATTGTTTTTAACACCATCTAAATCATTCGGTGTACCAATGTTTGCTGCAAGTTCTACATGAACGCCTTCTTTCGTTACAGTCTTATCACTCACAAGCTGTTTAAGTTCTTCTTTTTCCTGTAAGAATTCAGCTTGACGCGCTTTATAACCTGTAATTGTCAATTCATCAGGATTTACAATCACTTCTCCAGATAAACCATCAACGATAACAAAGTCACCTTGCTGTACTGATTCCGTTACATTTTTAGTTCCTACGACTGCAGGAATTTCTAATGAACGACTCATAATTGCTGAGTGACTCGTACGACCACCGATATTTGTCGCAAATCCTTGAACGAACTTCTTGTTCAATTGTGCTGTATCTGATGGCGTTAAATCTTCAGCGATGATAACAACAGGCTCATCGATCAATGTCGGATTCGGTAAAGCAACACCTAAAATATGTGAAAGTACACGCTTCGATACGTCTTTAATATCTGCTGCACGTTCTCTCATATACTCATTATCCATCGATTCAAAGATGTTTACGAAGTTTGTAGAAACTTCTGATAAACTCGCTGCTGCGTTCATCTTATTGTTACGAATATTCTCTTCAATCGGGTTTATAAGTTCCGGATCTTCTAATACTAATAAATGTGCATCAAAGATTGCTGCTTTATCAGCTCCAAGCGCAACTTCTGCATTATTACGAATTTGTGTTAATTCAACTTTAGATTGGTTCACTGCAGCTTTAAATTTCTCAACTTCAGCGTCAACATCTGATACTGTATCATTCGAAAATGATAAATCAGGTTCAATCAAAAGGTATGCTTTTGCAATTGCGATGCCATCTGATGCACCAATACCTTTTAAAGTCGTCATTATTTGCTTAAGCCTTCTTTTACTAAAACTTCGCTAATTGCATCGATTGCTTCTTTCTCATCGCTACCTTCAGCGTAAATTGTAATTTCAGCGTCTTTACCAACACCTAAACTCATAACACCCATGATTGATTTTAAGTTTACTTTTTTCGCGTTATATTCTAACTGAATGTCAGATTCAAATTTGCTAGCTGTTTGAACTAACATTGTTGCTGGACGTGCGTGAATTCCTGTTTCATCGATAATTACGTAAGATTTTTGTTCCATAATAATAGTCTCCTTTAGGCTGCATTATGCATTAGTTTAATATATAAACACTTGTCTATACGTTTTCAATATACCAAAATTTTTTTGTAAACTCAACGATTTGATACGTTTTATAGCGAAATTGTGCAAATGTTCACAAAATGTTTACACCATTAATTCTCGTGCAACACGTTCACATTTCTCAATATGTTTCTCACCGAGCTTCTTCATCATATAATAACTGATTGTACCGCTCACTGCCTGTCCGAATACAGGTACCCATTTCGATTGCTTTAATGCTTCACGACGAAGCATCATTTTGAATACGACCGCTACAAATCCTTTCGTTACTTTCTTACCGATAAAGTCACTTCCTGACTTCGCAGCTGAGAATACAATCTTCTGTTTAATGTCATCTGTATAACCACTTACTTGTTTATGACTTAAACCGTATTCTTTATTAATATTCTCGATAATATCTGTCATTAACTTTAAATCTGCAGTTACATCAAGCCCTGGAATTGGTACAACTGCTGCAGCTGATGACATTAACGATTTATTATGCAGCATGCTTTCTGCGCGTTTACGACGTTCGATCAAGTCCGCTTCAGTTTGTGGCAGACTGTTAATAACCTGCTTTTTATCTTCTTTCGTCAATTGTTTTGACGCCATATCAATTGCTTTATCTAATAAACTCATAGTTATTGCCTCCTGTTGAATTATATACACATGTATTCCCAAATTTTTAACGCATTAACCGTTAATTTTTACGAAAACGACTTTTAAATATTTTGAAGCTTTATATTTATCTGTCGTTCTGAAGTCTTTCGGCAGTCCCATAATTTGAGTAATTTCATAGTCGGCTTTATCTTTCAATGTATCTTCTATCATCGCTCTGAACTGTTTTAATGAAACGTTTGATGCGTTCGTCGATAATACAAGATATCCACCGTAATTCACAAGTGGTAACGCCTCTGTCACAAGTTCATGATAATGATCTTTCACGGTAAACACTTTCTTCTTATGGCGTGAAAAGCTTGGTGGATCGATAACGATAATATCAAATGTTTTCAGATGACGTGCAAAATAAGCTAATGCATCAAATGCATCCATCGTTATAAATGTCTGATCTTCTAAATTCATCTCGTTTAACGCAAAGTTCTGCTCCATTAATTCTATCGAACGCTTCGCAATATCTACATTCGTCGTTTTATAGCCATTTGTACCGACTGCAACTGAAAAGCCACCCGAATACGCAAATAAATTCAGCATATCTTTATGTTTCGTGTCCATCTGCTGTAATTTTTTACGCACATCGCGCTGATCTAAAAACAATCCAGTCATTGCCCCGTCCGTTAAATCAATCATATAATGCAGATTGTTTTCCTTAATAATAATCGGAAACTCAGCCTCATTGTCACTGACGACATTCGTCGGCACATTTTTATCATATCTAAGTTTCTCATATATCGTTTTATAATCGAAAACTGCTTTAATCGCTTCAATGATATCCGTTTTGTAATGATAGATACCTTTTGAGTACCATGTAATAAGCAGATGACCATCATAATGATCAATCGTAAAGCCACCAAGGCCATCCCCTTCGCCATTATACAAACGAAAAGCATTCGTTTCACTACTGTTAAATAATGACGTACGCTCCTCTTTTGCATTTTCAAACAAATCGATGAAGTATGATGCATCAATAAATTGTATATAAGCATCACTTACTTTCCATCCAAGTCCTTTATTCTGATGCCCTGCATAAAATGTGCCGATAAGGTCACCATTTTCAAGCTTAACCGTAAACAATTCCCCTTCATCAATTTTGTCCGACTGCAGTACATCGTCTTTTTCCAGCAATAAATAACCATGTGTAAACTTCTGCTGTTTGCTGCGTTTTACAGTTACGTTTTTCATATCGTTCTCCTTAATTTTTAATACTATAACTATAACACATAAATGCATACACAAAAAAATAGACACCTCTAAGAAGTGTCTATTTTACGCTCAATATTTGATTCACGGAAATTTCCCCATCCCCATGGTAACGTTTCCAAAATAATTATATCGTGAAAACGGGGGATACACAATAGAATTTCACAAATTTAACGCTATGAAATTATTAATATTTACGACGTATGTGAAATGCATACAGTGGTAAGATGATTAAAATTAATAATATCAGTATCGGAGGGATAAATAACGATAAGTTGATCCCTTTAAATATCATTAGATAAAAACTAACAAGCACTTTAATCAATAAAAAAGATATCGTAAATAATTGACCGATATAACCTTTCGATTTATAGAAAATCATTATCGTAAAATAAATATAAAGTATGATAATGACGAGTAATCCGAATAAATTAATCCATTCATAAAAGTACTGCATTTTAACGACATTGAACTTTGTTGCACTGAATAATATATTTCTGTTGTTCAGCTCAATTGCGGTAATTAAAAAGAGTAAACTACTCAGCACCATCTCTATATGAAAGATGCGTAACCATTTCGGTAATCTGAACCACGATGGAATGTCATCTTCATTTAATTTAATAAGATTTGATAGTGAAAATTTCTTCAGGAAATATACGATCTTTTCATCAAGTTTAAGCGACTCTTCTGAAAGTTTATTAATTGTCATATTCGTATTCTCTCGTAACAGACGACTTACTTTAGAGTCACGGCGTTTCTCAGTACGCTTCATCTCAGTATTCGGTTTCATTAACGTACGTTTTAAGAACACATAATTCACTAAACAAAGTGTAGCGAGCACCGTTAATATAATAAAGAAAAAGTTAATTGTCATTACATCAAGTGGTGTAACTTTTCTTTTGTCAAGATTATCATATACAGCGAGCTGCGTTAGGAAATACGCAAGTGCATAAATAAAAATCAGTACGTTCAGGTGCAGCTTTCTAAAATTGTCATTCAGTCGTTTGCGGTTTAATGTATAATACACGACGCTTACGAATAAAAATAAATACAGCAGCGCAAAGAAACCATACATTTCGAAAATTAATATAGAAGTAACGATGTATAATAAACTACTGAACAGTAAATAAAACTGCGCGATTGTTCGATCAAAAAGCGTCGTCACCTTTAACTTGCGTGAAACATAGAAAAACGCGAAACCAATCACGATAAACAGCACACCGAACAAGAGCGTAAATTGATGAATGTAATGACTCAGCAACTTAATCAGCTCAAACGCATATATATTTACAAAATCAAAGAAACTGTACATATGCATCTTATTAATATTCACATCTTCAAAGCGCGCAATTTGTTTATAGTTCACGATTACAAATATGCCGAGTGTGATATGCATTACAGCAAGTATATACCCGATGAGTATTTCAAAATGCTTTTTTATCCAGTTCATAATTCCACCTCACTGTTCATTATAATTTGTTTCGTTATAAATGTCTTATTATTTCAGAAAAATCATGCTTAAGACGTAGTGTTTATCGCACGAAATTTCGGGTAATGTATACTATACACGTTTAAGGAGGTCATCTATATGACAGACAAATATGAAACATTAAAACAAAACGCAGAAGAAGCGAAGGAACAATCAGAACAAAAACAAGAAGAAGTAAAAGAAGGCGTGGAGCAAACGAAAGAAGACGTTCAGAAAACGTTTGAATAAAGAAGCTGGAACAAAAGTGTTCCGCCGTTTCGTCTGTTAATCGAAAGAAGATCGAGACATATGTCTCGATCTTTTTATTTTATACCTTTATTACCGATGTCCGTGCGGTAGAATAAACCGTCACTCTTAATTTTCTTAACATTTTCGTAAGCCGCTTGCTGCGCCGATAATAAATCATCACCTTCACCGAATGCTAGCATTACACGACCACCATTTGTTACCCATGTGTCACCGTCACGTTTTAATGCGCTGACGATGTAGTCATCCTGAAAATCATACCCTTCAACAAGAGCCCCTTTTTCGTAACTGCCTGGATACCCTTTAGATGCAAGTACTACACCACAGATTGACTTATTGTGCCAAACTAAATCGAGTTCCTTCTTATTGCGCGCAACTTCAATTAAGTCTACTAAGTCTGTCTCAAGACGTCTCAATAAAACCTGTGCTTCCGGATCACCGAAACGCGCATTAAATTCAATTACTTTCGGTCCTTCTGACGTTAAAATCGCGCCGACATAGAGCACACCGAAGTAATTTAATCCTTCTTCGTGCATCGCACGCACTGTCGGATAAACAATCGTTTCATAAGTTGTATTCAGTACATCGTCTGAAATGTGGCTTACAGGACAATATGCACCCATACCACCTGTATTTGGCCCTTCATCACCATCGAATGCACGTTTATGATCTTGTGCTATCGTATCAAAAGGAATACAGAAGTCATCGTTAACGATAACCATCAGCGAATATTCTTCACCTTCTAAATATTCTTCAAAGACAACTTTTGCACCTTCTTCCGCGTAAAAGTCATTGATTGCGTCAACCGCCATTTCGCGATCCATCGCAACGACAACCCCTTTACCAGCTGCAAGACCGTCGTACTTAATTACGATTGGTGTCCCTTTTTCATCCAGATACTTCATCGCATCTTCTTTATTATCAATCGTTTCATAACGTGCCGTCGGAATGTCATACTTCTTCATTAATGCTTTCGCGAAGTCTTTAGAGCCTTCCATCTGTGCAGCTTGACGGTTCGGTCCGAATACTTCGATACCCGCTTCTTTTAATGCGTCACTTAAACCATCAATTAACGGTTGTTCCGGTCCAACGACTACGAGCGATACATTTTTTTCTTGTGCGAACTGCACAATTTGTACGTGATCATCCTCAGCAATATCTACTAAAGTCGCTTCACGTGCCATCGCGTCATTACCTTTAATGACGAATACTTCAGACACGCGAGGTGACTGTACCAGCTTACGTACAAGTGCATGTTCACGACCGCCACTTCCAATAACTAATACATTCATTCGTTTCACTCCTAATGTTTAAAGTGTCTTACGTCTGTCATGACCATTGCAATACCGAATTCATTCGCTTTATCGATAGAGTCCTGGTCTTTAATAGAACCACCTGGCTGAACGATACATTTAATGCCTGCTGCATTCGCAGTTTCAACTGTATCAGACATCGGAAAGAAACCATCACTCGCAAGTACAACATTGTCGTTCATTTCAATCGCACGTTCAATGGCAATCTTCGCAGCACCAACACGGTTCATCTGACCTGCACCAATACCGACCGTCTGCTTATCATTTGCCAGAACGATTGCATTACTTTTTACGCTTTTAACGACTTTCCAGCCAAGCTCGATTGCATTCCATTGTGCTTCTGTCGGTTCAGTGTCCGTTACGACACGCATGTCTTTACGCGTTACGTTAAGTAAATCTTTATCCTGAACTAAGTAACCACCACTTACAGATACGAATTCTTCTTCATCTTTGTCCGTATCCATATCGATTTCAAGTAAACGAATGTTTTTCTTCGCTGTTAATACTTCAAGTGCTTCTGCGCTAAATTTCGGTGCGATAATTACTTCAAGGAAAATTGCATGCATTTTCTCTGCAGTCGCTTTGTCAACTTCACGATTCAATGCAACGATACCGCCGAATATGCTCTGACTATCCGCATCATATGCATTCTGGAATGCTTCGCTAATAGATTCACCAGTTCCAACGCCACATGGATTCATATGTTTTACTGCAACTGCAGCCGGAATATCAAACTGCTTCACTAATGTAAGTGTCGCATCCGCATCTTTAATATTGTTAAAGCTTAGCGGTTTACCGTGCAGTACACGTGCACCAGCTAACGTATTTGGTTTTGCGTCTGTTTTAATGAAACGCGCTTTCTGATGCGGGTTTTCCCCGTAACGAAGTGTTGATGTATTGTCGCTGAAGAAGTTTACGATTGCAGCATCATATTTGTTCGTATGCGTAAATACTTTAATCATTAATTGTTTACGGAATGCTTCGTCTAAAGTATCAGCTTTTAATTTTTCAATAACGACATCATAGTCACTTGGATCTACAACTGTAATTACATGTTTGAAGTTTTTCGCTGATGAACGTAACATTGTCGGCCCACCGATATCGATATTCTCGATGGCATCCATTTCAGTTACATCAGGATTCGCAACTGTTGCTTCAAATGGATATAAGTTTACAACGACGAGATCAAGCGGTGCAATACCGTGTGTTTCCATTGCTATAACGTGTTCTGGATTACTGCGGTCAGCTAATATACCACCGTGAATGTTCGGGTGTAATGTTTTAACACGTCCGTCCATAATTTCAGGGAACTGTGTTAAATCGCTCACCGATTTTACTGGAATGTTGTTCTCTTCCAGCGCTTTTTTCGTACCACCAGTTGAATAAAGTTCAAAGTCAAGTTCTGTTAAACTTTTGGCAAATGGGATAATACCTGTTTTATCTGACACACTTAATAATGCTTTTCTCATAAGTAGACTCCTTATCGAATAATTTTCTTAATAACGCGTGGGTATAATTCGTATTCTAAATTTTGAATACGGAGTTGCAATGTTTCCTCTGTATCTTCTTCGTAAATCGGACAACTCATCTGGTCAATAATTTTACCTGTATCCATACCACTATCAACGTAATGCACTGTCGCACCACTTACGCGGCAACCATAATCCAGCGCCTGCCCTACTGCATTCACACCAGGGAAACTCGGTAATATAGATGGATGAATGTTAATCATTTTACCTTCATATGCATCAAGCAACGTCTTACCAACAAGCTTCATATAGCCGGCAAGAATAATCCATTCCACACCGTCGTGCTTTAATTGTTCCAGTATCGCTGTTTCATATGCTGTTTTATCGTTAAATGTTTTTAGTTCAAATACGTGTACAGGCGTATCAAAACGACGTGCGCGTTCAATTGCGAACGCGCTACGTTTATCTGTATATAAGCCTGTCACTTCAATATGGTCCAGGAAGCCTGCCTGGATGTTCTCCATTATTTTCTCGTAATTTGAGCCATTACCTGAAGCAAATATCGCGACTTTAATCATATTACACACCTTTAATTTCGATTGCTTTATCGCCGCGTACGACACGACCGATTTCAAACACTTCTTCGTCTACAGCTGCGCGTACTTTTTCAACTTGATCAGCTGGCACGATAAATATAAAACCGATACCCATATTAAAGATATTGTACATTTCCATTTTGTCGATGTTACCTTTTTCCTGTAATAAGTCAAAAATGTTCTGACGTGGAATGTTTGTAACATCGATTTCAGGATATAAACCGTCCGTAACAAATACGCGCGGAACGTTTTCAATAAATCCGCCACCAGTTACGTGGCACATACCATGTACATCCGCTGCATTCAATATCGCTTTTGCGCTCTTAACGTATAGACGTGTTGGTTCTAATACGACATCTAGTAACGTTTTACCGTTTTCAAATTCAGCATTTAAATCTAAGTTATTATCTTTAATAATTTTACGCACTAAGCTGTAACCGTTAGAGTGAATACCGCTTGAAGCAAGTCCTAATATAACATCATCTTCTGCGATCTTTTCACCTGTAATATATTCATCTTTTTCAACAGCACCAACAGCAAATCCAGCGATATCGTAATCTCCTGAGTGATACATATCGCCCATTTCAGCTGTTTCGCCACCGATTAAAGCACATTCACTTTCAACACAACCATCTGCAACACCTTTTACAATTTGTTCAACGATGACTGGGTCTACTTTATTCAGCGCTAAATAATCAAGGAAGTATAATGGCATTGCACCTGTCGTTAAAATGTCATTCACGCACATTGCAACTGCATCAATCCCAATCGTATCATGACGATCGCTATCGATTGCTAAACGTAATTTCGTTCCAACTCCATCAGTACCTGACACGAGTACAGGTGCTTTCATGTTCAGCTGTGATAAGTCGAATGCCGCACCAAAACTACCGAGCCCTCCAAGCACTTCTTTGCGCATCGTTTTGTTTACGTGCTTTTTCATGCGTTCAACCGCTTCATACCCTGCGTGAATATCAACGCCGGATTGTTTATAACTTTCAGCCATAATTATACTCCCTTCTTTTTCTTTTCTTTTTCTTCCGGTAATACATGGTCTACAATCTCAATCGGATAATCACCTGTGAAGCATGCATTACATTCACCTTTAGAATCAAATGAACGGAATACTTCGTGCATCCCTTCAACGGATAAATATGTTAAAGAATCCACTTCAAGTTCTGCTTCAATGTCAGCAACGCTTTTGTTTGCTGCAATTAACTCGGCATGAGTTGATACATCGATACCGTAATAACATGGATGAATAAGTGGCGGACTTGAAATGGCCATATGCACTTCTTTCGCACCTGCTTGTTTTAATGTTTTTACGATAAATTTACTCGTCGTACCACGTACGATTGAGTCATCGATTACGACAACGCGCTTTCCTTCGATAACGTCGCGAATTGGTGAGTGTTTCATACGTACAGCACGTTCACGCATCTTCTGGTTTGGTGATATAAACGTTCTGCCGACGTATCGGTTTTTAATTAACCCCTGCTCATTCGGGATACCACTGGCAAGCGAGAATCCTTTTGCAGCTTGTAGTGAAGAATCCGGGACACCGATGACAACATCTGCTTCGATATTCATCTCTTCATATAACTTACGTCCTAAAGCTTTACGTACTTCATATAATGAGTGTTTACGGAATTCTGAGTCCGGACGTGCAAAGTATACATATTCCATAGAACACATATTTGACTGTGTATCTAATGTATATACGTCTTCAGCTAATCCTTCGTTTGATAATGTTAAAACTTCTCCCGGTTCAATATCACGAATATATTCAGCACCTACAGCAGTAAATGCACACGTTTCACTCGCAACACAATATGCTCCGTCAACTTTACCGAGCATGAGTGGGCGTACACCGTGAGAATCTCGCGCTACGAATAACTTTTCCGGATGCAGTACTAAAAACGAAAACGCACCCTTAATCTGATTTAACGATGCTTTTAAGTTGTTCAGTTTGTTGTCAGACTTTGCTTTTAATAACAAATGTCCAAGCACTTCAGAGTCACTTGAAGTCTGGAAGATCGCACCTTCAGACTCTAATGCACGTTTAATTTGTTCCGCATTCGTTAAGTTACCGTTATGCGCTAAACCGATATCCCCTTTAGAATGTTTGAATATAAAAGGCTGAACGTTTGAAAGTTCAGATGCACCCGTTGTTGCATAGCGCACATGACCGATTGCATGATTGAAGCTGTTTAGTGACTCAAGCTTTACTTGACTAATCGCTTCAGGTAATAATCCCATACCGCGCGCACCATAAATATTCTTCTCGTCAGAACATACGATACCAGCACCTTCCTGACCGCGGTGCTGTAATGAATGAAGTGCCATATAAGTGAGCTCTGCGGCATTTGGGTGACCCCAAATACCGAATACACCACACTCTTCGTTTAGACCTCTGATGTCATACATGCGTGAATTGCCCCTTTCCAAGCATCCGTTACATCATTCACGTCTAATGTAACTTCACCTTGGTTTGTAGATAATTTAAATGTATCAGTGCCGAATGTACCGACTGCTTTTGCACCTTCGATATTGATTTCTGCACCTTGTTTTGCAATGACAATATAGTTCCCCTGTGTTTCAGCAAACAGTTCTGCGTCACTTACATCAAGTTTCGCTTCAAGACCTGTGTTGAAGTATGCAGCGATTTGTGCAAGTTTCACAGCTGCGCCACCTTTACCGACAGCCTGAACGTGGCCAAGTTTACCTTCGACTACATGCTTACGAATCGCTTCACCGCGCGCGACTTCTTTATTTAAATCGATTGCAACGTCAGTGTGAGCGACTTCATTGAATAATAATTTTTCGATCTGGCTACCACCGAAATCTGGTTGAATATCGCCTACTAAGTAAATTGTATCGCCAATAGATGGTTTAAAATCTACTAAATAATCAACATCTTCAATTAAACCAACCATACCTACTACTGGTGTCGGGAAGATTGCTTCGCCTTTTGTTTCATTGTATAAACTTACGTTACCTGATACAACAGGTGTATTCAGCGCACCACAAGCTTCAGCCATACCGCGAGTTGAATCTGCTAACTGCTGATAAATTTCTGGTTTTTCAGGATTACCGTAGTTTAAGCAGTCCGTCATAGCAAGTGGTAAACTTCCGACAGATACTAAGTTACGGTATGCTTCTGCAACGACCATCTTACCGCCTTCGTACGGGTTGTTAAATACATAACGTGCTTCACCGTCAAGTGTTGCAGCGATTGCTTTATTCGTTCCTTCAACACGCGTTACACCAGCTGATAATCCTGGTTTTATAATTGTGTTCGCACCAACTTGCTGATCATATTGTGAATACGCCCAGTTTTTAGATGCCATTGTAGGATGTGATAATAATTTCATTAACGTATCTTTCGCATCGATATTTGAATAATCGTGGTTAACATCTTCAAACTGTGCTGCACGACCTTCTAATACGTATACCGGCGCTTCATCAGATAATGGTTGTACCGGAATATCTGCAAAAACTTCACCTTCGTACGTTAATACGAAACGATCAGTATTCGTTACTTCACCGATTACAGCACTATCTAATTCATAGTGATCAAATAAATCTAAGAATTTTTGTTCTGTACCTTTTTCAACAACAAGTAACATACGTTCCTGTGTTTCAGATAACATCATTTCATATGGAGAAATACCTGCTTCACGTGTTGGTACTTTTTCAAGTTGTAAATGAATACCGCTGCCACCTTTTGCAGCCATTTCAGAACTTGATGACGTAAGACCTGCAGCACCCATATCCTGGATACCAACAAGCTCAGGGAAAGTGATTGCTTTTAAAGTCGCTTCCATTAATTTCTTACCAACAAATGGGTCACCAATTTGAACTGATGGACGTTTAGATTCGCTTTCTTCACTTAACTCTTCAGATGCGAACGTTGCACCGTGAATACCGTCACGGCCTGTTTTAAGACCTACGTAAATGACAGAGTTCCCTTCACCTTTAGCAGTACCTTTTTGAATCTTATCGTGATCGATAATACCGACACACATCGCGTTAACAAGAGGGTTTCCTTCGTATTGACGGTCAAACTCGATTTCACCTGCAACTGTTGGAATTCCGATACAGTTACCATATCCGCCGATACCAGCAACAACCCCTTTAAATAAACGCTGGTTCTGCTTTTCAGTTAATTCACCGAAACGTAAGCTGTTAAGTAATTGAATTGGACGCGCACCAATAGATACGATATCACGAACGATACCGCCGACACCTGTTGCAGCTCCTTGGTATGGTTCAATTGCTGATGGGTGGTTATGTGATTCTACTTTGAATACAACCGCCTGGTTATCACCGATATCAACAACACCAGCGCCTTCACCAGGACCCATTAATACGCGCTCACCTATTGTCGGGAATTGCTTTAAGAAAGGTTTAGAATGTTTATATGAACAATGTTCACTCCACATTACAGAGAAGATACCAATTTCAGTATAGTTCGGCATACGCCCTAAAATTTCGACAACTTTGTCGTACTCTTTATCTGAAAGCCCCATATCCTGGTATAATTTATTCTCTTTAATTTCATTTGCAGTTGGTTCTAAAAACTTTACCATTATTATTTCCCCCAGCTTTCTAAAATTGATTCGAATAATTTCACACCATCATCTGTGCCAAGTAATGCTTCCATCGCACGTTCCGGGTGAGGCATCATACCGCATACGTTACCTTCTTTATTCACGATACCTGCGATATCTTCGATTGAGCCGTTTGGATTGTCATTATAAGTTAAGATAATTTGATTGTTTGCTTTAAGCTCTGCTAACGTTTCATCTGAGCAGTAGTAATTTCCTTCACCGTGTGCAATAGGATAAATAACTGTCTCATCTTTATCGTACTTATGCGTAAACTTCGTTTCGTTATTGACGATTTTAAGTGATTCGTTCTGACAAATAAACTGATGCTTCGTATTATGCATTAAAGCACCTGGTAATAATCCGATTTCAGTTAAAATCTGGAACCCATTACATACACCAAGAACTGGTTTACCTTCAGCAGCTAAACGCTTAACTTCAGGAACGATTGGCGCAACACGTGCCATCGCACCACAACGAAGATAGTCACCAAATGAGAATCCACCTGGGATTAACACGCCATCAAAACCTTCTAAAGATGTATTACGATAATCAACATATTCCGCTTCAAAACCAGTATTCAAAGCTGCATTGAACATATCGCGATCACAGTTTGAACCTGGGAATTCAATAACAGCAAATTTCATTATTTCGTCTCCTCATCTTCAACAATTTTATAGCTATATTCTTCAATTACAGTGTTTGCAAATAATTTTTCGCTTAATGTATTCACAACGTTTGCTACAGCTTCTTCACTTGCTTCGTCTACTGTCATGTATAACACTTTACCTACACGGATATCATTTACCTGTTTGTAACCAAGGTCATGTACTGCACGTGTTAAAGTTTGTCCTTGTGTATCTAATACTTGTGGTTGTAATGTGATGTGTAATTCGATTTTAGTCATGATTATAAAGCCTCCAGTTTATTATAAAATTTAGTATAAGTATCAATTAATGAACCTGTATCTTCTCTGTAAACATCTTTATCAAAGTTTTCTTTCGTATCTTTATCCCAGATGCGGCAAGTGTCCGGTGAAATCTCATCTGCAAGCAGGATGTTACCATCTTTATCCTTACCAAATTCAATTTTGAAATCAATCAACTGTAAATTCATTTCATCCATAATCTTAACAAGCGTATCATTGACGATTAATGCCTGACGTTTCAGTTCAGCGATATCATTATCATCTGCAATGCCAAGTAACTTTACGTGGTCATCTGTAATAATTGGATCGTTTAAAGCATCTTCTTTATAGTAAAACTCTAAAAGTGGTGATTTGAACTGCTCACCTTTTTTAAAACCTAAACGTTTAACAATTGAACCTGCTGCATAATTTCTTACGACAACTTCAAGCGGGATAATCGTTACTTGTTTTACGAGCTGCTCAGTGTCACTCAGCTTCTTAATGAAGTGAGATTCCACACCTTCGCGTGCTAAACGTTCGAAGAAATAACTCGTAATTAAGTTGTTCAGACGTCCCTTACCTTCCATTGCATCTTTCTTAGCACCATTACCTGCTGTTACTTCATCCTTGTATTCGATGCGGAACACATTGTCCTCATCTGTACTGAATACACGCTTTGCTTTTCCTTCATACACTAAACTCATCTCATCAGCTCCTCATATATAGGATAATATGTATCCGTGTTATCGTCTAACAAAAGGGTAATATGACCCATCTTTCTATTTTCTTTTCTCGTAGCTTTACCGTAAACGTGGACGTGCCACTCCGGATGTTCCGGGAATAGATGTTCCATTAAATCAAGATCCTGACCGAGTAAATTATACATTACGGCTTCGCTATGCAGACGAATTGATTTTGGTAAAGTAAATCCAAGCACGGATAAAACATGCGTATCAAACTGTGAGTAGTCACACGCCTCAATCGAATAATGCCCTGAGTTGTGTGGACGTGGTGCAATTTCATTAACATATAACTTACCAGCTTTATCGATAAAGAATTCGACTGTGAAAGTACCAACGAAATGAATTTTGCTTAAAATCTTCTCTACTTCACTTATGGCCGCTTCTGTATACGCATGAGATTTACGGACAGTCGTACTGAATAGAATCTGGTTACGGTGTACATTTTCCTGAACCGGGAAATATACAACTTCACCTTGTAAGTTACGACTTGCAGTAATCGAAATCTCTCTATCCAGTTCAATGCGTTTCTCTGCAACGAGTACATTATCTTCAGCCATTTTGTATGCCTCATCCAGGTGACTTTCGTCTGTAACAACGAGCTGACCTTTACCGTCATAACCACCGAATACCGTTTTGAGGACAATCGGTAAACCGATTTCACGAATCGCACGATCAACATCTTCACGACATTCAACGCGTAAGTAAGGGACTACAACAGCACCGCTTTGTGCAATCGCCTCTTTCTCACTTAAACGGTTCTGCAAAATATTCACTGTCTCATACCCTTGAGGTACATGATTCTCTTCTGCTATCACCTTAAGTGCTTCAGCGTTAATATTCTCAAATTCATACGTAATGACATCGCTATGATTACTTAATTCCTTCAGTCCATCGATATCATTGTATGGCGCATGTACGAAGTGATGTGCAACGTAACGGGCCGGACATGTATCATCCGGATCCAGAATCGCAACTTTATATCCCATACGCTGTGCTGACTGTGCCATCATCTTACCAAGCTGACCGCCACCAACGATACCAATTGTGCTACCGAGCGGAAACTTATTTAAGGTCACTTTGCATCGCCTCAACTTTCTTCACTAAAGATGCTTCGTAATCATCCAGTTTCTGAATAAGTGTCTCATCCTTTAAACTCATCATACGCGCTGCAAGAATACCGGCATTTTTCGCCCCTGCTTTACCGATAGCAGTCGTTGCTACAGGAATACCACCTGGCATCTGTACAATCGAAAGCAGTGAATCCATACCTTTTAATGCTTTAGACTCAATCGGCACACCGATCACCGGAACTGAAGTCATCGAAGCAACCATCCCTGGTAAGTGTGCAGCACCACCAGCACCTGCGATAATAATATCAATGCCTTTCTCTCGTGCAGACTTCGCGAAATCAACCATCTCTAGTGGCGTACGATGCGCTGAAACAACACTTGCTTCGTGTTCGATACCAAACGCTTCAAGCATTGCAACCGCTTCCTTCATCGTATCCCAATCCGATGATGAACCCATAATTACTGCTACTGTCACTCATATCACCCTTTATTATTATTTGAAAATACTGTTCAATTCAGTGTATATTACATATATAGCATAACAATGACACGTGTTTTTTTCAACGCAAAAAACGAACAATCACGAATTTTTTTCGATGTTTTTAATTTTTTGTTCGTATTTCTCTATTGTTTACTGCTATAATAATATTAAACGTTCGAATAAATGGAGGGAACTGGAATGGCAGCAAAAGTATTAGACGGAAAGAAAATTGCAGCAGACTATCGTGCAAACCTTGCACAGGAAGTAGAACAGTTAAAGGCACAAGGGGTAACGCCAAACTTAACTGTTATTTTAGTAGGTAACGACGGTGCGAGTCAGAGTTACGTTAACAACAAGAAGAAATCTGCTGAAAAAATTGGAATGTCTTCAAGCATCATTCACTTAGATGAAAGTACAAGTGAAGCGGCATTACTTGATGAAATTGAGAAATTAAATCAAGACGCAAACGTTCATGGTATTTTAGTACAAGTACCACTACCGAAACAAATCGATGAAACAAAAGTATTAGAGAAGATCGCACCAGAAAAAGACGTTGACGGCTTTAACCCGATTAACATTGGACGCTTATACGCAGGTGTTGAAACATATATTCCATGTACACCACTTGGTATTATGGAAATTTTAAAACATGCAGATATCGATTTAGAAGGAAAAGATGTTGCAGTTATCGGAAGAAGTCATATCGTTGGGCAGCCTGTAGCGAAGTTATTAACAGATGCAAACGCGACTGTTACATTATTACACTCTCGCAGTAAAGATATGGGAGACGTATTAAAACGCTCAGACGTTATCGTATCGGCTGTAGGTAAACCAGGACTTGTTACGAAAGATGTAGTAAAAGAAGGCGCAGTAATCGTAGACGTAGGAAACACTGTCGTTGACGGTAAGTTAACTGGAGACGTTGTATACGATGAAGTATCTGAAGTAGCAAGCGCAATTACACCTGTACCAGGCGGTGTAGGACCTTTAACTATCACTATGGTATTAAATAATACATTACTTGCCGCGAAACGTGCGCAGAAGTAATGCTTTGTAAGACACTCAACTGAAGTTGGGTGTCTTTTTTGTTGGTGCTCACAAGTTATCGGGCCACTATTCAATATGGTAATATTTTAGTACATTTTTGAGCGCCAATATTACTTAATAAATCAGAAATGGCACTGAAAATGGCATTCAAATCATTTTTCAGTGCCATTTTCAGTCCCATTTCTACTGCTTTTCATAGTAAGTACCTCGATTAATCCCTTTTTTTATATAATGATTGCTCAAAATTCTCTGTAATGTACGGTTCGGCATGCCTAGATGCCGATTCAGATCACATTTACGAATGCTTTTCACTCGAAACACCTGTAACATTCGGTACACTATATCAACCGCTTCACGATTACTCACCGTATGCCCACATCGACAGCGATACTTATGACCCTTAGCATCACGACTCATCCCAACACGACGACACTTTGGACAACGTACACCAGTTCTTACATTTTCAATATCATAATCATCAATATTATAAAACTTCGAATCATCACCATGATGCGCAATCAACGTATCACACAACCTCATCATAGCGTCACTTATACCAGCATTCCCTTTTAAATATTCCACAACACGCCCAAGATCATAATAGAATAAAATATACTTATCCGTGTCACCAATTAATTGAAACGATTCGTTCATAAATACGACGCGACTAGCCACTTTATAATGAAAACCGTGATGCAGTAAAAACTGATTCAGCCCCGCCTCACTCCCTGTAAGCTGCAACATAAGCTTTTTATTTACTCGACCATTCGCACCTTTAAACAAACCATCCTTATGTTCATATACACCACTATAATTTTTCACATCAAAATGAAACACATATTGCCCAGCTATCACTAAAAAATCAAACTGTGCACTATAGTCCTCAAGATAAATATCCCATAGTATTAAAACACCCTCTACATCACGCATCACATCCAGAAACTTACGTTCACCCTCAAGCCCAGACAAATAACGCATCAGTACATCATAATCTTTCTTCGACAAATTAACGCGTCCAAGTAATTCATATAGCAACAACACCTTATCATTCGTTTCATGATATTTCGCTATCATATGTCACCTCACAGACAACATACTAACAATCATGAAATCTGTCAAAAACTCATTTTTCAAAAATTACACGTCAAAATAACCTGAAATAAATCAGAAATTAAAAAATGCTCTGCTATTTTTAAAAAACTGCAGAAATTTCATACAGTTTTTTAAAAATCGTATAAAATAAAAATAATGAACTAAGGAGAAGAAAGATGAAAAAATAAAGCACAGCTAACGCTGTGCTTTATTAGTTCAATTTACCAGATATTAAACTGTAATACTCATCTTTGGACCGAATGGCTCAAAGTGAACGTGGCTTCTATCAATTCCCATGTCATTAAAGATTTCTAGCATACCTTCCATAAATGCAACCGATCCACACATATAGATTTCTTCATTACCACTTATAATCTTACTTAACTTCTCTTTATTTAAACGACCTGCAGTTTCAGAATAGTTAAAGTAAAAATGAACATTCTCGTGATTATGCAGCTTTTTAATCTCATCTTTAAACGGTACAGCATCACGATTATAAGCTGAATGGATAAACTTAATGTTACGCGTATCGACTTCAGCTTGTAACATACTCATTAGCGGTGTCATACCTACTCCACCACTGATTAATACGATATCCTTATTATCTGTCTCAACTAAAAACTCACCCGCTGGCGCTGATAACAATAACTCATCGCCCACTTTCACACTATCATGCAAGTAGTTTGACACCATACCTTTTGCATCCCCTGCAACATCACGCTTAACCGCAAACTTTAACCCGCGTGACGTATCTACAGAACAAATAGAATAATGACGTAACGCATCATTATCTTCACCTTCCGGATGAACTTTAACCGTAATATATTGACCAGCTTTTACCGGCTTTAATTCAACAACATCACTCTTAACCGTGAATGATTTAATATCAGGAGACTCATCCTTAATATCCACAACTTTAAATGACACGAAATCCTGCCAGTCCGCTTCATCATACAGTGCCGCTTCCATCTTAATAAACACATCTGCAATGACACCGTACGTCTTCGTCCACGCATCAACAATCTCAGGTGTCGCAGCATCACCTAACACATGCTGGATTGCCCAAATTAAATTTTCTCCAACAATCGGATAATGCTCAGGTTTAATTTCTAACGCTCTATGTTTATGGGCAATTTGATTGACGTTCGGAATAATCGCTTCTAAATGATCAATATGTTTCGCAGCCGCAATAACCGTTTGAGCAAGTGCTGTTTGCTGACGTCCTAATTTCTGATTCGTCTTATTAAACACATTTAAAAGCTCTGGATGCTGTTCAAACATATGTTTATAAAATGCAGACGTAATCTCTGTACCATGCTCCTCTAATACCGGAATCGTAGCTTTTACAATATTTTTTGTTTCTTCAGTTAACATAATTGTTCCCCCTATTGAAAGATATATTATAAATACACCTTTAATATACACTTCTTTCATAAAATATACAAATCATTTATATAATAAATCATTCAATCATTAAAGAATGTGATATAATGAACATAAGGAGAGATGACCATGAAACTGACACTTTACTCAGATTATTCATTGCGTGTTTTAATGTATATCGCGCGTAAAGATGAGCGCGTACAAATTGAAGAGATTGCGAAGTTTTACGGGATTTCTAAAAATCATCTTACGAAAGTCGTGAATAATCTTGCGACGCTTGGATATATAGAAACGACACGTGGCCGTGGCGGTGGGATGAAGATTAAGATTCAGCCAGAGGATATTAATATCGGGAAATTAATACGTAAAACTGAAGAGACATTGACTATTGTAGAATGCTTCGATCGCGAGACGAATACTTGTCCGATAGCAGGAATGTGCGGTTTACAAGGTGTGTTAGGAGAAGCTCTTGCTGCATATATGGCGGTGCTTGATAAGTACACACTGGAAGATGTATTGTTTCAGAAGATAACATTATAATTGAATCCGAGCACAAGGGTGCTCGGGTTTTTAATTAGTAAAATAAAAAATAAATGACTGCTATAAAAAGCATGATGATAATTTTGATTATAAGTCGCAAAAAATCACCCCTTGATATATATCGAGGGGTGATTCATAAAATATTAACCGATGATAAATGTTTTAATATATTCAATTACCTTATTCTGAACATCTTTAGTCATCTTAGTATCTGAAGGTAAACATATACCATTCTCAAATAAGAATTTAGATACATCTTGTTGCTCATCCTGAATAAAATCCTTGCCTTCAAATAATGGTTGTAAATGCATTGGTTTCCATACAGGTCGTGCTTCAATATTAAACTGGGCTAAATGCTCAATGATTTCAACTGAAGTTTTTCCTACCTTCTCACTATCAACAATAATCGTAGATAACCAGCGATTACTAAAACTATCTTTTAACTCTTCCATAAATGAAATACCTTCAATATCTTTTAAATCTTCAACATATCGATTAAAAATCTCACGTTTTTTCTCAACACGATCATTTAATACTTCCATCTGACCACGACCAATTCCAGCTGAGATATTACTTAATCGATAGTTATAACCAACTTCACTATGTTGATAATGAAGCGCATTATCTCTTGCTTGTGTTGCTTTCTTTAAAGCATGATTAATCGCTTCTTCGTCGTCAGAGATAATCATACCTCCGCCTGACGTCGTAATAATTTTATTACCGTTAAATGAGAATATACCAAACTTACCGAAAGTTCCACTCATCTTGCCATGATACTTACTTCCTAATGATTCAGCTGCATCTTCAATAACTGGTACATTATATTCATTACAAATAGCCATTAATTCATCCATCTTCGCTGATTGACCATACAAGTTTACAATCATAACTGCTTTAGGTAATTTATCCATTGCAGCATATTTCTCAAATGCTTTACGTAAAGCATAAGGTGACATATTCCAGCTTTCTAAATCAGAGTCAATAAAAACTGGTTCCGCACCTAAGTACATAATTGGGTTAGCTGTTGCAATAAAAGTTAGAGACGAACAAAAAACGATATCTCCTGGCCCTACACCTAGCAGATCAAGTGCTAAGTGAAGTCCACCGGTACCACTAGAAAGTGCACAAGCAGCTTTCGTACCTGTATAAGATTTCACTGCATTCTCAAATTGTGTCACATTCTCACCAAGTGGTGCAATCCAATTTGTATCAAATGCTTCTTTTATATACTTTTCTTCTGTTCCACCCATGTGTGGGCTTGATAGAAATACTCGTTCTTCCATGTTATTCGCTCCTTTTAATTATGCGTGCTGGATTACCAACAGCAGTTACATTGCTTTCTATGTCTTTTATTATGACACTACCAGCTCCAATAATGCAACGTGCTCCAATATTTATATTAGGTATAACGACACTACCTGATCCGACATGAGTATAATCTCCTACAGTAACTGTACCTGATAAGACTGCACCTGGAGAAATATGAGTATAATCTCCAATTTCATTGTCATGTTCAACAATTGCACCACTATTAATTATTGAATGTTTTCCAATTACTGCATCTGCATTTATCACTGCATTCGGCATTACAACTGTGCCTATACCTATTGTTGCAGTTGGAGAAATTACAGCAGACGGATCTACTATTGTTATAAAATTGCTATCTGATAAACGAAACTGATTAACTAGTTTATCTCTTACATGATTATTACCAATTGCAATAATAAATTGCGTATTTTTATAATCATTTAAATTATTCATAGTATCATAAATAACATTAGATTCTATATACTTATTCTCTATTTTTTCATCTAAAATAGCATATAACTCTACTTTATCTATTCTCTTAATAATGTCTCTTAAAACCTTAGCATGCCCACCATTACCAAGTAAAGTTACTTTAAGCATTACTTGGAGTTCCTTTAAATTTCTCCGCAGTAACAGAACCTTCCTGATTAATACCTTCACTCTTAAATACTTTAATTACAGTAAGATAAAGTATATACATATCTAGCATAAATGATTGATTATCAACATACCAAACATCTAATTTAAACTTTTCTTCCCATGATAGTGCATTACGTCCATTAACTTGTGCCCATCCTGTTATACCTGGTTTAACATCTAAACGACGACGTTGTTCATCATTATATAAATCATTATACTCCATTAGTAATGGCCTAGGTCCGACTAATGAGATGTCACCTTTAATTACATTAATAAGTTGAGGTAGCTCATCTAAACTATAATTACGTAAGAATTTACCCGTTTCAGTTAATCGATCTGCATCCGGAAGTAGTTTACCATTCTCATCAGTTTCATTCGTCATCGTACGAAACTTATAAACCTGAAATGGTTTACCATATTGTCCTGGTCGTGTTTGCGTAAATAAGATTGGCGATCCAATCTTTTTCTTTACAACAATAGCTGTACCGATAACAATTGGAGATACAACAATTAGTCCTAAAGTAGCTGCTGAAAAATCAAAAATTCTTTTCATCATAATAACCTCATTTTTTCTTATCTTGGATAGCACTATTAATTATTATCTGAGAATTTTTTTCCCAATTATGATTTTCTTTAACAAAATTATAGCCATTATCACCCAAAGATTCCAAGTCATATTTGTTAATATTGTTTAATAAATCCACCAACTCATTTTTAAAATCTTTTTTAAATACGAAACCACCATCTGCTTGTTGCAAAGGAGAGTCTTCAATATCACATAATAAAATTACAGGTAGTTTATTTGACATATAATCAAATAATTTATTTGGACTTATCCCCCATTTAAAAACTGGGGAATGTTTTAATGGCAGTAAACCAACACTACTTTTCTGTAAAATTGTAGGAATTAAATCTTTATTTACAGGATCAGCAAAATAAACATTTTCAATTTTTTCATTTAGTTTCCTTTGAATAAGTTTTTCTTTATTTGGCCCATCACCAATAAAAAGAAATTGAGTATTAGTTTTGATTTCTTTAGCAGCATCTAATACTACATCTAAATTATTAGCTAAACCATGTGTTCCTGTATAAACAATAATATTATTACCATTATTTTCATTGAAATAATTTTCTAATTCATATGGTAATGAACTGTTACTTGTTTCTAAACGATTCATATCAATACCATTAGGTATATACAAGACTTTTTCTTCATTAATCCCTTTAGATACAACATAGTTTTTTGCATTTTCAAATAATACTATAATTCTATCAGCTTTTTTATACAAATATTTTTCAAGTTTATACAGCAAAAAAATAACTGGATTTTTTTCTGTAACTTTACCTAAATCAATTAATGATTGAGGCCATAAGTCTCTTTCTTCAAAATAAAACAAAGATTTTTTCTTTTTAGATACAATATAACCTAAATAAGCAGCCAATGGATGGACTAAACTTCCAATAACTAAATCAGGATTTCCATTTACTAACTTTGAGACTTTTTTTGCATTCTTAAAGTAAGATAACATATTTAATACACGATTATAATCATTTCCTTTATATGGATGTGTTTTTATCCATATAAATTCAACTCCATCATGTATTTCACTTTTATATAATTCTTTATTAAATAAATGTTTTTCTTTTCTAGTTTGATGATCGAATGAAGATGCAAATATTTTAACTTTATGCCCTTTTTTCACTAAATATTTAGATAAATCATAATGTCTTGTACCTCCACCCGAATTTGGTCCAATTGCATAATGATTGAAAATCCAAATCTCCATAACTACAACTCCTGATTTCTTAACAATTGTGATTCTGGAACTTTTCTAATCTCTTTTGCAGGTGTACCTACAACTAAAGATTCTTTCTCAACATCTTTAGAAACAATGCTTCCGGCAGCTACAGTCCCATCTTCATTTATTACCTTACCAGGTAAGATTGTAGAGTTAGCTCCAATTCTTCCACCAGTTTTTACTGTTACACCTTTAAAATGATTATATCTTTCCTTATCGCGTGCTAAATAGTTATCGTTTGTAGTTACAACGCAAGGAGCAATAAATACAAAATCCTCAATAGTAGAATAAGCTGTAATATAGCAATTCGTTTCTAATTTACATTTCTTACCGACAATACAATCATTTTCAACTGCAACTCCACGTCCAACAATTGTTCCTTCTCCAATTTCGACTCTTTCACGAACTGTGGCTAAATCAGCTACAAATACATCATCAGCTATTTTTGCATTAACATAAATAATAGCAGACGTTCCAATCGTCACACCATTACCAATTTCACAAGGAGGTAATTCTTTTATCTCTGGTAAAATTGAAGATTTTGCTCTTGTAGGCGTCTTACCAATAACTGCATTGTCCATAATAATAACATTAGATCCAATTTTTGTATTATCATAAATAACCACATTGTTTCCAATAATAATATTTTCACCAAACTCTACATTTTTACCAATAACAACATTATTTCCTTTTTGAATTGTCATATATATCACTCCTATAATATATGTACTTAACAAAAGCCAGTCGTTAAACTGGCTTTTTATTTTATAAATTTTTCTTCAATAATTCTAACAATTTCATCAGCTGCAGACCCATCTCCATATGCGTCATAAATATCTTCGCCAGTATTAATATTATCTAGCGCAATAGATAAATCTTCATTTAAAGGATTTAAAAGTTTATTCCATCCTAAATCAATGGTTTCTGTCCATTCAGTTTGATCTCTCAAAGTGATACATGGCACTTTAGAAAAATATGCTTCTTTTTGAACTCCACCGGAATCTGTAACAATTGCATAGGCATTCTTTTCAAGTAAAAGCATTTCTAGATAAGATATAGGTTCTACAATTTTAATATTGCTTGATGCATCAACAATATCATTAATACCATATTCATTTATCAATTTCTTAGTTCTTGGATGTAATGGTAAGTAGACAATTTTATCTAATTTTGCAAACGATTTTAATATTGCTGTTAATTTATTAACGTCATTCGTATTTTCAGCTCTATGAATTGTACCTAATATATACTGTTTTGGAGTTAATCCATAATCAGAAAGGTTATATCGTTCTTCTGCTAATTGTGCGTTATAAAGTACTGCATCCATCATAACATCACCAACATTATAAATGCCCTCTGTTATACCTTCTCTATGAAGATTTTGCATTGCAATATTGCTAGGAATAAATAATAAATCTGAAAGATTGTCTGTCAATATTCTGTTTTGTTCTTCTGGCATAGCTTTATTATAGCTTCGTAAACCAGCTTCAATGTGAATTAATGGAATCAATCTTTTAGCTGCCACTATCGCCCCTGCTAATGTTGAATTTGTATCTCCATATACTAAAACAACATCTGGTTTTTCGATATCAAAAACTTCTTCTAATTTTATCATCATTTCACCAGTTTGTTTTCCATGAGATCCTGAACCGACTCCTAAATCGTAATCTGGTTTTGGAATTTTCAACTCATCAAAGAACACACCGGCCATATTGTAATCATAGTGCTGACCAGTATTAACTAGTACTTCCGTAAACTTTTCTCTTAATTTCCTTGATACAGCACCTATTTTAACTAACTGAGGTCTAGTACCTGCTACCGTTAAAATTTTCATTTTATTTAACACCTACTTATTGTAGAATTCAACAATTTTTTCAATTACATATTCTTGTTGTTCTCTCTTCAATTCTGGCCACATTGGTAATGATAATGCTTCCTTCGTTGCTTTTTCAGTTTCAGGGAAGTCTCCTTCTTTGTATCCTAACTCTTTAAATACTGGTTGTAAATGTAGTGGCATTGGATAATAAATCATTGATGCTATATCATTTTCTTTTAAAAATTGTTGTAACTCATCACGACGCTCAACTCGAAGTGTATATTGATGATACACATGGTGGTATCCTTCAACTTCTGTTGGTGTAGTAACATATTCTGATACTTTTTCGTTTAATTGATCAGTATAAAACTTAGCTCTTTCTCTTCGTGCTTCACTATATTCTTTTAAATGCGGGAATTTAACATTTAAAATCGCAGCTTGTAACTCATCCAAACGACTATTATAGCCAAGTACATGATGATAATACTTTGGTTTAGAACCATGTACACGGATTACTCTAGCTTTTTCAGCAAGTTTGTCATCATTAGTAACAAGCATACCACCGTCACCATATGCACCTAAGTTTTTAGTAGGGAAGAAAGAATATGTTGCAGCAGTTCCTAACTCACCTACTTGTTTACCGTTGATTGATGCGCCAATAGCTTGTGCTGCATCTTCAACTACAACTAAGTTATGCTTTTTAGCAATTTCCATAATCGCTTCCATATCTGCCATATGACCATATAAGTGTACCGGAATAATTGCTTTAGTTTTTTCAGTTATTGCTGCTTCGATCTTTGAAGGATCAATATTAAAAGTAACAGGATCAATATCAACATATACTGGAGTAGCATTCGCTCTTGCAATAGCACCACCAGTAGCAAAGAATGTAAATGGAGTTGTAATAACTTCATCTCCTGCTTCAATTCCAGCTGCCTGCAATGCAATGTGGATAGCGTCTGAGCCATTTCCAACACCGATACCATGTTTACAATTGCTAGAGTTTGCCACATCAGCTTCTAAAGTTTTTACATTTTGCCCTAAAATAAAACTTGAAGATGACATAACCTCGTCAAGCTTTTGAATAACTTCATCTTTAATACCTTGATATTGTTCACCTAAATCTAACATTTGCACTTTCATATTAAATTTCCTCCAATTTTTTATATAAATTAAGTAATTTCTGTTCTTCATTTTCCCAATTGCAATTATTAAAAACATAATTTATACCTTTTTGAGATTGTGTATTTATCACATCAGGATTTTCTATGTTTTTCATTAAAATATTTTGTATTTCTTCTAAATTATTTGGATTTACACAAAAGCCTGTTTGTGCATTATCAGTTATAGTTTTCCATAAAGTGAAATCTGTCGCAATAAATGGGAGCCCTGCAGCCATGTACTCAAACATTTTTATAGGTAATGACTCAGCGTATCTTTCATTTTTTTCAAGTAACACCAATCCAAACATTGATTCTATTAATAATGAAACGATTTCTTTTCTATTTAGATGTCCTAAAAATTCGATGTTTTCGTTATGAACCATCGATTTGTATTTAATTTCTTCTTCTTTGCTTGAAAAATTACCTGCAATTTTAAAATTATATTGTGGCAATTTTTGGGATAAGGTAATTATAGTCTCAATCCCTCTCTCTTTACTTAATCCCCCTACATATGTAATCTGCTTTTTTCGATTTTCAAAATTAGTTGCTTTACTTTCTGCAAACTCATTTAATAATGGATAGTTATTAACATCAATCGTGTTTAAATTATACTTTAAAAATTTGTCTCTAATACTTGGTGTAGCTGCAACAACCGCATCAATTTTTTGAGTTATAAATTTTTCATATCTGGCATAAGCAAATGAAATAGGGACTCTTAAATATTTGGGTATATAATTTTTAGCCAATATTTGTTTTGGGACATCTTCATGTGAATCAAATATAATAGTTTTTTTATATTTTTTTAAAGCTAAACAAATTTGAAGTAAATCCGGATCATGGACATGATAAATATCTGCATTTATTTTTAATGCTTCTTTTAATAAGTCTTTTTTTAGATTCAGAAATCTATCTAATCTTCCTTTAATTTGTTTTTTAATATTAATAACTTTCACATCTCCGCTTACATCCCCGTAAGTTATATCATTCCCTAGCAGATATACATCATACTTTTTGGCAAGTGAAGTACATTCTTTTAAATTAATTCTTACATCATTAAGCTTATGAGTAGATGTAATGTGACAAACTTTTATTTTATAACTCAATTAGTTTTCCTCCAAACTTTGCAACATAAATTCAAAAGTTTTCTTTGCATTTAAATCCCATGAGTAATTTAACTTGACATGACTTGTAACATTATTTGAAAGATTTATTTTTTCGTTTATAGACAAATCATTATATTTCATTAATTTAGAATATATATCCATATAATTTTTTGGTCTAACTTCAAACTTTAAGTTGTCAGGTAAGTATGGAGTAATTCCTTCACCTATAACCGAAATAACTGGTAAACCACTAGCCATTGCTTCTAAATATGCAATACCAAATCCTTCTTCATAACTTGGCAAAGAAAAAATATCACTTTTAGAAAATATTTTAATAATATCATTTTTTTCTTTAAAGCCATGAAATTTAATATCATTAATATTATTTTTTTGGACATAGTTTTTTAAATTTGCTAACTCAGGACCATCCCCAATTATTTCATATTTGCATTTAATACCATTATCCTGCAATAACTTAATAGCCATAAGGTTATATAAAACACCTTTACTAGCTTTTAAATTTGAAACACTAACAATCCTCAAATCGTTATTAAAGTTTTTTTCCTGTTTTAAATTATAAGCTTTATCATAGCCATTTGGAATAGAAATAAACTTCCGTTTGCTAGCTATTTCAGGAAACTCCTTTATGAATATATTCTCTAATTTGTGACTAACAAATATTATCCCTTTACTCTTTGATAATATATCATGAATAATTCTTTTTCTGCCTTTATTTTTAATTGTAACCTGCATGTCTTGTCCATGCACAGTAACTATATATGGACAATTATATTTTTCATTTAATTTCATTGCGAATTGTCCATCTGGCAAAGCAACATGAGCATGTATTAAATCTACTTCATTGAAATTATGTCTTACATTTTTTAAAAAATTTATATACATTAAAATTCCAGATTGATTAAATAAAAGCTTTCGCGGTAATGAAAGATATTTTGTATAAATGATATTTGTATTATTTGCTAAGCTATAGTATTTAAAAAACAGTTCAGAATTAAGGTTATCCATATATGATAGGTTTCTAAGAATTGGGAAATAAGGTTTTGGAATTACTACAGTATTTGAATTAACATATTTGTCTAACTCTAGAAGTTGATCCTGTACAAAATTTCCATAGTGTGGCTTTTCTTTAGTTGGAAACATATGTGAAATAGTAATTATATCCATTATGCTACTTCCTTATCATTCAAGTTTTTTAAATAAATAATGCATAAAAGAAAGATTATCCACTCTGGATTAGGCCCATTAAACATAGATGATTCAAACATAGCATATAATGCAATCGCTATTAATAATATCAAAATATAAAATTTATTATTTTTATTAAAAAATACTTTTAAATAAAATGATAATAAGGCAATTAATCCAACTAATCCGTATTTACCAATTATCATTAAATATGAATTGTGGGGAGATATACCCCCAAAATAATCTATTGGTCCAAAAGATATTCCGTAACCAAAAATTAAATGATAATTATTTTTTAAAATAAAAGTATGTATTACATAATCCCAAATTTCAAATCTGATATCTTTACCATTATTTAATTTATTTGAAACCAAATTCACACCTTCATCAAAGTTGATAAACACTAGAGCGAGAAAAGCTATAAATAATATATATGGTAATATAAATAACAACTTGGTTCTGTTACGAATAAAATACAATATAGTTAAAATAATAAACACAGTTATACTATTTCTTGCACCTGTAAATAATACTAGAGATCCTATTAAAACGATGTAGATAATATTTAACTTAATATGTTTATTCATTAATGCAATTGCTAATAAGCATACTAGGAATATACCAAAAGTATTCGGATTTTCAAAAATCCATCTTAAACCATTTGTTCTCGTATTATAGGCTATTTTATAAAAATTAAAGTACTGCAAAACTGTTAAACTTACTACTAAAAACATTGCAAAATAATTAAGTTTAAAGACATGTTTAAATAAGTAGTCCACATTTTCAATATTAGCAATTAAAAGCAAAGGAAGTATTAGGGTAAAAATTAAATTAAAAACACCTATAAGTGTCGCTTCACTCATAATTTGATTCATTATTACTGTTATTAATATAATTGAAGAAAGAAGCAGCCAATATATAAATTCACTTTTATTAAACTTATTCCTGATAAATATAATAATTATTATTAATATGATTGAAATATTAATCAAAGTAGTGAAATTATTAAATATTGCTATTACTGAAGTTGAAAGAAATGATAATAACACCAAAATATAAATAATTGTAAATAGAAGTCTATTCAATTTATCACCTCTTTTTTAATATCAAATTTGTTATCCAAGCATAGAATACGACATTATTAAACAAATTGACTAAAGTATAAATTAATAAAAATTTATAAAAGCTTGTTTTAAGTAAATAACATATTAACATTGCCAAAATTAATAAAATATTTTGACTAATTGAGAATCGAAACGCTACTTTTTGTTTTTTGAATACTAAATAGCTTGCTACTATAGGAGAACCTATAAAGTTGATAATTAGCCAGACTGATAAAATACTTGCAATTTTCCCTGATTCTGACCATGAATCACCAAACAATAATTTAAAAATATCATCTCCCAAAAATAATATCGGAAGAAACGTCATTAATGAAAATAACGTTAAACGAGTAATCATTTTTAAATATTTTCTTCGTATCAAGCCGAAGCTTTTTGTTTCAACATCTATTGATAGTTCTTTTATATAACTTTGAGATAATGATGCACCTATTATAGATAGTGGTGCTTTAAGTAATCTAAAAGTAAATGAAAATAGTCCTAAATAATGAGCACCATAGATATAAGTTATAAACCAGAACACAAAATTATTTACAATTAAGTCAAGCAATGTATGTGGCGCGCTGTAAATAGGATATTCTTTATAGCGGTATAAAGTATTCAAGATTTTTTCATTTATGTTAGCGTACAAAACTTCTAATATAATTGCTTTACTGAATAATATCATTAATATTAGTGAAATTAAGTATCCAAGTATTTGTGAAATGATTAATTCTGACGAACTATTTATTTGTAGTAAATAAGGAAAAATAATTATTCCGAAAAGCGAAAATAAAGTTGGAATAATTATTCTTGAGATTCCCATATTTAAATACTTTTTGTAACTATTTAATAATGAGTATATAAGTTGATTTACAGCAATAAAAAATGAAAGAATAATTAACTCGATATATACAAATATATCAAACTCTATAAATATTCTAACTAGAAAAAGTAAAGAAAGCGACAGCAATGAAATAATAATACTCACGAATAAAATAAGTTTAGATATACTCTTTCTCTCATTATTATCATTGGATATTACAATAGCTTTTTCTAAATAAAGCGTCATAAAAATAACTAGAATAGAAGAATAAGAGAGTATCAGACTAAATATCCCAACATCTGTCGGTGAATATATTCTTGTGATAAGTGGCATGGCAATTAAATTGATTAATTGCCCACCAAATATCCCTATCATCAATGCTATTGTAGAGTTTGTTAACTTATTAAAGTTTATTATATTTGTTATCTTCTGCTTTTGCATAGCTATTTCTCGTATCTAAAATCAAGTTAGATTTATTTAGTATTAATTCATAATCAAAATCACTATGATTAGTCGCAATTAAAACAATATCTGCTTCCTGAATTTTATCCTCAGTCATTTCAACTGTTTCAACCATTTCTTTATTTAACTTAAACTGCCCGATGTAAGGATCTACAACTTCCCACTCAGCATCAGCTTCAGTTAATAAATTCAAAATTGGTAAAATTGGACTTTCTCTATAGTCATCAATATCCTTTTTATATGCAACACCTAATACTAAAACTTTCGAACCAGCAAGCGCCTTTTTAGATTTGTTTAATAATTGCATCATTCTACTTACAACATACTCAGGCATTGAGTCGTTTATTTCACCAGCTGTTTGAATTAATTTTGTATGAATATTATATTCACGTGCTTTATAAGTTAAGTACCATGGATCAATCGGAATACAGTGACCTCCTAAACCAGGTCCAGGGTAGAATGGCATAAATCCATAAGGTTTTGTTGCTGCTGCATCCACAACTTCCCAAACATCAATATTCATCTTCTCACATAACATAGCCATCTCATTAGCTAATGCAATATTAATATTACGGAAAGTATTTTCTAAAAGTTTTTCCATCTCTGCAACTGAAGGTGATGAAACTTCATGAATATCTCCCTCTAGAACATTACGGTACATTGTTGCTGCGACAGCAGTACATTTCTCAGTAATACCACCAACAACTTTTGGTGTGTTTTTAGTTTTAAATTGCTTATTACCTGGATCTACACGTTCTGGAGAGTAAGCGATGAACACATTTTCTCCAACTTTAAACCCTTTTTCTTCAATTGCTGTTTTAATGATTTCCTCTGTAGTACCTGGATAAGTCGTACTTTCAAGTACTACTAAAGTACCTTCTGTAATATGTTCTGCAATAGACTTAGCACTAGATTCTACATACTTCATATTTGGTTGTTTATAAATATCTATTGGAGTTGGAACACAAATTGCAACAGCATCGGCCTCACAAATTTTTGCAAAGTCATTTGTAGCGCTTAGCATACCATCGTTTACGAGTTTCGTTAAATCCTCTGGAATAACATCTCCGATGTAGTTTTCTCCAGCGTTAACTTTATCAACTTTTTCTTGCTGTACATCAAAACCAATAACTTTATATCCTGCTTTGGCCTTCTCAACTGCAAGTGGTAAACCAACGTATCCTAATCCGAGAACTCCGATTGTAGCTGTTTTATTATTAAACTTCTCTATTAATTGTGTATGCATTTTAATTCCACCCTTATATCCAATTTAATTGTTGTTGTTTTTCTGCTGACTCGTACATTTTTAATACTAATTTCAATGATTTTTCGCCTTCTTCACCTGGTACTAAAGGTGTTCTATCATTTTGAATAGCATCAATCATATCTTCTATTATTCTTTGATGACCAGGGGTACCCCAAGGGTCATTTTGAATATTTTCTTTTAATCCTTCAATCTCTTTTTCATCCATACCTTCATATATAATATGTTCAAAGTATAGCGCATTTGCGCCACCAATTTTTACTGTTCCTTTTTCTCCGAAGATAGTAATTGATTCTTCATAATTTTTAGGATAAACAGTTGTTGACGCTTGAATATTTGCGAGTGCACCATCTTTAAATCTTACAATACCGCACGAAACATCTTCAGCTTCGATATTACGTAATCGCGTTGCTTCCATACTAAAAATTGATTCAGGTTCGCCCATAAACCAAAGTAATAAATCTAAATTATGTATCGCTTGATTCATTAATACGCCACCATCATGTGCCTTCGTACCTCGCCAAGGTGCTTGATCATAATATTCTTGCCCTCTATTCCAGTTGACAATACAATTTGCATGTGAGATTTTACCAAGTAAACCTTTGTCCAAAATTGTTTTTAATTCCATAACTACTGGACGAAATCTATTTGGATGAACAACTTGTAATTTCACTTCATTTTTCTTAGCTGCTTCTATCATTATTTTTGTGTCT